>CAZTHL010000006.1:0-49406 GCA_964613585.1 uncultured Mycobacteriaceae bacterium | reverse complement strand
CGGCCGGGCTCACTCCGCCGCGGCGGCCGGGCTCACTCCGCCGCGGCGGCCGGGCGGACCTCCAGGCCGCGCAGGCAGCGGTCAATCCACTGGGCGGTCAGCTTCTCCTGGGTGGAATTCTGGCCCAGGCGCTCGTGCAGGCCGGCGAAGTCGACCGCGTCCAGCGGCTGGTCCTGGTTGTAGCAGGAGAACACCACCGACTCTTGGCCCGTCTCCAGGTCCACGTGCCGCTGCAGGCACTGGGCGCAGATCTCCTTCATCATGCACTGCATGGGCGAGTTGATCGAGCCGATCGCCACGTGCCGGGGCTTCAGGTACGGCTTGAGCGCGCCGTGGCGGGCCGCCCCCACCGCCGCCATCATGCGGTCCGAGCCGATGCAGATCACCCGGTCGACCTCGGCGAGCGGAATCTCCGGCTCCGCCTCGGCGTAGCCCTGGATCGCCTCGACGATGGTGCCGACGACGCCGCGGTCGCCCGGCCGGCCCGGCATGAAGCCCGGCGCCTCGTCGCACGCCCAGATCACCTGGTCGGCCGCCGCCTCGATCTGCTCGACCTTGTACCGGTCGGCGAGCTGCTTGTAGCCGGCGAAGTAGAGCACCCGGCTGCCGGCCGCGCGCAGCGCCTGGCCGATCGAGAACAAGACCGCATTGCCCAGGCCGCCGCCCACCAGCATCACCGTCTCGCCCGCCGGCGTCTCGGTCGGCGTGCCGGTCGGCCCCATCAGCACCACAGGCTCGCCCGGCCTCAAGAGAGAGCACAGATCGGACGAGCCGCCCATCTCGAGCACGATGGTCGACAGCAGCCCGCGCTCGCGGTCGACCCAGGCGCCGGTCATGGCCAGCCCCTCCATGGCCAGCGTGGTGCCGTCGATGCTGAGGGCGTGCGCCTCGTAGTTCTGCAGGCGGTAGAACTGGCCCGGCTTGAAGGCGCGCGCCGCCCGGGGCGCCCGCACCACCACCTCGACGATGGTCGGCGTCAGCCGCTCGACCGCATGCACCACCGCGCGCAGCTCGTCGTTGGCCGCCCGGATCAGCGCCGGCCCCGACAGCGCGGTCGGCGGCCGCCGGCCCATCACGCGACCGACCACCGGGTAGCCCTGCTTGGCCCCGCCCATGGCCTTGACCACATTGCCCTTGAAGCTCGGGTGCAGGTCGCCCCAGAAGGACACGGCACGGCCGTCGTCGACCTGCGCCATCAGCACCTGCGGCGTCTCGGGCTTGGCCACCGTCTCCGGCCGCACCGGCTGCCCCGCCTCGTCGAGCGCCCGGAAGTAGCGTCCGTCGAGGGTGACCAGGTGCGGCTCCTCGCGCGCCAGCACGGTGTTCGGCTGGGTGCCGGCGGCGACCAGCACGCTGCGCGCGGCCAGGGTCACGCTCTCCCCGGTGGCCTGCACCCGGCCTGCCTCGTCCACCTGCTGCCTGGCCAGCACCAGCCGCTCGGCGTGGCCGAAGCGATCGGTCTCGACACGCACCGGCGCCAACAGCTCGGCGAAGGAGATCCCCTCCTCCAGCGCCTTGGCCACCTCCTCGTGGTTGAGGGTGTAGCTCGGCGCGTCGATCAGCCGGCGGCGGTAGACGATGGTCGCCCCGCCCCACGACCGCAACAGCTCGGCGATCCGGGGCGCCCGCCCCTCGGCCGAGGCGGCGGCGCGCTCGGCCCGGATCGCAGTGGCGTGGGCCAGGAACGCGTCGGCCGTGGCGCGCTCCTCCTCGGTCCAGGCCGCGCGCACGGCGGCCTCGCCCTTTTCGGCGACCAGCACCTCGTAGCGGCCGAGGAACTTCTCCACCTGCACCGGATAGTAGGCGAGGCTCTCAGTCGCCGTGTCGACCGCGGTCAGGCCGCCGCCGATGACGACGATGGGCAGCCGGATCTGCAGGTTGGCGACGCTGTCGGCCTTGGCCGCGCCGGTCAGCTGCAGCGCCATCAGGAAGTCCGAGGCCATGCGCACGCCGCGGGCGAGCGCGTTCGGCATGCCGATGAAGGTCGGCTTGCCGGCGCCGGCGCACAGCGCGACATGGTCGAAGCCCATGGCGAAGGCGTCCTCGACCGTCAGCGTGCCGCCGAAGCGCACGCCGCCCATCATGGCGAAGCGGTCGCGCCGCTCGAGCAGGAGCCGCACCAGCTTGAGGAAGTTCTTGTCCCAGCGCACCGTGATGCCGTACTCGGCGACCCCGCCGAAGCCGGCCATGACCCGCTCGTCGAGCCCCTCGGTCAGGTCGGCCAGATCGCGCACCGGGCGGAACGGCGCGCGGGCGCCGTCCTCGCGCACCCCGGCCACGGCCTCGGGCAGCGGCTCGATCTTGAGGCCGTCCACCGCGACCACCGTATGGCCCTCGTTCATAAGATGGTGCGCCAGGTTGAAGCCGGCGGGGCCGAGGCCGACGACCAGCACCTTGTAGCCGCTGTCGGCCTTGGGATAGGGCCGGCGCAGGTCGAGCGGGTTCCAGCGGGTGAGCAGCGAGTAGATCTCGAAGCCCCAGGGCAGGGCGAGCACGTCCTTCAGCGTGCGGGTCTCGGCCTGCGGGATGTCGACCGGCTCCTGCTTCTGGTAGATGCACGACTTCATGCAGTCGTTGCAGATCCGGTGCCCGGTGGCGGCGGCGAGCGGGTTGTCGACGCAGATCATGGCCAGCGCGCCGACCGGCACCGCGTCCTTCTTCAGGGTATGGAACTCGCTGATCTTCTCCTCGAGCGGGCAGCCGGCCAGGGTCACGCCGAACGGCGAGGCCTGGAACTGGCCGGTCTTGCGGTCGCGCAGGCCCTTGGAGCAGCTGTCCTTGCCCTGGTTGTGGCACCAGATGCAGTAGTTCGCCTCGTCGAGCGCGCCGGCGAGATCGGTGCCCTCGTCGGTGAGCGCGAAGCCGTGCCGGGCCCGGCGGCGTGCGCGCGGGCCCTCGAGCACGGTGGCACCGTCGACCTCGGCCGTCTCCAGCTCGACCAGATGGTGCGGGTCGATCTTCTCCGGCACCTGGAACAGGAGCCCGTCGCCGTGGCGCGCCCGGCCCGCCTCGGTGTGCAGCGCCCAGCCGGCGTAGCGGAGCGCGAGGTCGAGCTCGTCGCGGTGCGCCGCCTCGTCCTGCTGCCAGCGCTGCACGGCCGCGGCGAAGCCGAGCTCCGTCACCGGCGCGCCGAGCCGGGCCGCCAGCTCCGCCTCCAGCGCCGCGCCGTCGACCCCGGCCACCTCGGCCGGCTTGACCTTCTTGGCCGCCTGGCGCTGCACGAACAGCCGCTTCACCGTGTAGAGCGGCGCCAGCATGGAGTGCTCGGCGATGAGCGCGTCAAGCGCGGCGCGAATGCCGAACAGATCCGCCAGGAAGTCCTCGAGATGCGGCCCGAGAGCGATCAGCAGCTCGCTCTCCCCCTTGTCGCCAAGCGCCTCGGGGTCGGCGCGCGCCGCCCGCAGCCGCTCGGCCAGGCCGCCATCGGCCTCGCGCAAATGCTCGAGAAACCGGGTGTCGAGGGCGACCAGGCCGTCGCGCCGGTACAGGTCCTCGAAGCTCAGGTCGTGGCCGAGTCGCAGGGCGTCGGCGGCGTGCGTGTCGTCGTACGGCATGGCTCTCGTCGGCGGCATCCTCGGGCGCGCCCCGGGCCCGGCCGGCGGCGCGCGGTCGGGGCGGCGACGGTGGCGCGCCCCCCTGTTGGGTCACTCTAGGAACGGTCGCACGCGGCGACCACTGCGACCTTTGTGTGGCGGCATCCGGGTGGGGGCTGCCCTGGGCGGCGGCCGGGGCTCAGATGCCCTCGCCATGGATGCCGCACTCGGTCTTGTCGAGCCAGGCCCAGCGGCCGGCGCGGACGTCCTCGCCCGCGGCGACCTTGCGGGTGCACGGCACGCAGCCGATCGACAGGTAGCCGTCGTCGACCAGCGGGTGCCTCGGCAGATCGTGGTCGCCCATATGGCGCGCCAGCCGCTCGCTGTCCCAGGTGGCCAGCGGGTTGACCTTGATCCGGCCGGTCGGCACGTCGCCCTCGATGGTCGGCAGCGCCGCCCGGTTGCCGCCGTGAAAGCGCTTGCGCCCGGTCAGCCAGCCGTCGAAGCCGGCGAGCGCGCGCTCCAGCGGCTCGGTCTTGCGGATATGGCAGCACAGATCCGCGTCGATGCTCCACAGGCCGCCGTCCGGATCGTACCGGTCGAGGTCGCGCGGCGCCGGCTGGACGCTGCGCACGTCGGTGAGCCCGAGCCGCGCCGCCAGCGCGTCGCGGTACGCCAGGGTCTCCGGAAACAGCTTGAGCGTGTCCAGGAACACCACCGGAAAGCCGGGGTCGACACGACTGACCAGGTGCAGCAGCACCGCGCTCTCGGCGCCGAAGGAGGAGACGAGCGCCAGCGGCCCGACCTCCGGATCCGCGGTCAGCGCGGCGATCAGCTCGGCGCCGTCGAGCCCGTCATGGCGCCGGCGCAGGGCCTCGACGCGCTCCTCGAGCTCGGGCACCGGGGCGATCGTGTGCGCGACAGCATGCATGTCAAAGCCATCCTTGCCGGGCGATGTAGTCCTCGGTGCGGCGTGCCACCTCGCCGAGCGGCGCCCCGGCGCTGCGCCACGCGTCGCGCTCGGCGCTCAGCCGGTCGAGACGGCCGGCCCATTCCGGCCCGAACATCCGCTCGAGATGCCGGCGGATTCGCACGGCGAGGCCGGGGCTGCGGCCCTTGGTAGACACGGTTAGCAGCAGATCGCCGCGCCGCACAATGGACGGTGAGTGATAATCGCAGAGCGCCTTCACGTCCTCGACATTGACCAGGGTGCCGACCGCACGGGTCAGATTGGCAAGATCGCGGGCGGCGGCGGACTCCAGGTCGACGATCCACACCGCGGCGGCGGCCGACAGCTCGCCGGCGTCCGGCAGGCGCCGGCGCAGCCGGCCCGCCGCCCGCTCCTCGAGCGCCGGCGACGGCGCGTCGGAGAACACGAGCAGGTCGCGCGCGCCGCCCTCGAGCAGCTGGCCGGTGCGGCGCGCGGCGGTCTCGCCGCGACCGACCAGGATCAGCCGGCACCGTTCCGGGTCGAGAATGACGGGGATCATCGGAACCTGCCGCTCAGATGGTGACCGACGGCATGGCGTCGCGGATCAGCTGCCGGCAGTGCTCGATGCCGACACGGTTGCAGAAGTCGCCGAATCCCTCGACGCCCTGCCGACCGGTGGCGAATGCCGCGAGCAGCGGGTCGAGCACCTCGGCGACCTCCTTCTCCGCCACCTTGTCGAGCAGCCGCTCGCTGAGCCGGGTGCCCTCGAAGTCGCCGCCGACGTAGAGCGCGTAGTGCCCCGGCATGCGGCCGACCAGCCCGATGTCGCCGGCATAGGGCCGGGCGCAGCCGTTCGGGCAGCCGGTGATGCGCAGGCTGATCACCTCGTCCTCCAGCCCGTGCCTGCGAAGCCGCTCCATGACCTGGGCGACGATCGGCTCGCGCACCCGCTCAGCCTCGGTCAGCGCCAGGCCGCACGTCGGCAGCGCCACGCAGGCAAGCGCCCAGCGCTCCAGCGGGTAAAGCTCCTGCTTGAAGGTGATGCCGTGGCCGCGCAGCAGGGCCTCGATGGCGTCCTTCCGCTCCGGCGGCACGTCGGCCAGGATCATATCCTGTTGCGGCGTCAGCACGAAATTCGGGGCGAAGGTCTCCGCCACCTCGCGCAGGGCGCTGCGGAAGCGGGCCGGCCCGGCGTCGGTGATGCGGCCGCTGGGGATCGGCACACCGAGATACCAGTTGCCGTCGCCCTGCGGGTGCCAGCCCAGGTGATCGACAATGCGGAAGCGCGGCATCGGCCGCGGCTCGTCATAGCGGCGCCCCGCATGCTCCTCGACCCGCGCCTTGAAGGCGGGCAGCCCCATGTCGTCGACGGTGTACTTCAGCCGCGCGTGCTTGCGGTCCGACCGGTCGCCGTGATCACGCTGCACCGTGACGATGGCCTCGGCCGCGCCGAGCACCCCGTCCGGCTCGACGAACAGCAGCGGCGAGGCGAGGCGTGGATAGGTCTGCGGCTTGTTGTGGGTCATGCCGAGCCCGCCGCCGACGCAGACATTGAAGCCCTCGAGCCGCTCGCCGTCGAACAGGGCGATCAGGCCGATGTCGTTGCACAGCACGTCGACCGAGTTGTCGTCGGGCGTGGCCAGGGCGATCTTGAACTTGCGGGGCAGGTAGGCGTCGCCGTAGATCGGCTCCTCGACCGGAGCCCAGTCCTCGGCGCCGGCCAGCACCTTGGCGGGATCGATCTTCTCGCCCTCGACCCAAATCTCGTGATAGCCGGTGGTGCGGGGCTCAAAATGCCGCGACATCACCCGGGCGACCCTCTCCAGGGTCTCGTGCACGGGATCCTTGATCGGCGCCGGCGTCGCCATGACGTTGCGGACCACGTCGCCGCAAGCGGCGATGGTGGTGAGCAGCTGCGCGTTGATCTCGTGGATCAGCTCGCGGAGATTCCCCTTGGCCACGCCGTGGAACTGGAAGGTCTGCCGCGTGGTGACCCGCAGCGTGCCGTTGGCGAGGCGCTGCGCGAGCCGGTCGAGCTCGAGATACTGTGCTGCGCTCAGCCGACCGCCCGGCACCCGCATGCGCACCATCATCTGATAGTCCTTGTCGAGCTTCTGCTTCTTGCGCTCGGTCGCGGTGTCCCGGTCATACTGCTGGTAGATGCCGTGATGCTTGAGCAGCGCCGTGTCGCTCTCGACGAAGCGGTCGGTGGTCTCGTCGAGCAGCGTCTCGGCCACGGTGCCACGCAGCTGGCGGCTCTCCAGCTTGGCGGTCTCCACCTCGGACGGCTTGGCGGATTTCCGTGCCGCCGGCTTCGGTGTGTCGGGGGCGCGCGCATCGGGCATTGTACAGACTCCGCATGGAGAAGGAAGCGGAATGCCTCCCATTAGGTGGGAATGTCCGGAGGATGTAAACAGGCCGAAAGGTAAATTTGGCACAATAAACAAAGAATCAGTGTAAATAGCGGGCGTGCCAACCGGGACGGCTCAGTCCCGGCGGCGGAACCGGCCGAAGTCGGGCGGCCGCTTTTCCTGGAACGCACGCACGCCTTCCCGCGACTCCTCGGTCTGGTAGAACAGGCTGACTTCGTGCAGCCCCATGGCCGAGAGCCCGGCGATGTGGGCGGTGTCCGCGTTGAAGGAGCGTTTGGCGATGGCCAGCGCCGTCGGGCTGAGCGCCAGGATCTCGGCGCACCAGCGCGCGACCTCGCCATCAAGTTCGGCCTCCGGCACGACCATGTTGGCGAGGCCCATGGCGACCGCCTGGGCGCCCGAGTAGCGGCGGCAGAGGAACCAGACCTCGCGGGCGCGCTTCTCGCCCAGCACCCGGGCCATGTAGGCCGTGCCGAAGCCGGGGTCGACCGAGCCGACGCGCGGGCCGACCTGCCCGAACACGGCGGTGTCGGCGGCGATCGTGAGGTCGCAGAGCAGCGCCAGCACGTTGCCGCCACCGATGGCGTAGCCGCGCACCTTGGCGATCACCGGCTTGGGCACCTCGCGGATGACGCCCTGCAACTCCTCGAGCGGCAGGCCGATGGTGCCGCGGCCATCGTACTGGCCTTCATGCGCCGCCTGGTCGCCGCCGGTGCAGAAGGCCCGGCCGCCGGCCCCGGTCAGCACGATCACGCCGATCGAGCGGTCCCAGCCGGCGCGATGGAAGGCGTGGATCAGCTCCTCGCAGGTCCGCCCGCGGAAGGCGTTCAGGCGGTCCGGCCGGTTGATGGTGATCGTGGCGACGCCGTCCGCAACGTCGAACAGGACGTCCTGGTAGGCGACCGGTCGCCCGTCGGCCCGCTCGATCATGACGCTCGCTCGTCCGCTGCCGCAGCCCTACCGCCGTTCACGACGGACGGCCACCCGGCCTTGATGACCACTCGGCCTCGATATTGGCACCGCCCCGGGGCCGGACGTCAACCGCCGCCGTTGATCTCGAGTCGGCCGGCCGCGCCTCGGTCCTCTGCCTGCTGCGGCCGTCCCGCGCGGCGGCCTGCCGGGGCTCAGACGCGCAATATTCTCCCAATTTTCGCCAATCAGCGGTATGCTTGTCCGGATTGATTGCCTTGATCCCGTGAATTAGCCGCAAGCCGGTCGGCCCAAGCCTTTTGGATCCGCCATGTCAGACTCGGCAGCCCCGAACCCTGCTCGCGCCGCGGAGGCGCAGGACCGCGAGGACCATCCGCCCGCCGACGACTTCATCGGCTCGGAAAGGGCCTCCCCCATCGGCTGGCTGTTCCTCAAGTCGCCGAAAGCGACCCGGCTGCTCGGCGATCTTCAGGGGTCGTACGCGCAGTTGCACCGCCGCCGGAATGCCGAGGCGCTCACCCGTGCGGATCGGCAGCACGTGTCGACGGCCCTGGTGCTTTGCCGCGCCAGCCTGCGATCCCTCAAGCGGGAACGCATCGAAGAAGGGTGGATCGCCCTTCACGCCGCCAAGCGGACCGAGGTTCTGGCCATGACAGAAGCCGAGCTCGGCCCGCTCGCCCTGGCGCTCAAGAAGGAAGGTGAAGACAAGGCCAAATTCCGAAACTGGCGCGGAGCCGCCATTGCCTGTCTCGCGGACCAGGCCAGGGCCACAAGTGACCGCGAGGCAAGAGCACAGTCGATCCAAAAAGCCATGGAACTCCGCGATGAGCGACTCGAAACCAGATATTATGTGATTGCCTTGACGCGTTCCCAGATATGGATTTTATCGTTGTTCCTGATGGCGCTATTGGTGGTCCTCGGGATTTCGCTTTTTTGCAGCAGCCCCGACGCTGGTGCGGTCACCGATGCTTCGAGTTTCGGCGACTTCCTCAAGAGGTGGCTGGACGCGCGCTTTCAGGTGTCCGACAGGGCGGCCATGACGTGGTTCTATGTAGCCATCGCAACCATGGGCGCCCTCGGCGCCATCGCCAGCGCCCTCCGATCCTTCTCCTCCACAGGCGACGATCAGGAAGCCACCGAACGCCGGGCGACCGAGCGGCTGGCCGCCGCCGCCGTCACCTTGTCGAGGCCCTTCATCGGCGCCGTCTCGGCCCTCGTCGTCGTCTTCGGCCTGATCTCCAGCCTGCTCGGCGCTCAGTTGCCGGACAACGCGGCCATGTACCTCGTTGTCGCCTTCGCCTCGGGTTTCAGCGAGCGGCTGTTCGTGCGCACGATTGAAAGCGCCAGCGCCGAGCAGAAGCGGGAGGAGCGCTCGTCGGACCGATAGCTCGCGTGACGCCCGTCACGTGAGGACGCTTTCGGTTAAGGCAAGCGGCACCGCGATGCCTTGGTGCCTCCCGGCCAGAGGCATGCCAGCCGGAGCCTCCGGTCGCCTGCCGGCACCAGGCCTGTCCGCCGGCGGCGGCCGTTCGGGCGTCGATGGAACGGCAAACGGGTCGTCCGGTCGAGCAGCACGATCTTCCGCACCGAGGGATGGTCCGGTGATCGGTCAGCGTCGACCGCCCCTTCTCCGATTCGGTCGAGCGCGACCGCCCCTCGACGATCAGCCCTGGATGCGAGGTCCCCATCCGACCGGGCCGGCGCGGTCACCGGCAGTGGTCGTCAAGGCACAGGGTGACGTCCGGGCCACCCTGCCGGCCGGCCGGCGGCGTGGGCGGCGCGCGACGGCGGACCGCGGGCCGGGCGTTTGACCGCCTATCGGCGCCCGCTCATATTCGGAGGGCGCCCTGCCACCCGGGATTCCTGTCAGTGACCGCCGTCTCCGCGCCTCTCGCCCGCCCCTATCGCGACGCCGCCCGGCCGATCGCCGTGTGGCTCCTGGCCACAGCCGGCATGGTCTTCGCCATGACGGTGATCGGCGCGATCACCCGGCTGACCGAGAGCGGCCTGTCCATGGTCGAATGGCGGCCGCTGATCGGCGCGCTGCCGCCGCTCACCGAGGCGGAGTGGCAGCGCGTCTTCAACCTCTACCGCGAGACGCCCGAGTACCGGATCAAGAACGCCGGCATGTCGCTCGCCCAGTTCCAGGAGATCTTCTTCTGGGAATGGCTGCACCGTCTGTGGGGACGGCTGATCGGCCTCGCCTTTGCGCTGCCGCTCCTGTGGTTCTGGGCCAGCGGCGCGCTGGGCACCGTCCGCCACGTACGCTTTCTGCGGATGAAGCTGCTCGGCCTGCTGGCGCTGGGGGCGCTGCAGGGCGGGATGGGCTGGTTCATGGTGCAGAGCGGCCTGGTCGACCGGCCGAGCGTGAGCCAGTACCGGCTGGCGCTGCATCTCGGCCTCGCCTTCGTCATCTACGGCCTGCTCGTCTGGCTGGCGCTCGACCTGCTGGATCGCCGGCCGCGCGCCGCCGCGCCCCGCTTCCTGCGCCGCCTCGCCACGGGCAGCGTCGGATTGCTCGCGGTGACCGTGGTTTGGGGCGCGCTGGTCGCGGGGCTCGACGCCGGCCTCGCCTACAACACCTGGCCGCTGATGGCCGGCCGCTTCCTGCCGCCCGAGGGCTGGGCCATAACGCCTGCTTGGCTCAACCTTTTCGAGAACACCGCGCTCGTTCAGTTCGTTCATCGCTGGCTCGGCGTCGGCACGGCCCTCGCCGTGCTTCTGCTGTGGTGGGCGGGACGGAGGGCGGCGCCGACCGGCCGGGCCCGCGCGCTCCTCGGTCTCGGCCTCGGCATGGCGGGGCTGCAGGTTGGCCTGGGCATCGCCGCGCTGCTGGCGCAGGTGCCGGTCTGGCTGGGCGCCGCGCACCAGGCCGGGGCCGTCGTCCTGTTCACTCTCTTGGTCTGGATCACGTTCGAGCTGCGGGAGCGACGCCCGCCGGCCACACCTGAATTGTATTAAAATTTTAAACATACCCCCCGGTTGGCAAGAAAGCCGCCGAACGGTACCGTTCGGCGGCTAACGCTTAGAGGACGCAGCAGCCCCGGGAGCCCGTCCCGGTGGACTGCCTTGCGCGACGAGATCTAGTCACGGGGGTATTCATGCGGCTATATTGCCGAATTTTGGCGTGGTGCGCGCTCGCGGCAACGGCGATGGCCTTCGTCCCCGCGCCGGCGGCGGCCGAGACGGTCCTGCATCGCGGCAATGGCGACGAGCCGGGCACGCTCGACCCGCACCGGGCCTCGATCAACATCGAGGACTTCATCATCAGCGACCTCTTCGTCGGCCTGCTGACCGACGACGCGGCGGCGAACCCGATCCCGGGCGCCGCCGCCAGCTGGACCATCAGCGAGGACGGGCGGGTCTACACCTTCACGCTGCGGGAGGGCGCCACCTGGTCGGACGGGGTGCCGGTGACGGCGCATGACTTCGTCTTCGGCTTCGACCGCATCCTCGATCCGGCGTTCGGCGCCCAGTACGCTTCAATCCTCTATCCGATTGCCGGCGCGGAGGCGCTCAACCGTGGCGATGCCGACGCCGAACTCGGCGTCCGGGCGCTCGACGATCGCACGCTGGAGATCACGCTCGCCAACCCGACGCCCTACTTCCTCGAGCTGATGACCCATTACAGCTCCTACCCGGTGCCGCGGCACGTCGTGGAGGAGCATGGCGATGCGTGGGTCCGGCCGGGCACCATGGTCAGCAACGGCCCCTACACCCTGGCCGAGTGGATCCCGCAGGACCACGTGCTGCTGACCCGAAACGACCGCTTCTACGATGCCGAGAACGTGGCGATCGACCGGGTGTACTACTACCCGACCCAGGATCGCGCGGCGGCCTTGCGCCGCTTCCGCGCCGGCGAGCTCGACGTCAACTACGAGTTCCCGACGGAGCAACTCGACTTCATCCGGGAAACCCTGCCGGACAGCCATCGCATCGCCCCGCAGACCGGCATCTATTACTTCCCGATCAATCACGGCGACCCGCTGTTCCAGGACCAGCGGGTGCGCGCGGCGCTGAGCCTGGCCATCGACCGCCGGGCGATCACCGACCAGGTGCTGCGCACCGGGGTGGTTCCGGCGACCAGCTTCGTGCCGCCGATCGCCGGCTACGAGGCCGCCGTCGCGCCCTATGCCGGGATGACCATGGAGGAGCGCCTGGCCGAGGCGAGGCGGCTGATGGCCAACGCCGGCTACGGCGAGGACGACCGGCTGCGCTTCACCCTGCGCTACAACACGGCCGAGGAGCATCAGCGCGTCGTGGTGGCCATGGCCGCCATGTGGCAGGACATCTTCGTCGACGTGGAGCTGTTCAACACCGATGTCGCCACCCACTACAACGACCTTCAGGAGCACGACTTCCAGGTCGCGCGGGCCGGCTGGCTGGCGGACTACGGGGACGCCCAGAACTTCCTCTACCTGCTCGAGGACGGCGTCGAGTTCAATTACGGCCAGTGGTCCGATACCGAGTTCCAGGCGCTGATGGACCGGTCCGACACCATGCTGGACGCCGCGGCCCGGGCCGAGGTCATGCGCCAGGCCGAGCAGATCGCCTTGGACGATCACGCCCTGATCCCGATCTACTATTACGTGTCGTACTGGCTGGTCGCCCCCTACGTCCAGGGCTGGGTCGACAATCCGGATGACCGCCATCGCACGCGCTGGCTGTCGATCGACGACGACGAGCGGGCCGCCATGCTGCGGTAACGTCCGTGTCGGGATTTGCTTGCGCTCCGCCCGCCCTGCGCGCCTAAGCTCGGGCGACCATCGCAGGTCGGGTGGAGCACGGCGACGCCCGACCGTTCCGCCGAGGCCCGCATGCCCTCGCCTGTCGTCCGCCCGAGCCACGCCTCGCCGGCGCCGCCGCCCGCCACCGGCGTCGGGCCGTGCTGAGCTACACCATCCGCCGCCTGCTGCAGGCGATCCCGATCCTGCTGGTGATCGTGGCGCTCGCCTTCTTCATGATGCGGATCGCCCCGGGCGGCCCGTTCGACGGCGAGCGGGCACTGCCGCCGCAGATCGAGCGCAACATCGCCGCGCGCTACGACCTGGACAAGCCGCTGCCGGTGCAATTCGCCCTGTATCTCGGCAACGTCCTGCAGGGCGACTTCGGCCCGTCGCTCCGGATCCGCGACTTCACCGTCAGCGACCTCATCGCCGCCGGCCTGCCGCCCAGCATCCAGGTCGGTGGCACGGCGCTCATCCTCGCCCTTGTCGCCGGCACCGCGCTCGGCGCGCTCGCCGCGCTGCATCAGAACACCGCCGCCGACCACCTGACCATGACCGTCGCCATGGCCGGCATCGCCATCCCCAACTTCGTCATGGCGCCGCTCCTCACCCTGCTGTTCGGCCTTTATCTCGGCTGGCTGCCGGTGGGCGGCTGGGGCGGCGGCGCGCCGGCGCACCTCGTCCTCCCGGTGGCCGCCCTGGCGCTGCCGCAGATCGCCTACATCGCCCGCCTGGCCCGTGGCAGCACCATCGAGGTGCTGCGCCAGAACTACATCCGCACCGCGCGCGCCAAGGGGCTGTCGGAAGGGCTGGTGCTCTGGCGCCATGCGCTCAAGGGCGCGCTGCTGCCGGTCGTCTCCTATGCCGGGCCCACGGCAGCGGCGCTGATCACCGGGTCGATCGTCATCGAGCAGATCTTCGGCATCCCCGGCATCGGCCGCTACTTCGTACAGGGCGCCCTCAACCGTGATTATCCGCTGGTGATGGGCACGGTCATCGTGTTCGCGGTCGCCATCATCATCTTCAATCTGATCGTCGATCTGATGTACACCCTGCTCGACCCACGGGTGCGGTACGACTAAGGCCGGAACGCGTGATGCCGTCGGGACGCCGCCCATGACCGACACGACACCGGGCGTGACGCCCGGGCCGCTCGAGGCCGCGCGCGGCCGCAGCCTGTGGCAGGACGCCTGGCGCCGGCTGCGCCGCAACCGCGCCGCCGTCACCGGCGCCGTCGTGCTGACGATCATCACCCTTCTGTGCGTGGTCGGGCCGTGGCTGACGCCGCACGGCCACGCCGACATCGACTGGACGAAGATCGGCCATCCCCCGACGCTGGACGGCTTCTACCCCTTCGGAACCGACCGCAACGGCCGCGACCTGCTGACCCGCACGCTGATCGGCGGCCGAGTCTCGCTCGCCATCGGGCTCACCGCCACGATGGTCAGCTTGATGATCGGCGTCGCCTATGGCGCGCTGGCCGGCTTCCTCGGCGGCGCCGTCGACAACATCATGATGCGGATCGTGGACATCCTCTACTCGCTGCCCTTCATCTTCCTGGTGATCCTGCTGATCGTCGTGTTCGGGCGGAACTTTCTGCTCATGTTCGTCGCTGTGGGCGCCGTGACCTGGCTCGACATGGCCCGGATCGTTCGCGGCCAGGCGCTCGGCATCAAGCGCCGCGAGTTCATCGAGGCGGCCCGGGCGACCGGCGTGCGGCCAGTGACCATCGTGCGCCGCCATGTGGTCCCGAACGCCTTCGGCCCGGTGATCGTCTATACGACGCTCACCGTGCCGACGGTGATTCTGTTCGAAAGTTTCCTCAGCTTTCTCGGGCTCGGCGTGCAGGAGCCGCTGACCAGCTGGGGCGTGCTGATCAGCGAGGGCGCCTACAATCTCGAATCGGCGCCGTGGATGCTGCTCTTCCCCGCCCTGTTCCTGGCGGCGACGCTCTATTCCCTGAACTTCATCGGCGACGGGCTGCGCGACGCCCTCGACCCGCGGGACCGGTAATGCACGCATCGCGCGCCAGGCCCGTCCCGGCGCCGGCCGAGGCCGCGCGGATCGACGACCGCGCCGCCCCCTCGGCCGACCCGGACCCGGCGAACGAGGTGCTCGCGGTCGAGGATCTGGAGGTGCGCTTCGACACGCCGGACGGGCCGGTCCCGGCCGTGCGCGGCCTGTCCTTCGCCATCGGCGAGGCGGAAGCCCTCGGGGTGGTGGGGGAGAGCGGCTGCGGCAAGAGCCAGGCCTTCCTGGCGGTCCTGGGCCTGCTGGCCAGCAACGGCCGCGCCACGGGAAGCGCGCGCTTTCGCGGCGCCGAGCTGATCGGCCTGCCGCCGCAGCGGCTGAACCGGATCCGCGGCGCGCGCATCGCCATGATCTTCCAGGACCCGATGACCTCGCTCAACCCGTACCTAACGATCGCCACCCAGATGACCGAGGTGCTCACCCGCCATCAGGGCATGACCGGACGTGCGGCCCGCCGTCGCGCCGTCGAGCTGCTCGATCGGGTCCGCATCCCCGATGCCGCCCGCCGACTGGAGGGCTATCCGCACGAGCTGTCCGGCGGCATGCGGCAGCGTGTCATGATCGCCATGGCGCTCCTGTGCGAGCCCGATCTGCTGATCGCCGACGAGCCGACGACAGCGCTGGACGTCACGGTGCAGGCGCAGATCCTGGAGCTGTTCGCCGACCTCAGGCGCGAACTGCACACCGCCATCGTGCTGATCACCCATGACCTGGGCGTCATCGCCGGCCTCGCCGACAGGGTCGCGGTCATGTACGCCGGCCGGATCGTCGAGAGCGCGCCCGTGCGCGACCTGTTCTACCAGCCACGCCACCCCTACACCGGGGCGCTGCTCGCCAGCATGCCGCGTCTGTCCGGCGCGGCAGAAACTCTGCTGCCGACGATTCCCGGCCAGCCGCCGAGCCCGGAGCGCCTGCCGCCGGGCTGCAGCTTCCAACCGCGTTGCCGCCACGCCTTCGATCGCTGCACCGCGGAGGATCCGGCGCTGCGCCCGGCCGGACGCGGGACCAAGGCCTGCCATCTGGAGGACCCGTGACCGCGGAAGCCGGATCGGAGCCGTGGCTCGCGGTTCGCGACCTGAAGGTCCATTTCCCGCTGCCGAAGCCGTTGCTGTCCCGGCGTCGCGAGGTCGTGCGCGCCGTGGACGGGGTCAGCTTCGACCTGGGTCCCGGCGAGACCCTGGGGGTGGTCGGCGAGAGCGGCTGCGGCAAGTCGACCCTGGGCCGCGCGATCCTGCAGTTGATCCCGTCGACCGCCGGCCAGGTGCTGTGGCGGGGCGAGGATCTGGCAGCGCTCCGGCCGGCCGCCTTGCGGGCACGGCGGCGCGAGCTGCAGATCGTCTTCCAGGATCCGCTCGCCTCGCTCGACCCGCGCATGACCGTGGGCGAGATCATCGCCGAGCCGCTGCTGACCTTCGAGCCCGGCCTCGCCGCCGCGGCTCGACGCCAGCGGGTGCGCGAAGCCCTGGAGCGGGTCGGCCTCGCTCCAGGGCTGATGAACCGCTATCCGCACGAGTTCTCCGGCGGCCAGTGTCAGCGCATCGGCATCGCCCGGGCCATGGTGCCGGGCCCGCGGCTGATCGTCTGCGACGAGCCGGTCTCGGCGCTCGACGTCTCGATCCAGTCGCAGATCATCAACCTGCTGATGCGGCTTCAACGCGAGTCGGCCCTGTCCCTGATCTTCATCAGCCACGACCTGTCCGTCGTGCGCCACATCAGCCGGCGGATCCTGGTGCTCTACCTGGGCCGGCCGGTCGAGCTGGGCCCGCGCGAGGCCGTCTACGCCGAGCCGCGGCATCCCTACACCCAGGCGCTGGTCTCCGCAGTGCCGCTGCCGGATCCAGACGCGGAACGGGCCAAGCGGCGGCTCGTGCTTGCCGGCGACCCGCCGTCCCCGGTCCATCCGCCGAGCGGCTGTGTCTTCCGCACCCGCTGTCCGAAGGCGACGGACCATTGCGCCGCGGTGCCACCGCCGCTCCACGAGGTTGGCCCCGGCCACCGGGCGGCCTGCCACTACTGGGAGACGCCGACTCCCAAGGCCCGGCCATGACCGCCTGCCCATGGAACGCCGATCCGTGAAACGCCAAACGCCGGCCCCGGGGGCCGGCGTTGCCGCGACGTCGAAAGCAGGCGCGCCCGGGTCAGGCGGCGGCGTCCAGGCTTTCCGTCACCTCGGTGATCAGCTTCACCACTGCCGGCTTGAGCGCCTCCATATCGACATCGTCCTTCGCCGACAGGAGGTTGCGGTCAACCACCAGAGCCTCTTCGGAGACGGTGGCGTCCGCCTCGCCGATCGCCGCGGTGACCGTCTCGTCCGCCGCGACCTGGCGCCCCGACAGCCGCTCGGCATCGGCCAGCAGCGTCAGCGCGTGGCCAATGGCGACGATCGGCTTGCCGCCGTCGGCGAAGCCGCGGATGAAGCGCTTGCTGTGCGCGAGCGTCAGCAGCTTGTCGGCGCTCCGCTTGCCGCCCGGGATGATCAGCCCGTCGAAATCGGCGGCCAGGGCGGAAGACAGCGACACGTCGATCGGGAAGTAATGACCCCAGGCCCGGCCGAGCCAGCCGTTCACGAGAGCCTGCTCGGGGGACACGATCTTGGGGGTGGCCCCGGCGCCGAGCAGCGCCCGCTGGGGCTCGGTCATTTCCATTTCCTCGAAGCCATTAGCCACGAGGATAGCGATGGTCCGGCCGTTGAGCGGTTGATCCATCAGCCTGATCCTCCTTCGTCTGGTGTCGGACTACGGCCTGCGCGAGGGCGCGCGGGCGGCTCAAGTTCAGCGCTTCCGGTGGCCAGCGACTCGCGGACGGCGGCGCCATGGGGGCGCTCCGGCATCTCGTCGCTCGCCTGCTTATCGGAAGCCGGGCCTTTCGACCGCAGCGTGATCAGCGGCCCGCCAGCGCGCCGACGCGCTCCATCGCGGCGCTGGCCCTTGCTATCCCACGTCAGCTACGTGGCCTATGCCCGGCCCCGAGTCAATGTCACCGCGCTGCGCACCTGCCGGCCCGCCCGGCGTCGCGGGCGCGGAGCATGGCCGTGCTGCACTGCGTTATAACCGATCTGCCGGACCGGCGATAGGCCCGAGAGACCTTGCGACCTCGAAGGATCGCGGAGGGCACGAAAACACCACAGGCCAGCCGCGCGGCCGCGGCCTCCTCCCGGACGCCGTCACGCCGGCTGCCGGGCCGGGCTCTCCCCGGCGTCCGGCATTGGCGCCGCCTGGCCCTTCGGGACCGACGCGGGCCGGCGGCGATCGGCGTTCACCGCCTCGGCGGCCGAGGTGAAGCCATCGGCGCGCAGCCGCCCGGTCAGATCCTCGAGGATCCGGCCGGGCAGGGCCGGTCCGCCGTAGATGAGCGCGGTATAGAGCTGCACCAGGCTGGCGCCGGCACGGATCTTCTCATAGGCGTCGGCGCCGCTCGCCACGCCGCCGGCGCCGATCAGAGGCAACCGGCCGCCGGTCAGCCCGGCCATCAGCCGCAGGCGATCGGTCGCCCGCTGCATCAGCGGACGGCCGCTCAGGCCGCCGGCTTCCGCACGAGCCCACAACGGCAGATCGGTCGGCCGGCTGACCGTCGTGTTCGAAACGATCAGCCCGTCGACGCCGAGCCCGAGCGCGGTCTCGGCAATGGCCGCGCAGGCCTCGTCGTCGAGGTCCGGGGCGATCTTGACGAGCAAGGGCGTTGCGTGGCCGCTGCGGGCACGGGCGTCCAGAGCCGTCTCCAGAAGCGCGCCGAGCGCGGACCGGCCCTGCAGGGCGCGCAGGCCGGGCGTGTTGGGGGAGGAGACATTGATCGCGAGGTAGTCTGCCAAGCCGGCCAGCGCCTCGATCCCGGCCCGGTAGTCCACAACCGGGTCCTCGCTGTCCCGGTTGCAGCCGATGTTGACGCCGACCGGGCCCAATGGCCGGTGCGGCTGGGCCCGGTATGCGCGCAGGCGCTCGGCGACGACCGCGAGCCCGGCGTTGTTGAAGCCGAGCCGGTTGATGAGCGCCTGCCGGGACCGCACACGGAACAGCCTCGGCGCGGGATTGCCGCGCTGGGGCCGGGGCGTGACGGTGCCGATCTCGACGAAGCCGAAGCCGAGCCGGAGCGCCGGCGCCATGACCTCGGCGTTCTTGTCGACGCCGGCGGCGAGCCCCAGCGGGTTGCCGAAGCGCCGGCCCCACAGTTCGACCGCCAGGACCGGATCGGCGGCATTGGCCGGGCGACGCGCCAGACCATGGCGCAGCGCCCACAGGCCGAACGCGTGCGCCGTCTCCGACGGCAGCGAGCGCAGCAGACGGCCGGTCAGCGGATAAAGGTCGAGCATTCCCGTACCCAGTGGTCGCGCCGCTAAAGCTCCGCCTCGTCGTACGCCAAGGCGCCATGGTGGCTCTCGGTGACGGCGGTGAGCAGCCCCGCGGCCCCCGGAAGCCGCGTCTCGGCGAAGAAGCGGCAGGCCAGCAGCCGGGCCCGGACGGCTCCGCGGTCGAGGGCGCCATCCGCCTCGCGCTCCATCGCGGCGAGCCCGGCGCGGGCCAGGACGGCAGCGCCCGCAACCGCGCCGAACATGCGGGCATAGGGCACCGCTCCGGCCGCCACCGCCCGGGCTGAGCCGCTGCCGTGCTCCAGCACCCACTGGGTGGCGCGGGAGAGCGCCAGGAGGCCGTCATCCAGCCGTGCGGCGATCGTCGCCGGCGCATCGCCGGATCGGGTCGACCGGCCGCCGAGCCGCCGCGCCAGGGATCGCTGCTCGTCAAGCCACGCCTGCGCGACGGCGCCGCCGTCGCGCAGGATCTTTCGGAAGACCAGGTCATTGGCCTGAATGCCCGTGGTGCCTTCGTAGATGGTCGCGATGCGGGCATCCCGCAGATGCTGCGCGGCGCCGGTGTCCTCGACATACCCCATGCCTCCATGCACCTGGATGCCGGTCGAGGCGACCTCGACCCCCGCCTCCGTGCACCAGATCTTGGCCACCGGGATCATCAAATCGGCCTCGGCCTGGGCACGCTGCCGCCGGCCGGGATCGGGATGACGGCGCGCCTCATCGAGGAGACCGGCGACGAGGTAGGACAGTGCCCGGCCGGAGGCGGTCAGCGCCTTCATCGTCATCAGCATGCGGCGCACGTCGGGATGGTGGACGATCGTCACCGCGCGCTCGCCGTGTGCAGTCGGCACGTCAAGCATCTCGCGGCTCTGCACACGCTCGCGGGCAAAGTCGCGCGCCTGCTGATAGGCCCGCTCGGCGAGCGCGACCCCCTGAAGGCCGACGGACAGGCGGGCATGATTCATCATGGTGAACATCTGAGCCAGGCCCTGATTCTCCCGGCCGACCAGGAAGCCGACCGCGCCGCCGGCCTCGCCGAACGCCATGACGCAGGTCGGGCTGGCGTGGATTCCCATCTTCTGCTCGATCGACAGGCAGCGGACATCATTGCGCTGCCCGAGCCGGCCGGCCGGGTCGGGGAGTTGCTTCGGGACGATGAAGAGGCTTATGCCGCGCACCCCCGGCGGCGCGTCGGGCAGGCGGGCCAGGACCATGTGGATGATGTTCTCGGACAGATCGTGCTCGCCATAGGTGATGTAGATCTTCTGGCCGAACAGGCGGTAGGCGTCGCCGTCACGCTCGGCGCGCGTGCGCAACGCGCCGAGATCCGAGCCCGCCTGCGGCTCGGTCAGGTTCATGGTGCCGGTCCACTCGCCGCTGATCAGCCTCGGCAGGTAGAGCCGCTTCTGCGCGGGATCCCCATGGACCTGAAGCAGCTCGACACAGCTCTGGTTGAGCAGTGGGCACAGGCCGAAGGAGCAGTTGGCCGACAGCCACATCTCCTGGACGGCCGCGGCCAGCGCCCAGGGCAGGCCCTGCCCGCCATGGTCCGGGTCGAAGGCGAGGCCGTTCCAGCCGCCGTCGCGGTACCGCGCGTAGGCCTCGCGGAAGCCCTCCGGCAGGGTGACGACGCCGTCGCGGTATCGCGCGCCGATCCGGTCGCCGGGCTGGTTGAGCGGCGCCAGAACGCCGGCGGCAAGCCGGGCCGCCTCCTCCAGGATCGCGCCCACCGTCTCCGCCGTCACCTCGGCAAAGCCCAGCTCGTCGGCAAGCCGGTCGAGGCCGACGATCGAATCAAGGAGGAAGCGCATCTCCTCGACAGGAGCCTGGTACGGGATCATGACCGACCTCCGCGGTCCGGCCGGCCGCAGCGGCGCCGAAGCCAATCAAGACGCCTGACCGTGGCCCGACAAGGCAAGGGCAACGTCGTCTCATGCCAGCGAGCCAATGGCTTCGGCCATGACCTCGCAACGGCGCACCCGTGCGGCGGTAGGGGTGGCGGGCGCGCCCCGGCCGAGCCGACGTGTCCTCTCGTCGGCTCCGCGTTTTCAAGGCCAGGATGGCGACAGCCGTTCCCGTACGGCAAGAAGAAAACGGGATATCCTGCCCGCCGTCGGCTACCGGCCGCCGCGGACCTCGCCCAGGAAGGACTCGACCTGACCGTGCAGGGAGACGGATTGACGGTTCAGCGAGCCCACGGCGCCCACCACCTCCTCGGCGGCAGCCCCGGCTTCCTCGGCGGCCTCCTGCACGCCGCCGATCTGGTCGAGCACCTGGCGGGTGCCGGCCGCGGCCTCCCGGGCGTTGCTGGCGATCGCCGCGGTGGCGGCGGACTGCTGCTCGACCGCCGCGGCGATGGCCGAGGCCATCTCGCTCATCTCCTCGATGGTGCCGCGGATCGCCTGGATCGCTGCCACGGCCCCACCCACCACCTCGCGCATCGAGCCGACCTGGGCGGCAATCTCGCCCGTCGCGCTGCCGGTCTGGGTGGCCAGGTTCTTCACCTCCCCGGCGACCACCGCGAAGCCCTTGCCGGCCTCGCCGGCCCGGGCGGCCTCGATGGTCGCGTTGAGCGCCAGAAGGTTGGTCTGCTCGGCGATCTCATGGATCAGCCTGACCACGTCGCCGACGCGCTCGGCGCTTTCCGACAAGCCGTGCATGGTCTTGTCGGTCTCGAGGGCGCGGGCGACCGCCTTGCCGGCCACCTCGGTCGAACGGCGAACCCGCTGGCCGATCTCGCCGACCGACTGGCTCATCTGCTCGGCCGCCGCCGCCACCGTGCTGACGTTGCCGGAGGCCCTCTCCGCCGCCTCCGCCACGCGTCCTGCCTGGCGGCGGGTCTCGTCGGCCGTCGACGACATGGATTCGGCAATCGACTGGAGCTCGTTCGTGGCGCTGCCCAGGGCGTCGACCACCTCGCCGACACTGTGCTCGAACTGCTCCGCCAGGGTGGCCATGGCCACGCGCCGCTCGGCGGCGGCGCGTTCCTCAGCTTCCGCCTGCTGACGGCGCATGCGTTCGACCTCGCGGGCGCTCTCCTTGAACACCTGCACCGAATCGGCCATCTCCCCGACCTCGTCGCGCTGTCCGACCGCGGGGATCGCCACTTCAAGATCCCCGTCCTTGAGCCGGTGCATGGCGCGGGCCATGGCCGTGATGGGCCGGCTGACGCTGGCGCTGATCAGCACGCTGGCGCCGAAGGCCAGCGCGACCGCCGCCAGCGAGCCGATGACGACGACCTGCCGGCCTGTGTCCAGCCGCTGGCCGACCTCCGTCTCGATGGTCGATGTCCGGGAGTCGGCCACGACGCCGATGATCGCCAGGGCGTCGCCGATCTGGCCGCCGATCGCCTCGACCTCGGTGCCGGCGACGCGGTCGGCCTCGGCCGCCAGCTCGGCCCAGTCGCCGAGCGCCGCCGCGACGCCGTCGAGCCGATCGACGACGGCGGCCAGCGGCGCGTCGAGCCCGGCCGGCACCGTCCCGCGCAGGCCGGCCAGCATGGACCCCGCGCGCTCGAAGGCGGCAGCCGCCCGCTGACGGTCGTCGGGCCCGGCGAACGCCGTGAAGCGCAGGGCGTGGTCCCGCCCGGCCATGGCTTCGGTGAGCGCCCGGCTCAGGCTCAGCGCAAGGCGCGGCCGGTCCGCGGCAACCGCATCGATCAGCTCCTGAAGATCGCCGTGGAGCGCGTCGCCGGCGGCGACCAGCCGGTAATCACGCAGATCGGCCAGCCGGGAACGGGTCTCGACCATCGCGGCGAAGCGCTCGGCATAGGCGTCGAGCAGGCGCTGGACCCCGAGGAAGGCGTCGCGCGCCTCCTCGGACGCGCTCTGTTCGGCCGCCCGGTCGACCAGCATGAGCAGGTGCCTGTGGGTCGCCTGCGCCCGCTCCGCCCGCTCCGCGCTCGCCTGAGCCACATACTCGCGCACGGCCACCTTGAGATCGAGATAGCCGGCGTTGACCGCCGCGGCGTCCGTGGTGGCGGCGGCGGCGGCGGCGAAGCGGCCGAGCCCGTCATCCACGGTCGACAGGGTCAGGAACGATTTCGCGCCGAGCCCGACGAGGAAGAGGATCACCACGGCGAAGCCCGCGGCGACGCGGATGCCAATGCCGACATCGTTGAATCGTCTCAAGAGGCGCATGCCGTTCCTCGGCGCACCAGACGGGGTGCCATGACTCTGGGAGCGCAAGGAGCAGTGAAGAGCAGTCCGGTAAAGCAACCCTGAAGGAGAAGCCTGACGTCGTGCTCCGGCTCCCGCGGCCGGCGACGGCCCGTAACGGGACACCGGGTCAGCGCGGCGCGGCCGCTCGCCGCAGACGGTCGTTGATCGCCTCGCCGAGCCCGCGGTCGGGGATCGGCGCCACGGCGATGGCGGCGACGCCCGGCCGGTCCAGATCCCGGAGGAAGGCGAAAAGATTGGCCGCGGCCTCGGCCAGATCGCCGGTCTCGCTCAGGTTGCGCACGCGCTCGCCGCGGCGCAGGTCGGGGCCGAAGGTCAGCAGCGCCTCGTCCGAACCGACCTCCACGGCCCCGAGCCGCACCGGCGCCTTGGGCGCGTAATGGCTCGCCAAGCGCCCCGGCGAACGGGGGGCCTCGGCGGACGGTTCAGGCTCGGCCAGGGGGCCAAGCAGCGCCTCAAGGTCGGCGCGGGGCAGCCCGCCCGGCCGCAGCAGCACCGGCCGGTCACCAGTGAGATCGACGACGCTCGATTCCACGCCGACCGTCGCGCGCCCGCCGGCGACGATCAGCGGGATCCGGCCGCCCAGGCTCTCCAGCACGTGCTGAGCCGTGGTCGGGCTGACTTCCCCGGACCGATTGGCGCTGGGCGCGGCCAGCGGCCGGCCGACCATGGCCAGCAGGCGGCGTGTCACCGGGTGCGAAGGCATCCGCACGGCGACGCTGTCGAGGCCGGCCGTGGCCAGCAGCGAGATGGCGCTGCGCGGCCGACGCCGCAGCACCAGGGTGAGAGGGCCGGGCCACAGCGTATCGACGAGATGCTCGGCCCGGTCGTCAAGCAGAGCGTGCGCGGCCGCCTCGGCCGGATCGGCCACATGGACGATCAAGGGGTTGAAGCGCGGCCGGTCCTTCGCCGCGAACACCCGGGCCACCGCCTGGTCGGAGGTGGCATCCACCGCGAGGCCGTAGACGGTCTCGGTCGGGACGGCCACCGGCTGGCCGTCGCGCAGGGTCTCGGCGGCCTGAGCCAGACCGGCCGGCCCGCCGTCGACGATCCGGGTGGCGATCCGTTCCATAGCCTAGAGCGTTTCCGGGTAAGATGGGATCCCGCTCCCCGCCCGGCCACCCAACGACGGCATTCTCAGGCCGGCCGGGCGGGGGAGCAGGCCGGCGCCGTTTCCGAGTCAGCGGAAACCCTCTAGCAGGTAGCGCGCCGTCGCGCGAGACGCCACCGCATCGGTTACCCGGAACCGCCGGGGGCGGCGACCGGACCGGGCGGCATCCCGCGCTTGCCCGTGGCCGTCCGACACCGTATGACCCGATGATCGATGCCAAGAAGCGAAGGATCATGGCCGGCACCGTCCTGACGATTGCGCAGCAAAAAGGGGGCGCGGGAAAGACCACCCTGGCGGCGCACCTGGCGGTTGCCTTCCGACAGCTCGGCCGGAGCGTGGCGATTGTCGACATCGATCCGCAGGGCAGCCTCTCGCACTGGTACGAGACGCGGCGCGCGCGCAACAGCGCGGTCGAGCTCACGCACAGCCGGATCGCCGGCTGGCGCACCGCCGCCGAGGTGGAGCGGCTGGCCCGAGTTCATGACATGGTCGTGATCGACAGCCCACCGCACGCCGAGACGGAGGCGCGGCTCGCCGTGCGCGCGGCCCGGCTCGTCATCGTGCCGGTGCAGCCGAGCCCGATGGACCTGTGGGCGACGCGGCCGACACTCGAGCTGTCGTCCAAGGAGCGCGTGCCGGCGCTGATCGTGCTGAACCGGGTGCCGCCGCGCGCCCGGCTGGCCGACCAGATGGTGGCGCAAATCGGCGAGCTCGGGGCGGACGTGGCGTCGACGCAGATCGGCAACCGGGTCAGCCTGGCGGAGGCGCTGATGGAGGGCCGCAGCGTCACCGAGGCGCCGCGGCCGACCACCGCGTCGCGCGAGATCCGTGCGCTGGCCGAGGAGATCTTGCGCCGCGCCGGCGGCTAGAGGGTTTCTGCCTGACGCGGAACCGGCACCGGCCCGCGCCCCTGCCGGCCACCCCAAGCCTGCTGCGGTTGGGTGCCTGGGCGGGGGAGCGGGCCGCCGGTGCCACTTGAGACGGAAACGCTGTAGAGCCGGTCCGACCGGGCGTATGGTCAGCCCGAGGCACCGCCCGCCCGCCCGGCCACGGCATTCTTGAGGTGGCCGAGCGGGGAAGCGGGCAGGCTCATCGAGGATCGCGCCCCGGGGATGCGGTCACGCGGCCCGGAGCTGACCGAGGAAGCCGTCGACGCCGCAGTGCAGGTCCTGCAGCTGATCGCACATCTCGCCGGACAGCGTGCGCAGATGTTCCGCCGCCTGATCGGCCTCTCGAGCCGCCGCGGTGACCCCGGCGATGCTCGCCGCCACCTCGGCCGCGCCCTGCGCCGCCTCGCGGATGCCGCGGCTGATCTCCCGGGTCGCCGCACCCTGCTCGTCGACCGCGGAGGCGATGGTCGTTCCTATGCCATCGATCTCCCGAATGATCTCGCCGACCTGGCGAATGGCCCCGGCGGTGTCGCCGGTGACGGTCTGCATCTCGTCTATCTGCGCGGCGATCTCGTCCGTCGCCTTGGCGGTCTGGTTCGCCAGGCTCTTGACCTCGCCGGCGACGACCGCGAAGCCCTTGCCGGCTGCGCCGGCCCGGGCCGCCTCGATGGTGGCGTTGAGGGCCAGCAGATTGGTCTGTTCGGCGATGTCGGTGATCAGCTTCACCACGGCGCCGATCCGCTGCGCCGACTGTGTCAGCCCGCCGACCAGATCGTCGGCCCGGCCGGCCTCGGTCACCGCCTGGCGAGCAATCCCGGCGGAACGCTCCACCTGATGGCCAATCTCGTCGATGGACTGGGTCAGCTGCTCGGTCGCCGAGGACACCGAGCTGACGTGGGAGCTGGCGCGGTCCGAAGCCTGGGTCGCCTGCTCGGCGCGCTGCGCCGTTCGGTCGGCCGTCTCCGCCAGGCCGCGGGCGGTTTCGCCCACCCGGCCGGCCGCCTCGGTGACCCCGCCGACGACCGCGCTGACCTGCCCCTCCAGGTCGTCGGCCAGCGCCAGCATGGTGCGCCGCCGTTCCTCCTCCGCCCCCGCCTGCTGACGGCTCTGCTCCGCCTCGAGCCGCTGCTTGCCGGCCAACTGCTCCTTGAAGTCCTCAACCGCCCGGGCCATGCGGCCGAGCTCGTCGCCGCGATCCAGGGCCGGCACCTGGACCGCCATGTCGTTGTCCTGAAGGCGCAGCATCACACCCTCGAGCTGGCCGAGCGGCCGCAGTTGCCGGCGCACCAGGACGAAGAGCGAGAGGCCGACCGCCGCCATCGCCACCGCGATCTTGAGCAGGCTGTTCGTGCGAAGATCGTTGACGACCGCCAGGAACTCATCCTGCTTCAAGCCGACATACAGGATCCCGACCGGCGCACCGCTCGCATCATAAATCGGATCGTACGCGGTGAGATACATCTCGCCCAGGATGTCCGCCTCGCCGCGGAACGGCCGACCGTCGCCCAGGACCGCTTCCCGGACCGGCCCGGCCGCCAGCCGCGTGCCGACCGCCCGGCTGCCATCGGCCTTGACGACGTTGGTCGCGATGCGCGTATCCCCCTGGAACACCGTGGCGGTGCCGCCGACCAGCGCCTGGATCCGATCGACGACCGTCGTGTCTCCGTTCAGGACATGGTCGCCGACGAGCATCTGCCCAGCCTCGACGCGGATCTCCTCGCCCAGCTCGCGCAGAACCTCCCAGGCGACATGCATGTTGATCTCCTGCTGGCGCTCGGCTTCCCGGCGGAGGGCATCGCTGACGGTCAGGCTCGTCATCACCAGGGTGCTGACGCCCAGAGCTGCGATGGCAAGGCATGTCGCCAAGGTGATCTTTCCGGACAATGGCAATCGATTGAGGATGCCCATCATGTGACTCGCCAACTGGATCGGCGCCGGCGGCGCTTTGTGTTGCAGCGCATCATTGGCGAGCCCCCTTAAGGGATGCTGAATATTTCAGACGATTTCGAAGCATTCTCCTGACACAATTTGGCGCGAAACATTCTACATTGCAGCCTATCCATGAGCGCCCTGAATGAGGCGCCATAGCGTCTCGGCCCGGGCCGGCATGTCGACGTGCGCGACGCCGTGCCCCGACAGCGCGTCGATCACGGCATTGATCACCGCGGGCGGCGCCCCGATGGCGCCCGCCTCGCCGGCGCCCTTCACGCCGAGCGGATTGGTCGCGCACGGCACCTCGTTGGCGCGGAAGGTCAGGAACGGCAGATGGGCCGCCCGCGGCATGGCATAGTCCAGGAACGAGCCGGTCAACAGCTGGCCGGTCTCGGCGTCGAACACCGTATGCTCGTGAAGGGCCTGACCGATGCCCTGGGCAACGCCGCCATGCACTTGGCCTTCCAGCAGGAGCGGGTACATGACCCGGCCGACATCGTCGACCACGGTGTAGCGCACCACCTCGGGCTCACCGGTCTCCAGGTCGATCTCGATCTCGCAGACATGGGCGCCGTTCGGATAGGTGGCGCCGCGTGGCTTGAAGCGGCCGCTGTCCTCCAGCGCAGGGTCGCCGTCCATGGTGGCCGC
This sequence comes from uncultured Mycobacteriaceae bacterium, assembly GCA_964613585.1. Lineage (GTDB taxonomy): Bacteria > Pseudomonadota > Alphaproteobacteria > DSM-16000 > Inquilinaceae > CAZTHL01. The sequence goes on along the minus strand of CAZTHL010000006.1, from coordinate 21,820 downwards.
GACCTCGGCCAGGGAGAGGGATCGGTCGGTCCCGACAATGGTAAACCGGCCCCGCTCCAAGGCGATGTCGGCCGTCGCCGCCTCCATCAGCTCGGCCGCCTTGGCGCGCGCCTGTTCCTGAACCTTGAGCGCGGCCTCGGCGATGGCCGCGCCGCCGACGGTCAACGAGCGGGAGCCGGCGGTGCCGCCGCCCCGCGCCACCCGGTCGCTGTCGCCGGTGACGACGACGATCCCTTCGGCCGGCACGCCCAGATGCTCGGCGACGATCTGCTGGAACGAGGTTTCATGGCCCTGGCCGCTCGACTGCGTGCCAACGCTGACGGTCACCGCGCCGGCCGTGTCGACCCGGACGACGGCGCTCTCGGAGGAGCCGCCGGCGCTGGCCTCGACATAGGTGGCCATGCCCAGCCCACGCAGCTTGCCGCGCGCCCGCGCGGCCCGCCGACGCTCCGGAAAGCCGTCGCGGTCGGCCAGGGCCAGCGCGTCCGCCAGATTGCGGGCGAAGTCGCCGCTGTCGAAGGTCTCGCCGGTCGCCGTTCGGTACGGCATGGCGTGGCTGGGCACGAAGTTGCGCCGGCGCAACTCGGCCGGATCGATGCCCAGACGCCGCGCTGCGGCATCGACCAGCCGCTCGACGATGTAGGCCGCCTCGGGCCGGCCGGCGCCGCGGTAGGCGTCGACCGGCTGGGTGTTCGTGTACACGCCGCGGATGCGGGCGTGCACGGCCTTCACCGTGTACAGGCCGCTCAACATCGGCGTGCTGCCGGCGGTCGGGATGAACGGCGCGTAGCTCGACAAATAGGCGCCCATGTTGGCCAGGCTCGACACCCGGAGCGCCAGGAAGTGGCCGTCGGCGTCGAGGGCCAGTTCGGCCCGGCCGACCTGGTCGCGGCCGTGATCGTCGCTGACGAAGCCCTCCGAGCGATCCGCAACCCATCGGACCGGCCGGCCGAGGCGGCGGGCCGCGTAGAGGGCGGCGACATACTCCGGATACATGAACATCTTTACGCCGAAGGCGCCGCCGACGTCGGGCGTCAGGACATGGAAGCGATCGGCCGGCAAACGGAAGATGTCCTCGGCCAGGATATCCTTCAGGGCGTGCACGCCCTGACTCGAGACATGGAGAGTGAAGCGGCCCGCCTCAGGGTCGAAGGCCGCCAGGCAGCCGCGCGTCTCGATCGGGTTGGCGACGACCCGGTTGTTGACCAGGTCAAGCGCCACGACATGCGCCGCGGCCGAGAACGCGCGATCGGCCTCGGCGGGATCGCCCATGGCCCAGTCGAAGGCGATGTTTCCGGGCGCTTCCGGCCACAGGACGGGAGCCCCGTCGGCGACCGCGCCGGCCGGATCGACCACGGCCGGCAGGGGCTCGTAGTCGACCTCGAGCCGCTCGGCCGCATCACGCGCCTCATCAAGCGTTCCGGCCACGATCAGGGCGATCGGGTCGCCGACATGCCGCACCCGGCCTTGCGCCAGCGCCGGCCGCGGCGGCTGCGCCATCGGGCTGCCGTCGCGGTTCTTGAGCGGGATCTCGCATGGCAGCGTGCCGATGCCGTCGGCCGCCAGATCGGCGCCAGTGACAAGGCCGACGACCCCGGGCGCGCGCGCCGCGGTGGCGGTGTCGATGGCCCGGATCGCCGCATGGGCGTGAGGCGAGCGGACGAACAGCCCGACGGCGGCCCCCGGCACGGCGATGTCGTCGGTGAAGCGCCCATGGCCGGTGACGAACCGCGCGTCCTCGCTGCGCCGTGCCGGCTGGCCGATGCCGAACCTGCCGCTCATCGCTGTCATCTCTTTTCCCCCGCCCGCGCTTCCCGGGACGAAGCTTGTCCGGCGCCACGGCCGCGTCAACGCACGGCAGTCTCCCGGCGTCCGCCCTGCCTGCGGCTATTCCCCCGGAGCTTTGGGAGGCCTAGCTATCAAGGCATGTGCGGTCGCTATGTGATCACCACGCCGCTCGAGGCGATACGCGAGGCCTTCGGCATCGCTGCGGACGACGTCGTCCGGCCCGATGCCGCCGCCCGCTATAACGTGGCGCCGACCCAGGAGGTGCCCATCGTCCGGCGCCGCGCCGACGGCACGAGCCGGGAGTTGGCACTGGCCCGCTGGGGCTTGGTTCCACATTGGGCCAAGGAGCCGTCGATCGGCAACCGGCTGATCAACGCACGCGGCGACAGCGTCGCCACCAAGCCGGCCTTCCGCGACGCCTTTGCCCGGCGCCGCTGCCTCGTCGTGGCGGACGGCTTCTACGAATGGCGCAAGGATCCCGGCGGCAAGCAGCCCTTCGTGTTCCGGCCCGCCGACGGCCGGCCCCTGGCCTTCGCCGGGCTGTGGAGCCTGTGGCGACCGTCCGATGGCGAGCCCTTGCACACATGCACCATCATCACGACGGACGCCAACGCCACGGTGGCGCCGGTCCATGACCGGATGCCGGCGATCCTTGAGCCCCAGGATCACGACGCGTGGTTGGCCGCGCCGGCCGCCGAAGCGTTGCCGCTGATCCGTCCCTTGGCGGCCGACCGGCTGGTCGGCACACCGATCTCAAGGCGGGTCAACAATGTCCGCAACGACGGTCCGCAGCTGATCGAGCCCCTGGCCCGGCAGCCCAGCCTGCTCTGAGGGACGAGGCTCAACGGTCGGGGAGGGCGTTAAGGCCCGGGCAAGCCGCGCGCGTCTAATCTGGCGGTATGCACAGCCGTCGGATCCCGGGCCTCCTGGCCCCGCTCGTCGCCCTGCTTCTGCTCCTTGCGCCGGTCCAGGCCCAGGCGCAGAGCCAGTTGAAGCCTTATCAGACCGTCGCCGGCGCCGTGCAGGTGCTGGCCGGCGACCTGATCGTGGTCGACGGCGTACCGGTGCGCCTGTACGGGCTGGATGCGCCGGAGCTCGGGCAAATCTGCGAGAATGTCCGTGGCACCCCTTATGACTGCGGCGCCGGCGCGCGCAATATCATGACCCTGTTGACCCGCGACCGCGAGGTGGAGTGCTCACTCTACGCGCAGCGGGAGAACGGCATGACCGGGCGCTGCTTCGCCGACGGCCGGGATCTCGGGCTCGCCCTGATCCTTCGCGGATGGGCATTCTCCTATCGCAGCCTGTCCAATCGCTACGAGAAGGCGCAGGCACGCGCCCAGGCCAACCAGGCCGGCATCTGGTCGGGTCGGGCCCAGGCGCCGTGGGTGTGGCGGGCCCGGCAGGCCGCCGATGGCCGCACCGCCGGACCCCGCGGCGGCTGAGCCCGGCCTGCGTGATCACGCTCGACCGCGACGATCCCGGAGACCGGCTGGTCTCCCCAGGCGGCGCCGGCGTGGTCGATCAGCCCGGCTGACGGGTGCCGTAGCGGCGTGCGGCCAGCTCCATGATCCGGCCCATCCCGGCGGCGAGCGCGCGCCGGGGCAGCAGCACCGGATCGAGCGTCATCGGTCCCAGTCGGCTGGTCGCGAGCAGAGTGCGCCGGCCGAGCGCGCCGAGCGCCGAGCGGGCCACCGACGACGGCTCCGCCGCCCAAGGGACGTTGCCGGCGCTGAAGCCGGCCCGCGAACCGAACTCGGTGCGGGTCGGACCCGGCAGCAGGCCAAGCACGTCCACCGGCTCGCGCCTCAGCTCCTCGGCCAGACCCTCGGCGTAGTACAGGGCAAACGCCTTGGTCGCCACGTAGGTCGTGAAGAAGGGTGCCGGCACCAGAGCGAAGGGGCTCGACAGGATGATCAGGCCGGCGCGTCGGCGCTCCGCCCGGGCCCGCTCGATCATGCCGGGCAGCAGGGCTCGGGTCAGCACGCTGGTCGCCACCACATTGAGCTCGACCGTGGCGCGCTCCTGCTCGGCCGAATGATCCAGCACCGCGCCGAACGGGCCGGTGCCGGCGTTGTTCACAAGGAGGTCGATCGACTGCGCCTCGGCCCGCTCGATCGCCGTCTCGCGTCCCTCGGCCGTGGCCAGGTCGGCGACGAGAACATCGACCATGCGGCCCGGCCGGCGCAGCGACCCCGCCAGCGCCTCAAGCTTCTCCCGGCTTCGCGCCACCAGCACGAGGTCCGTCTCCGCGGGCATCTCGCGCGCCAAGGCCTCGCCGATGCCCGAGGAGGCGCCGGTGATCATGGCGCAACGGTAGATGTTCTTCGGCGCGCGATCGCCGCCGCCACAATCCATGGGTCACTCCCCTGCTCCCGGGTCCTTGAGGGATGCAAGATGTGGCGGCCCGCCGCCGCGTCCAGCATTGCCCCCGACCGCGTCGATCTGCCCGCGCCTCAGGTACTCGCCAGGACCAGGCTCTGGAACGCGATCATGAGGGCAAGAGCGATCGTCGCGGTGACGGCAACGCTGGTCGCCGAGACGTGTTCCAGAGCGTCCGGCAGCAGTTCGGCCAGCACCATCCAGACCATGGCGCCAGCGGCGAGACCGAGGCCGACGGGCAGGACCGGCTGGAAGGTGGTCACCGACAGAAAGGCCGGGATGGCCATGAGCGGCTGTGGCAGGCTGGATAAGACGCACCAAGCCGCGGCGCCGCCGACGGTGGTGCCACGCGGCACCATGACCAAGCTGATGGCCAGGCCTTCCGGAATGTTGTGCACCGCGATGGCGAGCGTGATGTAGAGGCCGAGGCCCTGCTCACCGCCGAAGGCCACGCCGACGCCAATCCCCTCAGCGAAGGAATGGACGGTCATCACGCCGACAATCAGCAGAGCCTTGGCGGCATCGGCCCCGCGCAGGTCGCCGACGCTCATCTCGTCGTGATCGCGCACAAGACGCTGTCCAAGGGTGACGACGGCGACCCCGATCAGCATTCCGACGACCGTGCGGACGGTGTCGAGCGTGTTGCCCTCGGCGATCAGGGCATGGCTTGCCGCCAGCATGAGGCCGCCGGCAAGCGCGGCCGACAGCGCCTGCCAGCGCGGGCCGATCCGGCGGGCGAAGGCCAGTGGCAGGGCCCCGAGGCCGGTCGCCAGGGCCGTGGCCAGGGCCGCCAGCCCGACGACCACAATGCCCGCCTGCTCCATGCCAAGTCTTTCCCGGGCGAACGGAGGCGGCGGCCGGAGCGGCTCCGGCACGGTACCGCGCAACAAGGGGCCTTCCTGCCCCGGGGCGCCGCCTCACGCGGGCGCGGAGGACATCGGCGATCCCGCCTCACGGATGGGCCGGCACCCTCAGCTGCCGTCCCCGCGCTGCTCGGCAAGGCGGCGGGCGTGCTCCTGACGCCGCTCGCACTCGTCATACTGATCCGCGCCGCAATCGGTCTTCCGGCATTCGTATTCGCACGCCGCCATCTCGTCCGGGACATCGGCGATCTGCTGCCGGCGCCAGCGGCCGAAACGCTGCCACAACAGCGTCAGCGGGTTGCGCGGTTCCGTCGCTTGCGTTTCCTGCATGGTGTCTCGCCTGGCCTCCATCCTGTCCGGGCGACGCTGCCCGCCTTTGTCCAAATATTACAAGATCCTGATGGACTCGGGAAGGGCGGATCGGAGAAGCCGGGCGCGGCAGGGGTGCGCCGGACCGAGGGCGGGCCGCCCGACCGTCCCGGGCCGGCGCCCCGCGAGACGCCGGGCTCATATCGGGTGCTGTACGCGCCGTGGGCTCGCCTCTTGAGGAAATGGCGCGACCGAGGCTGCCAATCCCGCCTTGAGGCGACGTTCGGAACTGCGAGGAAAGCCATGGCGCCACGGCCCCGGCCGCACCTGGCGAACGCCGACCGGTACAGGGCCATGGAGCGGGTGAAGGGAATCGAACCCTCGACACGTAGCTTGGGAAGCTACTGCTCTACCACTGAGCTACACCCGCGAATCCACGGCAGGCAAGGCTTGAGGCCGCCGCGCCCCGGCCGCTCGGTGGCCGGCCGCGCCACACGCCTGACGGGCCCAGAGGCGTGACGGCTCGCCGTCGCGTCCGTGGCCGAACACTCACCAGCACGCCAACCCGCATTGAAGGCCCGATCGCCCCGGCCGTCAAGCGCGGCCGGCGTGCGGCATCGCACATGCGCGCCGTCCCTTACCCGCCGGCTCACTGCCGGGACGCACGGTCCGCGGATGCCCGCGCTTGGATTGCACAGTCACCAAGTCCCCCTGCGGCGACAGGGGACCCTCATGGCGCATGACGCGTGAGGGATCGCCAACACCCTTGTCGACCGGGCGAAGCGCGCCGGTCGCTTGCTCACGCCCACGCACCATGATCAGGCTGGTTCATGTCGGCCATGGCTGGAGGCTCGGCTTGCACCAGCGGCCAATGCACGAGACTCCTGAACGAGGCGTGGTGCCATGGACCAGCGCCCTTCATGGAGAACGGGATCCTCCCGCCTCGCGCCGGCCCCGGCCGTCAAGGGCGGGCGCTCCTGCCGCGTCGATGGTATGGCCGGCGGCGGCCAGGGCGCGTTCGCCCAGCACCTGGAACACCTGCACCGGGCGGCCGCCGCCCTTGGCCGGGATCGTGCCGACCTCCCGGATCGCGAAGACCGCGCCGCAGCGCGCGCGGGTCTCCGGGCCGATCAGGATGCCGGGGCCGTGGCGCTTGCCCAGTGCCTCCAGCTGCGCGGCCAGATTCACCGTGGCGCCCAGCACGGTGAAATGCAGGCGGTCCGCGGGACCGACCGAGCCGGCGACGACCTCACCCGTGTTGACGCCGATACGCGTGGCCAAGCGCCGGCCGCCGGCGAAGCGGTGCCCCGCCAGCCGCGTCTGGATCTCGAGCGCCGCGCGCACCGCCGCCGGGGCATGATCCGGGCGGGCGACCGGCACGTTGAAGGTGGCGAGCACGGCGTCACCGATGAACTGGTTGATCACGCCGCCATGGGCGGCGATCGGCTCGCCGACCAGCGCCAGATACTCGTTCAGCAGTTCGAGCACCGAGCCGGCCGGCAGCTCCTCGCACAGGTCCGAGAAGCCCGCGATGTCGCTGAACAGGATGGTGGCGGGCACGGTCTCGCCGTCGAGCCGGCCGCCCGGCGCCGTTCGCCGGCGGCGCAGCACCGCCTCGGCGACGTCGGCGCTGACATACTTGCCGAAGGTCTCGCGGATGTACTCCCGCTCCGCCAGCCCCTCGACCATCCGATTGAAGCTGCCGGCGAGCACCCCCAGCTCGTCGTCGCTGGTCACCGGTACCCGGACGGTCAGGTCGCCGCGGCCAACCCGGCGCACCGCCTCGACCAGCCAGTCGATCGGCTTGACCAGGCTGCGGGTGACGAAGACGAGGGCCAGCAGGGCCGCCAGCAGTGCGCCCCCGAGATCGAGGGCCATGGTGTCGGCGACGGACAGACCCTGAGCCCGGCGGATCTCGCCGAAGAAGGAGAGATCGAGCGCGACCAGCGCCACGGGCATGACCGTCACCACCGCGAACACCAGGACCAGCCTGCCCTGCACCCGGCCGGGCCGGGCGGCCAGCGCCACCCCCTCGCGGCGGAACACCTCGAGCCGGATGCGCGCCACCACGTCGGTCACCGCGAAATACACGGCGAAGCCCATGTAGGTCGCATAGACGAACAGGAACCACACGAACATGGCCGCGCGCGCCGCCAGCGAGGCCTCCTCGACGATGCCGGGCGGAGTGAACAAGCCGGTGTAGAAGGCGGCGGCGCCGTAGGCGAGCGCCACGGCCAGGATCCACAGGGTGCATCGGCCGGGCAGCCGATGGATCGCCCGCCGGCTGTCGCCGAGCGACGCCCGTCCGTCCAGCCAGGCCGCCACCGGACGAAACAGCCGGAACGCCCCCAGCAGGTTGACCAGGCCAAGCAGCCCGAGGCTGAGCAGCAGCGCCGCCGGCAGGATCTCGTAGCGCCCGGTGAGCACCACATAGATCCCGGTGATCTGGCCGTCGACCAGGATCACCAGAAGCATGGCGAAGGCGAAGCGCAGTCGGATCGGCACGGCGGGACACACCCCCCTCGTCGTTGTCCATAGAACAGCCAACCAGCGCGCCCGCCCCGCGCCGTTTCCGCGCAGGGCGCCGGGCGGCGGCAGGCCCGGGGCCGATCGGGCGGGGCGCCACGCATGGTGCCGGCCGGGTGTGAATTCGGGGCCAACGCGCCATTTCCTGGACAAAAATCCCTGGCCATGGTCTCCAGGACGTAAGCGCCCCGCGCCTCACCCGGTAAGCCTCCCCGTCCTCAGGGACCCGCCATGCTGCCGATCCTCACGCGCCGGCTCGCCGCCTGTGGCTCCATGCTCCCCGTGAGTCTCGCCGCCGTCCTGCTCGCCACCGCGGCCCATGCCGACCAAGCCTGGGACGCGGTGCTCGGGGAGGCACGGGGCCAGACGGTATTCTTCAACGGCTGGGGCGGCTCGGACCCGATCAACGACTACATCCAGTGGGCGGCCGATCGGGTGGAGGAGCTGCACGGGGTCGAGGTGCGCCACGTACGGGTCGGCGACATCGCGGAATCGGTGTCGCGGGTGCTGGCGGAAAAGACGGCGGGGCGGGACGAGGATGGCTCCATCGACGTCTTGTGGATCAACGGCGAGAACTTCGCCGCCATGAAGCGGAACGGCCTGCTTGGTGAGCCGTTCGTCGACGATTTGCCGAATTTCCGGTTGGTCGATACCGAGGGCAAGCCGACCACCCTGCTCGACTTCACCGTGCCGACCGATGGGCTCGAGGCCCCCTGGGGCATGGCTCAGCTCACCTTCATGCACGACAGTGCCTATGTCGACGATCCGCCGCGCAGCATTCCCGGGCTCCTCGACTGGGCCAGGGACCATCCCGGCCGGTTCACCTATGCCCTGCCCCCGGACTTCCTTGGCACCACCTTCCTCAAGCAGGCGCTGATCGAGCTGATCGAGGATGACTCCGTACTGGAGCGGCCGGCCGGCGAGGCCGACTTCGAGGCGGTGACGGCGCCGCTGTGGGACTATCTCGACCGGCTGCACCCGCATCTCTGGCGCAGCGGTGCGACCTTCCCGCCCAGCAACGAAATGATGCTGCAGCTCCTCGACGACGGAGAGATCGACATCGCCTACACCTTCAACCCGGCAGCCGCGAGCGCGGCGATCCTCGACGACCGGCTGCCCGAGACGGTGCGCACCTTCATCTTCGACAACGGCACCATCGGCAACACGCATTTCCTGGCGATCCCCTACAACGCCGGCTCGCGGGCCGGCGCGAAGGTGCTGATCAACTTCCTCCTGTCGCCCGAGGCCCAGGCGCGCAAGGAGGATCCCCGCATCTGGGGTGATCCCACGGTGCTCGACCTCGACGCGCTCGGGCCGGAGCAACGCCGGCTGTTCGAGGAGCTGCCGCTCGGCCCGGCCACCCTGCCGCCGGAGGAGCGGGGCACCCCGCTGCCGGAGCCCCATCCGACCTGGATGGACGCTCTGGAGGCGGCTTGGCAGGAGCGCTACGCGGCATGATCGGGGCCGCCGCGCGCGGCGCCGGCCGGAGTGTCCGGGCCGGATCACGCCGACCGGCCGTCCGCCGGCGCGGCGGCATCCTGGCGGCGGCGCCGATCCTGACGCTGACACTGTTCATCGTGCCGATCGGCCTCGGCCTCGCCGGCACCTGGGCACCGGCCTTCGGCTACCTGCCGGCGCTCGGCGGCACCGATCTGAGCCTTGAGCCCTGGCGCGAGCTCCTGGCCGCGCCGGGTCTGGCCGGCGCCGCGGCCTTGAGCCTGTGGACCGGCCTGCTGTCGACGGCGCTGTCCCTGGCCGGAGCGCTCGGCCTGTGCGCGGCATTGTCGGGCACGACCCTGTTCCGCGCGGTGCAACGCTGGCTGGCGCCGCTGCTCGCCGTGCCGCACGCGGCGCTCGCCATCGGGCTTGCCTTCCTGCTGGCCTCGAGCGGCTGGCTGACGCGGCTGGTGGCGCCTTTGGCCGGCTGGGACCGCCCACCGGCCCTGGCCCTCGTGCAGGACCCGCACGGGCTGGCGCTTGTGTTCGGCCTCATGCTGAAGGAGCTGCCATTCCTTCTGCTCATGGCGCTGGCCGCGCTCGGCCAGGTGCGCGCCGACAGGACCCTCACGGTGGCGCGCGCCGCCGGCTACGGCCCGGTGCGCGCATGGCTCAAGACGGTGCTGCCCCAGATCTACCCCCTGATGCGGCTGCCCATCTACGCGGTGCTCGCCTTCGGCCTGTCGGTCGTGGACATGGCGCTGATCCTGGGCCCAACCACGCCGCCGACCCTGGCCCCACTGATCCTGCGCTGGTTCAACGACCCCGATCTCTCGCTCCGCTTCATGGCGGCCGCGGGGGCAGTGCTCCAGCTCACCCTGGTTGTCGGCGCGATCGCCCTTTGGCACGGGCTCGAGCGCCTGGTCGCCCGGCTCGCTCGCCCCTGGCTGTCCGCCGGCGACCGGGGGGGCAGCGGTCGGCTGGCCCGGGCGGTGACCGGCAGCCTGGTCGGTCTGGTGCTGGCCGCGGCCGCCGTCAGCATCCTGAGCCTGGCGGCGTGGTCGGTGGCGGACCGCTGGCGCTATCCGGACGTGTGGCCTTCGGCCTGGAGCCTCGACAACTGGCACGAAGCCCTGGGCGCCCTGCTGCGTCCCGCCTGGATCACCTTGAGCGCCGGGCTGGCCGCCGCCGGCATCGCCGTCGCGCTTGCCATCGGCTGCCTGGAATACGAGCAGCAGAGCGGCGTGCGGCCATCGACCCGCGCCCTGTGGCTGCTTTACCTGCCGCTGCTGGTGCCGCAGATCGCGTTTCTGTTCGGCATCCAGGTGTTTCTGGTCACGGTCGGCATGGACGGCACCTGGGCGGCGCTGGTCTGGGCGCACCTCTTGTTCGTGCTGCCTTATACCTTCCTGGCGCTGGCCGATCCGTGGCGCAGCCACGACGAGCGCTACGCGCGCACTGCGCTGTGCCTGGGCATCTCTCCGGTTCGGGCGTTCTGGCGACTCAAACTGCCGATGCTGCTGCGGCCGGTGCTGTTCGCCGCCGCGATCGGCTTCGCCGTCAGCGTGGCGCAGTATCTGCCGACCCTGTTCGCCGGAGCCGGCCGCCTCGCCACCCTGACCACCGAGGCGGTCGGGCTGGCGCAGGGGGCCGACCGGCGGATTGTCGGGGTCTACGCGTTCACCCAGATGCTGCTGCCGCTCATCGGCTTCCTCCTGGCCCTGGCTCTGCCGGCGTTCCTGTTCCGCCACCGCCGGGGCATGCGCCTGTGAGCGCCGGGCTCACCCTGGAGGGCGTCCGGCTGGCGCTCGGCGGCCGGCTCCTGCTCGGTCCCATAAGCCTCCAGGTTGCGCCCGGCGAGATCATCACCTTGATGGGCCCGAGCGGGTGCGGCAAGTCGAGCCTGCTGGCCTTCCTCTGCGGCACCCTTGACCCGGTGTTCGAGACCGGCGGCCGGGTGCGCATCAACGGAGCGGACCTGGGCGGTCGGCCGCCGGAACGCCGAGGCATCGGCATCCTGTTCCAGGACGATCTGCTGTTTCCGCATCTGTCGGTCGGCGAGAATCTGGCGTTCTTCCTGCCGCGTTCGGTGCGCGGCCGGACGGAGCGCGCCGAGCGGGTGGCGGCTGCGCTGGCCGAGGCGGGCATGGCCGGCTTCGAGGAACGGGACCCGGCGACGCTGTCGGGCGGACAACGGGCCCGGGTCGCGGTCATGCGAACGCTGCTGGCCGAGCCTTGCGCGCTGCTTCTCGACGAACCGTTCTCGAGGCTCGACGGCCCGTTGCGCGAGCGGTTTCGCTCCTTCGTCTTCGAGCACGCCCGGGCGCGTCGGCTGCCGACGCTGATGGTCACCCACGACCCGCAGGACGCGCACGCGACGGGCGGCCGCATCGTGCCGCTCGACGCGCCGGGGTCGCTGGCCGGATGATCACTTTCCCATGGTTGCTGCGCGCTCCGCTCAGCCGCGACGGGGATCCTGGAAACAACCGTGGCGGTTTTGCGTTTGACCTCCTGCGGGTGGATTTCCGGAACGGAGCCGCTGGTCGCGCCGGAATGGGCCTTCTTGCCACGGTAAGCCGAGAATTCGTGGCTTTTGCGTCACAGCACTTTTCATTTGCGCGCCATTCCGGCATCCGGGACACGAGCCGCTGGCTTATTGCCTTGGTTGGTTGCGAATATAAGCGCGAACCGTGGAAAACGTGCCATGACCGGGGCTGTGCTGTCCGAACAAGGATTGGGCTGCCCGCAGACCGTCGGGCCAGAGATTATGGGGACCAAGAGGAGCATCGTGATGCGCACCATGCGTTACCTGAGCCTAGTAGCGGGCGCGGGTCTGCTGGCCGGCTGTATCGGTCTCGACGTTGAGCAAATCAACGAGGTGGAGGCCGTTGGCAATCCGTTCACGCAGCAGCTCACCGTGGAATATCGCGACCTTGCCAACTTCGAGGCGTTCGAGATGAACGACTGGAGCGACGCCGACCGGTACGGCCGGAAGGGCGTGGCAGCCGCGAACGGCGAGGTGGTACTGCCGGACGACCTGTCCATCCGGTCGCTGCCCAGCGACGCCGTTAACGAGGTCGAGGATGCGCGCGGCCGCCTGACAAGCGCGCTCGACGGCAACGCTCGCGCGAACTTCCCGGTCGAGGCGGCCAAGGCCCAGGCTCGCTTCGACTGCTGGGTCGAGCAGCTGGACGAGAATGTGCAGCCGTCTCACATCCGCGCCTGCCGCGACGAGTTCTACTTCTATCTGAACCTGATCGAGACGCCGCCCGTCCCTGAGGCGCCGCCGGTCTACTTCGTCTTCTTCGATTTCGACAGCTCCGCGATCACCGAGGCCGGCGCCGAGATCATCAACCAGATCGCCATGGACTTCGAGGATCAGGGCCAGCCGGTGGTCGACGTGGTCGGCTTCACCGACACCTCCGGATCGGCGCAGTACAACCAGGCGCTGTCGATCCGCCGGGCCAACGCCGTTGAGCAGGCGCTGCTCGATGCCGGCATCCCGGCCGATCAGATCAACATCTCCGGCCGTGGCGAGAACGATCTTCTCGTGCAGACCCCGGACGGCGTGCGTGAGCCCTCCAACCGCCGGGCCGAGATCCGCTTCCAGTAAGCCGGAGACCGATCCGACGACGCCTGCCTTGGCCGGGTGCGATCCTTGATTGCACCCGGCCTGCCTTTTCCGGGCCCGCCTTTTCCGGGAAGGCCCCGGGTGGGGCAAGGCTGGACCTTCCCGGAGACCGCCGTATAGTCAGGGGCCTTGACGCAAGGCGAGACTTCGGCAGCCCTCGGGAGCGCCCCATGTACACGGCCGAGACCCGCGGCATCCGCGTGACGGTCCGCCCGGTCTATCTCGAGGAGCAATCGTCTCCGGAGCAAGGCCACTTCGTGTGGGCGTATCATGTCCATATCGAGAACCGCGGCGCCGAGACCGTCCAGCTGCGCACGCGCTACTGGCGGATCACCGACGGGGCCGGCCGGGTCAAGGAGGTGCGCGGTCCCGGCGTGGTGGGTGAGGAGCCGGTCCTCGAGCCGGGCAGCGCCTTTGAATACACAAGCGGCACGCCGCTCAACACGCCATCGGGCATCATGGTCGGCAGCTACCAGATGCAGACCCGGGCCGGCGAGCTGTTCGACGTCGCCGTGCCGGCCTTCTCGCTCGACAGCCCGCATCAGGAGATGCGGCCGCATTGACGGGATCACCCGCGGCAGGGTATCGGACGCCCGCGCTGCGCGCCGCGTTGATTTTGTTGCGCAGCGGACCAGGTTTTCGGCGTGGTCGACCGCCAGCCGGCCCGCCCTTGCATCGATGACCGAGGAATACGCGTGACCCCAGCCGACGGTTCCGTCCGCCCTGCCGATCTCGGCGATCGGGATGATACCCGGGCCCGCGCCTCCGGGCTGGATCGGCCCGGCCGCGCCGAGGCCGAGCAGGCCGTGCGCACGCTCATCCTCTGGGCCGGCGACGACCCGGATCGCGAAGGCCTGCGCGACACGCCGAAGCGCGTCGTCCAGGCCTATGGAGAGTTCTTCGCCGGCTATGGCGAGAGCGCCCGGGCCCTGCTTCAGCGGACCTTCGAGGAGGTCGACGGCTACGACGAGATGGTCGTGTTGCGCGACGTCCGCTTCGAATCGCACTGCGAGCATCACCTGGTGCCGATCATCGGCACGGCCCATGTCGGCTATTTGCCGGACACGCGTGTGGTCGGCCTCAGCAAGCTGGCCCGCGTCGTCGAGGTGTTCGCCCGACGGCTCCAGATACAGGAGCGGATGACGGTGCAGATCGCCAACGCCATAGACGACGTGCTCAAGCCACGGGGCGTCGCCGTCACCATCACCTCGGAGCATCAATGCGTGACAACGCGCGGCGTGCACAAGCCGGGCGCCACCATGGTGACCAGTCGCATGCTCGGCGCCTTCCGCACCGATGCGGCGCTTCGTCGCGATTTCCAGGCCTTGATCAGCGATCGCCGCTGAAGTGGCGGGTGGCCGGCGCGCCGCGCTGGACACGGCCGCCGGATCGGCGAATGATCCTTCTCCCGCCGCCTTAGCGTGCGCAGTTCAGCGGCCGACGCGCCGTGCTTGAGATACGCCCCGTCCTCTTTGTCATCGGCATCCTGCTGTCAATCCTGGCAGCGGCCATGCTGATCCCCGCGGTGGTTGACCTGGCAATCGGTCATCCCGATTGGCACGTCTTCCTCGCCTCGGCCGCCGTCACCCTGTTCGTTGGCATCTCGCTGGTACTGACCAGCCAGGGGCGCGGCTTGGACCTGAAGATGCGGCAGGCCTTCGTGCTGACCTCGCTGAGCTGGGTCGTCATCGCCGCCTTCGCCGCGCTGCCATTTGCCTTCTCGGAGCTCGGCCTCGCCTACACGGACGCCTTCTTCGAGAGCATGTCAGGCATCACCACGACCGGATCGACCGTCGTCATCGGCCTGGACGACGCGCCGCCGGGGCTCCTGTTGTGGCGCGCGCTGCTGCAATGGCTGGGCGGCATCGGCATCATCGTCATGGCGCTGTCCCTGCTGCCGATGCTGAGGGTCGGCGGCATGCAGCTGTTCCGCCTGGAAAGCTCGGACATGTCCGAGAAGGTTCTGCCGCGCGCCGCTCAGATCGCCAGCTCCATCGGCCTCATCTACCTCGCGCTCACCATCCTGTGCGCGGCCTGCTACGCGCTGGCCGGCATGCCCTGGTTCGACGCGGTCGCCCATTCCATGACGACAATCGCCACCGGTGGCTTCTCCACCTCCGACGTGTCGATCGGCTTCTTCAACAGCGCACAGGTCGACCTCGTCGCCACGGTGTTCATGGTGCTCGGCAGCCTGCCCTTCGTTCTGTACCTCCGCGCGGTGCGCGGCCGCCCGGAATCGCTCTGGCGCGACACCCAGGTGCAATGGTTCCTCATCACCGTCACGGTCTCGATCTTGGTCATGGCGCTCTATCTCTGGGACACACGCCCCGACGTGCCATTCGGAGACGCGCTTCGACTGTCGAGCTTCAACGTCGTGTCGGTGATGACCGGCACCGGCTACGCCACGTCGGACTTCGCGCTCTGGGGCAGCTTCGCGCTCGGCATGTTCTTCTTCCTGATGTTTATTGGCGGCTGCGCCGGATCGACCACCTGCGGCATCAAGATCTTCCGCTTTCAGGTGCTGTTCGCCACCGCCTTCACGCAGATCGAGAAGCTTCTGCACCCGCATGGCGTGTTCATCCCCTACTACAACCGCAAGCCGATACCCGAAAGCGTCGTCGAATCGGTGCTCAGCTTCTTCTTCCTGTTTGTGGTCTGCTTCACCCTCCTGGCCATGGGGCTGGGCCTGCTCGGGCTCGACTTCCTGACCAGCGTCTCGGGCGCGGCAACGGCCCTCGCCAATGTCGGCCCGGGGCTCGGCCCGGTGATCGGCCCGGCCGGCACCTTCGCGCCCCTGCCGGACGAGGCCAAGTGGCTGCTCTCCTTCGGCATGCTGATCGGGCGACTCGAGCTGTTCACGGTGCTGGTGCTGTTCGCTCCCAGCTTTTGGCGCGACTGAGCCGACCGGATCAGCGCGCCACCAGCCCGTCCAAGCGACGCCGGCTGTTGGCCTCGTGCCGCCGAGGCGACGGGATGATGCCAATGAGAGCGTTCGTTGCCGCCATGGGCTCGCGACGGTGCCCCCGGGCGGCGGCAGGATTGGCGGGCGCGCCCAACGCCAAGCCGACCAGTCATCTTGTCGGCACGGCGATTCAAGGGCAGCACCACCATGACGACGCGACGGAGACGACGTCCGGTGATTACGGCATCCGAAGCGGCCAATATGTCGCTTCGGCCGGCAGCCCGGGGGGTGCGGCGCCTTCGGGGCGGACGCCCGCGCGGATCAGCGACCGTCGGCGTAGACATCGTCAAGGGCAGCGCTGTCGAAGCGGTAAAGGCTGCTGCAGAACTCGCAGGTCACCTCGACAGCGTCCCCGACCTTCAGATCCTCGACCTCGGCACGAGGCAGGGCCGCCAGGGTCCGCACGACCCGGTCACGCGAGCAACGGCAGCTGGCGCGCATCGCCGCGCTCGGATAGACCCGCACGCCATCCTCATGAAAGAGCCGGATCAGAAGCCGGTTGGGGAACAACTCGGGGTCGAGCAGCTCTCGCTCCGTGGCGGTGCTGAGCAGCAAGGCCGCGCGGCGCCAGTTGTCCTCGTGATCCGTGTCAAGCCGGATCGGCGCTGCATCGGGCAGGCGTTGGATCATCAGCCCGCCGGCGCGCCAGCCCTGCCCGGTGCGACCGACGGCGAGCTTGAGCTGGGCGTCGATCTGCTCCGACTGCTGGAAGTAGTGCTCCACGCATTCGGCCAGGGTATCGCCGGACAGCTCGACCAGCCCTTGGTAATTCTGCGTTCCGGGTCCCTGGTCGACCGTGAAGGCCATCAGGCCCTGACCGATCAGCGCCGGCACGCTTCGCGCGCCCTCCGTGGCGTCCAGCCGCTCGGGCACGAATTTGGCATACCCGCGCACGTCGCCAACCGAGGTCACGTCGACGACCATCAACGGAACCGCAGCATCCCCCTTGGTCTGCAGGGTGAAGACGCCATCGAACTTGAGACCGCTGGCGAGCAGCACGGCGAGCACGGTGGTCTCTCCGAGCAGGGTCGCCACGGGCTCGGGATAGGCCTGCCGGGTCAGGATGAAGTCGAGCAGCCCGTCGAGCCGGGCGAGGCGCCCACGCAGGCTGGAGGCCTCGATCTGGAACGGAACGACCTTGTCGTCGTCGGTGGAGAGGTCGGCAGTCATGGCCATCTATGTAGTCCGTCGACCAGCCCTCGCGCCAGGGGCCGTCGTCCGGGCCGACTGTCCCACAGCAGGTCGCCCGGAACCGCCGCCAGCAGCATCTCGCCGGGCGACCCGACGGGGTCGAGGCCGGCCAGATCAAGCGGCTCGTATCCTTCTCGAGGTCCGCCCTGATGCGGAAATCCGTCCTCTCCGAGCCTCGCTCCCCGGGGCCAAGATTGAACGCCATTGGACATCGGCCATTCGGGTGCAATGTCTCACAGCGCTCGAGACGGCGGAGGCTGCCTCGGGCGCTTGAGCGAGAACGGCGCCCGAGGTGCCGTCGGGTCCGGCCGACCGTCGGGGTCGGCCGGAGGGAGATGCTCCTCCCCGGTGCCCGTCGCGTGCAACCGGGACGGCGTCGCGATGGCCGAGAGGCACGTCTCACCCCTCGGCGCACGCGGTCGCCCGTGCCGCGGGGTCGGTTCGACGCCTTGCGGCCTCGGCACGCAAGACCCCTGCCCCGGCCTCACCGCAAGCCTTCGGCCGGAAGACCCTCTACGCGGCCGGCTTGATGGCGTCGACGATAATCGATGTATAGCGCAACGTGCCGTCCTTCCTGTTCCGCTCGTCCTCCGCGCTGCGCTTGATCATTCCATAGCGAGGATCCCAGGGCTGGCGGTGGAAGGTCCCGGTCTCGTCCCAGTACTCCAGAAGCTCCACGCGGAATCCGGCGGCCTCGAGAGAACTCTTGAGCGTTTCATAGGTATAGAGGATTTTGTGGTCATCGGCCCCCGGTCCACTGCCACCGACGCGCACATGGTCGATGTAATCGGGATCGGGATGCAGACCGTCCGGCACCGCCATGCGGAATCGGCCACCGGGCGCGAGAGCGTCGTAGCAAAGCTCATTGGCGATGCGCGCCTGCTCTGCGGTGAGATGTTCCCACACATGCTCGGCCTTGAGGCAATAGAGCTTCCGGCCTCGCAGCAGCTTGTTCCAGTCGGCGATGCTCGTCACATCGAGCAGGCTGGAATCGGTATGCAGCCAACCCGGCGAGATGGCGTTCATGCCGGCGCCGAGATTGAACCGGCGAATCTTGAACATGTGACTGAATACACGTCCATCGCCTTCGGATTGCGCTGCAAGGAGGCCAGCGTCCGCCCATCGATGGGCTCGGTCGGCGACGCCTACGACAACGCCATGTGCGAGAGCTTTTTCGCCACCCTCGAATGCGAACTGCTCCAACGGCGCAAGTTCGAGACGAAGGCCCAGGCCCGCATGGCCGTCTTCGTCTTCATCGAGGGATGGTACAACCCAGCCCGACGCCATTCGGCGCTCGGCTACCTGTCACCTATCGAGTACGAACGAACCACCCGGGAGGCGCTTGCCAACGCAAGCCCATGACTGTCCACCAAACCGCGGGAACTCCAACTCCAACTCCACTCCACTTCCCCGCGCCGGTCGGCCCGACCACCAGGGTATGGCCGACATCGCCGACATTCGGCACCAGCCGGAACGGCGTGGTGCCGTGGGTGCGCACGATAAGGAGCGGCGGGACGTCAGGTTGGCTGGCGGCCGACGATTTCGGGTTGCCCGTTACCCCGAAAAATCGCTTAATCAGAACCAGTCTTTCCTAGAGCCTCTTCCAACCACCCATCTTATCCTTGAGGGAGCGTCATTGACATGTGTTGGCTTTATCAGCGTATGCATCTCATTTCCCGGCCGGTGGGGTTGCCGTGCCTCGGCCAAATGATCAGCGTAGCAATCGTCAGCCTTGTCTTCTTATCTCCAGTCCAAAGCCAAGGTCAAGAACTTCAATGTGGCGCCAATTACACCGTTCGGCCTGGAGACACGCTATCAAGCATTGCCCAGGAAGCTTACGACGATTCGACGAAGTGGTCGGTCCTTTTTTACGGCAATCAAGAACGTCTTGGCCATGAGCCGTCGCAGATCCGTCCAGGTGACAATCTTAGAGTACCATGCCTCATCCCGACAGGCGCGGCACCCTTGCCGCCACCTGACACCGACGGCGATATCAAGCTCTTGACGGCGGGCGATTATGCTCCGTTCACGGACAAGGCGCTACCGGGACACGGATTAATTACGGAACTGATTACGGCATCATTCGAGAACAACCGGCAGGCACCGAGTTACGGCGTGAGTTGGATCAATGACTGGTCGTCCCACCTGGATCCACTGCTTCTCCAAAGATCATTTGACATGGGCTTCCCATGGCTGCAGCCGGATTGCACTGATCCGAGCAGCCTAGACGAGGATAGCCGATTTCGTTGCGACAATTTTCTCTTCTCTGATCCGATGTTCGAAATGCTTGTATTACTATTCGTTCGGCAGGACTCGGACATGACCTTCGCCAACGATCTGGACATGGAAGGACGGACACTGTGTCGCCCGGACGGCTATTACACCTTCGATCTTAATGCGGATGGTCGGCGGTGGTTGGCGGAGGGGACGATCTCTCTGGAGCAACCTCGAACGGTCGCCGACTGTTTCGAGATGCTGGTGGACGGCAGCGTCGACGCGGTGGCGATTAACGAGTTCACTGGGCGCCAAAGCGTAGTGGAGGAAGGGCTGGTCGATCAGGTCAAGACGCTGCCGCGAGCCGTGTCTATCCAGAGCCTACATACCTTGGTACCGAAGACGCATCCGAGAGCGACCGTGCTTCTCTACCACTTTAATCTCGGGCTTCGATTGCTACGAGATACCGACGAGTATGACGAGATTCTCGATCGTCACCTGGCAGCATTTTGGAATCAGGTCGGGTCATAAGTTGCTCAGAGGTGGCGAGCGGCGTCACGCCGTCGCCACTCCAATGGCCGACTTGATTGTCTCGTCGACTTGAGCGAGATGCAACTCGGTTCGACTTGCATAATTCAATGCCTTAGCCTCTACGAACGTGCCGTGAGCTTGGGCGAAGAGGTCTTTCGCTTCACAAAAAACTTCTAATGCTGCCTCGGTGTCTGACTCGCCGGCAAGTCGTCGGGCTTCGCCAAGCCGCATGAGGGCGCACGCCCGATTTTGTAAGGTGAGGGCATGCTGAAGCGGAGCGGCGTCGCGCGTCCAGATCAGACTCGCCTTTTCGTAGGCCTTGACGGCCTCCTGGAGCTGCTCTCGAGACTCATCAGCCGCCGCCAGCGCGGAGAGAGCGTTGCCGCGGGCGTTTTGGGCGATAGCCCAACTGTCCGGTGCGTTTTCGGGCGTCAATACTTGCAGCGCTTTGTCGATGTCGACGCGGCCTCGGCGAATTCGGCTGAGATCGCGTTCCAGAATGCCGCGTTTCGTGTGAAGGTTTCCTCGATTTGTCAATGTCGACGCCCATTGGACCGGCGCCAGACCGCGAGACCTATGCTCCACGGCGCGCGTGTAAGCATCTTCGGCGCTATCGAGATATTCAGCGGCGCTTTCCCGATCGACGGTCTCCGCCAACGCGAAATAGACTAATCCGAGACTGTTCTGGGCTCGAGCCTTCAGGTCTTTTTCATTCGATTGATTATAGATATGGATCACCTCGATGAGGATGTCTCTGGCCTGCTGCAGATCGCGTCGTCCGATGTCCGTGTCCTCGCGCTGCGCCATATGAAGATGAACGTCTCCCAGTTCATGCAGCGTGGCCGCCCTAAGTTGCTGAAGCCTGCTTTCGTTGCTGCCTTCGATCAACTCGTTCAGTTCAGCCCGAACACCACGCAACAAGTCGCGGGCGTAGCTCAACGTGACTACATTCTTCTCAAGCTCTCCGACCTTGTGCAGGGCGCTGGCCGCCAGTCGTTTCGGCTCCAAGGCTTCTGCAGATGATCCTGATGCCGCCGTCTCCGCCGCCAGGTCCTGCAGTTCTGTGGCTGCCTCATGAAGCAAGTCGACGTTGCCGAGCCGCTGGCCCAGCGTCTTCATCGTCCATGATCTGAGCTGCCGCACCCGGCGCTGCTGATGCTGTGTCCTGGGGGACGGCCCCAGGGTTTCGATGATGTCATCGGCGAGTGCGATGCAGCGCTTCAGCGCGGTCGCATCACCTCGATAGTAGCCAAAGTGAAAAAGGTGGCAGGCAGCATCGTAGCGCAGCGTGACTTGTTCACGACGAGCCGTCGTCGGCAATGCTTCGACGGCTTGCTCGTACCAATCTGTAGCCCCTTCGATATCAAACTCTTCGCGAGCAATCTTGGCCAATACCAAGCAGATATCGACGAGCCAATGCCCGGCGCTTTCTGGATCGCCGAGGAGTCTTCCGTGCAGCCCGAGGACTTCTACCTCAGCTTCCTCGACAGTGCCGTCGTCAATCTTTGTGCGAGCTGCCTTCAACGCAGCTTCTATTTCTTTTCTGTTCTCGACAGACGCTAAAGCAATTAATCGATCGAGATCGTGATCAAGCTCCCGATCGGACTCAAGGGCCTCAAGAATTGCGGCCGCTAGATGGTCATCTTGGAAACCGTGCTGAGCGCCTTTTTGTAGAAGAGACCGTAGCTTTTCTTCAGGAACGGCGAGTCGGTCACCAAGCCTGGAAAGCATTTCGTCACTTTCCATTGATTTTTGTTCTTTGGCTGCCGATCGTTCGCAAAGTTCGATGAGGGCAGTGCTTATATCCGCTAGCTGCTTATGTATTTCGGCATTCATGCCGTAATCGCTTGCGATGATCACATCGCCGCCGGCATTTATATCGCGTACTCTTACATTTATGCTTTCCAGCCTGACACTCATCTGCCTTTGATCCCTAACCCGGATTTCTCACGAGAGGTAGGTGCATCGAGGCCCTGATCGTAGGAA
>CAZTHL010000005.1:33839-88883 GCA_964613585.1 uncultured Mycobacteriaceae bacterium | reverse complement strand
GCGGTCGGCCGGCTACGCCCTCGACAGCCAGACCGCGCAGTAGCCTCCGGGTTAGGCGCGCCCGCCGGACAGGCCGCGCCCTGACCAAACCCGAATGCGCCCTCGGCGCTCGGCACGGCCCGGCCGCCTCACGCCGCCGAGCCGACCAGATGCCTCATCGGCTCGGCTGTGGGAGCGCGCCCGCCGACCCTGCCGCCGCCCGGGCTCGCCGGCATCACGTCATCGGCTCGCCGGTAATAAGGCGCTGTCCAGGCGCTTGCTGACGATCATCAACTCCGGGTCGCCCGGGTCGATCCGCTGCGTGAAGCCAAGCTCCCGGCACATGGCCAGCATTGTGGAGTTTTCACGCAGCACCTGGCCGAACACCTCCTTGATGTTGCGGCTGCGCGCATAGGCCAGGATCTCGTCCATCAGCTTGAAGCCGAGGCCGCGCCCCTTCATGTCGGAGCGCACAAGCACAGCGTATTCCGCCCGCTCTCCGTCGGGATCGCAGGAGATACGGGACACGCCATAGGCGATCTCATCGTCGGCGCCGTCGACGGTCTTGTTGTCCCCCAGGCCTTTCCGGCCGAAAGCGACAATGGCCATCTCCCGGTCATAGTCGATCTGCGTCAGGCGGGCCGCCGCCTCGTGGCTCAGCTCCTTCATGGGCGCGAAGAAGCGGAGCCGGATGTCCTCCGGGGTGCAATGGGCCACCATGTCCCGGATGGCCGGCTCGTCCTCGGGCTGGATCGGACGAAGCAGGAAGCGGGCGCGCTCGGCGAGCTCGACCTCCTTGGCCAGGTGGCGGGGCACGGGGCGGATCGCCAGGCGCCGTTGCCGGCCCTCCGGCAGGGCGCGGCGCACGCCGATGCGGGCGTCGAGCGCCAGCACGCCTTCCGGATTGGCCAGCAGGGGATTGATGTCGAGCTCCACGACCTCGGGCAGATCGCAAAGCAGCTGCGACAGCTTCACCAGGGTCATGGCCACCGCGTCCAGGTCGGCCGCGGGCACGCTCCGGTAGGCCTGGAGCAGGCGCCAGATCCGGGTTCGCTCCATGAGTTCATGAGCGAGCATCATGTTGAGCGGCGGCAGGGCGATCGCCTTGTCCCGCACCACCTCCACCTCCGTTCCGCCCTGGCCGAACAAGAGGATCGGGCCGAACGTGGGGTCCTCCGCGATCCCGGCGATCAGCTCACGCGAGTGCCGCATGACGACCATCTTCTGCACCGTGAAGCCGAGCATGCGCGCGTCCGGGCATAGACGGGACACCGTCTCGAGCATCCGGTGCGCGGCCCAGTGCACCTCGTCAGCCGACTTGAGGTTCAGCCGAACGCCTCCGACATCCCGCTTGTGGGTGATGTCCGGCGACAGGATCTTCAGCACCACGGGCGGACCGATCTGCTCGGCGGCTTGAGCCGCCTGCTCCGGATCGGCGACCGTCTCGGTCACCGTCACCGGCACGTCATAGGCCTGGAGGACTTCCTTGGCCTCGGGCTCGGTAAGGATCGACCGCTGCTCGTCGAGCGCCCGTTGGATCACCCGGCGTGCCCGTTCGGGTTCCGGCGTCAGATGATCGGCGATGGCCGGCGGGGTCTGCAGCAAGGCGATCTGGCTCTGCTTGTACTTTACCAGATGCATGAAGCCGGTCGTGGCCTGGCCCGGGGTCTCGTAGCTTGGAATGCGACGCTCGGCAAACAGGCGACGCGCCGACTCCGCCGCGCCCTCACCGAGCCAGCTGGTCAGCACCGGGGACCGCCTGCGTTTCTCCAGTACGCCGGCCACCGCGTCGGCGGCCTCCAGGCTGTCCGCTATGGCCGTCGGGCAGTTCAGGACGAGGATGGCGTTGCGTCCCGGATCGTCGAGCAGGATCTCGAGCGCGGCGGCGTAGCGCTCGCCGGGTGCGTCGCCGATGATGTCCACCGGGTTGCCGCGCGACCAGGTCGGCGGCAGTACGGCCTCGAGCCTGCCAAGGGTTTCCGGCGCCAGTTCGGCAATCGTCCCGCCACGGTCGGCGACCGCCTCCGCGGCGAGCACACCGATGCCGCCGCCGTTGGTCAGGATCGTCAGTTTATCGCTGCGGATCTGCAGGCCGGAGGCGAGCGTCTCGACGGCGTCGAACAGCTCGACCATCCCGAAGACGCGCAGCATGCCGGCGCGGCGGAACGCGGCGTCATAGACCTCGTCGGCCCCGGCCAGGGCTCCGGTATGGCTGGCTGCCGCCCGCGCGGCGGCGGCGCCGCGCCCGGCCTTGATCACGATCACCGGCTTTGAGCGCGCGGCCTGGCGTCCGGCGGACATGAACTTCCGGGCGTCGGTCACCGACTCGATGTACAGAAGGATGGCTCGAGTGTGCGGGTCGCCGCCCAGGTAATCCAGCATGTCTCCAAAGTCGACATCGCTCATGTTGCCCAGCGACACCACATGCGAGAAGCCGATGTTCCGGTGGGTCGCCCAGTCGACCACCGCCGTGCCCACCGCGCCCGACTGCGTCACGAAGGCGATCGACCCCGGCTTGGGATGAAGGTGGACGAAGCTCGCGTTGATCCCGCGCGACGGCACGGCGATGCCGAGACAGTTCGGTCCGACGATCCGCATGAGCCGCGGCTTGGCCGCTCCCAGCATCGCCTGGGTCAAGGCCTTGCCTGGCGCGCCGTCGCCCTCGCTGAAGCCGGCCGAGATCACGATCACCGCCTTGGTCCCGCGACGGCCCAGAGCCTCGACCAGGGGCGGCACGGTCTCGGGCGGCGTGCAGATGACCGCCATGTCCGGTGTTCCGTCCGGCAGCTCGTCGACGCTGTGATAGGCGAGCGCCGATTGGATCGATCGCTCGTGGGGGTTGACAGCGAGGACCGGACCGTCGAAGCCGCCGGTGTACAGGTTCCGCGCGACGACCTCGCCGACCGATTTCGGCGACTTGCTGGCGCCGATGATGGCGATCGATGAAGGATTGAAGAGATAGCTCAGGTTGCGAATCGACATGGCGCCTCGCGCATAAGAAAGCAGCCCTTCCGCCGCGGCCCGCAGGGCGCCTTTCCGATTGGCAAGGCGGTGCGCGCGTCAGAATTGCTCGACGGCCTCAAGCCACGGAAGACGGTGCCTGTTCCCAAGGGAGGACGACGGACACGTACGGCTGTCGGGCGCAGCACCGCCGCAGCCAACGGGACTGCCGGGAGAACGCGCTCAGGACGGCAGATGATCCGATGCGAAGACCCGGCGAAACGATGTCGCAGCGTCCTCGTTGAAGCAGACGAAGAAGACTTTCTGAATCGTATCGATGTCCTCGAGGCCTTGCCGCACGGTGGCGACGGCGATGCGCGCCGCGGAGTCGGGCGGAAAGCCATAGACGCCCGTCCTGATCGCGGGAAAGGCGATCGTCCGCGCCTTGAGGTCGGCCGCGATCTCGAGCGCCCGGCGGTAGCACGAGGCCAGCTTCGCCTCCTCGCCGGAGCCGCCGCCGTGCCACACCGGCCCGACACAGTGAACGATGTGCCGTGCGGACAGGCCGAAGGCCGGGCTTGCCACGCAGTGGCCGGTCGCGCATCCCGCGAGGTGGGTGTCGAGATGCTCCTGCAGGTCCGGCCCGGCCGCCCGGTGAATGGCCCCGTCGACACCGCCGCCGCGCTTCAGGCGTTCATTGGCGGCGTTCACCACGACGTCCACGGACAGCGCCGTGATGTCGCCAACAACGATCTCCAGGCGCGGATCGGGGGCCGCCGCCATGTCAGCCTGCCTCCCACGAGCCGGCCGCCTGGGAGCGGGCGCGGTCGACCCCCTTGTTGATCATGGCCGCTGCCTCGTCAGGCCCGCCCCATCGCAGGATGCGGGCCCATTTGCCCTTCTCGAGATCCTTGTAATGCGCGAAGAAGTGGGACATGCGATCCAGCTCGATCTCGGGCAGGTCCTTGTACGTGTTGACGCCCGAGTAGTAAGGGTAGAGCTTGTCCACCGGGACCGCGATGATCTTCTCATCCTCGCCGGCCTCGTCCTCCATGACCAGCACGCCGACCGGGCGGCTGCGCAGGATGGCGCCGGGCACCACCGCCACACGGCCGACCACGAGGATGTCCACCGGATCGCCGTCGCCCGACAGGGTATGCGGCACGAACCCGTAATTGCCGGGATAGAACATGGCCGTGTGGAGGAACCGGTCGACCACGGTGGCGCCGGACTCCTTGTCGACCTCGTACTTGACGGGCTCGCCGCCGTACGGGTTCTCAATCACGGCGTTGATGTCCCATGGCGGATTGACGCCAATCGATATCTTGGACAGAAGCATGGGAATTCCCGGGTTGGGCTCGCTCTGGACACTCTAGGAAATTGCACGGCCGGGCGCCATGGCGCGTGCCGACCCGCGCCTTGCCGGCGCCGGGTTCCCATGTCTCCTTCCGTCATCCGCTCCCGGCACGCGCGTTGAGGCCCGACATGCTGGCACCGGCACCGATGGTCCCGCTGATCATTGCTCTGATCCTGGCAAGCCTTGGATGGGCGGCCGACGCGACGGGCGCGGAGGGACCACGTCATGGCATCGCGGCCCATGGCATGCCCAAGTACGGACCGGACTTCGCTCATTTCGACTATGCCAATCCCGAAGCGCCAAAGGGCGGCGAACTGAGCCAGGGATGCACCGGATCATTCGACACGTTGAACCCCTTCATCGTGCTCGGCCGAACGGCGCCCGGGGTGCGCGCCTACCACTTCGCCAGCCTGATGGCGCGCTCCTGGGACGAGCCCTTCTCCCTCTACGGTTACGTTGCCGAGAGCATCGAGACCCCGCCCGACCGCTCGTGGGTGACCTTCCGGCTCGACCCGCGGGCCCGGTTTCACGACGGCTCGCCGATCACCGTGGACGACGTCATCTTCACGGTGGAGGCGCTGCGCGAGCACGGCCATCCGAGTTTCCGGCGCAACTACGGCTTCATCGAGTCGATCGAGCCCGTCGGCTCCCTCGGCGTGCGCTTCCGGCTGTCGCCGGAGGCCGAGCGTGAGACGCCGCTGGTCCTGGGGCTCATGCCGCTGCTCAGCAGCGCGCACCATGAGGATCACGCCATCGACCAGACCACGCTGCGGGCTCCGCTCGGGTCGGGGCCCTACCGCATCGCCGAGGTGGATCCCGGCCGTCGCATCGTGTTCGAGCGTGTCGAGGACTGGTGGGGCCAGGATCTGCCCGCCTTCAGGGGCCACCATAACTTTCAGACCCTGCGCTTCGACTGCTTCCGGGATGCGTCCATCGAGTTCGAGGCGTTCAAGGCCGGGGAGTTCGTCCTCCGGAGGGAAACCAGCGGCGAGCGTTGGGCGACCGGCTATGGCTTCCCGGCGGTGGCCGATGGCCGGGTCACCCGGCTCGAGCTGCCTCAGCGCCGTCCGACCGGCATGACCGGCTTTGCCCTGAACACCCGACGCGATTTGTTCCGCGACAGCCGCGTTCGCGAGGCGCTGCTGCACGCGTTCCATTTCGAATGGATCAATCAGAACCTGTTGCATGGCCAGTACCGTCGGATCGGCAGCTACTTCGAGAATTCCGAGCTGTCGGCGCGAGGGGCGCCCGCGGGTGTCGAGCTCGAGCTCCTCGGCGAGCACCGGTCGAGCCTGCCTTCGGCCCTGTTCGAGCGCGTCCAGGCGCCGCCGTCGGCGGATCGGCCGGGCGGCTTCCGGGCCAATCTCCGGATCGCCAGGCGGCTCCTACAGGACGCCGGCTGGCGCGTTGAAGACAATGTCCTGACCCATGGTGAAACGGGCCGGGAATTCCGCTTCGAGATCCTCCTCAACGGCCCGTCCCGCGAGCGCATCGCCCTGGCCTACGCGGACTCGCTGAGACGGCTCGGCATCGAGGCATCGATCCGGCCGGTCGACAGCGCCCAGTACCGCGAGCGCACGGCCACCTACGACTTCGACGTGATCGCCCACTCCTGGGGCGTGACCCTGTCGCCCGGCGCCGAGCAGGCGTTCTACTGGAGCAGCGCCGCCGCCGACACCGAGGGCACCCGGAACTATCCCGGTGTCCAGGATCCGGTGGTCGATGCCCTGATCGACAGGCTGACCAATGCGCGCACCCGGGCGGCGCTGGTGGGAGCCGCCCGGGCCCTGGATCGCACCTTGCTGGAAGGTCATTACGTGGTGCCGCTCTATTACTCGGATGTGGATCGCTTCGCCTATTGGGGCGATCTCGACTTCGTTCGCGAGGTGATCCCGCTTTACGGCGCGGTCGTCGAGACCTGGTGGGCCGAGCCGTGACCGATCGCCGGGACCCGCTCGGCGCGGTGCCGGCCCGGGTCGGCCGGGTCGCGCACGCCTAGCTCCGTTCGTACCGCCTGGACCGTCGTCAGAGCCCAGCCGTGGACAGCTCAGAGCCCGAGCGCCGCGGTCAGTCCTCGCTGACCCCGATGATGCAGCAGTACCGGGAGGCCAAGGACGCGCATCCCGACTGCCTGCTGTTCTTCCGCATGGGGGACTTCTTCGAGCTCTTCTTCGATGACGCCGTGGCCGCCGCGGCGGCTCTCGACATCACCTTGACGCGCCGCGGCCAGCACGACGGCCAGGACATCCCCATGGCAGGCGTTCCCGTGCACGCCTACGAAGGCTATCTGGCCCGATTGATCCGCCGGGGCTTCAAGGTCGCGATCTGCGACCAAGTGGAGGAGCCGTCGGCGCGCGGCCGTGGCGCGAAGGGGCCGGTGCGGCGTGAGGTGACCCGCGTTGTGACCCAGGGCACGCTCACCGAAGACAGCCTGCTGGAGCCCCGCGCCAACAACTATCTGGCCGCGGTGGCCCTGGTCGGGCCGGCCGCGGAGAGCGGCCTGGGATTGGCCGTCGCTGACATCACCACGGGACAGCTTCTGTGCGAGCCGACCCGGCCGGACTGTCTCGGCGCCGCCCTCGCCCGGTTCGAGCCGACCGAGGTGCTGACGGCCGAAAGAGTGTCCCGGACCCCGGCATTACTCGACCTGTTCGGAGAATGGCGCGACCGATTGACGGTGCAGCCGGACAGCCGGTTCGACAGCGAGGCCGGCCGGCGCCGTCTGCTCGATCTGTACCGGGTGGGGACTCTCGATGCGTTCGGCGACTTCTCGCGCGCCGAGATCGCCGCCGCCGGCGCGCTGATCGACTATGTCGACATGACGCAGCGCGGCCGGCTGCCCCGGCTGGCGCCGCCGCGCCGCTCGACCCGGGATAGCGCGCTGGAGATCGACGGCGCAACCCGCCGCAATCTCGAACTCACGAGAACGCTGGCCGGCGAGCGCAAGGGGAGCCTGCTGGACACGCTCGATCGCACCGTCACGGGCGCCGGGTCCCGGCTTCTCGCCGGGCATGTCGGCGCTCCTCTGACCGATCCGGCGGCGATCGTCCGCCGGCTCGACGCGGTGTCCTTCTTCCTCGACGAGGCGCGGCTCAGGGCGGATGTGCGCGCCCTGCTGCGCGGCTGCCCCGACCTGGAGCGCGCCCTCGGCCGGATCAGCCTAGGACGTGGCGGGCCGCGTGACGTATCGGCCGTTCGGGATGGCCTGCTGCGGGCCGAGGACGTGCGCGGGGCGATCGAGCCGGCCACGCCGGCCACGCCGCGGCTTTCCGTGGTGCCGGAGCTTGTTTGCCATGCCGCCGCGGCGCTTGGCGGGCACGGGGAGCTGATCGCCGAGCTGCAGGCTGCGCTCCAGGGCGAGGTGCCCGCCATGGCCCGGGACGGCGGGTTCATCCTGCCGGGCTATCATCCGGGCCTTGATGAGCTCCGGACCTTGCGGGACGAGTCGCGTCGGCTGATCGCGGCCCTGCAGCAGCGGTATGTCCGGGAGACCGGCATCACCGGGCTGAAAATCCGGCACAACAATGTTCTCGGCTATTTCGTCGAGGTGACGACGGCGCACGCGGACAAGCTGGCGGCGCCGCCCCGGGCCGAGACCTTCATCCACCGCCAGACCCTGTCGAGCGGGGTCCGCTTCACCACCGCCGAGCTTGCCGCGCTCGAGCGCGACATCGCGGATGCCGGCGAGAAGGCCCTCGCCCTCGAGCTGAGCCTCCTTGATCACCTGGTCTCGCGGGTCGTCGACGGCGCCGAGGCCATCGCCGCCACCGCCCGGGCCCTGGCCGCCGTCGACGTCGCCGCCGCCCAGGCGGAGCTGGCGGAGGAGCGCCGCTTCCGCCGACCGGAGATCGACGATGGTCGCGGATTCACCATCGTCGGCGGCCGGCATCCGGTCGTCGAGGCCGCCGCGGGCGAGGCCGCCGCGTTCGTGCCGAACAATTGCGATCTCTCTCCCGGACAGCGCCTTTGGCTGCTGACCGGTCCCAACATGGCTGGCAAGTCGACCTTTCTGCGGCAGAATGCGTTGATCGCCCTGTTGGCCCAGGCCGGCGGCTTCGTGCCTGCCGAGAAGGCCCGGCTGGGCGTGGTCGATCGCCTGTTCAGCCGGATCGGCGCCGCCGACGAGCTGGCCCGCGGCCGCTCGACCTTCATGGTCGAGATGATCGAGACCGGCGCCATCCTCAATCAGGCGACCGACCGGTCGCTCGTCATCCTCGACGAGATCGGCCGCGGCACGGCGACCTTCGATGGTCTGTCGATCGCCTGGGCCTGTCTCGAGCACCTCCACGAGGTCAATCGGTGCCGGACCCTGTTCGCCACCCATTACCACGAGCTGACGGCTCTGTCCGGGCAGCTGGAGGCGCTCTCCTGCCATACAATGCGGGTCAAGGAATGGCAGGGGGACATCGCCTTCCTGCACGAGGTGGCGCCAGGCGCGGCCGATCGCTCCTACGGCATTCATGTCGCCCGGCTTGCCGGCCTGCCGGCCTCGGTCACCGAGCGCGCCCAGTGCGTGCTTGACGGGCTCGAGCAGGGCGACAAGGGACGCCGAACCGCCGCGCTGCTTGAGGATTTGCCGCTGTTCAGCGCCATGGCGCGGACCGCGGAGCCGAGGTCGCCGACGGTGACCCCGGCTCGATCGGAGATCGAGCGCATGGTGGCCTCGATCAATCCGGACGAGCTGAGCCCAAGGGATGCTCTGGAAACCCTTTACCGACTGCGCCAGCTGCTGCCAGATCTTGGGTAAGGCGGCGATCCGCATTTGACTGGACAAGGGGCCGGTCGGCCGCGCAATATAATTTCTGGCAGCAAGCGTCGAGCAGTCCGGAATGGGCCAGGTCGAGGTCAATCGCACCACAACGGATATCGGCACCGCCGCGCGCATGCTGGGCGTTCCCGTGGAGACCGTGCGGAAGCGGCTGCAGCGTGGCAAGCTTGAAGGCTTCAAGGCCGAGAACGGCACGTGGCGGGTGGTTCTCGACATGGCGAAGGATGCCGTCCTGCCGCCGCCTTCGGTTCCGGACGACGTCGTGCAGGAGCTGCATTCCGTGCGCCAGGACATTGCCGAGCTGCGCGGGCAGATCGCCGAGGCGCTTGCCCAGCTGGACCGCATTAATCGAACGCTAGCGGTCGATGGCGTACCCAGGACGGAGCTTATGACGAACGGGCCGTCCGCACCCGACCGGGAGGTCCGCGACGTGCTTCTGGCCGTATTGAATTTCCTTCAGAAGCACAAAGGGTTCTAGGCAGGTCTCCGCAGCCGTCTTCGGACACGCATCATGCTGACACCCCGGCAGACCGGGACGTCGACGCCGACGACAACGCCGACCTGGAGAAGCATGCTGTACCTGCGCCGGCGCCCCCCCGAGCCGGGCGGCGAGCCCCCGGTCCTGGTGCCGCCGCGCGACGCGGCCGACATCGTCGACACGCGGGCCGTCGGCCAGGGGCTGCAGGCCCTGGCGCTCGAGACGGGCGGCGTGGGGGCTCAGCTGCAGAGGCAGGCCCTGGCCGTGCTGCGCCGGACCCTCGAGGACGGCCGGCGGGAGATCCGACGCCGCTTCTTTGAGGAGAACACGGCCGGTCCGGAATGCATGAAGGCGCAGGCCTATCTGGCCGACCGGCTGACCTGCCTGCTGGCCGACCTGGCGGCCGAGCTTCTGGCTCCCGCCCAGCCCGATTCCGAGCCACCCGAGATGGCGATCATCGCCACCGGCGGCTACGGCCGGGCCGAGCTCGCCCCCTTCTCGGACATCGATCTGCTCTTTCTCCTGCCCGAGAAGAAGCCGGAGAATACGCTCGGGACGATCGAGGAGATCACCGAGTTCATGCTCTACCTGCTCTGGGACCTGGGCCTGAAGGTGGGGCACGCGGTGCGGACGGTGGAGGAATGCCTGCGCGGCGCCCGGCAGGACATGACCATCCGCACCAACCTGCTGGAGACGCGCTTCCTGTGGGGCCGCCGCCAGCTCGAGCGCGAGCTGCGGCGCCGGCTGCATCGGGAGGTCATCGTCGGCACCGGCCCGGCCTTCGTCGAAGCCAAGCTGGCCGAGCGCGACGATCGGCATCAGAAGCTCGGGGACAGCCGCTACGTGCTCGAGCCGAACGTCAAGGAAGGCAAGGGCGGGCTGCGCGATCTGCAGACCCTGTTCTGGATCGCCAAGTATCTCTACCAAGTCCACGACATCGACGGGCTGGTCGGCAAGGGGGTGCTCAGCCGCGAGGAGGCGCAGCGCTTCGCCAAGGCGGCCAACTTCCTGTCCACCCTGCGCTGCCATCTGCACTACCTGGCCGGGCGGGCCGAGGAGCGCCTGACCTTCGACGTGCAGACCGAGATCGCCACCCGGATGGGCTATGTCGACCGGGACAGCGGCGCCTCGTCGACCGCCCGGGTCGAGCGCTTCATGAAGCACTATTTCCTGGTCGCCAAGGACGTCGGCGATCTGACGCGCATTGTCTGCGCGGCGCTGGAGGCGGAAAGCCAGCGCAAGCCGCGGCGCAGCCTGCTGCCGCCGTTCGGTCCGCGATACCTCGACGGCTTCAAGATCGATCGCGGGCGGCTCAACGTCACCTCGGAGAGCTGGTTCCGCGAGCGCCCGGTCGACCTGATCCGCCTGTTCCACGTGGCCCAGCGCCATGAGCTGGACGTCCATCCCAACGCGCTTCGGCTGATCGCCCGATCGCTCCGCCAGGTCGGCGCCAAGCTGCGCCAGGATCCCGAGGCCAACCGCCTGTTCCTGGAGATCCTCACCTCCGACAAGGCGCCCGAGCTGGCCTTGCGGCGCATGAACGAGGCGGGGGTACTGGGACGCTTCGTGCCCGACTTCGGGCGGGTCGTCGCGCAGATGCAGTACGACATGTACCACGTCTACACGGTCGACGAGCACACCTTGTTCGCCATCGGCCATCTCCACAAGCTGGAGACGGGGGAGCTGTCGGACACCATGCCGCTCGCCGCGGAGGTGATGAAGGGGGTCGCCTCGCGCCGCGCCCTCTACGTGGCGGTGCTCCTGCATGACATCGCCAAGGGGCGCGGCGGCGA
This sequence comes from uncultured Mycobacteriaceae bacterium, assembly GCA_964613585.1. GTDB lineage: Bacteria > Pseudomonadota > Alphaproteobacteria > DSM-16000 > Inquilinaceae > CAZTHL01. Next base: position 77,568 of record CAZTHL010000005.1, on the reverse strand, counting down.
CCACTCGGTGATCGGGGCGCGCATCGCGCGGCATCTGGGCCCCCGCCTCGGCCTGACCGACGAGGAGACCGAGACCACCGAGTGGCTGGTCCTGAACCACCTGGTCATGAGCCGGGCCGCGCTGAAGCGCGACATCGAGGACGACAAGACGGTCGAGGACTTCGTGTGGACCGTCGAGTCGCCCGAGCGTCTGCGGCTCCTGTTCGTTCTCACCTGCGTCGACATCAGCGCGGTCGGGCCCGGCCGGTGGACGGCCTGGAAGGGCACGCTGCTGGCGAACCTGTACTACCGCTCGATGGACCGCATTTCGGGCAGCCAGGGTTCGGCCGGCCGCGACCGACGGGTCCTTGCCGCCCAGGAGAATGTGCGTCGGGCCTTGGCGGTTGTCTGGCCGGCCGACGCGATCGACACCTTCCTCAGCCGCGGCTATCCCGGCTACTGGCTGTCCTTCGACGCGGAGGCCCACGCCCGCCACGCTCGGCTGGTGCGCCAGGCCGAGCGTGAGCTCAACTCCCTGGTGATCGACACCCGGGTCGACTGGACCAGCGGCGTGACGGAGATCACCATCGTCGCCGGCGACCATCCGGGGCTGTTCTCGAGCCTCGCCGGCGCCCTCGCGGTGTGCGGCGCCAACATCGTCGACGCCAAGATCTTCACCCTGACCAACGGCATGGCGCTCGACGTCTTCTCGGTCCAGGACGCCTTTGTCGGCGGGCCCTTCGAGGCGCCGGACAAGCTGGCCAAGCTGGCGGTGATCATCGACCGCGGCCTGAGCGGCGAGCTGAGCCCGCTCAAGGAGCTCGAGAAGCGGCGCACCGCGCTGCCGAGCCGCACCCGCGTCTTCAAGGTGCAGCCGCGGGTCCTGATCGACAACAACGCCAGCAACACGCACACCGTCATCGAGGTCAACGGGCGCGACCGGCCGGGCCTGCTGTACGACGTCACCCACGCGCTGACCGAGCTGTCCCTGCAGATCTCCAGCGCCAAGGTCTCGACCTACGGCGTGCGGGCGGTGGACGTCTTCTATGTCAAGGACGTTTTCGGCCTGAAGATCACCCACGAGCAGAAGCTGCAGCAGACCCGGCAGTGGCTCATGGCGTCCATCGCCGACCCCGACTGCGCGCCCGGTCCGACCGCCGCGCCGCCGCCCTCGTTGTCATCGTCCCGGCCTGTCCGACGCCCCACCCCCGCGCTCGCGGAGGGCCCGTCCCGACCGGACGGGCAGGGTGGCTGACGGCCGGCCCGTCCCTCGGGGATGGATCCCGCGGCGATCCTTCTGGCGGCGGCGGTGGCGGCGCCCGGCCTCCACGCGCTCCGGCAGATGCGCCGGGAAGGCCATGACCTCCTGCTGGCGTTGGCCGGCGCCGCCCTGGTCTCCACCCTCTGGTCGGTGGCGGTCAGCCTGATCGTCGCCGCGGCGCGGGCCTCGGCGATTCCGGGATCGCTCTGGGCCGCTCTGATCACCGCGGTCCTGCTGACCGAGGCGGCGCGGAGGGCGGCTACAGCCCGGCGCTCAGGCGGCCGGGATTGAGGATGCCCAGCGGGTCGAACGCCGCCTTCAGCCGGCGGTTCAGCCCCTCGAGCGCGCCGGCCTGGGGCGGCAGGACCTCGACGGATGCCCGCAGCGGCTCCGGGGCGCGGACCAGCGTCGCGTGCGCGCCCGCCGTCTCGCCCAGGCTCTCCAGCGCGGCCCGGACGACGGGGGCCGCGGCCTCCGGACCGGCCTCCGCCGGCTCCAGGGACAGCCAGATCAGCCCACCGGCCCAGTCCAGATAGTGCGCGGCCGGCCGCTCGGCGGCGATCCGCCCGAGCACCGCGGGCGCCTCCGCCGGCGGCACCGACAGGCGCCAGAGGATCGCCGGGACCGCCGCCGCCGTCGGGACGAACGGCGCGACGTCGCGAACCTGGCGCCAGAAGGCCCGGGACACCTCGGCCTCGAGCGTCCGGACCGGGCCGAGCCGTCCCAGCTCCCGGCGCAGCCCGTCCGCCCGCGCCTCGACCGACTCCGGGAAGCCCTCGACCCGAATCGCCGTCGCCGCCGCGTCCGCCATGCCTGGAGGGTCCGCCAGCACGGTCCGCGCCGCCGCGGCAGTCGGCAGATGGGCGGCGCCGCTCACCTCATGGGGGCTGTGCACCGCGCGGGTGAGCGCCGCCACCGCGGCATCGTCGTCGAGGCCGTGCACGATGAGGGTCCGCGTCGCCTCGGGCGCCGGCATGACCTTGACGGTCACCTGGGTCAGCACGGCAAGGGTGCCGAACGAGCCGGTCACCAGCTTGCTCAGGTCGTAGCCGGTGACGTTCTTCATCACCCGCCCGCCGCTCTTGAACGCCTCGCCGCGCCCGCTGACCGCCTCGAAGCCGAGCACATGGTCGCGCGCCGCCCCCGCCTTGAAGCGGCGCGGACCCGACAGGTTGCACGCCACGGCGCCGCCCAGGGTGCCCCGGTCCGCCGGCTGGTCCCAGAGCGGCCCCCAGTCGGCCGGCTCGAAGGCGAGCATCTGGCCCGACCGGGTCAGCGCCGCCTCGATCTCCGCCACGGGCGTGCCGGGTTCGGCGGACAGCACCAGCTCCTCCGGCTCGTAGAGGCGGATGCCGCGCAGGCCGGAGACGTCCAGGGTCAGCTCTGCCTGCACCGGCCGTCCAAGCGCCCGTTTGGAGCCGGCCCCGACCACCTCCAGCGGCCGCCCGGCGACGCCGGCCTCGCGCACGGCCTCGAGCACCTCCCCGGCCGTCGCCGGCGTCAGGCGCTCGTCGGGGCCGGTGGCGGTCATGGCTCAGAAGCGCGGCAGGTCGGGGAAGCGGGTCCGCCCGTGATGGACGTGCACGCGGCCCAGCTCGGCGCAGCGGTGCAGCTTCGGGAACATCTTGCCGGGGTTGAGCCGGCTCGCCGGGTCGAAGGCACATTTGACCCGCTGCTGCTGCGCGAGGTCGATCTCGTCGAACTGCACCTCCATCAGGTCGCGCTTCTCGACGCCGACGCCGTGCTCGCCGGTCAGCACGCCGCCCACCTCGACGCACAGCTTGAGGATCTCGGCGCCGAACGCCTCGGCCCGCTCCAGCTCGCCGGGCGTGTTGGCGTCGTAGAGGATGAGCGGGTGCAGATTGCCGTCGCCGGCGTGGAAGACGTTGGCGCAGCGCAGGCCGTAGCGGCGACCCATGGCGGCGATGGCCTCGAGCACCCGCGGCAACTGGTGCCGGGGGATGGTGCCGTCCATGCAGTAATAGTCGGGCGACAGCCGGCCGACCGCGGGGAACGCGGCCTTGCGCCCCGCCCAGAAGCGGGCCCGCTCGGCCTCGCTCGCGCTGGCCCGCGCCGCGGAGGCACCGCAGCCGCGCGCCAGGGCCTCGACCCACCCGATCAGCCGGTCGACCTCCACGGCCGGCCCGTCGAGCTCGACGATCAGCAGGGCCTCGACGTCGAGCGGGTAGCCGGCGTGCACGAAGTCCTCCGCGGCGTGGATCGCCGGCCGGTCCATCATCTCGAGCCCGCCCGGGATGATGCCGGCGCCGATGATCCGGCCGACGCAGGCCGCCGCCGCCTCCGACGAGGGAAATCCGAGCAGCAGCGCGCGCTGGGTCTCCGGCCGGGGCAGGATGCGCACGGTCACCTCGGTGACCACGCCGAGCAGCCCTTCCGAGCCGGTCAGCAGGCCCAGCAGGTCGTAGCCGGCGGCGTCGAGCGCCTTGCCGCCGACCCGCAGCACCGAGCCGTCCATGAGCACCAGCTCGAGCCCCAGCACGTTGTGCGTGGTCAGCCCGTACTTGAGGCAGTGCACGCCGCCCGAGTTCTCGGCGATGTTGCCGCCGATGGTGCAGGCGATCTGGCTCGACGGATCGGGCGCGTAGTAGAAGCCGGCGTGCTCGACCGCCGCGGTGATGCCGAGGTTGGTGACGCCAGGCTGGGCGCGCACGCAACGGTTCGGCAGGTCGACCTCGAGAATCCGGCTCAGCTTCGACAGGCCCAGCAGGATACCGTCGGCGAGCGGCAGGGCGCCGCCGCTCAGCGAGGTGCCGGCGCCGCGCGGCACCACCTTGAGGCCCTCCTCGTGGCAATAGCGCAGCACGCGACTGACCTGCCCGGTACTCGACGGCAGCACCACGACCATGGGCAGCGTGCGGTAGGCGGTCAGGCCGTCGCTCTCATAGGCGCGGCGCTCGACCTCCTCGTCGATCACGCCCTCGCCCGGCACCAGCTCGCGCAGGCGGGCGACGATCTCGCAGCGCCGGGCGAGCACCTGCCGGTCCGGCTCCGGCATCCTCATGAGCGCCGCTCCCCGCCCGTACCACACGTGTTCCCGTTGAGCATGCCTGATTGCCGGCCGGGCGCACAAGCGGCCGCGTCAGCTCCAGCCGCGCGGTCACGCGATCAGCGGCCGGGACCCGGACAGAAGGAGGTCTTGGTCGAGTCGGGGCGTGAGCCCGGTGGTAGCCGCTCGCGGGACGCGGGCCGCGGCGATGACCGTCGTGGGTCAACCCGAATGGGGGTCAACCCGAATGGGGGTCAGCCCGAACGGCGGTCAGTCCGAGGTCGCGGGTCAACCCGAGGAGGCCGTCAGGCAGGGCGGGTGCCCAATCCGGCCTTCGATCGAGCGCAAACAGGCGTGGGCCAGGGCCACAGCCTCAGCCCTGGCGGGCCTTGAAGCGCGGGTTCTCCTTGTTGATCACGTAGACCCGGCCTTTGCGCCGAATGATGCGGCACGCCCGGTGACGCGTCTTCAGCGACTTCAGCGAGTTGGCGATGCGCATCAGGATCCTGCCAAGCGATGACGGAACACAAGCTTGCTGTAGCTAGGCGGCCGGCCCGGCGCTGTCAATCGCCGTTCGGTCCGCCGCTCAGGCCGCCGCTCAGGCAAGCGCGAAGAAGCGGTAGAGCCGCAGATCCCCGGTCTCGAGCGCCGCGACCCGGCGGTTCCACAGCTCGGCCTCGCGCACCACCAGCGCCTGGGTCTCGGCATCCGGCCGCAGCCCGGCCAGCTCGCCGCTCATCCGCTCCCAGGCTGATCGCACGAGCCGGCAGTGCAGATCGGTCATGTCCTCGGCGATGCGCACGTCGAGCTTCAGCGCCTTCAGCCGTTCGACGTAGTGACCGACGGTCCAGGGATAGGGCGTCTGCTCCTCGCTCGCCGCCCAGCTCTCCATCGCCGCGCCGGTGCTGGCGGAATGGCGCAGAACATAGTCGGTGAACAGGAACTGGCCGCGCGGCTTCAGGCTGGCCCGCACGGCGTCGAGGACGTCCTCCTTGAACCGGACACGGAAGAAGCATTCCTTGGCGAAGACGGCGTCGAACTTCTTGTCGAAGGCCGGCTTGTCGGGATCCCAGAAGCCGATCGGCGCCTGCCGGTCGAGCTTCTGCTTGCGCGACCGGGCCATGCCGTGGTTGCGCAGAACCTCGTCCTCCTCCAGACCGGTGACCCACGCGCCGGTCTGCTCGGCCATCAGCCGCGTGGTGCCGCCGAGCCCGGCGCCGAGATCGAGCACGCTCATGGTCTTGTTGAGGCCGAACGGCTTGATCAGCATGGGCACGTGCTCGGCGCCGCCGGGGGTGTGGAAGCCGTCGCCCCACACCGCCTCGACGATCTCGATGCGGGTGGCCGACCAGTAGAGCGAGCTGCCCGCGGGCACCTCCTCGACCGGATCGGCCGCCGCGGCTGCCGCGCCGGCCGGCGCCACCGCGGTGTCGAGTTCGTAGCCTTCCCACCAGGCGTGCAGCCTCTGCCGCCAGGAGGCCTTCCGCCGCCCGAGGGCGCGGCGACCGGCGGGCCCGGTCCCGCCGGTGGACGCCGTGCTCGATCGCGTATGGGCCAACGCTGCTTCCCCCGCCGACTGCGATTCGGGATTTCCGGCCGGTCCCGCCGCTTCCCGCCATGGCGGAGTATTCAGATATGCAGTTGAGCTTCGGTAAACGGTGGGGGCACATGCGCTATTGAATCCGTTGCCGAGGCACGGTGTCGCCTCGCGCAGCTCCGCTCCGGTCACCGCCGGTCCTCCTCGGTGAGCCGCAGGCTCGGAGGACGGCCCGGCGCCCAGGCTTGGCTCGGGTGGCGACGAGCGCGTTGCCGGCTCAAGCGGCATCGCCGGCCGCTCCCTCGCCCGGCCACCCAACGACAGTGTGCTTGGGTGGCCGGGCAGGGGCGCAGGCCGGTGCCGGGTCCGCGCCAAACGGAAACGCTTGTGTTATGACGGTTTCGGCCTGTTCAGCGAGGACGGACCGACGCCGGTCGGTGACCGCTCACCGGCGTCGGCGGGCCGGGCCGGCTCTGCGACGCCGCGTTGGACGAGGCCGACGGCCCCCGCGTCCTCGACCGCTACGTCGGCGACCGCCACCGGAGCCCCGTCATCATCGTGCCCGAGGACGCCCCCCGGGCTTTTGGCGCGCCGGATGACCTGGAGCGCTCGGTCCCTCATCACGCCGTCGCGCCTCGGGGCCAGGCGCGATGGGCGCCCACCAGGCGCTTGGCGATCCGCGCCAGGCGCGAGCCGTCCGGGATCGGCCGCGCACGATCCCCCGCCTCACGCTCCGGCCCGGACGTCGGTTACAAAGCCGACGATCTCGCGGTCGAGCCGGGCGCAGTCCTGCTGCAGGGATTCGGAGTAGGCGAGCAGCTCGCGGGCCGAGGCGCCGGTCTGCTCGATGGCCGTGCGCACCTCGCCGATCTGGCGGCTGACGTCGCCGCTGCCGCCGGCGGCCGCGGCGATGGTGCGGGCGATCTCGCGAGCCGCGGCGTCCTGCTGATCGACCGCGTCGGCGATCTCCGTGGCGGTGCGGCTGAGCTCGGCGATCACCGTCGTCACCCGGTCGATGGTGTCCACCGCGCCGCCGGTCGACTCCTGGATCGCGGTGATCTGGGCGGCGATCTCCTCGGTCGCCTTGGCGGTCTGCGTCGCCAGGCTCTTGACCTCGCCCGCCACCACCGCGAAGCCCTTGCCGGCCTCCCCGGCGCGCGCCGCCTCGATGGTGGCGTTGAGCGCCAGCATGTTGGTCTGCTCGGCGATGGCGCTGACCAGCCGCACCACCTCGCCGATGCGCTGGGCGGCCTCGGCCAGGCCCTGGATCTGCCGGTTGGCGTCGCCGGCCTGATCGGCCGCGCGCTCGGCCGTGCCGGACGAGCTGCCGGCCTTCCGGCCGATCTCGTTGATCGAGGCCGAGAGCCGCTCGGCCGCCGCCGCCGCCTCGGCCACGTTGCCGCTCATCTCCTCCGCGCGGCGGCCGACGCCGCCGGCCCGTTCGCCGGTCCCGTCGACTGCCGCCGCCATGCCCCGGGCGATCCGGCGCATGTCCTCGGCCGAGGCCTCGACCGAGCGTGCCACGCCCAGCACCTTGCCCTCGACCTCGTCGACCAGCGCGCCCACCGCGCGCCGCGTCTCCTGCTCGGCGTGGCGAGCCTCCCCGCTCCGGTCGGCCTCCCGGGTCAGGCTGGCGCGGGCGTTGTCGCGGAGCAGCGAGAGCGCCGCGGCCATGGCGCCAAGCTCGTCGCGGCGGCCGTGGCCGGGGATCTCGACCTCGTGCTCGCCGGCCGCGAGCCGCTCCATCGCCCGGGTGACGCGGCGCAGCGGGCGGGCGATGCCGCGGCCGAGCGACACGGCCACGCCGATGCCGAGCACGAGCATGGCCGCGCTACCCAGGGCCAGCCAGCGCTCGGCCGGGTCGCGGCCCGCGTCCATCGCCGCGTGCTGCCGCTCGACGGCCCCCGCCACGGCGGCGGACAGCCGCCCGGCCGCCTGCTCCATTGCCGCCGCCGACCCGGCCTCCGCGCGCGCGCTGGTCAGCAGGGCCGAGACGGAGCCGCGAAGGTGCTCGGCGGCGACCACGGGCTCCTCGATCGGCGTGCCGTCGCGGGCTTGGTCGTGCCGGGCGGCCATGGCTTCGGTGACGGCGCGCATCTCGTCGAGCGCCGCCGCGCCGCCGGCGTCATCCGCGCCGGCGGCGGACAGTCGAGCCCTTCGCGACAGCAGGGCCAGACGGCCGATGGCCTCCCGCAGGGCCAGCGCGTCCTCGAACTCGGCCTGCGTCGCCTGCCGATCGGCCAGCAGCCGCTCGCCCAGGCCTGCTTGCGTTGCGCGGATCTCTGCGGCCAGCCCGCGCAGTTCCGCCAGCCACAGGTCGAGGCTATCGCGATTGAGACCGAGCCATGTCCTGGCCGCATGGCGCTCCGCCGCGAGGCCCAGGGTCGTCCGGAGCTCTTCCCGGAACGCCTGCGCCCGGGCGGCGAGGCCGCCGATCGGCTGAAGCAGATCCTCCCGGGCCAGGTCCTGGCGGAGCCCGAGCGCCAGCGCCAGGATCTCGCCCACTCGCCGGTCGGCCTGCTCCGCGGCAACGGCCTCGCCCGACGCCAGGAAGGCGAGCGCGTCGGCCTGCGCCGCAAGGCCGAGCGTCGCCAGGCGGTCCAGCTGCTCGACCACCGGGGTCGCGGGCGCGGACGCGGCCGGCGGTGCCGGGATGCCCGGGCGGGCCGGGATGCCGCTCGGCGGGCGGGAGACCCCTTCGGCCGTCAGCGACCCGCGCAGGCTCGCGGCCAGGCTGCCCAAGGCGGCGGCTTCGGCGGCCAGCGCCTCGTTTTGCTCGTCGAGCCCGAGGCCGAGGGCGGCGTCCGCCGCCGCCGCGTCGAGGAACGACCCGAGGTCCCGGCGGTAGCCTTCCGTCGCCGTCAACAGGGCATCGAGGGTCTGCTCCCGGCCGGCGCCGGCCAGGATCTCGCCCAGCGCCACGACCTCGGCGATCAGGCTCTCCAGCGCGGCGGCCGATGCCTCGCCGGCGCCCCCGGTCGCCTCGTCGCCGTAGGCCGCCTGGGCCAGGCCGGCACGCTCGACGAGTGCCTCGAGGGCCGCCGCGCGTGCCGCCAGGGCGACGGCCTCGTCGCGACGGGTTGAAAGGTCCGCCACCGCGTCCCGAAGCTCGGCCGTGCGCGCCGCCCAGCGGTCGGCCGCGGTGTTGATGACGGCATCGTCCTCAATCAGCCGCGCCGTGATCTCCTGCCGCGCGGCGCGTTGCTCGGCGAAGGTGTCCAATACTTGGCCTAAGCTCTCGGCCGCCGTCCGGATCTCGTCGAGGCGGGACCGCACGGCCGCGTCGGATTCCACCGCCAGCGCCCCGGCCCGATCCTGCAGCTCCGCCAGCCCGCGCCGGGCGGCGGCAAGATGCTCCCCGTCGCCCGACCGTGCATAGGCCGCCACCTCCAGGTGCGCCGCGTCCATCAGGCTGGTCAGGCGCCGGGTGCCCTCGGCCCGGTCGATCTGCGTGCCGTGACGGTCGAGCGCGGTCCAGCCGACCAGGGCCATGGCTACGGCCATGGCCAGGATGACGGCGACGCCGCAGGCGATCTTGATGCCGATCCGCATGGGGGACCCTCTCCGAGCCGGTCCCAACGCCCCGGCCTTGGCACCGGCGCCGCGGGCACGTCGGTCCTTCATCTTCGAAGCGGTCCTTTAAGCCGGGCTTAATGCCGCCGAGCCGACGGCATGACCCGCCGGCTCGGCTGGCGGCGCGCCCGCCAACCCTGCTGCCGCCCGGGCCCGCCGAAACAATGCGCCATCGGGCGGGCGGCTCGGCCACCGAACGACAGCATGCCGGGGGTGGCATCCCGGGTGTCCACGCCGCGTCACGCGGGAGGGCTGCCGGTGGGATCACGGCCCCGGCTGCAAGGCCCTCGTTCCCCCCGGCATGGCTGCTCCGGCCGGGCGTGCTGCTACATCGGGCCGGGGCGCTGCCCGGCCGCGGGGCCGCGCCAGGCCTGCTCGATCTCGTCCAGCGTCCCGTCGCGGATGCCGGCACGCACGTCGCGCATGAGCCGGGTCATGGTGGCGACGTTGTGTGCCGTCACCAGCATGATCGACAGCACCTCGCCGGCCTTGAGCAGGTGGTGCAGATAGGCGCGGGAGAAGCGGGCGCACGCTTCGCAGCCGCAGGTCGGGTCGATCGGGCCGGCATCGTCGCGGAACCGGGCATTGCGCAGATTGATGCGTTCGGCCGGCGCGCCCTTCAGGAGCGCCCAGCCGTGGCGGGCCACGCGCGTCGGGCCGACGCAATCAAAGGTGTCGATGCCAAGTCGAACATTGGCGAGGATGTCGCCGATGCCGCCGATCCCAAGCAGATGGACCGGCCGGTCGGGATGCAGGTACGGGACGATGCCGGCCACCACCTGAAGCATCTGCGCCTTGTCGGCGCCCAGCGAGCCGCCGATGGCCGTGCCGAAGAAGGGCCGGTCGACCGTGTAGCCGGCGCTCTCCCGCCGCAGATCGGGGTAGACGCCGCCCTGGACGATCCCGTAGAGCGCTTGGCTTCCGTCGTCATGGCGGGCGAACTCCGCCAGGCATCGGTCGCCCCAGCGCTGGCTGAGCGCCATGGACCGCGCCGTGTAATCGCGGTCGACATGGAAGGGCGTGCATTCGTCGAGCTGCACGATCAGGTCGGCGCCGAGCTGCCGCTGAATCTCGATCGAGCCCTCGGGCGACAGGAACAGGCGCCGACCATCCAGGTAGGAGCGGAACGCCGCGCCGTCCTCGGTGATCTCGAGCAGGCTGCGCGCGCGCTCCTGACCGCCCATGATCGGGTCGCGCCCGGCGTTGCGCCGCCCCTTGATCTCGTCGGCGACCGAGCCGAAGCCCATGGAAAAGATCTGGAAGCCGCCGCTGTCGGTCAGCAGCGGGCCGTCCCAGCCCATGAAGCGGTGCAGCCCGCCGAGCCTCGCCACCCGCTCGGCGCCGGGCTGGATCATCAGGTGGTAGGTGTTCGCCAGCATGATTCCGGCGCCGGCCAGACGCATCTGCTGTGGCGTCATGCCCTTGATGGCGCCCTTGGTGCCGCAGAAGATGAAGCTCGGGGTCTCGAGGACGCCGTGCGGCGTGATGAGCCGGCCGGTCCGCGCCCGGCTCGCCGGGTCGAGACGGTCGATCGAGAAGCCGAGGCCATCGGCCTCGGCAGCAGCCCGGCGCGGTCCCGGCTCGGCATCGTGACGCGACCGGCGCGCCTCCTGCAGTTCGTCCATGGGCTCGAACATGAGCCCGGCCTCAGGCTGAATCCAGCCGGCCCGAGACCGCCCAAGTCTCCGAATCACCGGCCAAGAAATGCCATGCGCGCGATCACGATTGCTTTACCGCGGTGACGGTCAGCGTAGGCGCACCGAAAAGCCGGTGCGCTGTGGGAAGTTCAAGCCCGGAAATGCGCCCTCGGACATCGTCAAATTGGCAAAATTAGAACTTCCAAAGATTTCATGATACTCGGAGCATTTTTATTTTTCAAGGTTCAAAATCGAAGGCAAGCCGCGTTTACTGCGCTTGGCACTCGTGTGCACCGCACACGCCCCCCCTGTGAGGTCGAGTGGCATCGGCCTGTCCGGCCGGAAACGTGCAAACACACGACCGGTCCTCCGCCCGCCCGCGGATCCCGCTGCACCTGCAGCCCAAGACCAGCGACCGTCGATGCGGCACACGGCATCGACGACCAACGAACGGGAGACCGACCATGTCGCATGTGATCGATCCGACGAATCGCTACCAGAAGCAATATTCCCCCGACTTCGTCGAGCATTGGGACGAGCTGATCAACTGGGACGGCCGCGGCGAGGGGGAGCGCGGCTTCTTCGAGCGCCTGCTGTCCAGCCACGGCGCCCGCAAGGTCGCCGACATCGCCACCGGCACCGGCTACCACGCGGTCAAGCTGGCCCATGCCGGCTTTGACGTGATCGCCACCGACGGCAGCGCCAACATGGTGGAGAAGGCCCGGCGGAACGCCCGGGACCATGGCGTCACGCTGGCCGACACCGCGGTCGCCGACTGGCGCGAGCTGCCGCGCAAGTTCGGCGAATGCTGCTTCGACGCCGTGCTGTGCCTGGGCAACGCGTTCACCCACCTGTTCGACCACGAGCCCCGGCGCGACGCCCTCGACGCGATGTTCCGGGTGCTGCGGCCCGGCGGGATCATCGCCGTCGATCACCGGAACTACGACCGGATGCTGAGCGACGGCTACAGCAGCAAGCACCAGTTCTACTACACGGGCCACCGGGTCGACGTGCAGCCGGTCGAGCTGCACCGCACGCTGGTGCGGCTCGAGTACGCCTTCGAGAACGGCCGCAAGTTCAATCTCGATCTGTACCCGCTGCGCCGCGAATACATGACCCACCTGCTGCATGACGCCGGCTTCGTGAACGTCTCGACCTTCGGCGACTTTGAGGCGCCCTACGACCCGAACGCCGTCGACTTCATCCAGCAGGTCGCCTACCGGCCGTGGAACTGAGGGGCCGGCGCATGACGGACACCCTCTCCTCCGCCGGCCCGGCCGGGCGCGCGGTCGCCGACGTGGTGCGCGAGACCCAGGGCTACTACGACGGTCCGGCCGACGACTTCTACCGTGCGATCTGGGGCGAGAACGTTCATATCGGGCTGTTCGAGCGGCCGGACGAGGACTTGGTCACCGCGATGGCCCGCTCCAACGAGCGGATCAGCGAGAATGTCGGCCTCGAGCCCGGGCACCGCGTCCTCGACGTCGGCTGCGGCTATGGCGGGCTCGCCCGGTTCCTGGCACGGCGATTCGGTTGCCATGTCTGGGCCACCAACATCTCGAACCGGGAGCTGGACTGGGGCCGCGACCTGACCAAGGAGGCCGGCCTCGGCGACCTCGTGCGGCACGAATGGGCGGACTTCCACAGCCTGCCCTATCCCGATGAAAGCTTCGACTATTACTGGTCGCAGGAAGCCTTCCTGCACGCCGCTGACAAGGCCGCTGTGCTCAGGGAGGCGCATCGGGTCCTGGTGCCGGGCGGCAGGCTCGTCTTCACCGATCTCCTGGTGCGCCGAGGCACCTCCGGGGCGGACCGGGAGCGGATCTACGACCGGGTGAAGTCCCCGGACATGTGGGACGCAGCCGACTACCGGGAGGCTCTCGCGGCTCTCGGCTTCCGCCTCGAGCAGGAGGCGGACTGGTCGGAGAATGTGGCGCTCACCTACTCCCAGGTGCGCGCCGCGCTCGCCGCGCAGCAGGCGACGTTCACGGCCCGGCTCGGCGCTGACTATGTCGAGCGGACCCTGGCGGCGCTCGCCTTTTGGGTCGAGTCGGCCCAGGCCGGCAAGATCGGCTGGGGCTATTTCGTGGCGTCACGGTAGCCGACGGTCGGCGTTGCGCACTCTTCAGGTGAAGCAGGTCCGGTGAGCCGGGGCGGTCTGAACGGGCCGCCCTGGCTTCGTCACGAGCTGGCCGCGGCACCGAAGGCTTCCCCGACCCGGCTTGGGCGCAAAGGCAGGCATCCACCGCCCGCGCGCGCCGTCCGAAAATCGGAGTCGTCATCGGGCGCGGGAAAGGCCATCCGGATCGGCCTTTCGCCGCGGCAAGCCGGAGCGTTTCCGGCTCAGGTGGCATCGCCGGCCCGCTTCCCCGCCCGGCCACCCGACGACAGCATGCTCAGGCTGGCTGGGCGAGGGAGCGGGCCGGTGCCGGTTCCGCGTCCGGCGGACACGCTTTAGGTCTGGACACGGGATGGCTTCGAGACGCTCGCCCTGACGAGACAGCTCATCGTCTCGAGCAAGCCCGTCGTCCTTGCTTGCGCGCTCCCGGACGCCCAGGCCGAAGCAGGTGCCGGGCCAGGTAGATGACCGGCGTGTCGAGCGCGGCCACCACAAGGCGCAGGACGTACGTGCCGAGGATGTAGGTGACGATGAGCGGCTGCCAGCCGAGCGGCTCCGGGGCAAGGACCACCCAGGCCATGACGCTGAAGACGATGTTGTCGATCAGCCCTGACAGGGCGGTGGACGCGTTGTTGCGCAGCCACAGCCAACGGCCGCCGGTCAGCCGCTTGAGCAGGGCGAACAGCCAGACATCGTGATGCTGGCTCAGCAGATAGGCGATCATCCCGGCAAAAAGCAGGGCGGGAGCAGGCAGGTACAGCGTCTCCAGCGCGCGCTGCACCGGCACGGTCCAGGCGAGCCCGGCCGTCTCCGCCTCGGCGCCGCCGAGCGGCCGGAAGCCGAGCGTCAGCAGCATCAGCGCGGTCCACAGGACGAAGGCGGCAAAGCCGAGCCAGACGGCCCGCCGGGCCGCCGCCGGGCCATAATGCTCGGCCAGGATGTCGGTGCAGAGATAGGTCGTGGCGAATAGCACGGTGCCGAGCGCCACCGGATCGGGGAAGACGGCGAAGGCGACCGGCTTCAGCACCTGCACATTGGCGCCGATGAGGGCGACAGCGACGTATACGTAGAGGCCGGCCGCGCCAAACAGGCGGGCCAGGGTCAGCACCGCGCCAAAGCACGCCAGCAGCAGCAGCGCCCACACCGCCTCGGGCGGCAAACCCTGAAGGGCCAGAACCAGCCGCGCCGGCCAGGGCTCGGTCATGTCCGGGCTCGCCCGGCGCCGATGCGCGCCTCGACCCGCCGGCGCGCGACGGGACCCGCGCTAGGCGCCCGTATCCGCCGGAGCCTCGTCCGAGGAAGCCGCATGCGCGGCGGCCTTCGCCTCCTTGATCCGCTTTTTCAGCGCCCGAAGGTCCGGGGTCAGCGCGGCATCCCTGGTCTGCAGAAGGAAGGCGTCAATGCCGCCGCGCTTGTCGATGGTGCGCAGCGCGCGCGTCGACATCTTGAGGCGGACGGTCTCGCCGAGCGCGTCCGAGACGACTCCCGTCCGCTGCAGGTTGGGGAGAAACCGACGCCGAGTCTTGTTGTTTGCATGGCTAACGTTATTGCCGGTCAGGACGCCCTTGCCGGTAAGGGGACAGCGTCGCGCCATCGTTCAGATCCATCGCTCTGTGGAGATCATGATCCGCGCGCGAGTGTTCCTGAACGCCGCGGCAATGTGCAAACATGTCGACGCGTCAGCACCGCGTCAACCGGCGACCGGCTCGACGGAGGGGCCGGCCGCCGGGCAGGCCGACGCCCGGCCCTGCGCTCTCCGCACCGGTGTGGTCCACCGTCATGCAAGGCAGCCACAGCGATATCGACGACCCGCGCAACGCCGACATTCTGGTCAATGTGAACGGCGATCTGGTGCCACGGCACCGGGCCACCGTGTCCGTCTTCGATGCCGGCTTCGTCCTCGGCGACGGGGTGTGGGAAGGGCTGCGGCTCCATCGCGGCCGGCTGGTCTTCCTCGACGAGCATCTCGATCGGCTGCTCGAGGGCGCCAAGGCAATCGACCTCCCGCTCGGCCGTTCGGCCCGTGCGCTGGGCGCCGAGATCTACCGCACGGTGGAGGCCAACGGCATGCGGACCGACGTGCATGTCCGGGTCATGGTGACCCGCGGCCTCAAGCGCACGCCGCACCAGGATCCCCGGCTGACCATCGGTCCCGCCACGATTGTCATCGTGCCCGAGCACAAGGCGCCTGCGCCGGCGCTTTACCGGGACGGCCTTCGCCTGTTCACCGTGCATGTCCGCCGCGGTTCGCCGGACGTCCAGGATCCCCTGTGGAACAGCCACAGCAAGCTGAACTGCATTGCCGCCTGCCTGCAGGCGATCCGCGCCGGCGCGGACGAGGCGTTGATGCTGGATCCGCATGGCTTCGTGGCCACCGGCAACTCGACCAACATCTTCATCGTCCGAAGGAATGAGGTATGGACCTCGACCGGCCGCTACTGCCTGAACGGGATCACCCGCCGGCAGGTCATCCGCCTGTGCCGGGAGAACGGCATGCCGGTGAGTGAGCGCGACTTCTCCCTGACCCAGGCCTATGCCGCCGACGAGGCCTTTCTCACCGGCACCTTCGGCGGGATCGTGCCGGTGCGAGAGCTCGATGGACGGGTTCTGGCGGCGCCGGTTCCGGGCCCAATCACCCTGCGGCTCAGTCGGCTCTACGAGGAGCTGCTCGATCGCGAGAGCGCCGCCGCGCCATGACCGAGCCCGTGAGAATCGCCATTTGGTCGGGGCCGCGCAACGTCTCGACGGCGCTGATGCGCGCCTGGGAGAACCGCGAGGACACCGCCGTGGTCGACGAGCCCTTCTACGGCTATTACCTGGCGGCCACCGGCGCAGATCACCCGGGACGGGACGAGATCATCGCCGCGACCGAGACCGACTGGCGGCGGATCATCGAGGGGCTCCTTGGCCCGCCGCCGCAGCCGGTGCCGATCCTCTACCAGAAGCAGATGGCGCACCACCTGCTCCCCGAGGTGGACCGGGACTGGCTCGGCCGGGTCCGCAACGCCTTCCTGATCCGCGAGCCTCGGGCCGTGCTCGCCTCCTATGCCCGGACCCGGGGCACCGCGACCTTGTCGGACACCGGGCTGCCGCAGCAGCTGGCCCTGTTCGAGGAGACGCTGAGGCGCGCCGGAACGCCGCCGCCGGTGATCGACGCGGCCGATCTTCTGGACGACCCGCGAGGCCTGCTGACCCGCTTGTGCGCCGCGCTCGACGTCGGATTCGACGAGCGCATGCTGTCCTGGCCGCCCGGTCCCCGGCCGAGCGACGGCATCTGGGCGCAATACTGGTATCATGCCGTTGAGACCTCGACCGGCTTCGAGCCGGGTCTACAGGAGAGCGGCCCAGTGGCGCTGCCCGAGGGGCTGGAGCCCGTGGCTGCCGCCGCGGAGCCGTACTACGCCGCGCTCTCGGCGCATCGCCTCAGGTCGTGAGCCGGCCGGCATGGGTCCGGCTCGCTTCGATGCCGCAGTATTTTGGCTTGTAGACCGCCGTCGACGGCTTCATCCTTGCCGACCCGCCGGTGCCGGCCCGGGTCCGGGACCTCGAGATCCGGCGATGGCTTGCGCATGGGGATGCGCCGTTGAGCCGCTGTTTCGCTCCAAGGGTTGCCTTTCGCCGGCTGCTGGCCGTGTCGGCGGCCTGCGCCGCCTGGGCGGTGACGGCGGCAGCCGATGCTTCCGAGGAATGCCTTCTGCGCATGGGCTGGGAGCCCTACGCGGTCTACACCTTCCGCGACCCGGTGACCGGCCGTGTGGCGGGTGCGGATGTCGAGGTGATCGAGGCCGCGCTGTCACCCCTCGACTGCGACGTCGAGCTTGTCGAGCTGCCCTGGACACGGATCCTCCTCGGCCTTGAGCACGGTGATCTGGATCTGGCCTCCAGCGCAAGCCATACGCCCGAGCGGGAACGCTGGGCCTACTACACGCGCCCCTACCGGGAGGCGCAGATCGCCCTCTTTGTGCGCCGAGGCGACTCCGAACGGTGGGTGCTCAAGAGCCTCGCGGACATCGCCGGCCAGCGTTTCAGCCTCGGCACCATTGCCGGCTATCACTACACCGACGACATCGCGGCCCTCTTGAAGCAGGAGTCGATAGCCTCCCGCGTCGACAGCGCCGTCAACTACGAGACCAATATCCGCAAGCTCCTGCACGGCCACCTCGACGCCTACCTGGTGGAGGATGTCGCCGTGATGATTGCCGAGGCAAAGGCGCTCGGGGTGCTTGACCGGCTTGAGCGGCATCCGCTGCCGCTGGGCGGGGAGCCGCTCCATTTCGTGTTCAGCCGGGCCACCGTCGATCCGGCGCTCGTCGAGGCCGTCGACGAGCGCCTCCAAGAGCTCAAGAGCAACGGCACCGTCGCCCGTGTCATTGAGAAGTACCTGCGGTAACCAATTCCAGGCGCTCTTTTGAGGCTCAAGTCGGGACCGCTTGACATAAAGTGATCCACGGCAGGTTCTTTCAGCCTCGTCGACGCTTCAGGCCCTTGAGCAAGCTGTTTAGAATACGACCAAAGACAGGCCGACCGCGCCGACAGGGGCGTCGGCCCTTGGGTCAGGGGGAGCAGACAGCGCGGTGCGCGGACTGACACGTCGAATGGGCCGGATGCTGGGGGATCTGTCGCTCCGCACGACGATCACGCTCGCCTTGTGCATCGGCCTTCTGCTGCCGGTCGGGGTGGCGGTCTGGCGTGACGTGGACCAGCGCCGGGATACGCTGCTCGGCCACCTTCGGCAGGACCATGAGCGGCTGGTCGACGTGCTGGCGATCGGCATGCAGACCCCGGTCTGGGATGTCCGGCCCGACACCGGCGAGCCCCTGATCCGGACGGTGATGCGCGACGAGCGGGTGGTCTCCGTGGAGGTCTCCGCGCCCTACCTGCCGACCTTCCTGTCGGCGCAGCGGCCCGAGCGCGCCGAGGGCGCGGTGCTGATCCTCGACCGGCCGATCCTTCACGATGACCGGAGGATCGGCACCGTCAGGGTGGCTATGAGCACCGCCGCCCTGGAGGCGCAGATCGCCGCCCAGTGGCAGCAGGTGCTGCAGACCGGGCTGCTCCAGCTGGCCCTCGGCCTGCTGATCCTGTTCCCGCTGCTCCGCTTCAAGGTGCTGAACCCGATCGGCCGCCTGAGCGAGCAGGCGCGGGCCCTGGCTGGCGGAGAGCTCGGCCGCGCCCTCGAGTGGCGCCGCGACGACGAGTTCGGCACACTGGGCCGCAGCTTCGAGGAGACACGGCGGTCGCTGAGCGAGCTTATCGACAGCCTGGCGCGGCGAAATCACGAACTGCAGCAGCGGGAGGCCGAGCTGGCCCGCAACGGCGCCGTGCTGCGCACCACCTTCGACAACATGTCCGACGGCATCACCGTGGTCGACGGCGAGTGGCGTCTGATTGCCTGGAACCGTCGCGCGGCGGAGATCACCGGCCTGCCCGGCGACCTGCTGAGGCCCGGCGCCCGGCTCGACGAGATTGCGGCGGAGAAGCTGAGCCGGCACGGCTACACGCCACGCCGGATCGAAGGAATGCTTGAGGTCCTGCGGGACAGCTTCGATCCCGCCGGTCCGGGCACCGCCCGCTACCGGACGGTCGAGGGCCGAGAGGTCGAGGTCAAGCGCCGTGCCATGCCGGACGGCGGCTTCGTCAGCACCTATTTCGACGTCACCGAGGAGAGCGAGGCACGGCGCCACGCGGACGAGACCCTGCAGCTGCTCAAGGCGGTGATGGATGCGGTGCCGGCGGTGATCCATGTGAAGGACCGCCATCTCCGCTTCGAGATGGTCAACGAGCGATTCCTGCAGTCCTGCGGCCGACCGCGCGACGCCGTGCTGGGGCTGACCGAGGCCGAGCTGGGCGAGATCGCCGACGGTGGGCAAGGCGCGCGGCTGGACGAGCAGATCCTGGCGAGCCGGCAGCCCGTCCCGTTCTTCGAGAGCGAGACGGTCGACGCCGAGGGCCGGTCCGGCGTCATTTGGGCCACCAAGGTGCCCCTCCTGGACGCCGACGGCGAGGTCGCCCACATCGTCAGCGCTGAGATCGACATCACGGACCGCAAGCGCGCCGAACAGGAACGGCAGCGCTGGCTGCAGCTGTTCCGCGACGCGATCGAGAGCATGCCCCAGGGCTTCGCAGTGTTCGACCGGGACAGGCGGCTGCTCACCTGCAACAGCTCCTATGCCTCGCTCTACGACCGCGCCTCGTCGGACATGGTCGGCATGGCTATCGAGGACATTCTGCGCCTTGCCGTGCAGAAGGTGCGCACGACCGAGAGCCGCTTCGTGCCAAACGGGGAAAGCGGTCTCGCCGACCTGTTCCGGCAGCTCTGGGCCGGGGAAGGACGCCCGTTCCAGGTCGAGCTGACCGATGGCCGCTGGATGCTCATGGGCAGCCACCCGACGGCCGAGGGCGGCTTCGTCTATGTGCGCACCGACGTTACCGACCTGAAGCGCATGCAGCAGGCGCTGAGCGAGAGCGAGGAGCGCTTTCGCAGCATCACCGAGGCACATCCGGTGCCCGTGGTCATCGTGCGCATTCGCGACGGGGAGGTTCTGTATGCCAGCCCGGCGGCGGCGCAGCTGTGGGGCCGACCCCAGGAGGCGATCCCGGGGAGCAGCTTCCCGGACTTCTTCGTCGATCCGGCTGAGGAGAAGGGCGCCCGCGAGACGTTTCTGGCCGAGGGACTGCTGGACAATCACGAGGCGCGGCATCAGCGGGACGACGGCACCGTCGTGCCGGTCGCCCTGGCTGCCCGTCCGATCGTCTATCAGGGCGACGAGGCCATTGTCGCCGGCATCTACGATCTGACCGAGCGCAAGGCGGCCGAGCGGCAGATCGCCGAGCAGCGCGAGGCCCTCTATCAGAGCGAGAAGCTGAACGCCCTCGGCGCGCTGCTCGCCGGCGTGGCGCACGAGCTCAACAATCCGCTGTCGGTCGTGGTCGCCCAGGCGCTGCTCCTGCGCGAGACCGCCCAGCAGCCGAGAACCCGCCAGCGGGCCCAGCGAATCGCCGATGCCGCCGATCGCTGCGCGCGGATCGTCAAGACCTTCTTGTCGATGGCCCGGCAGAGCTCGCCCAAGCGCGCCGAGGTCGACCTCAACGAGGTGGTCGGCGCGGCCCTCGACGTGACCGGCTACGGCCTGCGCAGCGCCGATGTGGAGACGGTCTGTCGCCTCGCGCCCGACCTGCCACCGGTTTGGGCGGACGGCGATCAGCTGACCCAGGTGCTGATGAACCTGATCGTCAACGCGCAGCAGGCGATGGCCGAGCAGACGCCGCCGCGGCGCCTGGAGATCCGGTCGGTCGCCGATCCGGAGGCGGCGCAGGTCAAGGTCGAGGTCGGCGACAACGGTCCCGGAATTGCGGGCGACCTGCGTTCGCGCATCTTCGAGCCGTTCTTCACGACCAAGGCCGAGGGCATCGGCACCGGTGTCGGCCTGTCGATCAGCCGGGGCATCGTCGAGGCCCTTGGCGGCACCATCTCCGTTGAGAGCGAGCCGGGCCGCGGGGCCCGCTTCATCATCGCGCTGCCCGCCGCGGCGGCCGGCCGGTCCCGGCCTTGCGTGCCGGTGGCCGCGCCCTGCAGCGGGATCTGCCGGATCCTGATCGTCGACGACGAGCCGGAGGTTGCGGAGATGCTGTCGGACATCCTGGCGGTCGACGGGCATGCCGTTGACACCGCCCCTTCCGGCAACGCCGCGCTCGCTCGGCTCGGCGCCGCGGAGTACGACCTGATCCTGAGCGACCTGCGCATGCCGGACCTGGATGGCCCGGGGCTTTATCGCAAGCTGTCCGAGACCATGCCCGGATACTGCGGACGTATCGCCTTCGTCACCGGCGACACGCTGAGCGCGACGGTCCGCGGCTTCCTGGAGCAGACCGGGCTGCCCTGCCTGGAAAAGCCGTTCACCCCGGACGAGGTGCGTCGCCTGGTCGTGCAGTTGGCCACGCAACGCCTCGACGCGGCCGCGCAGTAGCCTGGCACCCTCGTCGGCGATCTACCGGCCATAGCCGGCTACGGTCGCGGCCCGACCCTCGTGGTCGGTGTCGAGGACACCGGACCGGGTCCGTTCCGGCTCCGCCTCCTCGAGCTGCAGCTCGTCGATCCGCTCGCCACGCTTGCCCAGCTTGTCGATAGAGATCCGGATCTGCCGGATATCCTCGGACGTCTGGTCGAAATGCCGTTGCAGCCGGGCCACCCGCTCGTCCAGGCGGGCCAGATCCTGCAACAGCAGGCCGACTTCCTTCTGGATGAGGCCGGCCTGCTCGCGCATGCGAACATCCTTGAGGACGGCGCGAACCGTGTTGAGGGTGGCCATGAGGGTGGTGGGCGAGACAATCCAGACGCGATGGCGGTACGACTCCTCCACCACGTTGGCGAAGCTGGCGTGCAGCTCGGCGTACACCGCCTCGGACGGCAGGAACATGAGCGCCGACTCCGCAGTCTCGCCGGCGACGATGTACTTTTGGGCAATGTCACGGACGTGCCGGCGGACATCGGCAGCGAAGGCCCGGGCCGCCTGGGTCCGGGCGGTTTCGTCCCGGGCCGCCGACAAGGCCCGGTAGCTCTCGAGCGGAAACTTCGCGTCGATGACGATCGGCCCGGGCGGATTCGGCAGCCGCAGAAGGCAGTCGGCCCTGAGCGTGCCGTTCACCGTGGCCTGGAAGACATAGGCCATCGGCGGCAGGGTGCTCGACACCAGATCCTCCATCTGCACCTGACCGAAGGCGCCGCGCGCCTGCTTGTTCGACAGGATGTCCTGCAGCCCCACGACTTCGCTCGACAACCGCGTGATGGTCCGCTGCGCCTCGTCGATGAGCGCGAGCCGGGTGCGCAGGTCGGCGAGCGCCGTGGCGCTGCGCGTCGCCCCGGCCTCCAGGGTGGCGCCGAGGGTGCGGCCGAGCTCGCCCAGCCGCTCCTCCATTTGCCGGGACAGCTGCCGTTCCTGTGCCTGCAGGCGCTCGGCCACCAGCGACTGGCTCGCCTGGCTTTGCTCGGCCAGCTGCGCGAGCCGCCCGCCGAGCTCGGCCTGGCCGTCGCCGAGCCGGGCCGTCACCTCGGCAAGCTGCTCCAGACGCGCGCGGTCGGTGCCGGCCGTCCGCCGCAGCAGGACCAGAACCAGAACAATAAGGACGCCAATGACCCCGATGAGGACCTGGGTTAACGGTTCCTTTGGCACTTCGTTCCCTGTGTGTTCGGCATATGGTCCAAAGCTAGCACGCGTGGCGGTAGCGCGCGACGCTTGACCGGCCGGTTGCCGCCGCATACCTGCGGACGGTACCCTTGTCGGGGAACGGGACGGACCAGGGGGCTTCAGAGACCGGGAGATGGCCAAGAGGGAGATCTTGATCGCGCCGCATCCGATGCTGAAGCGTCGGGCGGAGCCGGTGCCGGCGGTCGACGACGATCTGCGGCGGCTGATGGACGACATGCTGGAGACCATGTACGACGCGCCGGGCATCGGCTTGGCGGCGCCGCAGCTCGGCATCCTCAAGCGCGTGGTGGTCGCCGACGTGTCCGGCAAGGACGAGCCGGCACGGCCAATGCGCCTGATCAACCCGGAGCTGGCGTGGACTTCCGAGGAGACCTTCGTGCACGAGGAGGGCTGCCTGTCGCTGCCCGAGCAGTACGCCGAGGTGACGCGGCCGGCCCGCGCCCGGGTGCGCTACCTCGACGAGACCGGCGAGGCCCGGGAGGTCGACGCCGACGGGCTGCTCGCCGTGTGCCTTCAGCACGAGGTCGACCACCTGAACGGTGTCCTGTTCGTCGACCACCTGTCGCCACTCAAGCGCGGCATGGTCATGCGCAAGCTTGCCAAGTGGAAGAAGGCGCAGTCCGCGGCGTGAAGGGCGACAACGAACCCCGATTAACTCAAGACGAGAGTGGCCGTAGGCCCCGTGACGCTGCGGATCGGGCCTTGCGTCGCAATCAGCGAAGGCGAAGCCGGCCCAGGTCAAGGATCGAGACAGTGATGACGCGGTCGCCAGCAGTTTCGCGGCAAGGAGGATTGCCGGAGCTTGGGGAGACGGGCATCAACACGCTTGAGGACCGCTCCGATCGACAGGTCGATCGCCCCCCGAGGGCCGTTCCGGCCAGGCTGCAGAAACCGTCCGGCACATGGTGCCTCGGCGTCCGACAAGGCTTTGCCGTCGTCTGGGCCTGTTCGCTGGCGCCGCTCGTGCTCGCCAGGATCATCCCTCTGCCCGGCGGCGATCTGATCATGCTGCTGCGTCCCGTCTTCGCCGCCGGCTGAGGCGACCCGTCCGCCCATGCGTCTCGCCTTCCTGGGCACGCCCGACTTCGCGGTGCCGAGCCTGGCCGCGCTCCACGCCGCCGGCCACGACATCGCCGCCGTCTACAGCCAGCCGCCGAAGCCGGCCGGGCGCGGCCATCGGGAGCGGCCTTCGCCGGTGCAGCGCTGGGCCGAGCAGCATGACCTGCCGGTGCTGACGCCCAAGAGCCTGCGCCGCGCGGAGGTGCAGGCGGAGTTCGCGGCCCTGGATCTCGATGCCGGGGTCGTTGCCGCCTACGGGCTGATCCTGCCGTCGCCGATCCTCGACGCGCCCCGCCACGGCTGCCTCAATGTGCATGGCTCGCTGCTGCCTCGCTGGCGCGGCGCGGCGCCGATCCAGCGGGCCCTGCTGGCGGGCGACACGGAGACCGGCATCACCATCATGCAGATGGATCCCGGCCTCGACACCGGTCCCATGCTGCTCGAGGAGGCGGTGCCGATCGGCCCCGACACTACGGCCTCGGCCTTGCACGATGCGCTGGCCCGGATCGGAGCCCGGCTGATCGTGGAGGCGCTGGCCTTGCTGGCGCGGGGTGAGCTGGCGCCGCGGCCGCAGCCGGAAGAGGGGGTCACCTACGCCGCCAAGATCACCCGCGAGGACGCCGTGCTCGACTGGCGCGACGCGGCCCATGTCGACCGGCAGATCCGCGCCCTCAACCCGTGGCCCGGGACCGCCGTCGCCGTGCGCGGCGAGCGCGTCCGGCTGCTGGCTGCGGAACGGGCGCCCGAGGCCGAGGGCGAGCCGGGCACCGTCCTCGACGACCGGCTCACCATCGCCTGCGCCGAGAACGGCGGCATCCGGCCGACCCGGCTGCAGCGCCCCGGCAAGGCGCCGGCCTCGGCCGAGGCCGTGCTGCGCGGCTTCCCGATCCCGCCCGGCACCCGCCTTTGAGGGGCGGTCGGGCTGGTGACACGCTTCAAGCTGACGGTCGAGTATGACGGCGCGCCGTTCGTCGGCTGGCAGCGGCAGAACAACGGCATGGCGGTGCAGCAGGCCCTGGAGGAGGCGATTGAGGCGTTCTGCGGCGAGCCGGCGCGGCTGACCGCGGCCGGGCGAACCGATGCCGGCGTCCACGCGCTCGGTCAGGTCGCGCATGTGGATCTGGCGCGTCGGCCGCCGCCGACGGGCGACACCGTGCGCGACGCCGTCAATCATCATCTGCGGCCGCAGCCGGTCGCGGTCCTCGCCGCCGAGGCGGTCGACGAGGGCTTCGATGCGCGGATGAGCGCGACCCGTCGCCATTACGTCTACCGGATCCTCAACCGCCGCGCGCCGCCGACCCTGGATCGCGGACGGGTCTGGTCGGTGGCCCGCCCGCTCGACCACGAAGCCATGGCGGACGCTGCGGTCGAACTGCTCGGCCGGCACGATTTCACCAGCTTCCGCGCGTCGGAGTGCCAGGCCCGCTCGCCGGTGCGGACCCTCGACCGGCTTGAGATCCTCCGCCACGGCGACGAGATCCGGCTGACCGCGGTCGCTCGCTCGTTCCTGCACCATCAGGTGCGCAACATGGTCGGCACTCTGGCCCTGGTCGGCCGCGGCCGGTGGCGCCGCGAGGATGTGCGCGCGGCGCTCGCAGCACGCGACCGCCGGGCCGCCGGGCCGACCGCGCCGGCCGCCGGGCTCTACCTGACCGGGGTCGATTACTAGAGCGGTTCCGCGTGATGCGGGCCGGCGAATGCCACCTGACCCGGAAACGTTCTTATGCCGTCGAGCCGACGAAATGGCCCGTCGACCCGGCTGGGGGCCCGCGCCACCCTGCCGTCGCCCGGGCGCGCCGTCGCGAGCGAAGGGCTGAGGCCGCTGGCTCGCGGGCATGAGCCGGACCGGGCGCTATGCAGCGCCGATCATGGCGTCGGCGTAGCGGGTGATCAGGATGGCCAGAATAAGATCGGCGAGGACCAGGCCGGCCGCGAGTCCGCCCTCGATCTCCAGCGAGGTGCGGGTGACGAACCACTGGTAGACCAGGACCGCTATGGTCACCAGCAGGATGAGAACGCTGGTGACGCTCTCCGGCAGGACCTCGAGCCCGCCGAGAACGGCTACCGGAAAATAGATTCCCACCTGGATGATGCTCGACCAGTTGTAGGCGACCAGGAAGTCGAAATAGCGGTGCTCCCGGCCGATCAGGCGGGACAGCTGGATCATCACCACCGGGAAGGCGGTCCAGCTGATGATGTAGCTGAGGATCTCGACCAGCAGCCAGGGCCCGAGCGGCAGGGCCGCCAGCTCCTCGCTGAACCGGGTCGCCTCGAGCACGATGAAGAAGGGCAGCAGCAGGATGGCGGCATAGAAGCTGCGCGCCGCGCCGAGCGCCGACCGGTCGAAGAAGCTCATGCCGCCGGGATCGGCGCGCGCCAGCCGCCAGGCGCCGTAGATCGAGCGCGTCGCTTCGACGGCCAGGGACATGGCAGGCTTCCGTGGTCGGGATCAGAACTGTCCGCTGAAGTACTCTAGCAGCAAAGCCGCATAGATGTCGGTCAATCCGTGGATGTCCGCCACGCTCACCTGCTCGTCGACCTGATGGATGGTTTGCCCGGACAGGCCCAGATCGACCACCGGGCACAGATCCTTGATGAAGCGCGCGTCCGACGTGCCGCCGCTGGTGCTGAGCGCCGGCCGCCGGCCGACGGTCCGCTCCACGGCGCGGGCCACGGTCTCGGTCCAGGGGCCCGGCTCGGTGAGGAAGCTCTCGCCGGAGATGGTGATTGCCAGCTCGTGGCGGCCGGCGTCCTGCCCGAGGATATCGCGCAGCCGGCGCTCGACATCGGCGCCGGTATGGCGATCGTTGAAGCGGACGTTGAAGGTGGCGCGCGCCGCCGCCGGGATGACGTTGGTCGCCGGGTTGCCGACATCGACCGAGGTGACCTCGAGATGGCTGGGCGCGAAATGGTCCGTTCCGTCGTCGAGCCGGGCCTCGATCAGGCGGCCCAGCAGACGGACGAGGCGATGCACCGCGTTGTCGGCCCGGTGCGGATAGGCCGTGTGCCCCTGCCGCCCGTACACCCTGAGCGTCCCGTTCAGGCTGCCGCGGCGGCCGATCTTCATGACATCGCCGAGGCGCTCGCGGCTGGTCGGCTCGCCGACCAGGCAGACGTCCGGAACCTGGCCGTTCTCGGCCAGCCAGCGCAGCACCTTGGCGGTGCCGTTCACCGCCTCGCCCTCCTCGTCGCCGGTGATGAGGAGGCCGATCGAGCCGTCCATGCGCCCGTCGGTGTGCTCCAGAAAGCGGGCCACGGCGGCCAGGAAGGCGGCGACGGCGCTCTTCATGTCGGCGACCCCGCGGCCGATCAGCCGGCCGTCGCGCAGCTCGCCGCCAAAAGGGTCGACCGACCAGTCGGCCGGATCGCCGACCGGCACCACGTCGGTGTGGCCGGCAAAGCAGAGGTGCGGCCGGCGGGTGCCGAGCCGGGCGAACAGGTTGTCGATCTCCGGCATGCCCGGCGCGTCGAAGCGCAGCCGATGGCAGGCGAAGCCCAGGCTTTCGGCCGCGCGCTGCACCAGGTCGAGGGCCCCGGCGTCGACGGGCGTCACGCTCGGGCAGCGCACCAGGGCCTGGGTCAGGGCGACCGGGTCGATCTCGGTCATCCGCAGCCCTTACCACCGGCGGCCGGCGACCCCAAGAGCAATCTCATGAGGGGGGCCTCATACCGCCGAGCCGACCAGAGGACCCGTCGGCTCGGCTGAGGGCGCGCCCGTCACCCCTGCCGCCGTCCTGGCGCGCCGTCGCGAGCCACTCATGGGCTCGCGGGCATCAAGTCCGCAGCAGCTCGTTGATCGAGGTCTTGGCCCGGGTCGTCTCGTCGACCCGCTTCACGATCACGGCGCAGTACAGCCCGGGGCCGGGGCTGCCGTCGGGCAGGGGCAGGCCGGGCATGGTGCCCGGCACGACCACGGAGTAGGCCGGCACCCGCCCGCGATGGATCTCTCCGCTTGCCCGGTCGACGATCCGGGTCGAGGCGCCGAGGTAGACGCCCATCGACAGCACCGATCCGCGCTCGACGATCACTCCCTCGGCCACCTCGGAGCGGGCGCCGATGAAACAGCCGTCCTCGATGATCACCGGCGCGGCCTGCAGCGGCTCGAGCACGCCGCCGAGGCCGACACCGCCCGAGATGTGGCAGTCGCGGCCGACCTGGGCGCAGGAGCCG
The DNA here is from genome assembly GCA_964613585.1 of uncultured Mycobacteriaceae bacterium. Lineage (GTDB taxonomy): Bacteria > Pseudomonadota > Alphaproteobacteria > DSM-16000 > Inquilinaceae > CAZTHL01. Next base: position 50,020 of record CAZTHL010000005.1, on the reverse strand, counting down.
ACCGTGGCCCATGTGTCGATCATCGTGCCGGCCTCGACCCGGGCACCAAGGTTGACGAAGCAAGGCATCAGCACCACCTCGCGCGCTATGTGGGCGGAGCGGCGTACCACCGCGCCCGGCACGGCGCGGAAGCCGGCGGCGGCAAGGCGCTCGGCGTCCCAGCCAGCCAGCTTGGACGGCACCTTGTCCCACCAGACGGCGCCACCCGGCCCGCCCGCGATCGGCGTCATCGGGTTGAGTCGAAAGGACAGCAGCACCGCCTTCTTCAGCCATTCGTGCACGAGCCAGCCGCCGGCGGCCGGCTCCGCCACCCGGAGGCGTCCGGCGTCCAGGCCGTCGAGCGCGGCCTCGACCGCCTCGCGCAAGGGGCCGTCGCTGTCAGGCGTGAGGCGTTCGCGCGCCTCCCAGGCGGACTCGATGGTGGCCCGCAGCTCGTCGTCGGTCATCGCGGAAGATCAAGAAGCGTGTCAAGCCCGCGAGCTACGGCCTCGGACCGCCGTCTGTCAACGGGGCCGTGCAAGGCCGACCGCCAACGTCCTCCGCGGAGCTTCGGGCCGGCCCTCAACGAACCGCGACCACGCCCGCCAGCCACTCGGTCAGATCGTCGATGGTGTGGTCGATATAGCGCGCGCCGTCAGCCGGGGCTGACCAGCCGTCCTCGGTGCGCAGCCACACCGTGGTCATGCCGAGGGCATGCGCCGGCGCAAGGTTGCGCGCGATGTCCTCGATCATGGCGGCGGCGCGCGGCTCGATGCCGAAGCGCGAGACCACCGCCTCGTAGGCGGCGGGCTCCGGCTTGGGCACATAGTCGGCCGCCACGATGTCGACCACGGCCTCGAAATGGTTGGCGATGCCAATCTTCTCGAGCACCCGCTCGGCGTGCGGCGCGGAGCCGTTGGTGTAGACGAGCTTGCGCCCGCTCAGCCGCTTCAGGGTGTCCGCGAGCACCGGGTTCGGGCTGAGCGGCGTCAGGTCGATGTCGTGCACGTATTCCAGGAACAGCGCCGGATCGAGCCCGTGCTGATGCATGAGCCCGTGCAGGGTGGTGCCGTGCTCCCGGTAGTAGCGCTTCTGCAGCGCCCGCGCCTCGTCCCATCCCAGATGAAGATGCCGGCCAATGAACTCGGTCATGCGCCGGTCGACCTGCGCGAACAGATCGCAGGCCGCCGGATAGAGCGTGTTGTCGAGATCGAACAGCCAAGTCTCGACATGGTCGAGATCGGGAGCCGATCCCGCCGGGGCGGCCGTGTCGAGCAGCAGATCGCGCATGATGCCAAGGTGGCGGAGGACGGCCGCCGGGGCAAGGCCCGGAAGTGGCCGTCCCTCCATGCATGGGGGCACCGATTTAGCGGACCTTAACGGCGCCTGCCTACCCTCAAGGCAGAAACGTCGCCGCGTGCGCCGACCGACCCCGGCTTCGGCCGGCATTCGCCGTTGGCGGGCCATGCTCCACGGCTCCGGCGGCCGTTCGGGCGGCGCCGGCCAGAGGGAGTGGCAGCGTGCCCTGGTTCAGCAAGAGAAATGACCCGGCCGCGCCGTCCATCGCAGCTGCCCATCCCAGGTCCGAGGCCGGCCCGGGCCCCGGCGTGGCGGATCTGGTCGCCGCCTATCCCGGCCCGGCCCTGCACGTCGCGGCTGATGGCCGGGTGCTCGCCGCCAACGCCCCGGCCGAGCCCTTCTGCGCCGGAGGGGCGGCCGATCCCTGGTGGCAGGAGCTGTTCGACTGGCTGACGGGCGACGACGCCGCGGAGCACCCCTTCAAGCTGATCTCGGTCGAGACCGATCGCGGCAGCCTGGCGCTTGAATGGGCGGCCATGCCGCTGCCGGACAACACCGTCGTCCTGCTTGGCCGCGACGTCACCCTCGAGCGCAACGTCCGCCAGGCGCTCTCGGACTCGCGGCAGCGCCTGCGCGACTTCGTCGACCTGGGCTGCGACCTCGCCTGGGAGACCGGCGGAGACGGGTGCTTCGTCTACGTCTCGCCGAACAACGTCCTGTGTCATGACCCGGACGCCCTGGTCGGCCGGCCGGCGGAGGCGCTGCTGGTCGAGCCGTCGCTGGCACGCAGCCCGTTCGAGGCGCGGCAGCCACTCCGTGACGTGCCGCTGCTGCTGTGGCATGGCGACGGAACCTCCCGCGCGGTGCGCGCCGCCGCGCGGCCGATCTTCGACACCGCCAGCGGCTGGCTCGGGGTCCGTGGCGTATGTCGGCTGGATCCGGCACCGCCGGGCGACGCCAGCGTTGAACGGCTCGATGAGCCCGCCTCGGCGGAGGTCGGGATCGGCGCGGCAATCTAGAGCGATTCCGCGCGACGCGGATTCGGCGATGCCACCTACCCCGGAAACGCTCTAGCGCCCGGGCCGGACGTGACAGGCGCAGGACCGACCGATGCTTCCCGCCGAGCCGCTCGACTACGAGCGACAGAAAAGCCTCGCCCGCAACCCCGATGCATCGGTTCGTGCGGATTTGGCCGCCCGCGCCGACGTCGAACCGGAGATCCTGTTCTTCCTGGCGGCCGATACGGCGCCCGAGGTACGCCGCCGGCTGGCCGAGAACCCGGCCCTTCCCGGCCAGGCGGACGTTCTGCTGGCCGAGGACGCGGACGAGGCGGTCCGGCACCGCCTCGTGCACAAGGCGGTGGCGCGTTTGCCGGACAATGGCGAGGAGCCCGGCGCGCCGCTCGAGCGCTTCCTGCTCCAGGTGCTGCAGGTGCTGGCACGCGACGCCTCGCCGGCCGTGCGCGCCCTGCTCGCGCGCTCGGTCCAAGACCGCGACCACGCGCCGCAGGCTGCCGTGCGCATGCTGGCCGGCGATCCCGACATTGCCGTGGCCGAGCCTGTGCTGAGCCGATCGCCGCAGCTCTCCGAGGAGGATCTCCTGGCGGTCGCCCGGTCCGGGCCGATCCCCGGGGCCCTGGCGGCCATGGCGCGACGGCCCGCCGTCTCCGGCACCCTGGCCGACGCCATCGCCCGCAGCGACGACATCGAGGCGATCGCCACGCTGCTGGGCAATCCGTGCGCCCAGATCCGCGAGGAGACGCTGGACCAGCTCCTTGAGCGCGCGCCGGACCATCCGACCTGGCACAAGCCGCTCGTGCACCGGCCCGGTCTGCCGGCGGCGGCCATCCGCATTCTCTCCCGCTTCGTCGCCATCGGTCTGGTCGAAGTGCTGAACGGACGGCACGATCTGGACCGCGAGACGGCCGAGGCGGTGGCCGAGACGCTGCGCCGGCGGCTCGACGAGGCCGGTCCCACGGCCTCCGCCTCAATGCCTTCGAGGTCCTCCGCTGGCCCGGCCCGGCCTTCTCCGCCGGCACGGCCCTCGGTCCGGGACGCCGGGACGCCCGCGACGGTGCCCGACCAGGCTGCCGAGAGGGCGCGCGCGCTGGCGGCGCGCGGCGCGCTCGGCGAGCCGGAGATCGACGAGGCTCTGATGGACGGCGACCACGGCTTTGTTCTGGGCGGGCTCGCCGCGCTCAGCGGCCTTCCGGAGGAGACGGTCCGGCGCATGCTGGCGGCGCGCAGCGCCCGGGCCGTGGTCGCGCTGGCCTGGAAGGCGGGCCTGTCCATGCGCCTGGCCATAAAGCTTCAGGCACAGCTCGCCCGCATCCCCCCGAAGGGAATGCTTCACGCCCGCGAGGGCCGCCATTTCCCTCTGAGCCCGGCCGAGCTGGCCTGGCAGCTGGAGTTCTTCGGCGCGGCCTGACCCGCGGTCCGCGCCCCGCCCGCTCAGCTCTCGACGAAGATCGTGCCGGCGCCGCCCTCGGTGAAGATCTCCAGAAGCAGGCTGTGCGGCACCCGGCCGTCTATGATCACCGCCCCCTCCACGCCGTGCTCGACGGCATGCACACAGGTCTCGACCTTCGGGATCATGCCGCCGGCGATCGTGCCGTCGCGGATCAGCGCCCGGGCCCGGTCGAGCGACAGCTCCGGAATGAGCCGGCGCTCGTGATCGAGCACGCCGGAGACGTCGGTCAGCAGGAACAGGCGGGTCGCGTGGAGCGCGGCGGCGATCGCGCCGGCCGCCGTGTCGGCATTGATGTTGTAGGTCTCGCCGTTCATGCCGACGCCAATCGGCGCGATGACCGGGATGAACTCGCTGTCCTCGAAGGCCTCGAGGATCTCGGGGTTGATCGAGGCCGGCTCGCCGACATAGCCGAGATCCAGGATCTTCTCGATGTTGCTGTCCGGGTCGCGGCGCGTCCGCCGGACCTTGCGGGCGGTCACCATATGCCCGTCCTTGCCGGACAGGCCGATCGCCTTGCCACCGACCTCCTGGATCGCCGAGACAATCGACTTGTTGATCGAGCCGGACAGGACCATCTCGACGATGTCGACGGTGTCCCGATCGGTCACGCGAAGACCGTCGACGAAGGTCGACTGGATCTTCAGCTTGTCGAGCATCTGCGCGATCTGCGGGCCGCCGCCGTGGACCACGATCGGGTTGACCCCGACCTGCTTCAGCAGCACCACGTCGCGCGCGAAATCCCGGGCCAGGCTCTCCTCGCCCATGGCGTGCCCGCCATACTTGACGACGAAGGTGGCGCCGGAATAGCGGCGCATGAACGGCAGCGCCTCGGCCAGCGTCTGCGCCTTCTCCAGGCGCTGCATGGCGGCGCCGTCGGTTCTGAGCGGGATCGGATCGGTCATGGGCCAGCGGCTTGGATCACGGCCAGGGCAGAGTAGGGCATTTCTTGCGCGAGGGTAAACCGAACGGTGCCGCTCACGCGGGATCGGGCTCGGCGAGGCGCGCCAGTTCGGCACGCAGCTCCGGGATGCCGGTGCCCTTCTCGGCGCTGGTCGGGAAGGGATGCGGAAAGGCGGCCCGATGCCGGCGCAGACCGGCCGCCACCTCCGTCCGGCCGCGCTCGAGCTCGGCCGCCGGCACCTTGTCCGCCTTGGTCAGCACCACGAGGTACGGCACGGCGGCGTGATCGAGCAGGCCCATGATCTCGCGGTCGCTTGCCTTCAGACCGTGCCGGGCATCGACGAGCAGGCAGGCGCGCCGCAGGGTCACGCGCCCTTGCAGGTAGGCCTTGAGGAGGCGGGTCCAGGCGGCGACCTGCGTCCTGGCGACTTGCGCATAGCCGTAGCCGGGCAGGTCGACCAGGGTCAGCCGGCCGCCGAGGTCGAAGAAGATCAGCTGCTGAGTGCGCCCCGGCGTGCCCGAGGTGCGCGCCAGCGTATGGCGACCGGTCAGCGCGTTGACCAGGCTGGACTTGCCGACATTGGAGCGTCCGGCGAAGGCGATCTCCGGCCCTGCCTCCGGCGGCAACTGATCGAGCCGGGCGGCGGCGGTGACGAATCGGCAGTCCTGCGCGAACAGCCAACGCCCCCGCTCGACGATCGCCGCCGCCTCGGCCGGATCGGATCCGGCGATCGCCTCCGGCGCGGACGGCCGGCGCTCCATGGGCCCTGCCGGTCCCGCCTCAGGATGACCGGCGCCGGGCCCCGGCCGACCGCTTCTTGCCGCGGGAGCGCGAGGGAGCGGGCTTGCGGGCGGCGGGCTTCCGAGCCGCCGACGGCGGCGCCTCCGGCCGGGCCGCGCCGTCGCCGTCCGCCGCCTCCGCCGCGGCACCGTCGGATCCGGCCTGCGCCGGCTCGGCGGGCTCCTCGCCGCCGTCGCCGTCCGCCGGCTTGCGGGCCCGGGCGCCGCCCGGCCGCTTCCGGGAAGGGCCGCCCTCCGCCTTGGCCGGCCCCGGGTTGGCCGGCCCCGGGTTGGCCGGCGCGGCGTCCGCCTTGGTCTGCTTGCGCTGGGCGGACGGTGGCGGGCCGGCCGGAGCCGTCTTGGCGACACCGCCGCCGATCTTCACGCCCATCTGCTTCATGATGAACGCCTGCTGGGCGATCGACAGGATGTTGTTCCAGGCCCAGTAGATCACCAGCCCGGCCGGGAACCCGGCGAGCAGGAAGGTGAAGACGATCGGCAGCGCCATGAAGATGCGCTGCTGCAAGGGATCGGTCGGCGGCGGATTGAGCTTCTGCTGGGCGAACATCGAGACGCCCATGATCAGCGGCCAGATGCCGATCGCCGGCAGCCAGAGCGGCAGATCGATCGGGATCAGGCCGAACAGGTTGAAGATGCTCGTCGGGTCGGGGGCCGACAGATCCTGGATCCAGCCGAAGAACGGCGCGTGCCGCATCTCGATGGTGACGAAGAGAACCTTGTAGAGCGCGAAGAACACCGGGATCTGGATCAGGATCGGCAGGCACCCCGAGGCCGGATTGACCTTCTCCCTCTTGTAGAGCTGCATGAGCTCCATGTTCATCTTCTGCTTGTCGTCCTTGAAGCGCTCGCGCAGATCCAGCATCTGTGGCTGCAGCGCTTTCATCTTGGACATGGCCCGGTAGGATTTGTTGGCCAACGGGAAGAACAACAGCTTGATGAATACGGTGAAGATCAGGATCGCCACGCCGAAGTTGCCGACGATCCCGTTGATCCAGGCCAGGGCGAAAAAGAATGGCTTGGTCAGGAAGTAGAACCAGCCGAAGTCGATGGCCAGGTCGAACTTCTCGATGCCGTCCCGATCCTGGCACAGGCCGATCGCCCGGGTAATGCCGAGGCATTCGTGCTCGGAGTACTGGTCAACGACGTTGACCTCCTTGGCCCCGGCGAACACCTGATTGCTCGCCTCGACGCTGCTTCCCGGCGGCACCTCGCGCGATGGCGCGCGGAAGGTGGCGAAGTAGCGGTCCTCGACGCCGTTCAGCCGGTGCACGAACTGGGTGCTGACCGTCTGCTGCTGGTCCGGCACCAGCGCCACGAGCCAGTACTTGTCGGTGAAGCCGAGCCAGCCTCCTGTGGTGGTGCGCGCCACGACGCCGTCGTCCTGGAGGCCGTCGTAGCTGAACTCCTCGAGCTGGCTTTCGAAGACGCCGTAGGGCCCTTCGTGAAGGATGAAGAAGCCCGAGGTCTCCGGCGTCCCGGAGCGGAGGATGCGGCCGTAGGGCGTGAGCGCGATCGGCTCGTCACCGTTGTTGATGACCCGCTGGGTCACCGAGAACATGAAGTTCTCGTCTACCGCGACCGTCGTCTCGAAGAGTTGGCCGGCCCCGTTGTCCCAGCTCAGGGTCACCGGCTGGTCGGCGGTCAGCCGCGCGCGGTCGGCGCTCCAGATGGTGTCCGGCCCGGGCACCGCGACGTCGCCGTCGGCGATCCACCCGAAGTCGGCGTAATACGGCTGCGGCGCCTGCAGCGGCGAGAGCAGGACGATCTCCGGGCTTTCGGGATCCACCGTCTCGCGGTAGTCCGCGAGGGTCAGATCGTCGAGCCGCGCCCCCTGGAGCGACAGGGAGCCGTGGACGCGCGGCGTGTCGATCGGCAGCCGACGCACCTGGTCGAGCGCGGCCGCCCGGTCCATACCGGGCAGCCCGGTGAGGTCGTCGGCCAGATCACGCCGGCCGGGCGAGTCCTCCGGATCGGCCACGCCCTCGACCGCGGCGTTGGGCGCGAAGGTCGGGTCCTCGGCGTCGACGGTCTGCTCCTGGCCCTCCACGGGCTCGGGCGGCGCCGGCGGCTCGACCAGAAACTGGAAGCCGATGAGGATCAGGACCGACAGGACGATGGCCAGAATGAGGTTTTTCTGGTCTGACATAAGCGCCATTCATCTCCGGAAAGGCCGCGGCCGCGCGCGCCCGCGGCAGCCTACTCGCTCGACACCGCGCGGTCACCGCCTTCCGCCCGTCCGGCCTCCGGGACCGGGTCGTAGCCATGGCCGCCCCATGGCTGACACCGCGCCAGCCGTCGCAGGATCAGCCCGCCGCCCCGCCACGCGCCGTGCGCCGCAAGCGCGTCGAGCGCGTACTCCGAGCAGGTCGGCCGGAACCGGCAGCCCTGGCCGACCAGCGGCGACAGGGTGTAGCGATACGCCAGAATCACCAGCCGGAGAACCCGCGCGGCCGGACTCATCGACGCGCCTCACCGGCGGCGGCGCGCTCGACCCCGAGGCGGCGCAGCAGCCGCCGAAGATCGCGCCGCAACTCGTCGTAGGGCCGATCCACCGTCGCGCCGCGCGCAATCAGCACGTAATCATGACGAGCCGCCGCCCATCGCGGCAGCATCTCCTCCGCCAGCGCCCTCAGCCGACGCCGCGCCCGGTTCCGCCGCACCGCCCTGCCCACCTTTCGGCTCGCAGTGAGGCCGTAGCGCAGCCCACCGCGGACACCGGGCGGGGGCCGATCGCCCCAGGGCCGGGCCTGCAGCACCAGCCCCGCGGCGGCCGCCGAGCGGCCGCGCCCGGCCACCGCCTGGAACTCCCGGCGCCGCTTCAGCCGGTCAAGCCGGTCGGGACCGCGGTTCGCCTCATCGCCGCCCGGACCGGCCCGGGGATCGGGCGTCGTGCCCGGCCCGGTCAGGCCGACAGCTTCTTCCGGCCCTTGGCCCGGCGCGCGCGCAGCACCCGCCGGCCGCCCACCGTGGCCATGCGCGCGCGAAAGCCGTGGCGCCGCTTGCGCACCAGCCGGCTCGGTTGGAACGGACGCTTCACGGTCGTGTCCTCCTGGTTCCCGCTCTTCCGCGAAGGCGGTGTTCTGGTCCTTCAATGCCGGCACGGTCAAGGCAGCCGTTCCGTCCTCGCACGCTGGCCCGGGGCAGTGCTCGGGCGCCTCCGTTGGTTTCACCACAACCATTTCACCCTAAGGTGACTGGAGGGTGAGCCACGAGCCTTCTAGATAGGCCCTCTAGCAAGGATTTGCCGTCCCACACAGCAGGTGCCGTCAGAGAAATCGTGAAGGAAAACCCCGGTGACGCATACACAGGTCGGCATGGCGGACTCGAACCACAGATCCTCGGCACAACGTGGCACGGCATCACGTGGCACGGCATCGGCGTTCGATGTCAGGCGATTCCTGCCCCTGGCCGTGCTGGTCATCGGCCTCGTCGCCTTCTTCGCGCTTGATCTCGATCGCTATCTTTCGTTCAGCACGCTTAAGGACCATCGCGAGGCGCTGGTCGGCTATGTCGAGAGCCACGCCCTGGTCGCCTCGGCCTCCTTCGCCGCGCTCTATGCGCTGGTCGTCGCCTTCTCGATCCCCGGCGGCGCTCTGCTGACCATTACGGGCGGGTTCCTGTTCGGCATCGTCTGGGGCACGCTGCTGGTCGTGATCGGGGCCACCACCGGGGCGATCGCCGTTTTTCTGGCGGCGCGGACCGCCCTGGGCGGTGCTCTGCGCGCCAAGGCGGGAGGCGCCGTGCAGCGGCTCGAGGCGGGCTTCCGCGAGAACGCCTTCAGCTACATGCTCACCCTGCGGCTGATCCCGGTGCTGCCGTTCTGGCTGCTCAACCTGGTGCCGGCCTTCCTCGGCGTGCCGCTGTGGGTGTACGCCCTGTCGACCCTGATCGGCATCATCCCCGGCACGGTGGTCTACGTCTCGGTGGGCAACGGCCTGGGCGCGACCCTGGCCGCGGGCGGCACGCCGGACCTCGGCATCATCTTCGAGCCGGCCGTGCTGCTGCCGCTGCTCGGTCTCGCCTTGCTGAGCCTGCTGCCGGTCGCCTACAAGAAGCTGCGTGGCCGCAAGCTGCCCGCCGTGGACGACGCGGCGGCCTCCGGCACCGGTTCCCGCAAGGATTGACGCATGGCCGGCGTTGACGGCTCCGACTCCCCGCCGGCACGGATCCGGGCCGACCTCTGCGTCATCGGCGCCGGCTCCGGCGGCCTCAGCGTCGCCGCCGGCGCCTCGCAGATGGGGGCCGAGACCGTGCTCATCGAGCGGGGGCGCATGGGCGGCGACTGCCTCAACTACGGCTGCGTGCCGTCGAAGGCGCTGATCGCCGCCGCCCGCGCCGCGCACACGGTCCGGCGGGCCGGGCGCTTCGGTGTCGACGGGCACGAGCCGGACATCGACTTCGCCCGGGTGCACGCCCATGTCCACGGCGTCATCGAGGCCATCGCGCCGATGGACAGCCAGGAGCGGTTCGAGGGTTTCGGCGTCACCGTGCTGCGCGAGCATGCCCGCTTCACCGGCCCCGACCGCCTGCAGGCCGGTCCGACGGAGGTGCGCGCCCGCCGCTTCGTGGTGGCCACCGGCTCCGGGCCGCGCATCCCGGACCTGCCGGGCCTCGATCAGGTGCCGTACCTCACCAACGAGACCCTGTTCGACAAGCGCGCCCAGCCCGAGCATCTCATCGTCCTCGGGGGCGGTCCGATCGGCATCGAGATGGCTCAGGCGCATCGGCGGCTGGGCAGCCGGGTCACCGTGCTCGAGCGGCGCGCCATCCTGCCGAAGGACGATCCGGAGCTGGTCGAGATCGTCCGCCGTGCGCTGGGGCGCGAGGGGGTCGACCTGCGGGAGCAGGTCGAGGTGCGCCGGATCGAGCGGGAGGGCAACGGCCTGGCGGTCGTGCTCGGAAGCGACGAGGGCGAGGCCCGGATCGTCGGCAGCGACCTGCTGATCGCGACGGGACGGCGGCCGACGGTGGACGGCATGGATCTCGAGCGGGCCGGGATCGCCTATTCGGAGCGCGGCATCGAGGTCGACGACCGGCTGCGCACCTCCAACAAGCGGATCTACGCCCTCGGCGACGTCACCGGCGGCTACCAGTTCACCCACATGGCCGGCTATCAGGCCGGTGTGGTGATCAAGAACGCGCTGTTCCGCCTGCCCTCCAGGCAGCGCGCCGACGCCCTGCCCTGGGTCACCTACACCGACCCCGAGCTGGCCCATGTCGGGCTGAACGAGGCGCAGGCGCGCGAGCGCCACGGCGAGGTTCGCATCCTTCGCTGGGGCTTCCACGAGAACGACCGGGCCCAGGCGGAGGCGGAGGCGGAGGGGCTGGCGAAGATCATCGTCACCCGGCGGGGCCGGATCCTCGGCGCCACCCTGGTCGGTCCGCACGCCGGCGAGCTGATCCTGACCTGGGTGCTGGCAATCGCCCAGGGATTGAAGATCGGCGCCATGGCCAATCTGATCGCGCCCTATCCCACCTTGGGAGAGGTCAGCAAGCGGGCCGGCGGCGCATACTATACGCCCACGCTGTTCAGCGAGCGCACACGCAGGATCGTGCGCTTCCTGGGCCGCTTCGGCTGACCCTTCCGACCCCGGGAAATATCCCGGGACCGGCGCGGCCGGCCCCATCGAGCCGGGCCGGATATGCTATGACGAACCCCGGTCGCAGCCTGGCGGTCGACCTGCGGGTCGGCCCGCGGGACATGGTGATGAGCCTGGGATCGCTGAGCCGAAGCCTGTCCGCACGCCTGCTGGTCATGACGGTGCTGTTCGTCATGCTGGCCGAGGTGCTCATCTACACGCCCTCGATCGCCCGCTTCCGCCTGGTGTTCCTCATGGACAAGCTGGCCGAGGGGCATCTGGCGGCCCTGTCCGTCGTGGCCGCCCCCGACGCCATGGTCACCGACGCCCTGGAGCAGGAGTTGCTCGACAGCGTCGGCGCCTACATGATCGACCTGCGCCGGCCGCGGGAGCAGCGCACCTATATCCTGGGCGACCTGGTCCCGCCCGAGCCGGACATCTTCGTCGACCTGGGTGAGCGCAAGGTGCTCGAGGTCATTGCCGACGGCTTCGACACCCTGCTCAACGGCGGCGACCGGGTGCTGCGTGTCGAGGGGCCGTCGCCGCGCGAGAGCTCCGCCTACGTCCTGCTGATCATGGACGAGGCCGAGCTGCATAAGGCCATGGTTGACTTCTCCTGGCGGATCCTCGCGCTGTCCGTGGTCATCTCCCTGATCACGGCGACGCTCGTGTTTGCCGCGCTGCACTGGCTGACCGTCCGCCCGCTCACCCGCTTCACCGAGAAGATGGTGGCGTTCCGGGAGAACCCCGACGATGCCGGCACCATCATCGTGCCCAGCGGGCGCGGCGACGAGGTGGGGGTCGCGCAGCGCGAGCTGCATCACATGCAAAGCGCGATCCGCGCGGCGCTCAAGCAGCGCGACCGCCTGGCCGCCCTGGGCACCGCCGTCACCAAGATCAACCACGACCTGCGCAACATCCTGGCCACCGCCTCCCTGGTGTCCGAGCGGCTCGCCATGAGCGACAATCCGGAGGTGCAGCGGACCGCGACCCAGCTGTTCGAGGCGATCGACCGGGCCACGGAGCTGTGCCAGCGCACGCTCGCCTACACCCGGGACAGCGAGCCGCCGTTGCAGCTGGCCGAGGTGAACCTGCACGAGCTGGTCGCCGCCGTGGAGACCGACGTGTCGGTCGTTCACAACGGCGAATCGCGCTGGATCAACAGCGTGCCGACCGACCTCGCGGTGCACGCCGATCGGGAGCAACTGCGCCGGGTCCTCGTCAACCTCGGCCGCAACGCCTTCCAGTCCGGAGCCAGCCGGGTCACCGTGTCGGCCGCGCAGGAGCCGGACGGCATCGCCGTGTCCGTCGCCGACAACGGACCAGGCCTGCCGCCGCGGGCGCGCGAGCACCTGTTCAAGCCATTCGCCGGCAGCGCCCGCCCCGGCGGCACCGGCCTCGGCCTCGCCATCTCCCGAGAGATCCTGGAGGCTCATCGCGGCGAGCTTCGGCTGGTCGACACGGGCGCGCAGGGCACCACCTTCGGCATGCGCCTGCCCGGCTGACGGCGGCCGGGATGCCGCGGGCGCCCGGATCATTGTCTTCAAGATTTGAACACCTGTTCACTGTCTGATACCAGCAAGCCGATGGCTTCGACCATGGGCTCGCGACGGCGCGCACGGGCGGCGTCAGGGTCGGCGGGCGCGCCCCCAAGCCGAGCCGACGAACCATCTCTTTGGCTCGGCGGCATGACAATGTCCGGCCGGCTGCAGCATCATCCAGGAATCATGTGAGGAGCGGCGACCATGACGGGGCGTCGGCCGGCATCGGATTTCGCCTACGAGCATCGCCTCGCGGCCACAAGCGGCGACGGCTGGTCGGAGGAGGCCGGCCGCTGGCGCCGTCGCGCGGCCCTGGCCAGCGTGACCGTGGCCGGCCTTCTGGCCGTGACCAAGCTGTCGGCGGCGCTGGTCACCGGCTCGGTGGCGGTGCTCTCCTCCCTGGTCGACAGCTTGGCGGACATCGCCGCCTCGCTGATCACCCTCGTTTCGGTGCGCCTGGCGCTGCGGCCGCCGACGGTGTCGCACCGTTTCGGTCATGGCAAGGCGGAGGCGCTGAGCGCCTTGGCGCAGGCGGCGTTCATCGCCGGCTCCGGCCTGTTCATCATCGTCGACGCAGCGCGCCGGCTGATCGATCCGCAGCCGATCCAGGCGCCCTGGCTCGGTGTCGCCGCCATGGTGCTGTCGATCGTCCTGACGGCGGGCCTCGTGGTGTTCCAGCAGCGCGTGATCCGGCTTTCCGGCTCCCAGGCCATCGCCGCCGACCGGCTGCATTACACCGGCGATCTGCTGGCCGCGGTCTCGGTGATCGTGGCCCTGGGGATGGTCCACTGGACGGGCATCGTCTGGGTCGACCAGGTCGCCGGTCTCGGCATCGCCGCCTACCTGCTGTGGAACGCCCGGCGGATCGGCCTGGACGCGGTGCGGACGCTGATGGATCGGGAGATGCCCGACGAGTATCGGGACCGGGTCGAGGCGGTGGTGCTGCGGCATCCGTCGGTGCGCGGGCTGCACGACCTGCGCACTCGCGGCTCGAGCCTGGGCGAGTTCATCGAGTTTCATCTCGAGCTTGACGGTAGCCTTCCCTTGTGGCGCGCGCACGAGATCACCGACGCGGTCGAGGGCGCGGTGACGGCGGCATTCCCCGCGGCGCAGGTGGTGATCCACCAGGAGCCGGCCGGGCTCCTCGACGAGCGGCTCGACCACCAGCTGGCCTCGGAATAGGCGGCGCGCGCCGGCAGCGATCATGCGGGCCATTCGCGACTCAACGGACACGCCTCGGCGCCGGCAGCCCAGGCAGAATGGCTCTGGGGGGTTGCCAGCGGCGGCGGCTTTGCCTAAATGCGGGGCTTGTCGGCGAGCCGCCGCCACCGTTTCCGGCTCAAGGGTCCCCATCGTCTAGAGGCCCAGGACACCGCCCTCTCACGGCGGCAACAGGGGTTCGAATCCCCTTGGGGACGCCAGCCGGCGCGCGCCGCCCCGGGCCGGCCTTAGGTCGGTGGTGACACGGCGGTCATCGCGGGTTTCGCGCTCAAATCGGCAGGGCCACCGCGCACGTGGTCGCCCACCTGCTGCCGTCGACGCGTCTCGCCCCTCATGCCCGCGAGTCGACAGCGTCACCCAGTTGGCGCGCGACGGCGCGCCCGGGCGGCCGAGGGTTGGCGGCCACGCCCCAAGCCGAGGCGACGGGTCAACGCGTCGGCTCGCCGGTGGTCGGCCTGCTGCGGTCCCGGCGCGCCGGAAGCGGATATTGCCTGAACGAAGCATTGCGGCCGCTTCCGGCTTGGACCACGGCCGCCGCACGCGGTGCCATTGAGGCACGGGTGCTGTCGGAACCAAGGCCAGATTTGTAAAATCGGTGGAAGCGGGTGTTTTTCCCATACTTGTCACATCGCCGTCCCTAAATACACCTGAGCCGGCGGTGAGGATGCGTTCCAGGCTTGCCGGGATCGTGCTCAAGCTTCGCTTGTGCCGTACACGGCCTCAGCCAATGCTTCTGCTCGGCGCGGGTCCGGTCGGGCCGGAAGAGGCACGGGAACCCGGCCTCTTATGGCACGTTGACGGCGCAGGTCTCGCCGCGTGACGTTACCTGCTCCACCGCGGCCTTCCTCTTAACAGCCACTCTTGCCTCTGGGAGACATCTGCCATGACCCGCAAACGTTCCGCTCTGCCGTTCGCCGTCGCCTTCATGGCCGCCATTGCCGCCGCGCCGCTTACCGGCTGCGAGGACGAGGAGGTTATCGAGGACGATATCGGCGAGGAGACGGGCGAGATGTTCGAGGAAGGCACCGACGCGGTCGGCGAGGCCGCCGACGAGACCGGCGAGGCGGTTGAGGACGCCACCAACCAGTAGTGCCGCGCCGGGACCTGCCCGGCCAGCCGATCACCCCAGCCGATCACCCCAGCCGGTTACCAGGGCCGGCGACGGGCCGCATTTGATCACGATGAGGTCCGTCGCCCAAGGGCCGCCCTGCCGCCACGCGCACGTCCCGATGCCCCCTTGAAGGGATACCTTTCGGTTCGGGAGATCGCGGGTCGGCAGGGTGAGCCTGCCCACACCTGTCCTCCTTTACCCCTCCTCCTTGATGTCGCTGTTCTGGTAGGCGTCGATGGCGGCGGTGGCGAACACCTGAAGTACCGCCGCCGCCGGCAGCGCCAGGATGGCCCCCATGACGCCGAACAGCTTGCCGCCGATCAGCAGCGCGAAGATCACCCACAGCGGGTGCAGGTGCACGCTCTCTCCCACAAGCCAGGGCGACAGCACGCTGGTCTCCAGAAATTGGGAGGCGCCGTAGAGCGCGACCACCAGGAGGATAGGGAGCAGGGCGTCGAACTGCACGATGGCGGTGGAAAGCGCCACCGTGAACATGAGCAGGTTGCCGATGACCGGCACCGCCGCCGACAGCCCGGTCATGAGGCCGATCAGGATGGCGAAGTCTAGCCCGATCAGCAGCAGGCCCACCGTGTGGATGAGGGCCTGGCTCAGACACAGCAGGCCGACGCCGCGCACGAAGCCGCCGAGTTGGCGATGCGCCCTGCCGACGAGCCGGTCGACCGTCGGCCGCGAGCGGTCGGGCAGCAGCGAGTTCAGCCGCCGCAGCACCCGCCCCCAGTCCTTCAGGAAGAAGAACATCGCGACCGGCGTAAGCAGGATCAGCAGCGCGGAGTTCAGCAGGGCCATGACCGTGCCGAAGACGCCCTGCACCGCCGACGTGGCCGGACCGGCGATCGATTGGGGATCGATCTCCGACAGGCCCAGGGTCTCTGCCGCGGGACCGAGCACCGGACGCAGGGTCGCCTGCAGCCGATTGATCAGGTCGGGAAGCGCCCCGACCAGCCGCTCGACGTCGTTGACCAGGGTGGGCAGGATGATGGCAATGCCGGCGGCCAGCGCGAGGACGACAGCGGTGGTGATCAGCAAGGCGGCCAAGACCCGCGGCATTCCCTGCCGGCCGAGCCATCGCACCGACGGGTCGAAGGCGTAGGCCAGGACACCGCCGAAGAAGAAGGGCAGCAGCACATCCCCGGCGACCAGGATCAGGCCCAGGAGGAAAGCGAGGACGGCACCCCACAGGAGCCACGGCGTCTTCATAGCGGTGGTTCCGGTCGGCCTGGCTGTGCCGTCCTGGTCGTTGACTTGGGCAGTGACTTGGGC
>CAZTHL010000005.1:28349-33739 GCA_964613585.1 uncultured Mycobacteriaceae bacterium | reverse complement strand
TGACTTGGGCAGTGACTTGGGCCTTGCCAGGTGGCGACAGCCGCTATTTTCGGGCGATCACCCAGACCGCATGAATGATGCCCGGGATGTAGCCAAGGATCGTCAACAGGATGTTGAGCCAGAAATGCTTGCCGAAGCCGACCTCCAGAAAGACACCGAGCGGCGGCAGCAGAATGGCCAAAATGATCCTAAGCAGATCGCCGAAGAGGCTGTCGTGCTTCGTGTTGGCTTGGGTTGACATGGCGAACCTTCGTGCAGTGGTCTCGGGCTGGCGATAACCGGACGGCGCGGCGGTGGTTCCGTTGTAGCCAGGATGGCACCTTGCTGCCACGGTCGGCTGGCACGTCGGTGGCGACGACTGCTACTCTTTGGAAGGGAACGGAACATTACCGTGGACACGGTGTTGAGTTCCGCTAAGTTTCAGGACGGCCGGCGGGGGAGCGGGTTCATGGAGCGACATCCGGGCAGCACGGTCGTCGACCTCGAGTCGCGACGCAGAAGGGCCCAGCAGGTGAGCGACGACGATATCGTGCGCGGACGGCTGCGGGATGCCTTCGACCATATCCTCAATGAGCCGGTGCCTGATGATATGCTCAAGATCATTCGCCGGATCCGTGACAGCGAGCGGCAGAAGCCGGCTGACGCCGAGGACGTGGCCGACGAGATGGCTGACAAGCCGGCCAATGACAGTGACCTCGAGGGCGTGCCGGGAAAGAAGGGCGGCGCCTGATCGTGCCCGGTGGCGCCAGCCGCCGGATTTTTCCTGGTTTATCCCGCGTCCGCCTGATGCCGCGCCCGCCTGATGCCGCGCCCGCCTGAGGCAGTGCCCGTTCGATGCACCGCCGAGGTGAGATTGACGCGTCGTCGGCGCCCCTCGGCTGCGATCACGCCGCTCCTCCATCGCCTCACGGCCACGGCAACGTCGGCGAGAGGCTTGTCCCTTAAAGCACGAATGATGTGCCGGGCAGCGCGGGGCGCAGGCCCGTCCCAATGCCCGTAAGCTCGCGCACGACGGCACGATGCGCCCCACATGGCTCATCCCCGGGCTCTTGCTCGCCGACCCGCCGACAGGCGGCGGGGGTCAGGCGACCAGGGCGGCGGCGATCAGCCGGTTGAGCTCGACCGGGTCAATCGGCTTGCTGACCGCCGGCAGATGCTCGAGACCCGGCTCGACCAGCTCGCTATGGGCCGTGACGAGGATCACATTGGGCAAAGGTCCTCGGCAGCCCTGAATCAGCCGGCGCACGGCATCCATGCCGTTGCCGCCGCGGCCCAGCTTGATGTCCGCCAGGATCAGCCTCGGGTGCTCGCGCCGACCGATCCGGACCGCCTCGTCGCTGTGGCGCGCCTTGTGCACCTGAAAAGCGCCCAAGGACCGCACCCGCTGCTCGAGATAGCGGGCCGTGAGAAGATCGTCCTCGATGATCAGGACGCCACCCGGGGCCTTCCCGAGCAGAGCGCCGACCGATTCCTGGGCGAGTTCCTCCACCGTCTTGCGCGGCAGGCCCAGGATCGCCGCCGTTTGGGGTGTCGACAGGCCTTCCAGGAAGATGAGCACCACGGCCGCCCGCGCCAGCAGGGGAAGCTCGCGAACCCGCGCTGCCAACGGATCGGGCGATTCCTTGCCCACCGTCACGGTCATTTGGCGAAGCCGCTGGTCCGCCATCAGCGAAGTCAGCGACGCGTAGGCGGCCGGGAGGGTCCAGACGGGCGCGGCGGTGCTGGCTTGCTCGACCAGGATCGTGAGCCAGACCTCAAGCACGGCGTCGCCGGTCGTCGTGCTTCCGGTCATCGCAGCCGCGTACCGACGCAGGCGCTTGATGTCTGTCTCCGCGATCATGTGATGCCCGCCCTCCGTGTCAGCGCCAGCCCGCATGGGTGGGACCTTGTCGGCCTTATTTCAATGCATATGACTGCCGCAGGATCTCAGTGTGCGATCTACCGTTGAGAATGACAAGCGATTTCCGGGGAACCGTCTCTTCGTCACACCAATGTCCTTCAGCACCTCCCGCTGGTCACCGCGGGCTGTCATCAATCAAGACCTTGTTGTGCTCAGCCGCCACTCCTGGGGAACCCGCGTCAAGGTCCGCTGTTGTTGCTGCTCACGCAAGTACACGGGGCACGATCCTGCTCTTCCCGCTTCAGCATCGGCATTCGGCCATCGATCAATCCTCAGTCCGACTTCAAGCCGGATGCCGGACGGGGGCCTGCACGGGGCTCATCTCGCCCCGTGATCCTTGTCGTCGAGCGGATGGCTCGGCTCGAGACCAGGGCAGGCCAGGACTCGGGCATCGCCACCCTTGAGGCAGTGAGGAAATAGCATGCGTTGGCTTATGTTCCTGGTCTTGATTCTGTTTGCCGGCGGCGCGCTGACCGGCTGCGAGAACACCATTGAAGGCGTCGGTGACGATGTCGAGGAGAGCGGCGAGGCGATCGAGGAAGCCTTCGAGTAGGCGCGGCCCTCGTCGGGTCAGCGGCTGCCGGAGGGAAATCGAACCGTCAGCCGGGTCGCACCGCTGCCGGTCCAGTCCGTCTCGGCGGATATCTGCTGCGCCAGGAGCGAGATCAGCAGCAGTCCGGTGCCTTCCGGACCGTAGGTGCTCGACGACGCCGGCAGGCCCGGTCCGCTGTCCTCCAGTACCAGGACCAGCCGGTCGTCCTCGGCCTTCAGGGTGACGCATATCTCACCGCCGTCCTCGCCGATCGCGTGCTTGACGCTGTTGGTCAGGAACTCGTTGACGATGAGGCCGAGCGGGACGGCAGTGTCGGTCGCGACCCAGGCCGTGGCCATGTCGGTCTTGAGATGAAGCGGCCGGCTCTCGGTCTGGTGGAAGCTCATCAGGCTTCCGAGCACGGACATGAGATATTGGCCGAGGTCGATCGGGTCGCTCTCCGCCGAGGCGCCCAGCTGATGATCCACGGCGCTTAGCGCATGCACCCGGCTCGCCAGATTGTCCAGGCCGGCCACCAGCTCGGGCGAGGCTTCCTCCCTGCGCTGAAGCGCGATCAGGCTCTGGATCAGCTGCATATTGTTGGCCGAGCGGTGCCGGATCTCGCGCAGCAGCACCTCGTTCTGGCGCGCCAGCTGCTCGTTTCGCCGGCTCAGCTGATCCCGCTCGATGGTCATGGCCAGCAGGTTGGCGGCGCCCTCGAGGAAGCGGATGTCCTGCTCGCTGAAGGTGCGGGACGAGCGGCTGTCGGCCTCGAGCACGCCGAAGATGTGCTCGCGGCTCGCGATGATGCAATTGACGGCGCTCTGCACGCCGTGGCGGCTCAGCAGTTCAGGCACATAGAAGCGGGTCTCGCGGGCAAGCTCGTTGGCGATCACAGGCTTGCTGGTGCGCAGGGCATAGCCGGCCGGCGACTCGATGTCGGCGCCGACCCAGGACCGGCCGATGACGTCGTCGTCCCAGCCATAGCCGGCCCGGACCCAGAGCTTCTTGTCCTGCGGCGCCCACTCCAGGACCTTGACGAAATCGGTGGCGAGGCTGCCGGCGACCGTCTCGCAGGCCATCGCCAGAATATCGTCCACCTCCTGCAGGCTTCCTGCCCTCTTGCTGAGCTCGGCCAGGGCTGCCTGCTGCTCCAGCGCCTGATCGCCCGGACTTGGCCGTGTCATGGGGCCTGTTCCCGTCCTCTAAAGGGCATGCGCCGATCATCGGGGCTCGCGGACCGCTTCTTGCCAACCGCCCGGGCCAACCGCCCGGGGCCAACCGCCCGGACCTCCGGGCGTTCCGCCGTTCCCCAAGGCAGCGGCCGCGTGCGTCCCCGGTGGGCGCGATCCATGGGATAAGTCATGGGAGGCGTACCCGGCCGGCCGACGACGAGCCGGACGTCCGTCGCGCCGTTGTGCGCCAGAGAGGGCCGTCTTCCGGCTCGCCGAGTCAAGCGGCCTGCGACCGCAACATTCCGCTTGCTCGTCTTTTTGCTCAACCGTCGACCGCATGGCCGGCTGGTGCCGGTCGGCGTGGCCAAACGTCATCAGGTTGACGGCGGAGATCGTCTCCTCGCGGCCGTCGTGTTCGGGGCCGTCGTGTCCGGGGCCGTTGCGTCCGGCGAAGGGCGCAGATCCCTTGGACCGGCATCATGCCGGCGACGGCGGAAGTCCGCGCCGGCTCCAGCCGGCAGAACTTCCGGGGCCCCTGGAGCGCCGCATTTGCGGCACCTCATTCTCCTCGCACCAGAGCGTTTCCGCTTGAGGCGGAATTCGATGCCCCTTGAGCCGGAAACGCGCTAGCGCTCACCGGCCGCCTCGGAGGGCGAGACCGCCCCCTCGGGCCGCTGTGCCACGGCCAGCTCGGTCATCCGCGTCACCACCATCGCGCAGCCCTCGGCATCGCCGCGGCGGCCGAAGATGATCGCGGCCTCGCGCAGGACACGAAGGTCTTCCCGCAAACCCGGCTCGTCGATGCCGGCCTGGCCGGGGCCGGCCTCGCTCACGGTCCGGTCGAAGCCCTGCAGCGCCTGTCGGCAGTCGAGCGACGGGGAGACCTGTTCGGCGCCGGCCTCGGCACCGATCTCCGACACCGCGCGGGCATCCGGCGCCCGATGCGGCATCCTTGGTTCGTCCTGCGCCACCGCGGCGCTCGCGATCAGGCAGGCTACGGCGACGGTCAGGATCTCTCGAGGCATGGCGATATCCCCGGGCTCGGTAGGTCGTGTCCGAGCGGTCGGCGCCGCGGGACGCGGCAACCAACACGAGCTTGCCCGGCCGGTTCCGCCGCCTCACGTCGGAACCGGTCTCGAGACGGTCCGTTAACCAAGCGATCTCCTTGGGCTCGTCACGGGAGGGCATGGTGACTGACGTCCAGACGATTGACATCCTTGCGCCGCGCTCTGGCCTCCGCACGCGTCCGCTTCGATCCGCGGGGCTGAGCCGGCCGCTCGCGGTGGCCATGGTCGTTCTGGCGGCGTCGGCGGGCATGGCCCTGCCGGCCGCCGCCCAGCGCGGCGCCGGTCAGGAGCAGGGCATGGCGCGCCAAGCCGCGCAGGCCGACCGGACCGCACTGTCCGGGACCGTGCGCGAGGTCCGCGACACCCAGTGCATGATGACCAGCGGCCGGGCGAGAATGGGCGTGCACCTTTCTGTCGAGACGGCCGATCGCGGCATGGTCGACCTGCATTTGGGGCCGCAATTCGCCGTTGGCGAGGTGGCCGACCGGCTGACCGTCGGTGACCGGATCGAGGCCGAGGCCTTCCGCACCGACCTCATGCCCGAAAGCACCTATGTCGCGCGGACGATCACCGTCGGCGGCGAGCAGCATGTCCTGCGCGACGAGACCCTGCGCCCTCAATGGGCTCAGGGGCGCGGGGCGGGCCCCGGGCAAGGCATGGGTCCCGGCCAGGGCATGGGCTCCGGCCAGGGCATGGGCTCCGGCCAGGGCATGGGC
>CAZTHL010000005.1:0-28249 GCA_964613585.1 uncultured Mycobacteriaceae bacterium | reverse complement strand
TCCCGGCCAGGGCATGGGCTCCGGCCAGGGCATGGGCTCCGGCCAGGGCATGGGCCCCGGCCAGGGCATGGGCCCCGGCCAGGGCATGGGTCCCGGCCAGGGCAGGGGCTCCGGCCAGGGCATGGGCCCCGGGCAGGGCATGGGCCCCGGGCAGGGCATGGGCCCCGGCCAAGGCATGGGTCAGCGCGCCGGCGCCCGGCAGCCCGAGACGCTGGCGGATGATCACGCCTACGGCGCCCGAGCCCCTGCCGACGCGGATCTGGTGCCGAAGACCGACGTGGCGGCACCGGTGTTGCCGTGCTGGTGGCAGCGCGAGCTCGACTGGGCCGAGTATGACGAGGATCGGGCGGCCGGCGCGTCGGGCCGGTAACCTATGCGCTGTGGGCGTCAACCGGTAAACCATGTGAAGCGCGTGCGCCGGTCCGAGGCCGGCCGCGGGGGAGATGATCGTGAGCCAAAATCGCAGGAAGAACGCGATGAAGGGCAAGGCCGCCGATGTGGAGAGGGTGGCCGACCGGGCGGTGGGCGGAGATGCCGCGGCGGGCAAGGGCAAGCGCCGCGGTGGCCGGCTGCAAGGCCTGCTGGGCGGGCTTCTCCGGCGGCTCCGGCGACGATGAGGGCTGGCCCTGCTTCACGATCGGGCTATGCCGGTTGCCGGTCGATGTCGTGGGGTACTTCCCTGGGGGTGGTGAGCCGGACAGGATCGGCTGCGACGAAATGGTTTCGTCGTTGCATCGATGTGGGTGTCGGGGAACCGCCCGCGCGAGGGCATGTTTCTCTCACTCGATACGTTGGCAGTAGACCGGCGGATCCGTCGGTCGACCACGTCACGGAAAGGTAAGCTTCAATGAACGACGCGTTCGAGGACGGCCTGATCGAAGCCATCCCGCCTTTACGCGCCATGGCCCGGTCCTATGTCCGCGATGCCTCCAGCGCCGATGATCTTGTGCAGACCACCCTCCTGCGGGCCCTGAACGCCCGCCATCAGTTCACGCCGGGCACAAACCTCCGCGCGTGGTTGTTCACCATCATGCGGAACGCCTTCATCAACGAGCGCCGCCGCCAGCGCGAGGTCTCGATGAAGGAGGATTTCGACATCGCCGACATGCTGCCGCAGCAGGCGCGGCAAATGGATCGGCTGCAGGTTCTTCAGGTGCAGAAGGCGCTTGAGAAGATCCGGCCGGAGCAGCGCGAGGCGCTGATGCTGGTGTTTGTGGCCGGCTTCGGTCTGGCGGAGGCGGCCGAGGTGTGCGGCTGCGCCGTCGGCACCATCAAGAGCCGCATCTCGCGCGGGCGCGACGCGCTCATGGTCGAGCTCGGCGAGACCGAGCGCGCCGGGCTGACTTGGCTCGCCGCGGCGTAGCGCGTTTCGTTTCGGCCGGCTGAAGCCGGCTGTCAGGACGGCAGACGACGGCGTTCGTCAACGCGGCGACCGCCGTCGCTTGCCGTGTCTTGCCATCAAGGCACCGAAAGGCTTGCGGCCCGATCGTCCGATCGGATGATCGTGTTCAGTTCCAGGCTTTTTCGGCTCAGGGCAGGTCCCGGCATCGAGGCGGTCTGCCCGGTGTCCGTTCCGCCGGCCTCCGACCTCTTCACTCCTCCCATCCTGTGACCGACGGCCCGGAGGCTGGAGCGACCGGGTCGGGTCGCCGTCGCCCAGGCGCGCACCTTGCCGCAGCCGATGGCCGGCCTGGACCAGGGTCTCCATGTCCCATGAGACGCCTGAGACGCCGGCACGCGTCATGTGCGAGGGAACCCTTGTCGGCTAATCGCGAGGGCTGTCACCTCGGCACCGCTTCGCCACGGCGCCGTGCCCGCCGATCGGCGCAGCGGCTTGCGCGCCGGCGGGCCCTCCCAACCGTCCGTCACCCCTGATGACACCATGCCTGGACGTTCGCGCGTGAACCCGTCCTATATCGTTACCTTCGCCGTGGCGGCAGGGCTCGGCGGCTGGCTGCTGAGCGGCGCGCTCGGCGAGGAGTCCGCGGGCGCTCCGGCGGGGGTGGCCCCGCCGTCCGCGCCGGACGTGTTCACGGTCGAGGTGCGCCGTCAGGAGGCCGAGCGGGTCACGCGCATTATCGTCAACCAGGGCGAGGCGCTGGCCAATCGGGAGGCGACCGTGCGTGCCGAGGTGTCGGGACGGGTGGTCGCGCTCGGGGCGCGGCGCGGCGCCAGGGTCGGCGAGGGCGAGCTGCTGGTCCGCCTCGATGTCGAGGACCGGCAGGCGCGGCTCGAGGAGGCGCAGGCCGCGCTCGCCGAGACCGAGCAGGCCTACGAGGCGGCTGAGCGACTGGCCGAGCGTGGGTATGAGGCGGAGACCCGGCTGCGCGGCGCCTTCGCCGAGTTGCAGGCGGCGCGTGCCCAGCTGCGCCGGATCGAGTTGGAGCTGGAGGACACCCGGGTGGTGGCGCCGTTCGACGGATCCCTCGCCGAGCGCCGGGTCGAGCTCGGCGAGTATGTCGCGGCCAATGAGGCGGTCGCCGAGATCATCGACCTCGACCCGCTGATCGCCGTCATACAGGTCTCCCAGCAGCGCATAGCCGAGATCGAGCGCGGCATGAAGGCACGGGTCGAGCTGGCTACCGGCGCCGTCCTTGAGGGGCAGGTCAGCTTCATCGCGCCCACCGCCGATGAGGAGACGCGCACCTTCCGGGTCGAGATCGAGGTGCCGAACCGGGACAGCCGGCATCCGGCCGGCGTCAGCGCCGAGGTGCGGATCCCGGTCGGCACCGAGCCGGGGCACTTCATCTCGCCGGCGCTGCTGTCGCTGGGGCCGGACGGGGTGCTCGGCGTGAAGACCGTCACGGCCGAAGGGCTGGTGGCCTTCCACGAGGTCGACATCGTCCGCTCGGAGGCCAACGGCATTTGGGTCACCGGCCTGCCCGGCACCGCCCGGCTGATCACCAGCGGGCAGGGCTATGTTCGTGCCGGCGAGCGGGTCGAGGTGGCGTCCGAGCAGCAGCTCGCGGGCAGGCGGGCCAGAGCGGACGAAGGCTCGGCGGTCCTTCGATGAACGCGCTGATCGACGCCGCGTTCAGCCGGACCCGCACGGTCGTCATCGCCTTCCTGGTGATCCTGGTCGCGGGTGCCGTCGCGTACCGGGACATCCCCAAGGAGTCCGAGCCGGAGATCGTGATCCCGACGATTTACGTGGCGGTGGTGCAGGAGGGCATCGCGCCGGAGGACGCCGCGCGCCTGCTTGTGCGGCCGCTCGAGACCGAGCTGCAGACGGTCGAGGGCGTGGAGGAGATGCGCGCCATCGCGGCGGAGGGCTACGCCGCCATCACGCTGGAGTTCGACGCCGGCTTCGACAGCGACGCGGCGCTCCAGGAGGTCCGCGAGGCCGTCGATGACGCCGAGCCGGAGCTGCCGGCCGATGCCGAGGAGCCGCTGGTCGACGAGGTGAACATCGCATTGTTCCCGGTGCTGACGGCGGCGCTCTACGGGCCGGTACCGGAGCGCACGCTGGTCGCCCTCGCCGACCGGCTCGAGGATCGCATCGAGGGTCTGCCCGGGGTGCTGGAGGTTGAGGTCGCCGGCGACCGGGAGGAGGTGCTCGAGATCCTGATCGACCCGACCACGCTGGAGACCTACGGCATCGTGCTCGAGGAGCTGATCCGCAGCATCGAGCGCAACAATCGCCTGATCGCCGCCGGGGCGCTGGAGACCGAGGCGGGCCGGATCGTGCTCAAGGTGCCGGGCGTGCTCGAGGACGTCGAGGACGTCATGGCGCTGCCTGTGGCGGTGCGCGACGACACCGTGATCACCTTCGGCGAGGTGGCGACCATCCGTCGGACCTTCCAGGATCCGGAAGGCTTCGCCCGGGTGAACGGTCAGCCGTCGGTGGCGCTTGAGGTCTCGAAGCGGCCCGGCGCCAACATCCTGGAGGCGGTGGCCGCGGTCCGCGTGATCATCGACGAGGCCGAGGAGGCCTGGCCGGACCCGGTGTCCGTGGCCTACCTGCAGGACAAGTCCGATCAGGTGCGAACCACCCTCTCGGACCTGCAGAACAACGTGCTGACCGCGATCCTGCTCGTTATGATCGTCATCGTCGCGGTCATCGGCCCCAAAAGCGCTGTGCTGGTCGGGCTCGCCATTCCGGGCTCGTTCCTGGCCGGCATGATCCTCATCAACGCGCTCGGCTACACGCTCAACATCGTCCTTCTGTTCAGCCTGATCCTGGTGGTCGGCATGCTGGTCGACGGCGCCATCGTCGTCGCCGAGCTGGCCGACCGGCACATGGCCGAGGGCCGGCGGCCACGCGAGGCCTATGCACGGGCGGCCAAGCGCATGGCCTGGCCGGTGATCTCGGCCACCGCGACCACGCTTGCCGTGTTCCTGCCGCTCTTGTTCTGGCCGGGCGTGGCCGGCGAGTTCATGCGGTACATCCCGATTACCGTGCTGATCACGCTGAGCGCCTCGCTGGCCATGGCCCTGCTGTTCGTCCCGGTGCTGGGCGGCGCCGCCGGCGGCCGCGCGGGCACGCCGCCGGGGGGTGGAGGACAGCGTTTCCGCGACGCGGCCGAGGTGGACGATCCGGTCGCGGTCGGCGGCCTCACCGGGCTCTACCTCCGTGTGCTCAGCCGGCTGAACCGGCGGCCCGGGCTGACCCTGCTGGCGGCGATCGGGCTGACCGTGGCGGCCTACGCGGCCTATGGACAGCTCGGCCGCGGCGTCGAGTTCTTCCCCGACATCGAGCCCGAGTTCGCGCAAATCCAGGTGCAGGCGCGCGGCAACCTGTCCGTCTACGAGAAGGACGCGCTGATCCGCGAGGTGGAGCGGCGGGTCATGGGTGTCCGCGGCGTCGACATCGTCTATGCCCGGACCCTCGGCACCGGGCCCGAGAGCCGGCGCGGCGCCGACTATCCGGAGGACGCGGTCGGCATCCTGCAGCTCGACCTGGCCGACTGGGACGAGCGGCCGCCCGCATCCCGGATCCTCGAGGAGCTGCGCGCGCGTGTTGCCGACATCCCCGGCATCCGGATCCAGGTGCGCGAGCCGGGCGCCGGCCCGGCCACGGGCAAGCCGATCGAGCTGGAGATCACCAGCCGGGACCCGGCGGCGCTGATCGACACGGTCGAGCGGGTGCGCGAGCGGATGGTCGCGCTCAGCGGCTTCGTGGACGTCTCTGACAGCCGCTCGCCGCCGGCGGTGGAATGGCAGCTCGATGTCGACCGCGGGGAGGCCGCCCGCTACGGGGCTGACATCACCCTGCTCGGCAACGCGGTGCAGATGGTGACCCGCGGCATCCCTGTTGCCGAGTACCGACCGGAGGATGCCGACGAGGAGGTGGAGATACGGGTGCGCTTCCCGCTGGCGACGCGCACGCTGGAGCAGCTCGAGCAGATGCGGGTGCCGACCGAGCAGGGGCTGGTGCCGATCGGCAACTTCGTCGGCTTCCGGGCGGCGCCGCAGACCGGCACCATCGAGCGCATCGACGGGCGCCGCGCTCTCACCGTCTCCGCCGACGTCGAGCCGGGGCTGCTGCCGGCCGAGCAGCTCGAGCGGCTGCGCGCCGAGCTTGCCGAGACGGATCTCCCCGCGGGCGTCGCCGTCGCCTTTGCCGGCGAGAACGAGGAGCTGGAGGAGACCCGGGCCTTCCTGCTGCGAGCGTTCGCGCTGGCCGTGTTCCTGATGGTCATGGTGCTGGTGACCCAGTTCAACAGCGTCTACCAGGCGCTGCTGGTGCTGAGCGCCATCGTCTTCGCCACCGCCGGCGTGCTGCTCGGCCTCCTGGTCACGGGCCGGCCGTTCGGCGTGGTGATGAGCGGCATCGGCGTGATCGCGCTCGCCGGCGTGGTCGTGAACAACAACATCGTGCTGATCGACACGTACAATGAGTATCGCGGTCGCGGCCTGGACGCCGGCCAGGCGGTGCTGCGCGCCGGGGCCAAGCGGCTGCGCCCGGTGCTGCTGACCGCCGGCACCACGGTGCTCGGCCTGACGCCGATGGTGCTGGCCATGAACATCGACCTGATCGGCCGGGACATCGCCTTCGGCGCCCCCTCGACGCAGTGGTGGACCCAGCTCTCCAGCACCATCGCCGGCGGCCTGATCTTCGCCACCCCGCTCACCCTGCTGCTGACCCCGTGCATGCTGGTGCTGGGGGAGCGGACGGCGGCCCGGCTGGGGCGGTGGCGCGGGCGACGGCAGGTGGGAGAGGCAGCGGCGGCAGGCAGGTCAACGGCCGGCTGAGACCATGCCTCGTCGCCGTGTGCCCCGGAAGCGCCTGGGTCCATCATGCCTCGTGAGCGGCGTGGCGTTCAGGACTGGTCCTCGGCCTGCTCACGCCGGTCGAATGATCTTTGCCAGACCGCGACCTCCCCGGCGCCGCCCCCGCCGCCGCGGAAGCCCGCGCGGCTTGTGCCGGTCTGCCCCCCTGGGGTACCAATGCCCTCCGCCAACGGGTGAGGGCCGCCGGGCCCGCGCCCATGCCGACTGCCCGCCGTGTTCGCCCGAGGCGCCGAGGGTCCCGTCGCCGATTCACCGTTGCCGCCGTGCGACAGTGTTCGCCAGGGCCGCGGCGGCGCGGGGCATGGCCGGGGGGCGGGCAATGGCGTACCACAGCGACGTCACCTGGACGTCCATGCGTGAGCGCCCCGACCGCCGGGGTCGAGCGACAGGGAGGAGTTTCGAATGTTCAACAAAGCCATTGCCGCCGGGTTCGCCCTGCTGCTGACCGCCGCGCCGGCCGTCGCCCAGGAGGGCGATCCGGAGGCGGGCCAGGCGGCCTTCCGGCAATGCATGGCCTGCCACATGGTCGGCCCCAACGCCCAGCACCGGGTGGGCCCGGTGCTGAACGGCGTCCTCGGCCGGCAGATCGGCACGGCCGAAGGCTACAACTACGGGCCGGCGACCAAGGCCATGGGCGAGGACGGCACCGTGTGGACCGAGGAGCTGATGTTCGAGTACCTGGCCAATCCGCGCGAGTTCGTCGGCGGCCCCTCGAAGATGGTCACCATGTTCCCGGATGAGGATCTGCGCCGCAACGTCATCGCCTACATCGCGCAGTTCGACGAGAGCGGCGAGCGGACGCAGTAAAGGCGGTTTCGCCTTTCCAGCGTCGGGGAACACCATCGCTCCCACCCCGGCCCTCCTCCGCGCGGGCGCGCTGGGGAGGGTGGGGGAGGCGGATCATTTCGCACCGGAGCGGCCGAGGCGCCAGTCGTCGAACAGGCGGTCGAGGCCCAGCAGGTGCGCCATGTCCTTCATGAACACCCGGGCATGGGCCGCCGGCTTGGCGCGCACCAATTCCTTGTTCATATAGGCGTCCCAGGTCAGCTTCTGCACGTCCGGGTCGCGGCAGATGCCGACGAACTGCTCCCGGCGTTTGTCGCTCGAGTACCAGAAGCGCTGCAGCAGGCCGAGGATGAAGAACACCCGGCCGTGCGCCTTCATGAAATGCCGGCGCGCCGCCGCCAGTGCCCGCGCGTCACCCGAGGCCAGCAGCCCTTCCACCGCCTCGGCCGCCAGGCGCCCGCCGGCCATGGCGTAGAAGATGCCCTCGCCCGAGGCCGGCGCGACCACGCCCGCCGCGTCCCCGGCCAGCACCACGCCGCGGCCGTCGTCCCAGCGCTTGAGCGGTCGGAGCGGGATCGGCGCGCCCTCGCGCCGCAGCGTCTCGGCCCCGGCCAGCCCGGCGCTCTCGCGCAAGGTGCCGACCGCGGCGCGCAGGCCGAAGCCCTTGCGCGCGCTACCGGTGCCGACGCTGACCGTGTCCCCGTGCGGGAACACCCAGCCGTAGAAGTCGGGCGAGATGCGGCCCTGGTAGTACACGTCGCAGCGGGCGTGGTCGTACGCCGTGCCGGGCGCGGCGTCCGCGGGCGCGCGCAGGATCTCGTGATAGGCGAAGACGCAGGGCACCCGGTCGGCGCCCTTGACCGTCTGGCGCGCCACGGCCGAGCGCGCGCCGTCGGCGCCGATCACCGCGCGGGCCCTGAGCGGGCGGGCCGGCGCGCCGTCATCATCCGGCTTCAGGTGGACCACGGTGCTGCCGTCGTCGGCGCGCTCGAGCCGGTCGAAGGTGCCGGTGACGCGCCCGGCCCCGGCGGCGGCGGCGCGCTCGCGCAGCCAGGGGTCGAAGGTCTCGCGGTCGACCATGCCGACGAAGCCGCCGTCGATCGGCATGTCGACCCGGCGCTCGGACGGCGCGATCATGCATGCCGCGCTGACCCGGTTGACCAGCATCTGGTTCGGGATGTCGAAGTCGCGCATCAGCCGGGGCGGGATGGCGCCGCCGCACGGCTTGATCCGGCCGGCGCGGTCGAGCAGCACGACCGAGCGGCCGGCCCGGGCCAGGTCGGCCGCCGCCGTGGCGCCGGCCGGTCCGCCGCCGACGACGACGGCATCCACGGTGTCGTAAGCGCTCATCGCTTTCATCCTCCGCTGGCCTCGGGCGCGAGGCGGATTCCCGGAACGCTCGTGGCCGCCGGCGCCGGCCGCGCCACCCGGGTCGCCAGCACGGCGGCGACCAGGAACAGCGCGCCTTCGACGGCGAAGACGGTGGCGTAGGCGGCGACGGCCGAGCCGGACAGGTGGCGCAGCGCGTCGACGGCGACGGTGCCGAGGAAGCCGCCGAGGGCGAAGGCGATGGCCTGAGCGGCCCCCCACAGGCCCATGCGCAGGCCCTCGCGCGACTCCCGGCCGCGGCCGGCCAGCGCCATCATCGAGGCGATGGCGGCGACGGCGAAGATGCCGTTGGTCAAGCCGAGCAGGAACACGTTCGGCTTGAGCGGCCACAGCGGCGCCAGGTGGCCGGCCAGCATCAGCCCGGTCAGCGCCGTCGCCGAGGCGACGCAGCCGCCGATGGTGCAGGTGCGCAGGAAGCGCTGCCGCGAGCCGCCGAGCGCGCTCGCCACGAGGGCGACCGAGACCATGCCGAGCAGCACGCCGGCGTGCTGGAGCCCGGCCAGCTTGGTCGACTCGCCCGGGGTGAAGCCGTAGGCGATGCCGGCGAACGGCTCCAGGATCAGGTCCTGCATGCTGTAGGCGAGCATGGAGACGAAGACGAAGACGGTGAAGCGGCGCGCGTCCGGCTCGGCCCACACCTCGGCCAGCGCCTCGCGGAAGGCGGGCTTGGCCCCGGCCGCCGCGTCGGCGGCGGGCCTCGCCCGGCGCTCGACCCCGGCCACGGCGAGCACCGTCAGCAGCACGGCGGCCGCGGCGACGCCGGCGGTGACGGCGACCAGGCGTGCCGGCGAGTACGGGTCGAGCAGGCTGCCGGCGACCGTCGCGGTGACGACGAAGCCGGCGATCATCATGATCCAGACGGTGGCCGCCGCCGCCGCCCGCCGCGTCTCGGTGACGCGCGAGGCGAGCAGGGCCAGGACCGAGGTGCCGGCGGCCCCGGCGCCGATGCCGATGACGACGAAGCCGAGCACGGCGAGCGCGATGCCGCCGCCGCGGCTGGTGCCCATCCAGGCGGTGGCGAGCGACGCCGTGACGGCGCCCAGCGCCAGCAGCACCATGCCGCCGAGGATCCAGGGCGTGCGCCGGCCGCCGACGTCGGAGCCGTAGCCCCAGCGCGGCCGCGCCATCTGGATGACGTGGTGGACGGTGACGAGCGCGCCCGGCAGCATGGCCGGCAGCAGCAGCTCGACCACCATGACGCGGTTCAGCGTCGAGGTCGTCAGCACGACGATGGCGCCGAGCGCGGTCTGCACCAGGCCCAGGCGGACGATGCCGAGCCAGCCGAGGGTCGCACCGGTCATGACGGGATTCCGATCAGGGAGCGGACGGCGAAGGCGCTGACGAGCATGCCGAGCACGGAGAGCGTGGTGCCCGTCGCGTTGTACCAGGGGGCGCGCTCGCGCGGCGCCTTGAGCAGCCGCGCCATCAGGCCGAGCTGGACGACGAGCAGCAGGCCGACGATGCCGGCGTACACCGGCCGGTCCCAGGCCAGCAGCGCGGCGACGACCACGGCCTGGGGCAGCGCCATGACCACGCAGGCGACCCGGGCTGCCCGGTCGACCCCGAGCTGCACTGGCAAGGTGCGCACGCCCAGGCGCCGGTCGCCCTCGACCGCCTTGAAGTCGTTCAGGGTCATGATGCCATGGGCACCGGCGCTGTAGAGCGCCGCCAGGAGGATGATGCGGCCGTCGGGCAGCGCCCCGGCCATGGCGGCCGCCCCGGTGAACCAGGCGATGCCTTCATAGGACACCGCGACCGCGCCGTTGCCCCACCAGCCGTTGCGCTTCAGCCGCGCCGGCGGCGCGCTGTAGGCCCAGGCCAGCGCCAGCGCCACCACCGTGGCGCCGAGCACCCAGGGGCCGAGCGCGCTGGCCAGCATCAGCGACAGGGCGCTCCAGACCACGGCCATGTAGAGGCCCCAGCGGCCCGGCACGCGCCCCGACGGGATCGGCCGGCCCGGCTCGTTGATGGCGTCGACGTGGCGGTCGAACCAGTCGTTGACCGCCTGGCTGGCGCCGCAGACGAGCGGCCCGGCGAGCACGATGCCGGCGAGGACGAGCGGCCAGCGCTCGGCCGGCGGCACGCCCGAGGAGACGACGCCGCAGCCGAAGGCCCACATCGGCGCGAACCAGGTGATCGGCTTCAGCAGCTCCACGAGCGCCGCCGGAGCCGGGCGGTCCGAGCCAGTCGCCATCGTCGCGGGGCGGTCCATGCGCGCTCGCAGTCGGGAAGCGGGACGTCGTCGGCGACTGTAAGTCTGGACAGTCAGCGCCGTCAACGGAGCTTGACACCGCCGGCCCGAAATGACCTGGGTCAGGTCGGCCGCTGCCGACGCAGCCGGACCGTCGGGGGCCGTCGGCCTTTCAGTCAACCGATTGCCACGCTGCTGACCTCAGGTCCTGCGCATCCGGGGTGACGCGCCCGGGGAGCCCGGAGTCGAGGGCCGACGGCCACCGGCCGACCTCCAGCGAGTGGCGGCTACTGCGTCACGTTGCCGAAGCCGTGGCGGCGCAGCTTGGTGTACAGGCTTTGGCGGCTGAGGCCGAGCAGCTCGGCCGCCGACATGCGGTTGCCCTGGGTCAGCTCGAGCGCCGCCTCGATGCACAGCCGCTCGATCAGGTCCGTCGTTTCGCGCACGATCTCCTGCAGCGACACCTGGCCGACGAGGCCCGTGAGCTGCTCGACCGAGCGGCGCAGGTCGCGGTCGACCCGGGTCTCCGTGGTCAGGCGCACGCCGACCTTGCGGATGGCGAAGCCGAAGCACGGCGGCTCGCCGTCCAGCCCCGACACCGCGGAGATCTCGACATCCTCCATCGAGCCGTAGACGTCGCGCAGCACGGTCAGGAACTGCCGGACCGCCCCGTGCTCGCGCAGGTTGGCGATCAGCACATCGAGGTCGACGCCGTGGCGACCGACGAAGCGGTCGAGCGACTCGCTGCGGCCCTGCTCCTCGGAGGCGAGCATGGTCAGCTCGAGGAAGGTCGCGTTGGCCGCCAGGATGCGCAGATCCGGCGCGGTGACGACGAACGCCTCGGGCAGGTTCTCCAGCACCGCCAGCAGCCGCGAGCGCGCGCTGCCGGGCCCGCCGGCGCGGTGGTCGACGGCGCCGCCCGGCTCGGTCAGGCGCACCAGCAGCAGCGGCGCGCGCTCCTGCGGGAACAGCGAGGCCGAGACCAGCATCGCGCGCTCGCCGTCGCGCAGCCGGGCCGGCACCGGATCGGCGCGCCCGGCCGCGCGCACCGTGCTCAGCATGGCGTGCAGCTGGGCCCGGCTGTCGGCATGGAACAGGTCGGGCAGGCCATGGCCGACCGGCTGGCGGTGCGCCCCCGGAAACAGCTCGTCGGCGGTCGGGTTGGCCTCGGACACCTTGAGGGTGGCGGCATCGACGATCAGCACCGGCTCGGCGGCCAGTTGGAACAGGGCCCGATACCGCGCCTCCGCCTGGCGCAGACGCAGGTAGTCGCGCTCCAGCGAGTTCTGCGCGTCGACCAGCCGCTGCTGCAGCGCCGCGATCGGCCGCAGGTCGCGGCCGAGGGCCAGGATCCGGTCCGGTGTGCCGAGCCCGATCGCCGAGTAGCGGATGGGAATGTCCGGCCCGTCGTCATAGGGGTGGTTGACCTGGCGCCAGCGCGGCTCGCCGCGCCGGCCGGCCTCGTGCAGCATGGCCTCCACCTTGGGCCGGCTCTCCACCGTGACGGTGTCGACCCACGGCCGGCCCAGCCAGTTCTGGCGGCAGTCGGACGGCAGCTCTCCCGAGCCGCAGGCGAAGTCGGAGATCACCCCTTCGCGGTCGAGGATCAAGGCCACGTCGGACGCGGCCAGGATCACACGAGAGGCGACGTCGGAGTCGAGGGTGCCGACCGACGTCGCCGGATCGTGGAAGGGGGAGGATGCGACACGCTTTTCCATGGCCGCCGACCTAGATTGCCTTTCTAACGGCGGCGTGGGGTCACCGCCTCCAACAGGGTCTCGGCCTTGATCGCGGCGTCCCGTCCGTCCATGGCCGTGGCGTCGGCGCCCACTGCTTCGGCCAGCTCGGGCCGCTCGCAGAACACCCGCCCGCCAACCATGACAACGACGTCGGGATTGCACGACTTGGCACGGATCGTCCGGATCTCCTGCGTCAATTGCTCGAGTCGGTTGTCGCAGCTGGTCGACAGCCCGACCAGCTCGAACCACTGGGCGCGGACCAGATTGCTCAGGTCGCGGCTCGACAGGGACGGCTCGCCCCACACATCCCATCCGGCCCGGCGGAAGAACTCGACGACCATGATCAGGCCGAAGGAGTGCTGCTCGCCCGGCGCCGGCACCAGGAGGACCCGGTGGGCGTCGCCGCGCGGCTCGACCGTTCGGTCGGAGCTCGCGGTGATCTCGTGCAGGATCTCGTGGAGCCGGCAGAGCCCCACGGTGACATCGGTGAAGTCGCACAGGTCCTCCACCCAGAGGTCACCCAGCCGGCGCGCCGTCGGCGCCAGCAGATGCAGCAGGATGGTGTCCCACGGCATGCCCCGGGCCCGGGCCTCGCCCAGGAAGCCCATGGCCTCGGCCTCGCCCCGCAGCACCAGGCCGGCGAACTCGGCGACGTCCTCCGCCGTCGGTTCGGCCGGCTCCTCGCCGGGCCGGCGCGCCGGCGCCGCCGAGTCGCGATGGGCGAGCATGAGCCGCGGGATGATCTCACCCTCTATGGTCCTGACCAGGCCGGCGAGATGCTCCTCCGAGCCCCAACCCTGAGCGAAGGCGACCCTGGTCGCGGCCGCGTCGCCGTTGCTGAAGCCCTGACGATGGCTGTCGGGCGCGTCCGGCGCCCTCCGATCCTTCCTGGCGGCCGGGAATCCACTCCTCAAGCCGTCCATTTCCCCCCTCCATGAAATTCGGGCGCACATACGAGTCTTCGCTCGCCGGTGCCTGGCTGCGTCTCCGCTCTTCCTCCTGGGCCGGGTTATGGTTGTTGCCGCTGCCAGCATTCTAGAACTCTTCCCAGCACCGACGAAACGTTATCGAGGGGTGTCTAGATCAATTTACCCCTCTCCCGGCGGGGCGTGTCAACTGATCTCGACGTAAAGGCATGTTGACACACCGGCCGAGCCGGCTCTAGGCTCCCGTTGACGGCATGGAGAAGAGGCCGGCTTGGACACGCTTCGCAGCCCTACCTCAGGTCGAGACCGTGTCCGCCGCCGGCGCCCCCGCCACGGGCGCCTCGCGTGCCGTCCGATCCAGCCAGCCACTGGCCGCGCGGAGGGCGAGCGATGCTGACCGTGAACATATTCAGCGCTGTCGACCGAATGTTCGAGACCGTGGACTGCTGCCCCTGGGCGGCCCACGAGGGCGCAACCACCCTGC
The DNA here is from genome assembly GCA_964613585.1 of uncultured Mycobacteriaceae bacterium. GTDB lineage: Bacteria > Pseudomonadota > Alphaproteobacteria > DSM-16000 > Inquilinaceae > CAZTHL01. Next base: position 14,500 of record CAZTHL010000005.1, on the reverse strand, counting down.
ATCACGCCCCGGCCCGGCCGGCGCCGGCGCCCCTGCCCATCTACACCCTCGAGGAGCGCCGCCGCCGCGACGCCTCGCCGTGGACAAAGGTGCAGGGCGTGCTGGCACCGCTGCAGTTCGCCGTCTTCCTCATCAGCCTCGGCCTCGTCCTCCGGTACCTGGCGACCGGCGAGGGCTTGGCGCTCGCCACCGGCTCGATCGTCGTCAAGACCCTCGTCCTCTACACCATCATGATCACCGGATCGGTCTGGGAAAAGGACGTCTTCGGCCGCTACCTGTTCGCCCGGCCGTTTTTCTGGGAGGACGCGGTCAGCATCATCGTGCTGGCCCTGCACACCGCCTATCTGGGCGCGCTCGTCCTCGGCTGGGGCTCCGCCCACGAGCAGATGCTGCTGGCGCTCGCCGCCTATGCCGCCTACGTCGTCAACGCCGCTCAGTTCTTGCTGAAGCTGCGCGCGGCGCGCCTGCAGTCCATGATCGAGTCGAGCGGACCCGGGGGCGTCGAGTTCGCCCGATGACCGCGGCCGCGCTCGCCTCGCCGGTCCCCGCCTCGCCCGCCGAGGCTCCGGGCCGCGGACCCGCCCCGATCCTCCGCGAGCGCGGACAGCGGGAGGTGTTCTGCGGCCTGACCGGGGTCGTCTGGCTGCACCGGAAGATCCAGGACGCGTTCTTCCTGGTGGTCGGCTCGCGCACCTGCGCGCACCTGCTGCAGTCGGCCGCCGGGGTGATGATCTTCGCCGAGCCGCGCTTCGCCACCGCCGTGCTCGGCGAGCGCGACCTGGCGGGCATGGCCGACCTGCACGAGGAGCTTGAGCGCACCGTGGCCCGCCTGGTCGAGCGCCGCCCCGAGATCCGGCTGCTGTTCCTCGTCGGGTCCTGCCCCTCGGAGGTCATCAAGCTCGATCTGGACAAGGCCGCGGCCCGCCTGACCGAGGCGCACGCCCCCGACCTCACGGTGCTCAGCTACTCGGGCAGCGGCATTGAGACCACCTTCACCCAGGGCGAGGACGCCTGCCTCGCCGCGCTGGTGCCCGGACTGCCGGCCGAGGCGCCGGATGCGGATCCCTCGCTCCTGGTGGTCGGCACCCTGGCCGATCTGGTCGAGGACCAGATGCGCCGGCTGCTCGAGAGCCTCGGCATCGGTCCGATGCGCTTCCTGCCGCCGCGGCGGGCAGCCGACCTGCCCCCGGTCGGCCCCGGGACCCGGTTCCTGCTTGCCCAGCCCTTCCTGGCGGACACGGCCCGGGCGCTCGAGGCCCGGGGCGCCCGGCGGATCGCCGCGCCGTTCCCGCTCGGCGCCGAGGGCACGACCCTCTGGCTCGAGGCGGCGGCGCGCGCCTGGCGGGTCGATCCGATGACCGTACGCTGGGTCACCGCGCCGGCGCGCGAGCGCGCCGAGCGGGCGGTCGCGCGGCACCGGGAGCGGCTGGCCGGCCGCCGCGTCTTCTTCTTCCCCGACTCGCAGCTGGAGCCGCCGCTGGCCCGCTTCCTGGCGCGCGAGCTCGGCATGGAGCTGGTCGAGGTCGGCACCCCCTACCTCAATCAGAGGCATCTGGCCGAGGAGCTTGCGCTCCTGCCCGAGGGCACCCTGGTCAGCGAGGGCCAGGACGTCGAGCGCCAGCTCGACCGCTGCCGGGCGGCGCGACCCGACCTCACCGTCTGCGGCCTCGGCCTCGCCAACCCGCTCGAGGCCGAGGGGCTGGCGACGAAGTGGTCCATCGAACTCGTCTTCACGCCGATCCAGGGCTACGAGCAGGCCGGCGACCTCGCCGCGCTGTTCGACCGGCCGCTCGACCGGCGCGCCCGACTCGGGGTCTGAGCCATGGACCTCACCGTCTGGACCTACGAGGGCCCACCCCATGTCGGGGCGATGCGCGTGGCCGCCGCCATGGAGGGCGTGCACCTCGTGCTCCACGCGCCGCAGGGCGACACCTACGCCGATCTGCTGTTCACCATGATCGAGCGCCGGCCCGGCCGGCCGCCGGTCACCTACACGACCTTCCAGGCCCGCGACCTGGGCGGCGACACCGCCGAGCTGTTCCAGAGCACCGCGCGCGCGGCCTGCGAGCGGTTCCGGCCGCAGGCGCTGCTGGTCGGCGCCTCCTGCACGGCCGAGCTGATCCAGGACGATCCGGGCGGCTTGGCTCGGGCGCTTGATCTGCCGATCCCCGTGGTGCCGCTCGAGCTGTCCGCCTATCAGCGCAAGGAAGGCTGGGGCGCCTCGGAAACCTTGCTCAGCCTCGTGCGCGCCTTCGCCGGCGCCGCCGCGCCCGCGGACGAGGACCGCGCCCGGCCGACCGGCCGGCGGCCGAGCTGCAACATCCTGGGACCGGTCGCGCTCGGCTTCCGCCACCGCGACGACCTGCCGGAGATCGTCCGGCTGCTCGAGCGGCTCGGTGTGGCGGTTTCGGTGACTGCGCCGCTCGGCGCCAGCCCGGCCGATCTGGCCCGGCTCGGCGAGGCCGACTTCAACGTCGTGCTCTATCCGGAGATCGCCGCCCCGGCCGCCGCTTGGCTCAAGCGACGCTTCGGCCAGCCCTCGGTCGCCACGGTGCCGATCGGCGTCGGCGCCACCCGCGCGTTCGTCGAGGAGGTCGCCGCCCTGGCCGGGGTCGATCCCGCGCCGGTGCTGGCCGAGGCCGGCTCGCGGCTGCCCTGGTACTCGCGCTCGGTCGACTCGCACTACCTCACCGGCAAGCGCGTCTTCATCTTCGGCGACGCCACCCATGCCGTCGCGGCCGCCCGGGTGGCCGCCGAGGAGCTGGGGCTCGAGGTCGTCGGCCTCGGCGCCTACAATCGCGAATTCGCCCGAGAGGTGCGCGCGGCGGCGGATCGGCACGGCGTCGAGCCGCTGATCACCGACGACTATCTCGAGGTCGAGGCGGCGATCGCGGCCCAGCAGCCGGAGCTGGTGCTGGGCACGCAGATGGAGCGGCATATCGCCAAGCGCCTCGGCATCCCCTGCGCTGTCATCTCCGCGCCGGTCCATGTCCAGGACTTCCCGGCCCGTACCTCGCCGCAGATGGGCTTCGAGGGAGCCAACGTGCTCTTCGACACCTGGGTGCATCCGCTGATGATGGGCCTGGAGGAGCACCTGCTCGGCATGTTCCGGGAGGACTTCGAGTTCCACGAGGAGGCGGGCCCGTCGCATCTCGGCCGGCTCCGCCCCGACGCCGCCGCACCCCGGCAGCCTCCGCCGTCTTCCACCGCGCCCGAGCCGGCCGCGGCCCCCGGGTCCGGGGTGATCCGCTGGTCTGCCGACGCGGAGGCGGAGCTGCGCAAGATCCCGTTCTTCGTCCGCGGCAAGGCCCGCCGCAACACCGAGCGCTTCGCCCGCGACCACGGGGCGGCGCAGATCACGGTTGAGACGCTTTATGATGCCAAGGCCCACTACAGCCGCTGAGCCGGTCGCCGTGCGTGTCGTCCTCGTCACCCTGGACGGGCATCTGGCGAGCGCGGCCGAGCGCGCCGCCGCCGCCCTGGCCGCCGAGCTGCCGGGCCTGAGCTTCCGGCTGCACGCCGCGGCCGAGTGGGAGCACGACCCGGACGCGCTCGAGCGCTGCCGCGCCGACATCGCCGAAGGCGACATCATCATCGCCAACATGCTGTTCATGGAGGAGCACATCCAGGCGGTGCTGCCCTGGCTGCAGGCGCGCCGGGAGCAGTGCGACGCCATGGTGGGCTGCATGTCCGGCGGGGAGGTGATCCGGCTGACCCGGGTCGGCCAGTTCCGCATGGACAGCTCGTCCGGCGGCGCCATCGGCCTGCTCAAGCGGCTGCGCGGCGGCAGGAATAAGACGGCCAGCGCCGGCGCCCAGCAGATGGCCATGCTGCGCCGGCTGCCGAAGATCCTGCGCTTCATTCCCGGCACGGCCCAGGACGTCCGCGCCTACTTCCTGACGCTGCAGTACCTGCTGGCGGGCTCCGAGGAGAACATCGCCAACATGGTGCGGCTCCTGGTCGACCGCTACGCGGACGGCCTGCGCCGCGGCCTGCGCGGCAACGTGTCGACCGGCATGCCGGTCGAGTACCCGGACACCGGCCTGTACCACCCCCGCCTGCCCGGCCGCATCAGCGAGAGCGTCGAGGCGCTGCCGCGGCCGGCGCGGCCCGGCGGCACCACCGTCGGCGTGCTGGTCATGCGCTCCTACGTGCTGGCCGGCAACACCGCCCATTACGACGCGGTGATCGCGGCGCTGGAGGCGCGCGGCCACCGGGTCATCCCCGCCTTCGCCTGCGGCCTCGACTCGCGGCCGGCGATCGAGGCCTTCTTCCTGGCCGACGGCCGGCCGGCGATCGACGCCCTGGTCTCGCTCACCGGCTTCTCGCTGGTCGGCGGCCCGGCCTACAACGATGCCGGCGCCGCCCAGGAGATGCTGGCCCGGCTCGACGTGCCGTATGTCGCCGCCCAGGCCGTCGAGTTCCAGAGCCTGGAGCGTTGGGAGGCCTCCGACCACGGCCTGCTGCCGGTCGAGACCACGATGATGGTCGCGATCCCCGAGCTCGACGGCTCGATCGCGCCGATGCTCTACGGCGGCCGGGTCGAGGCCGCCGGCGCCGAGGGCGCGCGCGACCTGCAGCCGCACCCCGAGCGCATCGACCGGCTGGCGGCCCGGGTCGACCGGCTGATCACGCTGCGGCGCACTCCGCCGGCCGAGCGCAAGGTCGCGATCGTGCTGTTCAACTTTCCGCCCAATGCGGGCGGCACCGGCACCGCCGCGTACCTGTCGGTGTACGAGTCCCTGCGCCGCACCCTGGTGGCGCTTGCCGAGGCCGGCTACCGGGTCGAGGTGCCGGCCACGGCCGACGCGCTGCGCGAGCGCCTGGTCGGTGGCAACGCCGGGTTCTACGGCACCGAGGCCAATGTGCACGCCGCCATCAGCGCCGACGACCATGTCCGGCGGGAGCCGTTCCTGGCCGAGATCGAGGGGCAGTGGGGCCCGGCGCCCGGGCGCCAGCAGAGCGACGGCCGCTCGCTCTTCGTGCTCGGAGTCGAGCTCGGCAACGTGCTGATCGGCGTCCAGCCCGCCTTCGGCTACGAGGGCGACCCGATGCGCCTCCTGTTCGAGAAGGGCTTTACGCCCACGCACGCCTTCTCGGCCTTCTACCGCTACCTGCGCGAGGATCACGGCGCCCACGCCGTCGTGCACTTCGGCACCCATGGCGCGCTCGAATTCATGCCCGGCAAGCAGTCCGGCATGTCCGCGGCCTGCTGGCCGGAGCGGCTGATCGGCGACCTGCCCAACCTGTACCTCTATGCCGCCAACAATCCGTCGGAAGGCACCATCGCCAAGCGGCGTGCCGCGGCGACCCTGATCAGCTACCTCACTCCGCCGGTCGCCCATGCCGGTCTGTACCGCGGGCTCGCCGACCTCAAGGCGACGATCGAGCGGTGGCGTGGCCTGCCGCCGGAGGCGGCGTCGGAACGCGCGGATCTGGCCCGGCTGATCCGTGCCCAGGCCGAAGAGCTGGATCTCCTGGCCGCCGCGGGCGACGGCGGCGACACGCGTGACGCCCGGGGGATGCCCGCGGGCGAGGCCGAGATCGGGCGCCTGCGCGAGGCCGTGCTCGACCTGGAGGCCACCCTGATCCCGTACGGCCTGCACGTCCTTGGCCGGGCGCCCTCGGCCGAGGAGCGGACCGACCTCCTGCTGGCCCTGGCCGACGCCTCCCACGGCGCCCAGCCGGCGCGCGCCGCGGTCGAGATCCTGGTCGCCGGCGGCTCGCCCGGGCAGGCGCTGGCCGCCGCCGGCCTGCCGGTCGAGGATCCGCTGGGCGAGGTGCTGCGCGAGCTGGCGGCCACCGACCGCCTGCTCACCGAGCAGCAGGAGATCCCGGCGCTCCTGCGCGCGCTCGACGGCCGGTACATCCGCCCGGTGCCGGGCGGCGACCTCCTGCGCACGCCGGCCATCCTGCCGACCGGCCGCAATATCCACGGGTTCGATCCGTTCCGGATCCCGAGCGCCTTCGCCGTGGCCGACGGGGCGCGCCAGGCGGATCGCCTGCTGGCCCGCCACACCGAGGACGGCCACGGGCTGCCCGAGACGGTCGCCCTGGTGCTGTGGGGCACCGACAACCTGAAGAGCGAGGGCGGCCCGATCGCCCAGGCGCTGGCGCTGATCGGCGCCCGGCCGCGCTTCGACGGCTTCGGCCGGCTGGCCGGCGCCGACCTGGTCCCGCTCGAGGAGTTGGGCCGGCCGCGCATCGATGTGGTGATGACCCTTTCGGGCATCTTCCGCGACCTGCTGCCGCTGCAGACCCGGCTGCTGGCCGAGGCGGCCTTCCTGGCGGCCTCCGCCGACGAGCCGCCGGAGCGGAACTTCGTGCGGGCGCACGCGCTGGCGCACCAGGCAGCCCAGGGCTGCGATCTGGAGACGGCGGCGCTGCGGGTGTTCAGCAACGCCGACGGCGCCTACGGCTCGAACGTCAACCACCTGATCGACAATGGCTGCTGGACCGACGAGGACCAGCTCGCCGACGCCTACCAGCGTCGCAAGTGCTTCGCGTACGGCCGCAAGGGCCGGCCGCAGGCGCAGGCCGCGCTCCTGCAGTCGATCCTGTCCGGCGTCGACCTCGCCTACCAGAACCTGGAATCGGTCGAGTGCGGCGTCACCACGATCGACCACTACTTCGACACGCTGGGCGGCGTTAGCAAGGCCGTCGGCCGGGCCCGCGGCGACGGCATCCCGGTCTACATCGGCGACCAGACGCGCGGGCAGGGCAAGGTCCGTTCCCTGGCCGAGCAGGTGGCGATCGAGACGCGGACCCGCGCCCTCAACCCGAAATGGTACGAGGGCATGCTGGAGCACGGCTACGAGGGGGTCCGGCAGATCGAGGCGCAGGTCACCAATACGCTCGGCTGGTCGGCAACCACCGGCCAGGTGGCGCCGTGGGTCTACCAGCGCTTCACCGACACCTTCGTGCTCGATGCCGAGATGCGCCAACGCCTGGCCGCGCTCAATCCGAAGGCGTCGGCCAAGCTGGCGAACCGGCTGATCGAAGCGCACGAGCGCCGCTACTGGACTCCCGACCCGTCGGTACTCGACGCCCTGCGCGAGGCCGGTGAAGAGCTCGAGGACCGGCTCGAGGGAGTCGGCATGGAGGTGGCCGCATGAGCGTCGCGACCCTACCCCCGCGTGCGGCCTCGGCGCCCGCGCGCCGCCAGGACGGCGAGGGCAGCGTCCAGGTCCGCCTGGACGCGCCGATCGATCTCGGCACCGCCCAGGTCTTCGCCCTCTACGGCAAGGGCGGGATCGGCAAGAGCACGACCTCGTCGAACCTGTCCGTCGCCTTCTCCAAGCTCGGCAAGCGGGTCCTGCAGATCGGCTGCGACCCGAAGCACGACTCCACCTTCACCCTGACCAAGCGGCTGGTGCCGACGGTGATCGACGTCCTGGAGTCCGTGCACTTCCACAGCGAGGAGCTGCGCGTCGAGGACTTCGTCTTCGAGGGCTACAACGGCGTCTTGTGCGTCGAGGCGGGCGGGCCACCGGCCGGCACCGGCTGCGGCGGCTACGTCGTCGGGCAGACGGTGAAGCTGCTGAAGGAGCACCACCTGCTCGAGGACACCGACGTGGTGATCTTCGACGTGCTGGGCGACGTGGTCTGCGGCGGCTTCGCCTCGCCGCTGCAGCATGCCGGGCGCGCGCTCATCGTCACGGCCAACGACTTCGACTCGATCTTCGCCATGAACCGCATTGCGGCCGCGATCCAGGCCAAGGCGCGCAACTACGACGTGCGGCTGGCCGGGGTGATCGCCAACCGAAGCGCCGGGACGGACGAGATCGACCGCTTCAACGACGCCATCGGCCTGCGGCGGCTCGCGCACTTCCCGGACCTCGACATCATCCGGCGCAGCCGGCTGAAGAAGTCGACCCTGTTCGAGATGCCCGCCTCGCCGGAGCTGGAGCGGGTCCAGGCCGAGTATTTGAGCCTTGCCGAGACCTTGTGGGCGGGCACCGAGGCACTGGCGCCGGCGCCCATGAAGGACCGCGAGCTTTTCGACTTCCTGGGGTTTGACTGATGCCGACCCTCTCGTACGTTGAGCGCCGCGGCCAGATCGAGACCTACTTCGACCGGACCGCGGCGGAGACCTGGTCACGCCTGACCTCGGATGCGCCGGTCGGCCGGATCCGCGCCACCGTGCGGGAAGGCCGCGAGCGCATGCGCGCCACCCTGCTCGGCTGGCTGCCCGAGGACCTGGTCGGCCGCCGCCTGCTCGACGCCGGCTGCGGCACCGGGGCACTGGCCGTGGCTGCCGCCGCGCGTGGCGCCGAGGTGGTCGCCGTCGACCTCTCGGCGGCGATGATCGGGATCGCCCGCAGCCGCGCGCCGGCCGGGACCGGCCCCGGCTCGATCGACTTCCGGGTCGGCGATCTGATCGACGCGTCGCTCGGGCGCTTCGACCACGTGGTCGCCATGGACTCGCTGATCCATTACCAGCCCGGCGACATGGCCGACATGGTCGGCCGGCTGGCCGAGCGCTGCGACGGGTCGGTGCTGTTCACCTTCGCGCCGCGCACGGCGGCCTTGAGCACCATGCACGCGGTCGGCCGGCTGTTCCCGACCGGCGGGCGCGCGCCGTCGATCGCGCCGGTCGGCGCCGACGCGATCCGCCGCCGGCTCGCCGCTCTTCCGTCGATGGCCGGCTGGCGGCCCGGGCGCAGCGAGCGGATCATGCGCGGCTTCTATACCTCGCAGGCCCAGGAGCTGGTCCGCTCATGACCCGACTGACCGACAGCGTGGCGCGGGTGTGGACCGAGCTCGGCCCGCGCTTCCTGCCGTTCAGCGATGCCGGCACCGAGACGCTGCCGCTTGGCCGGCTGCTGAGGCTGTCGCTGTTCCAGATCTCGGTCGGCATGGCCGTGGTCCTGCTTACCGGCACGCTCAACCGGGTGATGATCCTCGATCTGGGCGTCCCGGCCTGGCTGGTGGCGTCCATGGTCTCGCTGCCGCTCTTGTTCGCGCCATTCCGGGCGCTGGTCGGCTTCCGTTCCGACCACCATCGCTCGGCCCTCGGATGGCGCCGCGTCCCGTACATCTGGATGGGCACGCTGCTGCAGTTCGGCGGGCTGGCGATCATGCCGTTCGCGCTCCTGGTCCTGTCCGGCGACGGCCAGGGGCCCGCGGGCTACGGCCAGGCCGGCGCCGCGCTTGCCTTCCTGCTGGTCGGCGCGGGCCTGCACACGACACAGACGGCGGGCCTGGCGCTGGCCACCGATCTCGCCCCCGAGGAGGCCCGGCCGCGGGTCGTCGCGCTGCTGTACGTCATGCTGCTGGTCGGCATGCTGCTGAGCGCCCTCGTCTTCGGCGCGCTGCTGGCCGACTTCTCGCACCTGCGGCTGATCCAGGTGATCCAGGGCGCGGCCATGGTGACCATGGCCCTCAACCTGGTCGCCCTATGGAAGCAGGAGGCGCGCAATCCGCGCCTGACCGCCCGGGACCGGCCCCGGCCGGCCTTTCGGGAAGCCTGGCAGGCGTTCCTGAGCGAGGGGCGGTCGGCTCGGTTGCTGGTCGCGGTCGGCCTCGGCACCGCCGCGTTCAGCATGCAGGACATCCTGCTCGAGCCCTACGGCGGAGAGATTCTCGGCCTGACGGTGAGCGCCACCACCCTGCTGACGGCCCTCCTGGCCGGCGGCACCCTGGTCGGGCTGACCGGCGCGGCACGGCAGCTGTCGCGCGGCGTCGATCCGCTGCGCCTGGCCGCCTACGGCGCGGTGATCGGCATCGTCGCCTTCTCCGCGGTGATCTTCGCCGCGCCGCTCGAGTCGGCGCTGCTGTTCCGGGCCGGCACCGTCCTGATCGGCCTGGGCGGCGGGCTGTTCGCCGTCGGCACGCTGACCGCGGCCATGGCGCTTGCCGACGATGGCGGCAGCGGCCTCGCGCTCGGCGCCTGGGGCGCCGTGCAGGCCTCGTGCGCCGGCCTCGCCATCGCGCTCGGCGGCGCGATCCGGGACGGCGTCGGCGAGCTCGCCGCGCGCGGCGCCCTGGGGCCGGCGCTCGACAGCGCGGCCGCCGGCTACGGCGTCGTCTATCACCTCGAGATCGGTCTCCTGTTCGTCACCCTGGTCGCGATCGGCCCGCTCGTCCGTTCTGCGGGCGAGCCCCGGACGCGGCCGTCATCGAAGTTCGGCTTGGCCGAGCTTCCCGGTTAGTCGTCCCTGCGCGCGGAGGTCACCCTATGCCGACCGGAGCCATAACCAGCCATATCGACGTCGCCCAGGTCGCGCTCTACGCGTTCTGGATCTTCTTCGCCGGCCTGATCTTCTATCTGCGCCGCGAGGATCGACGGGAAGGCTATCCCCTCGAGGACGACACCACGGGCGTGCTCGACAACCAGGGCGTCGTCTGGATGCCGCCGCCCAAGACCTTCCAACTGGTCGACGGGCATACCTACCAGGCGCCGGACCCGGACGCGCCGCGCGACCCGCGCGACCTGCCGGCCCGCCGCATGGCCCCCTGGCCCGGCGCCCCGCTGGTGCCGACCGGCGATCCGATGATCGACGGCCTCGGCCCGGCCGCCTATGCCAACCGCGCCGAGGAGGCCGAGCGCACCTTCGACGGCAAGCCCTTGCTGATGCCCCTGCGCAACGCCACCGAGTTCGAGGTCGCCGAGGGTGATCCCGACCCGCGCGGCATGGTGGTCACCGGCGCCGACGGCAAGACCGCCGGCAGGATCGTGGACATCTGGGTCGACCGCTCCGAGTACATCTTCCGGTATTACGAGATGGAGGAGACCGTGAGCGAGGTGCCCCGGCGGGTGCTCCTGCCGATCAACTTCGCGGTTGTCGACAGCAGCCAGCGCCGGATCAAGGTGAACGCGATCATGGGCCGGCACTTCGCCACGGTGCCGCCGCTGCGCAATCCCGACGAGGTGACGCTGCGCGAGGAGGATCGCATCTGCGCCTACTTCGCCGGCGGCTACCTGTATGCCTCCCCCGATCGTGTGGAGCCCTTGGTGTGAGCTTTCTCAATCCACGACCCCGGCGGGCCCAGGGCCTGCCCAAGAAGCTTCAGCCCGGTGAGCGCGTCCTTTGGCGGGGCGCGCCGCGCTGGCGGTCGCTTCTGCTGAACGCCGCGCCGATCAAGCCGCTCGGACTCTATTTCGGGCTGCTGATCGCCTGGCAGATCGGCACGGTGGTCTATGACGGCCGGTCGCTCCTCGAGGGCGTGGCGGCGTCGGTCTGGACCATCGGCCTTGCGCTGGCGGTGCTGGCCTTCATCGCGGTGCATTCGTGGATCACCACGCGCACCACGACCTACACCATCACCGACCGCCGCCTGGTCCTGCAGATCGGCATCGCCTTGCCGATGACGGTGAACCTGCCGTTCACCGGCATCGAGAACGCAGCGCTCAAACGCCACGGCGACGGCACCGGCGACATTCCGGTAGCTCTGAAGCCCGAGAACCGGCTCGCCTACTTCCTGCTCTGGCCGCACGCCCGGCCCTGGCACATCGGCAAGCCGCAGCCGATGCTCCGCTGCGTGCGCGATGTCGATCATGTCGGCAAGGTGCTCGGGCAGGCCTTGGCCGCGGCGGCCGGACAGGCCGGCCGGGTCGTCGAGGCCGACGAGGCGTCGAAGGCCGCCGGGGCGAGCCCCGAGCCGTCCGGTCTCGCCGCCGCTGCACGCGCGTGAGGAACACCCGATCATGAGCAACCCCTCCACCAGCCGCCGCTTTCCGACGGGGGTGCCGTGGCTGCTCGCCTTCGTCGGCCTGGTGCTGGCTCTGGTCACCGTGGACAGCCTGACCAGCCCCGGGCCCGGCGTGGCCCCCGACGCCACTCCCGTCGACAGCCGCGACCTTGTCTTCGAGGATCAGGCCGACGGCAGCATCACCGTCTACGATGCCCGGGACGGGGCGACCGCGGGCGTCATCGCGCCCGGCGGCGACGGCTTCCTCCGCGGCACGCTGCGGGCCCTGGCGCGCGAGCGCCGGCTGCTGGGCATCGGCGATGCGCCGCCGTTCCGGATCACCCTTTGGGACGACGGCGGCCTGTCGCTGCGCGACCTGTCGACCGGCCAGCGCATCGACCTGCGCGCCTTCGGAGCCTCCAACGCGGAGGCCTTCGCGCGCCTGCTCGAGGACGGCGCGGCGGCGGGCGGGAGCGGCCGGCCATGACCGCGGCCGCGGGGCGAAACACGGGCCTGACCGGGCGCCGCCGGCGCCTCGAGGTGCCGTGCACGATCGATGTCGAGCACAGCTTCGACAGCCTGCACGCCCATGTCGATCTCGGTGAGCGGATCGAGGTGCGCCCCGGCGACTCGGTGACCGTCCACGGCGAGCCGATCCGCGTCGCCTATGGCGAGCGGGTTCGTCTGGAGCGGCGTGCCACCGTGGTGCGCGCGCCCTGGCCCGAGCGGGTGTGGACCCGTCTGGCCGCGCGCTTCGAGCTGATGGAGCTCCTGGAGGTCAGTTTCTCGACGTGGAGGCGCCTATGACCGCCGTCGCCCCGGCGCCCGTGCCGGCGCCCCCCGTGCCGGCGCCCCCCGAGCCGGCGCCCCCCGTGCCGGCACCGAACGAAACGACCTCGCGCGCGCTCGAGGACACGGTGCTGAGCCCGCGCTTCTACACGACCGACTTCGCGGAGATGGACCGGCTCGATGTCGGCCCCGTGCGCGCGGAGTGGGACGGCCTGATCGCCGAGCTCCGTGCCGATCCGAACCGCCGGCACTTCGTCCGCACCGAGGACTGGGACGCCGAGCTGTCCGCCTTGCCCGAGCCGCTGCGCCGGGAGCTCGTCGACTTCCTGGTCAGCTCGCTGACGGCGGAGTTCTCCGGCTGCGTGCTCTATGCCGAGACCAGGAAGCGGATCACCAATCCCGATATTCGCGAGCTGTTCTCCTGCATGGCGCGCGACGAATCGCGCCATGCCGGCTTTATCAACGACTCGCTCAAGGACTTCGGCATCGGTGTCGATCTCGGCTTCCTGACCCGGACCAAGAAGTACACGTTCTTCAAGCCGAAGTTCATCTTCTACGCGACCTACCTGTCGGAGAAGATCGGCTACGCCCGCTACATCACCATCTACCGGCACCTCGAGCGGCATCCGGAGCGGCGCTTCCACCCGATCTTCCGGTGGTTCGAGCAGTGGTGCCATGACGAATTCCGCCACGGAGAGGCCTTCGCGCTGCTGATGCGGGCCAATCCGCGCCTGCTGAGTGGGGTCAACCTGCTCTGGGTGCGCTTCTTCCTGCTCGCCGTGTTCGCGACGATGTACGTGCGGGACCATGCCCGCCCGGCCTTCCATGAGGCGCTCGGGCTCGATCCGACCGAGTACGATCACACGGTCTTCGCCATTGCCTCGGAGATCACGCGGCAGGTGTTTCCGCTCAGCCTCGACACGGAAAGCCCCCGCTTCCGCGCCGGGCTCGAGCGGCTGCGCGGCATCACCGAATCGACCGCCCGCCTGCGCCGCCGCCGCGGCCCGCTGGCGGCGGCCCGGCGCCTCGCGCTGAACGCCGCCGCGGCGGTTGCCTTCACCCGCCTTTTCCTGTTGCCGGTCCGGCGCCACGATCTGCCACGGCAGATCCGGCTCGCTCCGGCCTGGTGAGGAGCCCAAGCCCGTGGCCGATCACGTGCTGCCGACGCTCTACGCGGTGCTCCTCTGGTGGTCGAGCACGGCGCTGGTGATGTTCCTCGGGGCTCTCCCCCCGCGGACCTTCCGCTGGACCATGCTCGCCGCCTCCGGGTTGCTGCTGGTCTCGGTGGCCGGTCTCGTCGTCACCGCGCGGGACACGTCGACGGCCGGCGCCTACGCCGCCTTCACCTTCGGGCTGCTGGCCTGGGCCTGGCAGGAGGTGAGCTTCTACACCGGCTATGTGACCGGCCCGCGCCGCCGGGCCTGCGCTAAGGGGTGCCGCGGCTGGCGGCACTTCGGCCACGCCCTCCAGGTCAGCCTGTATCACGAGCTGGCGATCGTGGCCTCGGCCGCCATGATCACCGCGGCCACCTGGGGCCAGCCCAATCGGATAGGCCTCTGGACCTTTCTGCTGCTCTGGGTCATGCATACCAGCGCGCGGCTCAATGTGTTCCTCGGCGTCCGCAATGTCGGCGAGGAGCTGCTTCCGGAGCATATGGCGTTCCTCCGAGGCTTCCTCACCAGGAAGCCCATGAACCCGTTGTTCCCCTTGTCCATCGCCGTGTCGACGGGCGCCGCCGGGTTGCTGGTGCACCACGCCGTCGCGGCCGGGGCCGGTCCGTTCCAGGCGGTCGGCTTCACCCTGCTCGCCACGCTGATGGTGCTGGCGATCCTGGAGCATTGGGTCCTCGTTCTGCCGCTGCCGTCGACGGCGCTGTGGACCTGGATTCTGCGGTGGCGCCGCAAGCGGGCGTGCGCCACGGCGTCCGCCTAATCGCCGAATGTGGGAGAACTAAGCCGTGCGTGTGGTGCAACAGAACGCAAGGAACCAAGAAATGAGCCGGGCGATGAACTACGAAACCTTCTTCCGCGAGCAGCTTGACGGTCTTCGCGAGGAGGGCCGCTACCGGGTGTTCGCC
>CAZTHL010000004.1:91722-92985 GCA_964613585.1 uncultured Mycobacteriaceae bacterium | reverse complement strand
GGACAGGTCCGCCCCGGATAGGTTGGCCCCGCTTCAATGAGGCCCCGGCATTACTGCCGGGGAGGACAGGCCGTCTACGGCGGGTGCTACGGCTATGTCCAGGTGCTTCAATGAGGCCCCGGCATTACTGCCGGGGAGGACGCCGCTATGTCGGCGTCCGTGCGCTCAAGCCAGACCTGCTTCAATGAGGCCCCGGCTTTACTGCCGGGGAGGACCTGTACGTGACTGACTAGGGAGGCGCGTCTATGGCTACGCTTCAATGAGGCCCCGGCATTACTGCCGGGGAGGACCGGACACTCGAGGATCATGGCGGGCGGCGAGCGCACGCTTCAATGAGGCCCCGGCATTACTGCCGGGGAGGACCCGGCGCTATGGGCGGTGAGTATTTGGATTCGATTGGCTTCAATGAGGCCCCGGCATTACTGCCGGGGAGGACGCCGCACACTGACCCACACGGAGGCGTATGGCCGGCGGCGCTTCAATGAGGCCCCGGCATTACTGCCGGGGAGGACAGCCCTGATCTGGGCAATGGCGCTTTACGGTCTTCCCATGCTTCAATGAGGCCCCGGCATTACTGCCGGGGAGGACACTTCTTCGCGATCCTTCTGATCCTGGCCACGCCGTAATCATGCTTCAATGAGGCCCCGGCATTACTGCCGGGGAGGACACAGGGTGTAGGTATAAGGGTTATACATAGGGTATCCCTTCAATGAGGCCCCGGCATTACTGCCGGGGAGGACACCCGAAATGACCCTGCCTATCGTAACGACGTCACGCGTTCAATGAGGCCCCGGCATTACTGCCGGGGAGGACACCTGGCCGGCGCCCGCCTGTCCAATTTCGCTTGACAGCTTCAATGAGGCCCCGGCATTACTGCCGGGGAGGACACCCCGCTCTGGCGAGAGACAGAACGCTGCCGGTGGGTTTCAATGAGGCCCCGGCATTACTGCCGGGGAGGACACTCCGCTGGTCCGCGTTGAACTGCTCCTGAGACTCCATGTTTCAATGAGGCCCCGGCATTACTGCCGGGGAGGACACTCGGGTACGCTGATACATCCCCATCGCTCAGGGCCGTTTCAATGAGGCCCCGGCATTACTGCCGGGGAGGACACCGCCCACGTCAAGACCGTCGATGGGGACCGTGGGCCGTTTCAATGAGGCCCCGGCATTACTGCCGGGGAGGACGCAAACGTGAAGTACCCAAGCGGACTACATCGAGGACCAGTTTCAATGAGGCCCCGGCATTACTGCCGGGGAGGACAC
>CAZTHL010000004.1:49285-91622 GCA_964613585.1 uncultured Mycobacteriaceae bacterium | reverse complement strand
CCTCAATGAGGCCCCGGCATTACTGCCGGGGAGGACACTGCCCCCTCGCAAGCCGCGGATTCCGCAGGCCGAATCGGGTCGTTTGCGAGAGGTCCCTGCCACAGGCTCGAGGATGCCACGTTCAACGCGGCCGCGCCACCCCCCGCGGGCAAAAACGCTAGATTTTACAATGGCCAAGAGCCGTGCGAGCGGTCCCCGGGAAGTATCGTGCCACCCGACCGCTCGCGGCGGCGCGGCGACCGTGACCCGCCGCACCGTTCGCTGCCCCTAGCAGATGCAGCCCGGGGTTGCCACCCCCGCGGATCGCGGTGCCCGCGCCCGCCCCCGCCCCCGCCCGCGCCTCCGCCCCCGCGGCGACCGGTCCCAACCGCGGTCCAGCCCTTCTTTGCGCCAGCGGCCTGATGCCGCCGAGCCGACCAGAGGACCTGTCGGCCCGGCTCCAGGGCGTGCCCGCTCGGCCCGGCTCCAGGGCGTGCCCGCCAACCCGGCGTCGCCCGACCGGCACCCGTGATTGCGACCATCATCTTATGAACGGTGTCGACATGCCCCCAGAATGGCTATGTTAACCCTATGATAAGGCTTTTGATCCTATATGGACGCGTAAGCGCCATGAGGTGCCTACGGAACGGCAGGGGGGAGCTCGTGATGGCGGCATGGCTGGGCGGCAGCGGAACGGCGGGCGTTGCGGCAGCGACGACGCCTGCGACAGCCGCTCCCGCGCCGGGCGCACGGCCGAGCCGGCACGGCCGCGCTACGGCGGCGCTCCGAAGCATGGGCCGACCCTCGGGCAGGGGCCTACGATGCCCTACATTTCGCGACCCAACCGGCCGGCGGCGGGCCGCGGTCCGGACCGGCCCCGCCATCGCGGCGGATGCGGAGTCGCCGTCCCGCTCCCCCCGCCCGCTGCCGCCGCCGCGGCGCGTTGCGCGCCATTGTTCCGCCGCAGGCTTGACCGTAAGCTGCAGCCCTGCCCATGACGGGCGACGGCCGGCGCGCTCGGCCCCGAGGTGCATTTTTCGGACTGTCGATGACCCTTTACGATCCGTCGCGACGCTACCGGCGGCGCCTCTGGGGCGCCCTGATCCGCTTCGCCTTCTATGTCGGCACCCTGCTCGTCGCGGTCGTGTTCGCCTTCCAGGTCGGCGTCGAGCGCAACAAGCAGCGCGAGGAGCAGCTCCTGGCCGAGCTCGAGGAGCTGGAGCAGTCCCACGACATCCTGCAGGAAGCGAACATCCGTCTGGAGGCCGCCCGGCAGACCGCCGAGACCGAATACCGCCGGCTGCTCGGCCGCTACGAGCGCGAGGTGCCTCAGGGCGTAGAGCGCGAGCTGGCCGAGATCGTCAGCGCCAAGCTCGAGGCCGGGGCGGCCCCCGATCGCCTCGCCTTCGTGATCCAGAGCGCCGACCGGCCGCGCGACTGCTCGGAGGCCGAGACCAAGCGCTTCATCATGCCGACGCCGATCTACCAGGGACCGAACACCGCCGTGGGCTTCGCCGACGGGCGGATCACCGTGAGCGGCCTGGGCGAGAGCGCGCGCAACGCCGCCGGCGGGCCCGAAGGCTGGTTCGACCCGGCCGAGCCGGTCACCGTGCGCTTCACCCGGATCGGCGGCGAGCAGGAGGAGATCTCGGGCGAGCTGCCGCTGCACCACTCGATCGCGCTGGGCGACGCCGAGTACCGCTTCACCATCGTCCCCGGCAACCGCAGCTTCGTCCAGGTCACCGCCGACCGCTGCCCCCTGCCGCAACAGCAGGCCGAGGCCGGCGCGGCGGGCCAGTAGGCCGAGGGGTCGGCGGGACGGTGCCTCCTCCCCGTCCCTGCCCCCGCCCGCCCCCCGCACGAGCGGACAACGCCGTGCCGCCCCTCGCCCGACCGGGCCGGTCCCGGCTCGGAGCGGCGGCGCGGCCCGGCGATGCCCCTGGTGCCGGACAGGCTCTATTTCCGCACCCAGCGGCCGTTCGGGGTCATCACGTAGACGCCGGCGGGGGCGCGCTGGATCAGCCGGTCGCCGGCCTGGCGCTCGACCGCGGCGAGCGGCGCGCCGATGCGCGCAGCCACCTGCCGGTACTGCTCGCGACGCTCGGCGTTGATCCGCTGGGCCAGCTGGGCCGCTCCCTGCTGGTTGCGGACCACGCCGAGATAGCCGTCCGGCATCTCGCCGACCAGCCCGGCCGCCTTGGCCTGCTCCAGGTCGAGCGCCCAGGCCGGCCCGGCGCCGGCCAGAAGCCACAGCGGCGCCGCGGCCAGGGCGCCGAGCAGCCGGCGGCGCCGCGGCTCGGCCGGGCGCGACCGGCGCGACAGGGTCGGGATGCTCATGGCGATCCGAACAGCTCCTCGTTCTCCTCGAACAGGCTCTCGAGCTCGCGGTCGACCCGCACCCGCACCTCCTGCTCGATGCGCACGTTGAGATTGATCTCGATCGGCTCCTCCGGTGCCTGGACCCGCACCGTCGGCGCGCAGGCCGCCGCGGCGGCCAGGAGCCCGGCCGCGGACAGCACGCGCACGGCCCGGCCGGCCCGGTCCGGCCCGCCCCGTCCGGTCACGGTCACGGCGCCGCCGGCTCCACGGTGACCGCCCGCCCCTCGCCGCGCCGCCCGCGGGCCCGGCGCTCCAGCCGCTCCTCGGTCCTCTGCACCAGCCGCGCCGCCTCCAGCTGCGTTCCGACGATCGTGTCGAGCGGGCCCGCGACCGTCACGTTCAGATCGATCGGATAGCCCCCGTACAGATCGGGGTTCGCCCCGTCGACGTCGAGACCCAGGCGCAGCTCGCCTCCGACCTCCCCGTCGAGGGTCAGGGCCAGCCGGTCGTAGTGGAAGTTCTCGAGCGCCTGGAGCACCAGGTCGAGCGCGGGCTGCTCCTTGCCCGGCAGCGGCACCTCCTCCGGGCTGTAGCGGATCCGCCCCGGGGCCTCGGTGTCCAGCCGGGCCCGGTCAATGAGCAGCCGTCCGTCCGCGTACCGCACCGGGAGGGCGCCGGCGACCGTGCCGGTGATGGTCAGGTCCTCGACCGGGTACTGCTCGAGCAGCCGGCCGAGCTCGACGCCGCGGGCGCGCAGGGTGACCGTGGCCTCGGAAGCGTCGAGCGGCAACGCGAAGGCGTCGGCGGCAAGCGTGCCGCCGGCCCAGGCGACGGCCAGCTCCTCGACCGCCAGGGTCGCGCCGTCCGGGATGCCGAAACGGGCGCGGCCGTCCTCGAGCAGCAGGCCGGCACGGATCCGCTCGACGCTGACCGGCTGGCCGGGCGGCAGCACGAGCGGGACCAGGCTGGTCGCCCGGAGCGCGGCGTCGAGGCCGGCCACGCTGCCGCCCGGGGCCTGGAACGAGGCGTCCTCCAGGGTCAGCGTGGCGGCCGAGCCGGCGCCCGGGCCCCAGCCGTGGCGGGCGGTGGCGGCGAGCGTGCCGGCCGCCTCCTCGATCCGATAGCGCTCGAGGATCGGGAACAGCGCCCCGGGCTGCAGCCCGTCGGCGGCGAAGGTGACGGGGGCGAGCCGGGCCTCGACCCGGCCGCGGCCGGTGTCGAGCCGGTGGCGGGCGGTGAGCGCCACCGCCAGCGCGCCCTCCGCCGCGGTGGCGCGGCCGCTGGCGGTGACGGCGGCGGAGCCGATCTCGGCGCGGCCGCGCAGGACCAGCGGCACCACCGGCGGCGGCTCGGCGGTCGGGCGGAGGATGGCGCGTGAGAGGGTGACCGCGCCTTCGGGCTCGGGCGCGAGCGCCAGGTCGGCCTCGGCGTCGACCGCCGTCGCGGCCCAGCCGAGCGCCGGAACCGCGAGCCGGGCGTCCTCGACCGTGCCGGTGACGGTGTCGGCGGCGGTCCCGGCGCCGGCCTCGACCCGCAGCGCGAGCCGGCCCGGATCGACGTGCAGCACCGGGCCCGCCGGCGGGCGCAGCCGGAGCATGGGCTCGGCGGCCACGGCGACGGCGAGGCGGCGGATCTCGGGGCCGGCGTCGGTCAGGCCGAGGACCAGGAGCGGCCCGTCCCCGGCGGCGCCAAGGCGCACGGTCGGGTCGTGGTCGAGACTCCAGCCGGCGGCGGCGAGGCGGTCGAAGGCGACGGTCATCTCGGAGGACGAACCGATGACGAGCCGGTCCTCGTCCCGGCGGAGCGTGCCGTCCAGGCGCAGCCGGCCGTCGTCGAGCGCGGCCGGCACCCGGGGCACGGCGCCGGAGACGGCGAGCGCGGCCGTGCCCTCGATCCGGAACCGCGCGGCGGTGCCGGCGCCGGTCGCCCGCAGGGTGTCGAGCGCGACGGTCAGGCCGTTCCAGCGGACCGGCGTCGAGGTCAGATCGATCCGGGCGGCGCGAAGCCGGATCGGCGGGCCCGGAAGGTCGGCCTCGACGGCGATCGGGCCGCGGACCACCGCGCCGGCGGCCTCGAGCGTGACGGCGGCCTCGAGGGCGATGCCGGTGGATCGGCCGGGCGCCACGGCGAGACGGTGCGGACCGTCCGGGGTCGCGTCGAGGGTGAGCGCCAGCTCCGTCGGCGCGTCGGGCCGCCGGCCGACGACCACCCATGGGGCGCGGCCGGTGAGCGTGACGGCATCCTCGTCGACGGCGACGGCGGCCTCGAGCACGCCGTCCAGGTCGCGGGCCCGATCGGCGACGGTCAGGTCGGCCAGGGTGGCGACGAGCGAGCCGTCGAGCCGCGTCAGGGCCGCGCGCCAGCGGCCGGCCTCGAGCGGCGCCAGGGGCAGCGTCAGCGCCGCGTCGAGCCGGGCCGCGCCGCTCACCGGCGCCTCGATCCCCAGCCGCGTTAGCGCTTTGTCAAGGGAGCGCGCGGCAATATCGGCATCGACGGCGAGCGCTTTGCGCCCCGCGCCCCGGACCTCGGCCGCGACCGAGACGGCGAGCGGGTCCGCCGCCTCCCCGATGGACAGTACCCCGACATCCGGCGTCGGCGCGCCGGCGAGGCCGAGCGAGAGACCCTCGAGCGCGCCGCCGGGCCAAGCCAGCCGTCCGGCGGTGAGCTGGCCGGCCAGGCTGCGCAGGCCCTCCGCCGAGCCCTCGAGCGAGGCCCAGCCGCCAAGGCCCTCGAGCGTAAGGCCGGCGTGCTCGAGCCGGCCGCTCGCGATCTCGAGTTCGGCGGTGACCGTGCCGTCCGGCGCCAGGCCGGCGCGCAGCGGCAGCGCCAGGCGTCCGGCCTCATGGGCCAGGGCAACCCGTCCCTCGGCGGCGAGGCCGCCCCCGGCGCGCGGCACGATGTCCCCCTCGAAGGCGACGTCGACCGGGCCCAGCGGGGTCCCGAGGCTCAGCCGGGCGTCCTCGACCGCCAGCCCATCGAAGGGCGGATCGTCCGGCATCGGCCGGTCTGTGGAGGGCCCGGCCGCGTCGACGCCGGGCGCGAGGCCGGGGACGGTCAGGGCGCCGCGCTCGGCCAGCCGGGCCTCGAGCCGGAGGCCGGACAGGGTGACCCGCTCGAGGCGGCCCCGGCGCAGCAGCTCGGGCAGATGGTAGGTCAGGCCGATCCGCTCGATCGCCCCGGCCGCGCCGAGGCGGATGTCGGCAAGGACGGCGTCGCCGGGGCGGAGGGCGCGCACCTCGAGCGACTCGACCGGCAGCCCGCGCTCGCGCAGGGCATCCGTGAGGAGGACCTCGGCCGCCTCCGGGACGGCGACGTGCCAGAGCAGCACGGCGGAAAGGCCGAGGACCGTCAGCGCCGCCGGCACCAGGGCGGCGCGGCGGCGGCGACGGCGGCGGGGGGCAGGGAGGGCGGTCGTCCGGGCGATCGAAGGGCGGCTCCTCAGGAGTCGGCCGGGCCGGGGGCGGCGGGCGGGTCCTCGTCGGCCAGCGCGACCAGCGAGGCGTTGCCGCCGGCCGCGGTGGTGTCGATCGACAGCACGTGCTCGGCGGCGAGGCGCTGGAGATAATGCGGGCCGCCCGCCTTGGGTCCCGTGCCGGACAGGCCGTGGCCGCCGAACGGCTGGGCGCCGACCACGGAGCCGACCATGGTGCGGTTGACGTAGGTGTTACCGATGGCCAGGCGCCGGTGGATCGAGCGGGCCTGCTCCTCGATGCGGCTGTGGATGCCGAGGGTCAGGCCGTAGCCGGTGGCCTCGATCGCCTCGAGCACCCGGTCGAGCCGGTCGGGGCTGTAGCGGATGACGTGCAGGATCGGGCCGAACACCTCGCCGTCGAGCCGGTCGAGCCGGTCGATCGCGTAGGCGCGCGGCGCGACGAAGTGGCCGTTCCCGGTGTCCGCGCCGAGGGGCACGGTGATCAGCCGGCGCGCCTCCCGGTCCATGCGCGCGGCGTGGGCCTCCAGCCGCGCCCTGGCCTCGGCGTCGATGACCGGGCCGACATCGGTGGCCAGCAGGGCCGGATCGCCGACGGTGACGGTCTCGGCATAGCCGCGCAGCATGGCCAGCAGGCGGTCGGCGGTCTGGTCCGGCACGAACAGGACGCGCAGGGCCGAGCAGCGCTGGCCCGCGCTGCCGAAGGCGCTGTCGACCACGTCGACGACCACCTGCTCGGGCAGGGCGGTGCTGTCGACGATCATCGCGTTCTGGCCGCCGGTCTCGGCGATGAGCGGGACGATGGCGCCGTCGCGGGCGGCGAGCGCCCGATTGATGGCGCGCGCCGTCGCGGTCGAGCCGGTGAAGGCGACGCCGGCGAGGCGCGGGTCGGCCAGGAGCGGCCCGGCCAGCCGCGGGCCGTCGCCGGGCAGCAGGTGCAGCACCTCGACCGGCACGCCGGCGCGATGGAAGTGGCGGACGGCCTCGGCGGCCATGAGCTGGGTCTGCTCGGCCGGCTTGGCCAGGACGGCGTTGCCGGCGGCCAGCGCGGCGGCGACCTGGCCGGTGAAGATGGCGAGCGGGAAGTTCCACGGGCTGATCGCGAGGACCACGCCGCGGCCGCGCAGCTCGAGGCTGTTGGCCTCGCCGGTCGGGCCGGGCAGCGGCCTGGGTCCGGCGAGGTCCCGGCGGGCGCAGGCGGCATAGTAGCGGCAGAAGTCGACCGCCTCGCGCACCTCGGCAAGCGCGTCGGGCAGGGTCTTGCCGGCCTCGCGCACGGCGAGCGCCATCAGGCCGGCGCGGTCGGCCTCGAGGGCGTCGGCCATCCGCTCGAGGATCGCCGCGCGCACCTCGCCGCCCCGGGCCGACCAGCCGCGCCAGGCGCCGTGGGCGGCGTCGAGGGCGCGCGCGGCATCGGCCTCGCCGGCCTCGACGACGTGGCCGACGATCCGGTCGAGGCGGGCCGGATCGGCGGCCGGCCGCGCCGCGCCCGACGGCTCGCGGCCGTCGACCACCGGGGCGGCCCGCCAGCCGGCGGCGGCACAGGCCTCCATCCGCTCCAGGAGAGGCCCGGTCGCCAGCGGGTCGGTCAGGTCGACGCCCGCCGAGTTGGCCCGCTCGGGGCGGAACAGGTCGACCGGCCGCGAGATGGCCGGGTGACGGACCTCGGCCAAGGCGCGGACCCGGGCCACCGGATCGGCGACGATCTGCTCGACCGGCAGGCGGTCGTCCTGGAGGCGGTTGACGAAGGAGCTGTTGGCGCCGTTCTCGAGCAGCCGGCGCACCAGATAGGCCAGCAGCTCCTCATGGCTGCCGACGGGAGCATACACGCGCACCGGCCGGCCCGCCCCGACCAGCTGGTCGTAGAGCGGCTCGCCCATGCCGTGCAGTCGCTGGAACTCGAGGCCGTCCCAGCCGCCCGCCTGCTCCAGGATGTAGGCGACGGCATGTGCGTTGTGGGTGGCGAACTGCGGGTAGATCAGCGGCCGGGCCTCGAGCAGGCGCCGGGCGCAGGCAAGGTATGACACGTCGGTCGCGGCCTTGCGGGTGAAGACCGGGAAGTCCGGGAGCCCCGCGGCCTGGGCCCGCTTGATCTCGCTGTCCCAGTAGGCGCCCTTGACGAGGCGGACCGGCAGCGGCCGGCCCAGGCGCCGGGCCTCGGCGATCAGCCACTCGATGACCGCGGCGGCGCGCTTCTGGTAGGCCTGGACGGCCAGACCGAGGCCGCCCCAGCCGGCGAGCGCCGGATCGGCCAGAACGGCCTCAAGCACATCGAGCGTCAGGTCGAGCCGCTCGGCCTCCTCGCTGTCGACGCACAGGCTGATACCCGTCATGCGCGCATCCTGCGCCAGGGCACGCAACCGGGTGGCGAGTACCGGCACACAGTCCCCACGGCGGGCCGCCTCGAACCGGGGGTGCAGCGCCGACAGCTTGACCGAAATGCCGGGCCGCGCCATCAGGTCGCCGCCGACCGCCTGACGCCCGATGGCCTCGATCGCCTTCCGGTAGGTGGCGAGATAGCGGTCCGCGTCGCCGTGGGTGCGGGCCGCCTCGCCCAGCATGTCGAAGCTGTGCCGGTGGCCGCGCGCCTCGGCCGGCCGGCCCCGCTCGAGCGCCTCGGCGATGGTCCGTCCCATCACGAACTGCCGGCCCATGATGCGCATGGCATGCCGCAGCGCCTCGCGGATCACCGGCTCGCCGAGCCGCGCGACCAGCCGGTCGAGCACGCCGCGCGGCCGCTCGGCGGCGCCCCGGTCGGGCGCGACCAGCCTCCCCGTCAGCATCAGCGCCCAGGTGGAGGCGTTGACGAACGGCCCCGCGTCGCGCCCCAGGTGGCGATCCCAGTCGGCCGAGCCGATCTTGTCGCGTATCAGCCGGTCGGCGGTGCCGGCGTCCGGGATGCGCAGGAGCGCTTCGGCCAGGCACATGAGGGCGATCCCCTCGCGGCTGGTCAGGCCGTACTCGGCGAGGAACGTGTCGACCCCGCCGAACGCCGTGCGCCGCGCCCGAATCCCTTGGACGAGCTCGGCCGCCCGGGCGGCGACCCGTTCCGCCGCCGCCGGCGGCAAGGCCGCACGCTCCGCCAGCGGCGCCACGGCCGCCGCCTCGTCCCGCCGATAGTCGGCGGCGATGGCGGCACGCTCCGCCGCGGGCCGGGGCACGGGATTGCCGAGAAAGCTCAACCGACCTCCTCATCGCCGACGACCGCCCAACAGCCTTTCAGGTTTCGGCGGCATCGGCAACGCGACGCCATGGCATCCCCCCGGCTCTGACCGAGGCCCTCCGGCATTTCAAACAAATCCCGGTCAAAGCCCCAAGAAGCGCACGCAAACGCCCAGTCCTCACAAATCTTCCGAGGATTTCCTTTGAATTCATCGCCCGCCGCCGCCATGTCACCGCCACGGCAACGAGGAGCGGGAGAGCGTCGCCATGACCGGCCAGAGATCGACCCAGGCGGGCCGCGCGCCGCTGTCGGCCCAGGCCGCCCGGCTGCAGGACCAGGCGCGCGCCGTGCGCGACGGCGCCCGGTCGGTGGCGGCCGCGACGCGACGGCTCGAGCAGGCGCCCTGGCGCGATGCGCTCGAGGCGATGCGCCGCCTTGGCTGACGCGGCCGCCCGGAGCGGTCGCCTCCGTAGCGTTTGGTAGCGGCTTGTCGGGCACCGGCACTTGTCGGGCCCCGGCATCGGCCCCCTTGACGCGCCGCCCCGGCAACCCGGGCGCGCCGACCCTCGGGACATGCCGATCCCGGTTCCGATCCCTTGAATAGCCCCGATCCGTCGACAAAGGCTTAACCCGATGCTGACACGGTCGGGAGCGCCACACCCGCGGCGCTGTCACCGGCCGCGGGGTCATCGACGGCTGAGGGAACGAGGGGCAATGGGACGGCTCACCACCGAGGTGTTCGACACGGCCAATGGCCGGCCCGCCAACGGGCTGCGCCTGCACGTCGTGCGGGTCGGCGACAACGGCCGCGCGCGGCCCGTCAAGTCCGCCCTCACCGATGAGCACGGCCGCCTCGAGCGGCCGCTGCTGGAGGGCATCGACTACAGCCCCGGCACCTACGAGATCTCCTTCGATGTCGGCGCCTATTTCCGCTCGGTCGGGCCGAGCCGGCCGGGCGCCGGGCTGCTCAGCGAGATCCCGGTGCGCCTGTCGATCATCGACACCGAGTCGTCCGTGCATCTGCCGCTGATGATCGCGCCCTGGAGCTGCACCCTGAGCGGCCCCGGATAGCGCGCCGCCGTCCGGGGTACCGGGCCGTCCACGCCAGGGCTTGGCCCGGCGCGGCCTCAGACCTCGGGCCGCAGCGGGAAGCAGCCGGTCAGCAGGCAGTCGATGGTCCGGCCGTCGGTCGACAGCGGCAGCACCACCCCCTCGACCAGCACGCCGTCCTCGCCGTGACCGTGACCGTGACCGTGGCTTTCCGCCAGACCGTAGCCGGGTCGCGCGGTCGAGACCGCCTGGCCCATCAGCGAGACCAGGGTCATCAGCTCGCCGCCCCCGGCGAGTTCGTCGACGAAGCCGCCGGCGACCCCTCCGCCCAGCAGATTGTGCGGCGCGTCCCCCGCCAGCCGGACCCGGAAGCGCGAGCCGCGGTGCACCACGTCGACCAGGGCCAGATGCGGCAGCAGCCCGGGTATCTCCGCGGGGTCGATGTCATGACGCGCCGGCAGCCCGTTGCCGCTGCGCTGATGCATCCAGTAGTCGATCAGCGCCGCGCCGTTCTCGGTCTGCGGCAGGCCCAACCTGTCCATCCGCGACATCGGTTGCCTTCCCCTCTCTGCCGAACCGGTGCCTCCAGAGCCTTACATGGTGCGCTGCGAAAGAGATGCCAATCACAAGCACCGGCGATCCTGTCTTGTCCCTTCACACCGGCCTACCGTTCTCTTGACCACCGCGTGACAGTTCTTTGACTGCTCCGGCACAGGTCAAATAAAACTCGGCCCAAGCCCAATAAAGGCTCCAGCAGGGGCCGGCCGCCCGAATGCACCCGCGGCGCATTCAATGACCAAAGTTTTTGGACGGTGAGGTCACTTCCTGTCAAGCGCGCCGCCGCCACCGCCCATCATTCCTTCCGGCGACGCGGCCGATCCGCCCGGTCCATCGCGCCAAGCCGGCACCGAGGAGCGGATCAAGAGAAAGAATAGACGCGCTTCAAGAACGGACGTTACGCGGCCCATGCTTGACATATGGTTTACGCCGAGACCGGCTCGGTCGCCGCTGGCACGCCGGCACCCGGCGCCGAGACCACGGACCCGCCGGTCCGGCGCTCCGTCGCCACCTCCTCGATCAGGGCGTAGAGCTGCGGATGGGTCCGCGCGAAGCGCCGGTAGTCCCGGCCGTGCAGCTCGAGCAGCTGGCAGTAGCTGACGGCCCGCACCGTCGCCGAGCGGCGGCGGCGCTCGCGCAGGGCCATCTCGCCGAAGAAGTCGCCGCTGCCGAGCCGGATCGTGCCGTGCTTGCGGTGCTGCACCTCGACCGCGCCCGAGGAGATGAAGAACATGGCGTCGCTGCGCGAGCCCTCGCGGATCAGCCGCTGGCCCGGCACGGCCAGCCGCGGCCTCAGCAGCGAGCGTACGGCCTGCAGGTTCTCCTCGCTGAGCGCCTCGAACTTCGGGTAGCGGAAGAACAGTTCGGCGGTCGAGAAGCCGAGATCGAGCGGCGGCCGGCGCGAGGTGCCGCGCCAGTCGATGTAGAGCTGCCGGTTGAGATCGTCGAAGATCTCCTGGCTGATCACCGACTCCGCCACCAGGGTGCGGTACTCCGCGCCCTCCATGCGCAGCGCGGCCCGCTTGAGGAAGCGTCCCTGCAGCGCCTCGGCGTAGCCCGGGTACTGGAAGCGCAGCTCGTCGAGCGCCTGGCGCACATTGCCGAGCCGCAGATGCAGGATGCCTTCGAGCTGGCCGCACAGGTCGGCGCCCATGAGCTGGGTCAGCTTGGTGCGGGTGAAGGCGCTCAGCTCCTCCAGGACGATGCGCGTGATCAGCAGCATCTCGAACCGGTCGGCCAGCTTGTCGGCGAGCGGCTCCTGGATGCGGAGCAGCCGGTGGGTGGCCATGGCGAGGCGCAGGCTCCAGCGGAAGCGCCGGGTGTCCTGCGCCGCCGTCAGATAGCCGTCGCGCCCCTTGACCTTGGCGCCGTCGCGCAGCCGGCCGGCCTTGGCCACCAGCCGGCTGCCGAGCCGGCGCGACACCGTCTGGTCGTCGATATGGACGAGGTACAGCTCCTCCTCCCGGTTGGCCAGCGCCTGCAGGCCGAGCGCGAGCTGCTGCTCCGGGTCGAGGTCGGCCGCCTGGGCGCGGTCGGCCTCGGCCTTGCGGCCGCGGTACCGGTCGACCACCTCGGCCGCCAGGTCGGCCGGCAGGTGGTAGGCCCGCGCGGTGCCGGGGATGCGCTCGGCGACGTTGGACAGCACCAGCGCGATCGCCCGGTTGCGCAGCGCCTCGTCGACCGGCGAGAGCCGGTCGAGCTTCAGCAACCGCATCAGCGGCCGCAGCGTCGGGCCGTTGACCAGCAGGGTGAACAGCACGTACCCGGTCGCCAGGATGGCCACGAACTCCTTGATCTCGCGCGGCAGCAGCACGCTCTCGGTGACCGCCAGGGCGAGCGCCAGGGTCACCGCGCCGCGCAGGCCGCCCCACAGGATCACCGCCTTGTAGGCGCCGCCGACCCGCTGCGACCACCCGGCGAGCGTCATCGCCGGCAGCAGGCCGTAGAGCACGACGGCCCGGGCCGCCAGCGCCGCCGCCACCACCACCAGGACCAGGCCGGCATGGCCCCAGCCCGCCGTGCCCAGGAACTCGGGGATCAGCATCGAGGCGAACAGGAAGATCAGCGACGACGCCCAGAAGTCGAGCTGGCCCCAGACCTGGACCAGCTGCCGCCAGCTTTGCGGCGACAGGCGCACCCGCCCGGCCGAGCCGACGACCAGCGCCGCGGTGACCACCGCGACCACGCCGGAGACCTGCAGGAACCGCTCGGCGACGATGAACACCAGGTAGGCCAGCCCCAGCGTGACGGTGATCTCGGCCAGCGGCCGCTCCCACAGCGGCTTCAGGATCCAGAAGGCGAGGCGCGAGCCGATCAGCCCGACGACGAGGCCGCCCAGGAACGCCCGCAGAAAGCGCTGCAGCCCGTCGAGCACCGACAGGTCCTGGGCGGTGACGATGCCGGTCAGCAGCACGGCGAACAGCGCGATGGCCGCGGCGTCGTTGAGGAGGCTCTCGCCCTCGACCAGAATCGACAGCCGCCGCGGCGCCCCGACCTCGCGGAAGATGCCGATCACGGCGACCGGGTCGGTGGTGGCGACGATGGCGCCCAGCATCAGGCAGACCAGCAGCGGCTGCCCGCTCACCGCCGCCAGCGCCCAGCCGACCATGAAGGTGCAGACCAGCACCGCGACCACGGCCAGCAGCAGCACCGGCGCGATGTCGTCGAGCAGCCGGCGGACGTCGACGGTCAGCCCGGCGGCGAACAGCAGGATCGGCAGGAACAGGAAGATGATCGCCTGGGCGCCGATGTCGAAGCCGCCGAGCGCGGCGATCAGCGACCCGGCGAGGCCCAGGCCGACATCGAACACCGTGAACTGGGACACGAGGCCGAGGCCGATGCCGAGCCCGGCGAGCAGCACCGTGTGCGGCAGCCGGAGGCGGCTCGCCAGCGGCTGGAACAGGCTGACCAGCACCAGCAGGATGGCGACGATCAGCAGGGTCATGACCACGTCCGGCATGGCGCCAGCTTACCGTCGCCGGGCGGCGGCCCCAAGGCGCGGGGCACCCTGATGCGACCGCCCCGGCCCTCGGCTCACCGCATCCTCATGGCTCGGGCGGCCGCCGGACCGGGCCTCCCGCTCACGCCGACGCCAAACGCCGACGCCGTGCCCGGCCAAGGCACGGTCGGCCGGGTAGCGGAACGTAGGCTTTTGTCGGGACGGGCCGGGGCGGGTCGGGCCGGGCCGGGGCCGATCAGGCGATCCCGGGCCCGCGGCTCGCCGCAGGCCCGATCAGGATTCCGGACCGGGACGGCGCCGGAGGGAGCGCACACCAGGGGCGCTTCGATCCACCGTCTACGACGTGCTCCCTTAAGGAAGCGTGAACACGCGCCGGGCCCTGACCACCCCCCTCGCCCGGACGGCCGGCCATGCGCGGACCCGGGAACGGACCACCGCGGTCCGGACGCCGGGGCGCGAGGGCGCGGCGCCACCCCACGGGCATACCCGTTCCGGTCGATCTCCGGCGTGGGCCGCCCGATACCCGCCACCTTGCCGGATCAAGGCCGCGGCGCGGCGGCCCGGTCGTCGAGCCAGGCGACCACCGCGGCCGCGACCACGGCGAACAGGACATGGCCGACCAGGGCGACCCAGGTGAGCCCGATGAAGCCGAGAAACGGCGGATTGCCGGCGACCAGATGCGCCATGACGTAGAGCGCGAAGATCCACAGGACGACGCCGTAAACGATCGCCGCGGCCCACCACGGCACGGCAGGCAGGGCGCGCCGGCGGAGCGGCTCCACCACGAGCATCCAGCCGAGCGGATAGGCGACCAGCCCGGCCAGGACGTGCAGCAGATAGGCCCCGGGGTCGTAGGGGCTGCCGAACAGGGTGGCGATGACCTGGTTGGCCAGCGGCACCGGCGCCAGCTGCGCGAAGCCCAGCATCGGGCTCAGCGCCTGCCCGAACAGGTCGAACGCGACAGTGGCCGCGCTGCCGGCCAGCAGCATGATGACAACGGGGTTGCTGTTCGCCACGGGTGCCTCCCTCTTGAGCTTTCTCAGCGGCACCGCAAAGCTGATGGGCAGCCACCGCTCATACAAGGCGGCTCACGTTCGGCTCCGCGGCTAGTGATTGACGTCGCTGGCGCTGCCGCCGGCTGCGGCATGGGTCGAGCCTCGACCGGCCCGGCCCCGCAGGGCGAAGGACAGCGCGGCACGCCTGTCCACGGCTCATGGCGGCCAGCACCCCTTGCCGCTCCACGCCCTCCGCCGGCCGACACAAGCCACCGGCGTCAACAGGGGGTCCGTTCCCGATGTCGCCGTGATTCGGGACCCGGTGGGGAGAACAACCGGCCCCTTCACCTGCGATGGCGGGCGCCCGATCCCGGCAGGATGGCGCCCCGCGACGTCATCCGCCGGTGGACCCATGGGCCGGGGTGACCCGATTCACGGCCGACACAACCCAATATGCGATCGGCACGCCCCCGCCCGCGTCATCATGAAAGAACCCGGTCATACATGAAAGAACCCGGTCATACAGGCCTATACGGATTAGGAGGAGGCGCGATCCTGCGGGGGTCAATCCCCCGGGCGCGCCAACGATCGAGGCGCTTCCTCAAAGCAAAAAGCCCAACCCACAGGCGATTGACTGCGATGGCATGACATTGGCCGGCATCGTTTGCGATGACCTCCAGAAAAAATCTATTGCCCCGCGAAAAACGTATGCTAGCTTTTCGCCGCTGGTCGCTCTTAACTACAAGCGAGGGATGCAATATGAGCGCTACGTTTTCCAAGGACTACGGGGACTTCAGCGTTCCGATCACCGACCTGGGCGGTGACAACGGAAAGCTGACGCCGGCCGCCAGCAAGCTGATGGAGGGCGATCTCGTCGCCATGGCGTGGGGCAATCACACGCCGCGGACCGAAGGACTGGTCGTGCGCGACCTTCAGTCCATCGACGAGGCGTTCAGCGCCCATCCGTTCAAGGGTCACAGCAAGGCCGCGATGGTCGGCAGCTCCTGCTGCTGCTCCTGCTGCCCCTGCTGCTGCACGGCGAGCGCGGTGGTCGACACCGTTGCCGACTACGAGCAGGCCGCCGCCTGACGCGATACTTTGCGAGATCTCCGCAACCCGTCCTCGGAACGCTCACATGAGTGGTGGCAATCCACTGATTCGGCTGTTGCCGTTTCAGCTTATCGAGTCCGCGACAGGGGTCGTCATCCGTCGGGGCGCTCTCCGGATCGCTCTTGAAGGGGACGGGATTGCGGAGGTCGTCGCGAAGCTGCAGGAGGCCGCGACGGACGACTTCTGCAGCCGCCACGAGCTCCTGTCCCTGTTCCCGCCGGTTCATCGCGACCGGGTCGATGCGATCCTTCACCAGCTCGCGGTCCGGCGTCTGGCGGAGCTGCGGGGCCAGACGGGACCCTTGCCCGGACCGCGCCCGGCGGAGAGCCAGGAGGACGTGTTCTTCTGGCAGCTCGGCACCACCCGCTCGGACAGCCGCAAGGCGACCGGCATGGCCGTCGCGCTGATCGGCATCAACCGGCTCAGCGTCGCCCTGCGGGATCGTCTGCAGGCGTACGGACGCTGGGACGTGACCCTGGTTGACGACGTGCCGCTGCGCAACCATGAGCTCCTCGACTCCGACGCGCGCCCTCGATCGGCGTGCGCGGCGACCGCGGACGGCGAGCGGATCGTCGCGTCCTCGTCCATCGTGGTGGCCTGCGCCGAGTTCGGCGGGCTGGGGCTTCTCAAGCCCTGGAACGCGCTCGCCCTGCAGCACGGCAAGCCGTTCCTGCCGGTGCTCATCCAGGACCTGTCGCTCAGGCTGGGTCCGCTGACCATCCCCGACCAGACGGCGTGCCTCGCCTGCCTCGAGGCCCGGCAGAACTCGCATCTGCAATCACGGCCGGCCGAGCCCCATCTCGTCGAGGCCTTCCTGGGCGAGGACCAGTCCCTGGCGGCCACACACCCCGCGATCGTCGACACGGCGGCGCCGCTGGCGGCGTTCGAGCTGCTCCGGTTCAGCGCCGGCATCGTGCCGCGCCGGGTCGGCAAGCTCATCGAGCTCAACCTCATGGGCTCCGGCATGGTCGCCAGCCGGGTGCTGCGCGCGCCCCGCTGCCCGGTCTGCAGCCCGCTGCGCCACGCCGGCAAGCTGTCGCTGGAGAAGGTCACCCTGAACCCGGAGCGCTGGGCCGAGGTCGAGGCCAGGGGAAGCGGCAATGGCCGGCATTAGGACCTCCGCCAGCCTCGACGGGCTGCGCGACATCATTCCGTACCTGTACGATCCAAGGGTCGGCATCCTGGGCAATATCAGCGAGAGCGAAGGGGAAGCCGGGTCTCCGGAGTATTTCCGATACGTGACCGTGGCGGCCGACACCACGGCGTTCAGCGGGCATCAGAACTTCTCCGTCGGCGGTGGCGGCGCCCGCTCGCGCGAGGTGGCGCTGGCCAAGGCCATCGGCGAGGCGATCGAGCGCTACTCCGCCGCGCTCTACGACCGCCGCGGGTACCCATTGCAGCGCTATGAGAGCGCGCCGTTCGACTGCGTGCACCCCGGAGACTTCGCCCTCTACGCGGACTGGCAGCTCGCCGACCCGGAACTCGCCTTCCGGCCCTTCAACGAGCAGAGCAACGTCCGGTGGATGCCGGCACGCAGCCTGGTCACCGGGCGGACCCGCCACGTCCCGGCCTGCTTCGTCCACCTGCCCTACCTGTTCAAGCGGGACGGGGACGAGTGGCCGCTGGCCCAGTCCATCTCCACCGGTCTCGCCTGCCACACCAGCCTCGAGCGGGCGCTCATCGGCGGCATCTGCGAGGTGGTGGAACGTGACTGCTTCTCCATCACATGGCAGGCGATGGTGTCGCGGGCGCGCATCCGCCCCGACAGCCTGCTGCCGCCTCACCGCGATGCGGCACGCCGCTTCGCGGAGGTCGGGTACGCCGTCCATGTCATGGACATCCGCCATGACAACGACATCCCCACCTTCATGGCGGTGCTGCGCGGCCGCAATCCCGGCAACGCCCCCCTGGCCGTCGCCGCCGCCTCGGATTTGAGCCCGATCTCGGCGATGACCAAGGCGCTCGAGGAGCTCGCCCACACGGAGCGCTACGTCCGTCAGCTGATGGGCGAGCTGACCCGGATGGACGAGGAGCCGGACCACGACAACGTGTACAGCCAGGTCAGCCACGTCAACTTCTGGACAACGCCGGGCCGCGCCGGCCGGGCGGCGTTCCTGCACGCCTCGGAGCGCGAGATCGATTTCAACGCCGTTCCCGACCGGTCCACCGGCGACCCGAGGCGGGATCTGGACACCATCGTGGCGCAGATCGCCGGCACGGGGCACGATGTGCTGGCCGCCGACGTCACCTCGGAGGACGTGGCGCTGCTCGGCTTCCATGTCGTCCGCGCCCTGGTTCCCGGATATCACCCGATGTTCATGGGCTACGCGTCCCGCGCCCTTGGCGGCCGACGGCTCTGGACCGTCCCCCAGGCCCTGGGCTACCCGGGCATCAGACCGGAGACGGGGGACAACCCCAATCCGCATCCCTTTCCTTGAGGCAGCCGACAGCGGGGCACGGCGATGAAGCCCGACAGTCCGACGTGGGACGATCTCGTCTGGGGCGAGGAGGAACCCGACCTCATCTGGGAGACCTTCCACGAGAACTCCAAGTCCGCGCCGGTCGACGACGCTCTGCCCAACGCGGTCGTGGTCGACTGGATGGGGCGAATGAAGAACGCGCTGAGCTACGACAGCTTCCGGCCGGTCGCCCTGCCGCCTCCCTCACGGTTCCCGGACCTCGGGCTCGACCTCGGGGCGGCCATCATGGCCCGCCACACCCCACGGCGGCTGACCCCGGGCACGATGACCTTGGAGACCCTGGCGGCCCTGCTGTTCCACGCATACGGCATCAACCGGTCCAACGAGGGAACGGGCATTCCGCGGCCCTTCCGCACCGTGCCGTCCGGTGGCGGCCTGTTTCCCCTGGAGCTGTACGTCCACACCCCGGGTCATGTGGAAGGCCTCGGAGCCGGACTCTTCCACTACAATCCGGAAGAGAATTGCCTTCGGCACATCGTGGAGACCGATCTCACCGACGCTTTCGCCGCCTGTCTGTACCAGCCCGAGATCGTCCAGGGCGCCAGCGCGGTCATCTTCCAGACAGCCCTGTTCCGGCGCAACACCTTCAAATACGGGGACCGCGGCTACCGGTTCACCCTGATGGAGACCGGCCACGTCGCCCAGAACCTCAACCTTGTGGCGACCGCCCTCGGCCTCGGTGTCTGGAACGTCGGCGGCTTCCAGGATCGCCGGATCGACCGTCTGCTCGGCATCGATGGCGTCAACCACTCCTGCCTGTATCTTCAGGCGATCGGCACGGAGGCGGTGTGAGATGACCCTCGCCCCCGTGCGGCCTGGCGAACCGGTCGCCGTGACCTTCCATCGCGACGAGGACCTGCTTCGGCTCGTCGCGGCGGTCGCGTCGGACAGACCGATCCTGGCTGGGGATCTGACGCTGGGCAGCTGGCGCGGGCATTGGCTGGCGCGCGAGCTCGCGGCGCAGCTCGGCCTGGATCTGCCGACGGAGCGGCGACCGGTGCCCGGCATGGCACCCGGAGAAGGATCGGCACCCGACCGGGTCGTCGCCGGCCTGATCGACCTGGAGACGGCGGGCGACGGCGCGATCCTGACGGCCCACGCGATGGCTCAGGCAATCGGGCGTGAAGCGACGGACCGGTCGATCGGGGCGATCCTGGTGCTGGGGCCGCCCGCGGCTGAGCCGTGGATGCCGGAGGACGCATGGCTCGTTCGCTTCCTGGCTCGGCTCCTGGACGGCGCATCGCCCGCCCTGATCGTGGCCATGCCGGTGTCGGCGACGAGCCTCCCCTGCGACCTGCGGCACTGGGAGATCCCCGAGGGGATCGGGATCGATCGGGCGCCGCTCACGCGGCGGCTGGCGGACCCGACGGTGCCGGGGCTCGTGCCGCCCGGCACCGTGTCCGGGCCGCTGTCCTGCGTCCCGACCCTCGGCGGCTGGTCGCTCCTGCTGCCCGGCGCGCGGGCGACGCGCGCGGAACGCCCGACGGCCACCCCCGAGGACGAGCCCCTATGGCTCCAGGGGTGCCGCCACGCGACCCGGTCGCCGGCCGACCGGAATCCCCGGATCCTGGCCGGGGCGGCTGCGCTCGCCTTCTCCGAGGGCGGCTACCGGCAGGCCCTGCGGCTGGTGGAGGCCGCCCGCGACGCCACGACCGACCCGGTCGACCGAGCCATGATGATGTCGCAGGCGCAATCCATGCGGATCGCCGCCATGGACTTCGCGGGAGCGGCCGCACAGCCCGATCCGGACGCCTCGCTGCCGCCGCCCTTGCTGAGGGACCTGTCGCTCGGCAAGGCCTGGGGCCTGGTGATGACGGGACGCCCGGCCGAGGCGGGACCGTTGTTCGACAGGGCGCGCAACCTGGCCGAGCCGCAAGCCCGTGATCCGATGTGGCTGTACCTGCTGAACATTTCGGCCCTCAACAAGCTCCGGCTCGGCCAAGTCGATGCGGCCTTCTCTCTGGAGCATCGCATCGAGCGGACCCTGGCCGGCTTCGACCCGCCGGACTGGCATCTCTCCTATATCAACTTCATCAATCTGGCCCGCCTGCACAGGCATGCCGGACATCACGGCAAGGCGCATGAGTATTACCAAAAGGCATTCGCCATAAACGAGGGTCTCCGATCCGACAGCGACCATGTCTACCTCAATGTCTGCCAGGCCGGGCTGGAGCGCGCGGACGGCCGCCTGGCGGAGGCGCTGCTGTCCATCCTTCGCGCCTCGCTGCACTGGCTGGCCATGGAGGTTCCGGAAGCGCTGGCGCCGCGCGTGGCCCGCGCGATGAAGGCCGAGCCCGGCGCGGACTTGGTCGCCCGGACCTCCGAGTTCCTGCGGACGACCCTGGTCGAGCTCCTGGGCTCGATCGGGCACCCGTTCAACGCGCTGGTGGACGCGGTCCTCCCGGAAGGTCCGGCGTGGCGTCGACCGTCCGCCACGGGCGAGGAGGCCGGGGCGTCGGCGCTGGGCGCCCCCGGCTGGGGGGTGCTGGTCAGGCCCCGCGCCGCCGCGGACCGTGCTCCTCAGCCATGCCAGCAGCCGCTGGCCGGGCTGGTGGCGGCTGTCATGCGGGCACTGGCGCAAACCGACGTGCTGACGCCGGACGCCTGCGTCGTCGTCGACGCGATGAACGGAACGGAGGTTCCGACCGATCTCGAGGCTTTATTCGGCTTGGCCGCTCGTCGGGGCTGTCGGGACCTCTGCTTCCGGGGCCGGCGAGCGCCTCTCTCCATCGACGAGCTGCGGGCGGCGACGGCCGACAGTCGGATCGCGCTCGGACCCGGGGTCGACGGCATGGCCCGTGGCGGGGACGAGATCGCGGTCTTCTTCCGCCGTTCCCGCGACCCGATCCGTCTCGCCGGCGCCGATCTCGCCCTGGTGGAGATGGCCCGGGACGAGCCGCGCCTCGGCGAGGCCGCGAACGTGCTCGGCCGGTCTCCGCAGGAGGTCGTGGAGGCCGTGAGCAGGCTCGAGGCGGAGGGGGTTCTCCGCCTGACGGTGGGGGCCGTCCGCCGTGCGGCTTGACGTGACGATGGAGCCGCAGGCCACCCCGTGCCTCTGCTGGGCGGCGGTCGGCGCCACGCTCCTTCGCTTCTATCATCCGGATCAGGCGATGGACCAGCGATCGCTGGCACGGCGGATCCTGGGAACCTCCGAGACCCCGCCCTACTGCCCGGTGGCGACCCTTGACGCCCTCGGCCTGCTGCGCGCGGTAATCGAGGGCCCCCTGCCATTGGAGGAGCTGCGGGCGGAGCTCGCGGCCGGCCGTGTCGTCGCGGCCCAGGTGAACTGGGCTTTCGGCCCCAGGCACCTCGTGACCCTGTCGGGCATCGATCCGGAGGATCGGCTCTGGATCGACGATCCTCGGGCCGGCGGGGGCTGGCTCCCTTACGAAGAGCTGGTGGCCTCGCCGGACGGCTGGTCCTCGTGGGCGCGCAGCCTCCTCACCGGTCCTCGCCGACCGAGCCTGGCCAGGGTCGGCGATCCGCAAGAGACGAGTGAGCCGGTTGCCGCGAGCCGTCCGACCGTGTTCTTCACCGGGAATGGAAACGTGGAGGGCGAAGGAAGCAAAGCAAGCGTCTTGTCATCTCTTCCTCAAGGAAGGTAGCGCGGCCCTCAAGCTTTACCCTGGCACAGATCGAGGACCTCGACGGGTTCCCGCCGGAGCGATCAGGGTGAAAGGCCGTCATCGCGGCGTCGTGCATGACTGCGCGAGGGAGTCGAGGTGGGCAGAGCATGAGGCTCGAGGGGAAGACGACGTGCGGTCACGTCGCCAACGGCGCCGCCGGACTGGCGTCACGTACGGTGTGATCCGACATGGGCGGATGACGGCCTCACGGATGGCTCGATCGCGTGACTGGGCCTCGTCCTGCGGCATTGCTTGTTCATCGGCATTCCTGGCGGAGGCAAGCTCCATGTCCACGACGGCAGCCGACTCGTGTTGCGCGCGGGACTTCTTTGCCTCGACCGTCGAGCAGACGGCGCGCTTGCGGTCGTTCGTGGCCGAGCGGCGCAACGTCCCCAATCTGGACATCGTGAACCCGGCGGGAGCGTGCACGCAGCCACGCTGAGCGTGGCCGCTGCACGGTCCTTCCTTGATCAAGGCTAGCGATCGCGACGGCCCACTTCAGTTCGTCGACCGCCTGGTTGACCTCGAGCACCTCGGGCTCGAGGCGCCGGGCCAGGTCGTCGACCGTGGGGCGTTGCAGGCCGGCCCGCTCGGCGCTGTCGAGGTCGAGGCGGCCCTTCGCCTCGAGCGCCGCCACCATCACCGTCCAGCTCTAGCGACCTGGGTGGCCGGGCGTCCCGTTTTCTCATTCATGCCGCCTCCTCCATCAGCAGCGGTCGGACGGTGCCTGACACGACAAGCTGCGTCAGCAGGCGGTAGTTCTTGTGCTCATGGCGCAGGCGCCCGGCGACGATCGCCGGATGCACGTCGGCCAGCCTCGCGAGCGAGAGAGCATTGCGGATGCTCGGGCTGCGCACGGCCGGGTGGTTCTCCCACGCCGTTTTGGGGATCAGCGCTTCTTCCGCCCATTCATCGGCTTCACGCTCGCGGGCATCCTCGACGCCGTGCTCCAGCTCGCGCAGCTGCAGGTCGTCGATGAAAAGCTCGCCGTCGCCATCCGGGACGTGGCGGCCCAAATGAGCCAGCTCGTGCAGCAGGCAGAACCAGAAGTTGTCGAGCCGGTCATGGCGAACGGTCATGGCGACCACCGGAACGCCTTCGGCCGTGCGCAGCGCGGCACCGTCAAGGTAGGTCTTGGGCAGATGGGTTGCGACCACCAGAACGACGCCGTGCTGAGCCAGCTTCTCCCGCGCCAGCTTCGGGCCATCGTCCAATGTGCTCAGGCGTGCCAGCTCGCGAAGGAACGAGAGATCGATCGTTCCCGTCCGGTAGCGCCCCTCGAGACCGGCCCGCCGGGCGACGTTGAGCACATGAAGGCACCATGCCTGAAGAGCATGGACATCGGTCTTTGCATTGGCGCGGCCGCCCTGGCGGAACAGCGCCTGCGGCAGCGCCTCACGCCCGCCGGCGCCGGCGATCAGCTCGTGAATGACCTCCTCGACCCGATCCTTGGTATCGCCGGTCACCGTGACCCAGCCGCGCCTGGCCATTTCCTTGGCCGGGAACCGGTCGATGTCGATCGAGCCGGGGACCTCGGGCAGGCCCTCGCCCTCGCGGATCAGGATCTTGGCCGGGATGCCGAGATGCTCGTGCAGGGCGCGGATCATTTTCAGCGTAAGCTCACGCTTGCCGTTCAGCACCTCGGATGTCTTTGCCCGGCTGCCGAAGATCATGTCCAGATCCCTCGGGGACTTGCCGAGCTGCTCCATGCGAAACTTGATCGCGGTGATCGGGTCCGGCGCGTCCATGGGGTAGCACTTGTCCTCATAGACCTCGATCAGGGTCGTCAGAACATCCAGCTCGTCGTCGGCGCTCTCATCTCGGTCCATATTCATGAGCTCTTCGACACGGGCCAGAGCGGCATCGTAGTCCTGCTCGGTCCGGATCGGTCGAATTCTGCTATCCATGTCTAGACCTCCTCGGCATTAATGTTTTTGTATTCGTTGTGCGTCCCGATAAACCGAATGTACCCAAGTTTTTTCTGGTACTCGATCTTGAGAACCAGCCGGTACTTGTTACCGCAGATGTTGAACACGACCCGGCTTCCTTTCAGGATGCTTGCCGTTCGGTACTTGTCCTTGATATCCGCCGGCGTCCGCCACGTTGCCTCCTTGGCCTCGACCCACCACGCGTCGAGCTGGCCTTTGGCTTCCGGGAACCGGCTGGCGAACTCATTCAGCCGCCTGCGGGCAATGATCCTCATCGGACCTTCCGTTGACTGCTCCCTAGGCGTTCCAATGATGATCATTCCCACTGGGGGAACATATATCATCGCTCCCAAAAAAAAACCGCAAGACGTACTTGTGGGGGGCGGGCGAGGGCGCGGCGCTGCAGCGGCTGCTCGCGCATTACGCGAACTGGTAGAGGATCCCGTTCTGGGTGTTCCGCCGTATCCGACTGCACTGCCTGAATCGACCTGACAATCTGAGCGACGCCGTCAGGCACACTGCTGCGAAGGTCAACGTACTTTTTGTCCATTAGCCGAGGCGGTAGCTCTACATCGTCCATTATCGCAGGGATCACGCGTGGCCAACGTCCCCTCCGGTCTCGTGCAATGCCCAGCTCGATTCTTTCTTGGCCCAAGGGCATGAAAGGTAGGAGCGAGGTGATATGGCCAATAGGTAGCCGCTTGTGTTGATGCCCTCTTCTACCTTTGCTGAGATGCTGTCTCCAAAAGCAATTTCGTCATCGTCGAGCCAAACTCGCATCACTTGCTTCTTTATTTGGTTGGAGACTTCGCACGTTGTATTCTTGTCTGCCTGTGCATATGCGATAAATATCCGCGAGGCGGCTGTGCAACCAGCTAATGCGCCGATTATTTTGTCAGGCTGAGACAGATCGAGCGCCAACGCTCCATCTTTGTTCTTTAGTCTGAAAAGAGGGTAAAATTTCTTGTCTTGAAAGTCGCCGAGAAGTGATGAGAGAAACGAGGCCAAAAGGCAGGCGGCCGCTCCTGCGACAGCGCTCACTCTTGTTAGCTCCATTGTCAGGGCATCGCATTTGCAAAGACGACTACAAACGTAAGGAGAGACACCGTGCTTGTTGAATTGGCGCCGAACATTCAGCCGCTTCTGGCGAACCAGGCGCGGCTCAGGAGTGAAACGGTTTCGGGTGGGCTACGCCCACAGAGTGAACCGGCATGATTGTGCTTGAGGATGAGCAAAACAGTTAAGACGGCATCGACCACACGACGGCGGAGGTCGACAGACCGGGCTTTGGACATGAGGGCTGGCCTCCTCCTCCGGCCCTCACCGTGAATCACGCCGCGACCGAGTCGGCAATCCCTCAGCGATTCACATGCCACCCAATCCGCTCTAGCCGGTGCGCTCGAGCCGGTGGGATCGTGGGGCTGGCCCGGGCCGATCACCGAGCGGGTGGCGGCGTGAAGAGAGCGCCGTCCCTACCCCCGCATCTGTTTCCAGGCATTGATCAGGCCGTTGGTCGAGCTGTCGTGGCCGGTCACCGGCGCCGCGCTCTTCAGATCCGCCAGCACCGTCTTGGCCAGCTGCTTGCCCAGCTCCACGCCCCACTGGTCGAAGCTGAGGATGCCCCAGAGCACGCCCTGCACGAACACCTTGTGCTCATAGAGCGCGATCAGCTGGCCCAGCGTGCGCGGATCGACCTTCTTCACCAGGATCGAGTTGGTCGGCCGGTTGCCCTCGAAGGTCTTGTGCGGCACCAGCGCCTCGAGCGCGTCGCCGGTCTTGCCCTGGGCCTGCAGCTCCTCGCGCGCCTCGGCCGCCGTCTTGCCGCGCATCAGCGCCTCGGTCTGGGCAAGGAAGTTCGACAGGAGGATCGAGTGGTGCTCGCCCAGCGGGTTGTGCGTCTGGGCCGGGGCGATGAAGTCGCACGGCACCAGCTTGGTGCCCTGGTGGATGAGCTGGTAGAAGGCGTGCTGCCCGTTGGTGCCCGGCTCGCCGAACAGCACCGGTCCGGTCTGCCACACCACCGGATGGTTGTCCCGGCCGACATATTTGCCGTTCGA
This sequence comes from uncultured Mycobacteriaceae bacterium, assembly GCA_964613585.1. Classification (GTDB taxonomy): domain Bacteria; phylum Pseudomonadota; class Alphaproteobacteria; order DSM-16000; family Inquilinaceae; genus CAZTHL01. The sequence goes on along the minus strand of CAZTHL010000004.1, from coordinate 65,968 downwards.
CTCCATGTCGAGCTGCTGCAGATAGGCCGGGAACCGATGGAGATACTGGTCGTAGGGCAGCACCGCATAACTCTGCGCGCCGAAGAAGTTGTTGTACCAGAGCCCGATCAGGCCCAGCACGACCGGCAGGTTGGCCTCGAGCGGCGCCGTGCGGAAGTGCTCGTCCATGGCGTGGCCGCCGGCGAGCAACTCCTCGAACGCGTCCATGCCGATGCCGATCGCGACCGGCAGGCCGATCGCCGACCACACCGAGTAGCGCCCGCCGACCCAGTCCCAGAAGGCGAACATGTTGGCGGTGTCGATGCCGAAGGCGGCCACCCCCGTCTCGTTGGTCGACAGGGCAACGAAGTGCCGGGCGATCGCCGCCTCGCCGGCGCCGGAGTCGAGGAACCACGCCCGTGCCGAATGGGCGTTGGTCAGCGTCTCCTGGGTGGTGAAGGTCTTGGACGCGATGATGAAAAGGCTGGTCTCCGGGTCGAGCCGCTTGAGGGTCTCGGCGACGTGCGTGCCGTCGACGTTGGAGACGAAGTGCAGCCGGATCTCCGGGTGCAGGTAGGGCTTCAAGGCCTCCGACACCATCACCGGCCCCAGGTCGGAGCCGCCGATGCCGATATTGACGACATCGGTGATGCGCCTGCCCGTGTGGCCGGTCCACTCGCCCGAGCGCACGGCGTCGGAGAAGCGGCGCATCTGGTCGAGCACGGCCGTGACGTCCGGCATGACGTCCTTGCCCTCGACCATCATCGGCCGGCCGGAACGGTTGCGCAGCGCCACGTGCAGGACGGCGCGGCCCTCGGTGCGGTTGATCGGCTCACCGGCGAACATGGCGTCGCGCTGCCCCTCGACGTCGCGCTCGCGGGCGAGGTCGACCAGCCTGGCCATGGTCTCCGCGGTGACGCGGTTCTTGGAGTAATCGAGCAGCAGGTCGTCCAGGCGCAGCGAGAAGCGGTCGAAGCGGTCCGGATCCTGGGCGAACAGGTCGCGCATGTGCCGGTCCTTGACCTCGGCGAAGTGGCTTTCCAGCGCCCGCCAGGCCGCGCCCTCGGTCAGCGACGTCATCGATCCCCTCGCGCGTTTCTCGGTGATGATGCTTCCGGACGGCGGCGATCCGCCAGCGACGGGACGCTAGCAGAAAGCCTGCCCCCCGACCAGCCGGCGGGAGCCCCGGCCGTGCCGTTTGGCCGTCGTCGAGACGCACGCCATCGGCCGACTGGAGCGCCGGCGGCACCGACCCGCCCGCCCAAGGGTCGAACGCGCCGGACGGCATCGCCTCGGCCGCCGAGAACCGGCGCCTCAACCGTCCGCCGCCGCCATGGCCGGGTCTCGCTTCGCGCTGCCAGCCTGTGACAGCGGCGGCGCGCGACGCCGGCCGCGTAGCGAAGACAACCGGGAGCGCCCGTCAATGCGCCATGAACACCGGCAGCTCGGCGTGGGTCAGGACGTGGCGAGTGGCGCCGCCGAACACGAGCTCGCGCAGGCGGTTGCGGGTATAGGCGCCCTTGAACAGCAGGTCGGCGCCCAGCGCGTCGGTCTCGGCCAGGATCACCTGCCCCGGCGTGCGGCCCTCGAGCGGCGCCATGGTGTGCTCGGCGTTGACGCCGGCGCGGCGCAGCCAAGCGGTCATCTCCTCGCCCGACGGCCCGGGGAAGGTCCAGTCCTCGACCTCCAGCAGGGCGACCCGGCGCGCGCGGGTGAGCAGCGGCATGCCGAGCGCCACCGTGCGGGCCGTCTCGATGCTGCGGTTCCAGGCGATCACGACGATATCGCCAAGGGTCTCCGCGGGATGGCGGGCGCCGGTGATGAGCACGGGCCGGCCGCTCTCGAACAGCAGATTCTCGGCGGTGGCCTCCCAATGCGGCGGGCCGAAATACGGCATGCGGCCGAACACGGTCAGCTCGTGGAGGCGCGCCCGCTCGCCGACGATGTCGCTCTCCCGACCCTCGAGCTCGCGCCAGCCGGCCGTCACGGCCTCGCCGGCCGGTTGCGGCTCGTCCGACCACGCGATGCCGCGCCGCTCGACGAAGCCGCGGAAGCGGCCACGGGCCTTGTCCGCCACCTCGCGCCAGCTGTGGGTGACCTGGACCAGCACCTCGGACGGCACCGCGAAGCGGTCGCTGATGGCGAGCGCCGGATTCTCCAGGACGAGCAGCCCCTCGATATGCCCGGCGTTGCGCGACGCCAAGCGGTGCGCCGCCTCGAGCGCGATATCGGAGCTGTCGTCATCGTGGAAGGGCACAAGGAACGTGCGCATGATCGGCCTCCCAGGATCGTTGGCCTGCCGAACCATATGTCGGCAGTGACCCGGCGGCTTTCCATGGCGTCGGAGATCACTTCGGCGCCCGGCGACGGCCGGTCGCGGGCTCAGGCGGCGGCGCGCAGGCCGAGAAAGCGCGCGGCGGCCTTCATGGCCTCCTCGAAGGTCGGATGGATGTGCCCGTCGTGGACCGACTCCGCGATCATCAGGTTCTCGGCCAGCCCGAAGTTCTCGATCAGCCGGCCGTTCGCATCATGTCCGGGGACGGTGCCGGCCGGAATGCGCTCGACCAGAAGCCGCCGATCCCGCGAGAACGCGAACACGCGCTTGTCCAGGGCCACGGCAAAGCCGATCTCCCAGGCGGTGCCGACATCGCAGTGCGGGCCGCGAAAGGGCTCGATATTGGCGATCACGACGTCCGCGTCACGGATCAGCCGGCCATTGTTGCGATAGATCGCCGCGGCGGTCGTGAAGCCGGTGTCGACAGGCGACAGCGGCTGCAGCCCGTAGGCTCGGCATGCTCGGCTGCGCGCCTCGAGCAGGGCGTCGTAGGCCGGATCGAAGACGTCCGGGCCGGCGAGATAAGCCTTCGGTGTCGTGCCTGGCATCGCCGCTCACTTGTGCCTGATGGTTAAATCGAATCAAGATGTTGTGTGCCGGTGTAGGCTGATTCGACCTTCTAGTCCATCAGGCCTGACGATTTGATCAAACGGCGCCGGTTTCGTCAAACCGCCGGCCCGGCTTGCGCGGCACCTCATCCATCGGAAACCAGAAGGAGCCGCTCAGTCGATAGTCGAGGAGGCTGCGCGTCAGTGTCGCGAACGCCACCAGGGCCATGCAGACGGCTGCGTCCTGCTCGACGGCCAGCGAACGCGCCTCGGAATAGGGGACAGCCACGACCTCCGGCAGAATGAGCCTGCAGTAGATCAGCAGAACAATGGCCACCAGGACGGCCACGCTGCCGTTGAGCAGGATGAAGGTCCGATGCGACGAGCGGAACAGCTCCCGCTGGTTCCTATAGGCCCGCACGAGCCTCACGAGGGCCTGCTGGCGCTCGGACGCCTCCACGCCCGGGTCGAGCTGGGCCCGCAGATCCCGCCTCAGCTCCGGATACGACCACATCGTTGGCCAATATAGGGTAAGCGTGTCGAAGACGAAGAAGAAAAGGATCGCCAGCAGGAAATGCAAGCGTCGTTCGGCGATATCCGGATAAAACAGTTCGCGCTCCTCGACCTCAACAAGGCGGGCCGATGACTGATTCTCCAAGATCGCAACCTGTGACTGGTTGGCCGGTGCGTGATCCGGGATGGTCTGCGCCATGACCAAAAAGGAAACCGCCAAGATGATGAGGACGACATAATCGCTCAAGATCGCAAAGAGCCCGGTCACGCCGTTGAGCGGATTGCGGTACTTGAGATCCAGGGCTCGTTGCATGCCCTGGAAGATCGGGATGATCGTGAGCAGAATGGCCAGGCAAGCGAACACCCCTGCCCAATCGTCGGCGACGAGGCAGGAATAGACCTTGGCGCAGGTGAAGAAGACGGCGACACTGACGATGAAGGCGAGCAGGCGAAGCAAATGATCGATCGCACGGCTTCGCTCCCGGATGAAATCATCCTGACGCTTGAGCACTCCGTCAAGCTGCAACGCCATTGAATCTGGTTCTCGATAGCCCGTATGGCGGGATCCGACGCGGGACAGGAGCGCCGTCGGGCACCCTATTACCGTGAGGCTTCGACCTTGGAAAGCCTGACCAAGGCCTGCGCAGCGCCGATCTCCTGATGCCGGCGGGCCGGCGAGCTGGCGTCTCGCCCGGCGGCATGACGTCGTTGGCTCGCCGGCCCTGCCGTCCACGGCTCGGCCGGGCGGCCGCAGAGCTGCCGGGCAGCGCGCCGACCGGCCCTCTCGCCGGCAGCAGGCGCGGGCGGCCGGAGGGCAGGCCGGCGCGGCGAGGGTCGGGCACCGCGGCGGTCCCATCGCCGCCGTCTTGCCGCTGCCCGGAACGGCAAAGGGCCCGCCGTTGGGCGGGCCCTTGTCCCCGGCATCATCCCGCCATCACGGGGCGCGAGGGGCTCAGCTCCCGCCCTCGGCCAGCTCGCGCGCCGCGAGGTCGGCCGCGCTCAACTCCCCTGTCGGCTCGAAGTCGCCGGTCGGTTCGCCGACCACCACAACGGTCCAGGCAGCGGTGTCGAGCAGCCGTCCGGCGAGGGTGTTGACCTGCTCCAGCGTGACCGCCTCGACACGCCGGTTGCGCTCATCCAGGTAGTCGATGCCAAGGCCGTCAAGCTGCATGCCGAGCAGGCTCGAGGCGACCCGGCCGGTCGAGGTGAACCGCAGCGGGAACGAGCCGGTCAGGTAGGTCTTGGCATCGTCGAACTCCTCGACGGTCGGCCCCTCCTCCGCCATGCGCCGCCATTCCGTCGCGATCACGTCGAGCGCCTCGACCACGTTCGCGTTGGACAGCGAGCCGCTGACCATCAACTCGTCGGCATGGTCGCTGTCCACGAGGTAGCTCGAGATGCCGTAGGTCAGGCCCCGCTTCTCGCGCACCTCCTCACCCAGGCGCGAGGTCAGGCCGCCGCCGCCCAGCACCTGGTTCATGACGATCGCCGGATAGTAGTCCACATCCTCGCGGCCGACCCCCGGCTGGCCGATCAGCAGCACGCTCTGCGGTCCGTCCCAATCGACCTGGACCACCTCGCCCGCCCCCTCACGGTCGAGCGCTGGCACCTCGAGCGCCGGTCCGCTGTCCGGCAGGCCGCCGAAGACCTGGTCGAGCAGCGGGCCCAGCTCCTCGGCGGTGATGTCTCCGCTGACGCCGATGAAGAGCCGGTCCTTCACCAGCCGCTCGTCCACGAACGCACGCAGGTCCGCCGCCGTCAGCCCGGCCAGTGTCGCCGCCGTGCCGCGCGATGGCTGGCCGTACGGATGGTCGGCATAGACCGTGTCGGCATAGGCGCGCCGGGCCAGCCACTCGGGATCGGTCGTGTTGCGCCGGACCGCCGCCAGGATCGCCGCGCGCATGCGCTCGACCGCCTCCGCATCGAAGCGCGGCTCGTTGAGCGCGAGGCGGGTCAGGTCGAACGCGGTCTCGGCGTGCTCGGTGACGGTCTGGACGCTGCCGTGGAAGGTGTCGCGCCGGGCATCGAAGTCGAGGCGGATGCCCCGGTCGCGCAGAGCCGACCGGAAGGCGCGCGACCTGAGAGTGCCGGCCCCCTCGTCGAGCGTGGCGGCTGCGAGGTTGGCCAGCCCCGCCTTGCCCTCGGGGTCGCTTGCGGTGCCGCCGCGGAACGCGAAGTCCATGGAGATCACCGGCACGCCGTCATTGCGCACCAGCCAGGCCTCGATGCCGCCGGGGCTGACCACCCGCTCGACATCGACCGCGCGGGCGTCGGCGAGCGGGGCGGCGCTGGCGGCCAGGGTCAGCAGGACGCCGGCCGCCAGGGAACGAAGACGGCTCATTGGGTCAGCTCCGCGGTCTCGGCGGCCCGCTGCAGCAGGCCGGTGACCGAGCGATCCTCGTCGAGCACCAGCCGTGCCGCGGCGAGCACCCTCTCCCCGGTCACCGCCTCGATCCGCTCGGGCCAGGCCTCGACATCCTCGATGGTCTGGCCGGTGGTGAGCGCGCGGCCCAGCAGCATGGCCGGGCCGATGATGCTGTCGCGGGCATACGCCGCCTCGGTGATCAGGCGCTGCCGGGCGCTGTCCAGCTCATCCTCCGTCACGCCGTCGGTCAGCAGCCGCTCGATCGCGGCATCGACGGCGGCCTCGACCGCCTCAAGGGACACGCCCGGCCGCGGCACCGCGTAGGCGACGAAGCTGGTCTGGTCGAGGCTCTCCGGCGAGTAGGCGGTGCCGGCGCCGACCGCCAGCTGCTGCTCGACCACGAGCGACTGGTAGAGCCGGCTGGTGTCGCCGGCGCCCAGGATCTCGTTCAGAACCTGCAGCGCGTAGGCGAGCCTCTCCGTGTCCTCCGACCCGTCCCCGGCCGGGCCGGAGTCGCTGTAGCTGGGCGCCAGGTAGTAGCGGCGCCAGGACGGCTGGCCGACCGCCGGGTCCTCGAGGATCACGCGGCGCTCGGCGCCCTGCGGCGGCTCCGACGGCCGCGCCCGCTCCGGCACCTCGCCCGCCGGAATCCGGCCGTAGGTCGCCTCGGCGAGCGGCCGCAGCTCCTCGGCATCGATGTCGCCGGCCACGATCAGCGTGGCGCTCGCCGGGTCGTACCAGCGGTCATAGAAGGCCTGCACCGCCTCGAGGTCGAGGGCGCGGATCTCATGCTCCCAGCCGATGACCGGCGTGCCGTAGGGATGGTTCTGGTAGAGCGTGGCGATCATCTGCTCGGTGAGCCGCGCCGACGGATCATTGTCGGTGCGCTGGCGCCGCTCCTCGACAATCACGTCGCGCTCGGTGGCGACCAGCTCGGGATCGAGCTCCAGCCCGGTCATGCGATCGGCCTCGAGCTCCATGACCAGCGGCAGATGCTCCTTTGCCACCGACTGGAAGTAGGCCGTGAAGTCGTAGCCGGTGAAGGCGTTGCTGACCCCGCCGTGGCGCGCCACGGTCCGGCTGAAGGCGCCGTCCGGCACCTCCCCGGTGCCGCGGAACATCAGGTGCTCCAGGAAATGCGCCAAGCCGGAGGAGCCGGGCGGCTCGTCCGCGGCGCCCACGCCGTACCACACCATGTGGCCGACCACCGGCACGCTGCGGTTGGTCACCACGACCACCGGCATGCCGTTGTCGAGGGTGAAGGTCTCGGGCTCGAACACCGCCGCCCGGGCGCCGCCGGAGCCGGCCTGATCGGCCGCCGCAAGCAGCCCGAGCGCGCCGAGCCCGATGCCGGCGCGCCGCAGCCAAGGATGGGATGTCACGCTCGTGCGTCTCCTCGAAAGGACACCGGAATGATCATTTCACTGTCCGAGGAGGTGGGCCGGGGCCGTCAGAAATCAAACAGCCCTTCGAGCGGCGCGCGCTCGCGCCGCTCGACCGTCGGCGTCTCGCCCTCGGTGATCGGCGCGCCCAGGGCCTGGTTGCTGGCCAGGCGGCGGGCCTCCTCCTCCGGCTCGACGATCTCGCCCGGCGGCGGCGGCTCCTGCCAGAACAGCAGCCGGTTCACGAAGCCGCGGTCCGCGAGCACGATGTCCCGGGTCTCGCGGTCGACGACCTGGCGGATGTCGGGCTCGATCGAGTCGGCGCCGGCGCGCGCCAGCAGCGCCCCCTCGCCCGGGCTGATCTGGACGACGCGGCCGTCCTGGCGCGCCAGCAGCGTCTCGCCGCCGCCGGCGCCGCCCTGGTCGAACACGACCGTCTCGGCGCGGCGTCGCGGATCGCGCTCCTGCGGCCGCGGCGCGCCCGGCGCCGGCGGCCGCAGGCTGTATTCCGGCGGCAGCGTCAACGGCGCGCGCGACACCACCGCGAACTCGTCCGGCGAGGCGCGGTCGATGCCGAGCGCCTGGCGGGTACTGTCCCCACAGCCAACCGTCATGCCCAGCAGCAGCGCGCCGAGCACGGCTCTCCTCGCGTTCACGACGATCTCCCTACCCGTCTCTTGCCGCCCGCCGCCCGCGCGTCCGCGGGTGGCCGGGACAGCAGGCTGTCCAGCAGCAGCAGCGCGATCCCCACCGAGATCGCGCTGTCAGCCACATTGAAGGCCCAGAAGTGATAGCCCAAAAGGTGAAAGTCGAAGAAGTCGGCAACCGCGCCATAAAGCACACGATCGATCACGTTGCCGACGGCGCCGCCGATCACCAGGCCGAGCGGAAGGATCAGGAACCGGTCGGCGGCGCGGGCGAGCCATACGGTCAGGGCGCCGGCGATGGCGAGGGCCAGCCCGATCAGCAGCCAGCGGGAGGCGCCCGGCGTCTCGGCGAGCAGGCCGAAGCTGATGCCGCGGTTCCAGACCATGACCAGGTTGAAGAAGTCGGTGACGGCGATCGGGGGATGCCAGGCGCCGGCGGTGGTCGGGAACGGCAGGCCGAACACGCCGTAGAGCATGACCGCCTTGACCGCCTGATCGAGCAAAACCACGGCCCCGGCCAAGGCGAGGCCGGGACGGAGCGTGCCGCGCCGGGCCCGGGTCATGCGCCCCCGCTTCTCTCCCACTGGACCACGGCGTCGACGCAGCGGCCACAGAGCTGGGGATGTTCGGCGACGGCGCCGACCTCGGGCAGCACCTTCCAACAGCGCTCGCAGCGCTCGCCGGGGGCGGCGGCGACGGTCACCGCCACGCCCGGCACCTCCGCCAGGCGGAACGCGTCGGCCGGCCCCTCGCCCCTCTCGATCGTGATCCCGGAGGTGATGGCGACGTCGGCGAGGTCCACGCTCTCCAGCGCCGCTGCCTGCTCCGGCGTCACGTGCACGGTGGGATGCGCCTGCAGTGACGAGCCGATGCGCTTCTCGGCCCGCTCGCGCTCGAGCGCGCCGGTGACCACGCGGCGCACCTGGCGCACGGACTGCCAGGTGGCGGCCAGCGCCGCGTCGCGCCAGGCCGCCGGCACGTCCGGGAACAGCCGCTCGTGCACGCTGCCGCGCTCGTCGCCCATGCGCGCCTGCCACGCCTCCTCGGCGGTGAAGCAGGTGATCGGCGCCAGCCAAGCGGTGAGCGCATGGAACAGCTCGTCCAGCACCGTGCGGCAGGCGCGGCGGCGGAGGCTGTCCGGCCGGTCGCAGTAGAGCGAGTCCTTGCGGATATCGAAGTAGAACGCCGACAGGTCGCCCGCGCAGAAATTGTGCAGGGCGTGGCCGAGGCCGGTGTAGTCGTGCTCGGCCACGGCGCGGCGTATGACCTGGTCGAGCTCGGCCAGGCGGTGCAGCACCCAGCGCTCCAGACCGGGCATGCGGGACGGCGCGAGCCGCTCCGTCTCGTCGAAGCCGTCGAGCGCGCCCAGCAGATAGCGGAGCGTGTTGCGCAGGCGGCGGTAGCTGTCGACGTGGTACTTCAGGATTTCCGGGCCGACCCGGACATCCTCGTGATAGTCGGAGCCGAGCACCCAGAGCCGCAGGATGTCCGCGCCGTGCTCGTCGCAGACGTCCTGCGGGGCGATGACGTTGCCGAGCGACTTCGACATCTTGCGGCCCTGCTCGTCGAGCACGAAGCCATGGGTCAGCACCGCGTCATAGGGCGCCCGGCCACGGGTGCCGCAGCTCTCCAGCAGCGACGAGTGGAACCAGCCGCGGTGCTGGTCGGAGCCCTCGAGATAGAGGGAGGCGGGCCAGCCGAGCTCCGGCCGCCGCTCGAGCACGAAGCTGTGCGTCGAGCCGCTCTCGAACCAGACGTCGACGATGTCGAACACCTGCTCGAAGTCGGCCGGATCGTAGCCCTCGCCCAGGAAGTCGCGCGGGTCGCGGGCGTACCAGGCGTCCGCGCCCTCGGTCTCGAAAGCCTCGGCGATGCGCGCCAGCACGGCCTCATCGCGCAGCGGCTCACCGCTCCGCTTGTCGACGAACAGCGCGATCGGCACGCCCCAGGCGCGCTGGCGGCTGATGCACCAGTCCGGCCGGTGCTCGATCATCGAGCGCAGCCGGGTCTTGCCGGCCTCGGGCACGAAGCGCGTGGCGTCGATGGCGCGCAGCGCCGCCTCGCGCAGGCCGGTCGCCTCCATCGAGATGAACCACTGGTCGGTGGCGCGGAAGATGAGCGGCGCCTTCGAGCGCCAGGAGTGCGGATAGCTGTGGGTCAGGCTGCCGCGCGCGAGCAGCGCCCCGGCCTCATCGAGGGCGCCGATCACCGCCTCGTTGGCCGGACCCTTCCTGCCCTCCTGGGTGTAGGTGGCGAGGCCGGCGAACAGCGGCACGTCGGGCAGGAATCGGCCGTCCGGGTCGACCATGGGCGGCACCGGCAGGCCGTGGCGCTGGCCGAGCTCGAAATCCTCGGCGCCATGGCTGGGCGCAATGTGGACAAGGCCGGAGCCCGTGTCCTCGGTGGCGAACTCCGCGGCCAGCGCCGGTACCGCGAACTCGTAGCCGCGGCCGGCCAGGGGATGGCGGCAGACGGTGCCGGCGAGCTCACGGCCGGGCAGGGTCCGCTCCAGCGTCCAGGCGGCGATGCCCGCCGCCTCGGCGACGGCGGCCGCCAGCGAAGTGGCGACGACCAGCCGCTCGCCGGGCACCGCGCGGCTTCCCTCGGCGGCCGAGACGACGCGGTAGAGCCCGTACTCGATGGCCTCGCCATAGGCGACCGCGCGGTTGCCCGGGATGGTCCAGGGCGTGGTCGTCCAGATCACCACGCCGGCGCCGGCGAGCGCCGGCTGCGACGGCGTCACGACGGGAAAGCGAACGAAGATCGTCGTGGAGGTGAGGTCGTAATACTCGAGCTCCGCCTCGGCGAGCGCGGTCTTCTCGACCACCGACCAGAGCACCGGGCGCAGGCCGCGATACAGGCTGCCGTTCAGGAGGAACTTGTGGATCTCCCGCACGATCTGCGCCTCGGCGGCAAAGCTCATGGTGGTGTACGGGTTCTCCCAGTCGCCGACGACGCCCAGGCGCCGGAACTCGGCCGCCTGCACCCGCACCCAGTGCTCGGCGAAGTCCCGGCATTCCTGGCGGAACCGCAGGATCGGCACCTGGTCCTTGTCCTGGCCGGCCTCCCGGTAGCGCTCCTCGACCCGCCATTCGATGGGCAGGCCGTGGCAGTCCCAGCCGGGCACGTAGTTGGCGTCGCGCCCGGCCATCTGGTTGGCCCGGACGATGACATCCTTGAGGATCTTGTTGAGCCCGGTGCCGATATGGATGTGCCCGTTGGCGTAGGGCGGACCGTCGTGCAGGATGAACCGTCGACGGCCCTTGGCCTGCGCGCGCAGCCGGCCGTGCAGGTCGATCTCGTCCCACCGCTCGAGGATCGCCGGCTCCTTCCTTGGCAGGCCGGCGCGCATGGGAAAGCCGGTGCGCGGCAGGAACACCGTCGGCTTGTAATCGACCGCGGCCGTCTCGCCGGCGCGACGGGCGGCTTCGGTGCTGGACATGGACTGATCCTCTCGGCGCACGCCGGTCCCGGCCGCGCCCCCGTCGCGGCCGGCCGCGGCCCTCTGCCTTCAGCCGGTAGCCGATTAGCGGCGCGGGCGCAATGCCGGAGGCGCCTCGCGCCGGGCGCGGCCGGTCACAGTCCCGTCGCCGGCACGGGAGCTCAGGCGACGGCCTCGATGAGCATCGGCCGGGCCGGACTGACAAGCGTCTCGACCCTCGCCTGCCGATGCGTCTCGGCCATGCCGATCATCACCATGTCCACGCCATGCTCGCTGGCCAGCGGCAGCAGCAGGTGCTCGAGGCAGCCGTCCGCCGCTCCGAGAGCCTCCGACGGGAAGAGATCCGTCACCAGCACGCGCGCCCGCTCATCGGCCAGGACGCGCTCACAGGCCTTGTCGAGGGCAAGGCGGTCGCCGTGCGCCGCGTCGCCGAGCCGCGACCCGGGCAGGTCGGCACCGAAGCGGGCCAGAACCCCGCCGCCGGCGAGCCTGACCACCCGGGCCGGCGGCACGCCGAGCGAGTGCACAACCATAACGAGCGACATGATCTCGGGGATCTCGCTCGGATCCAGCCGCCACCAGGCCGGCGGGCGGCCCTCCTGATGCCGGGTCCGCCAGTACCCCAGGAGCGCGCGCAGCCGTGGCTCCCGCGGCGCCGATCCATATGCAATTTTATGTGCCGGAGGAAGATCCATGAGCGCGGCCGCAGCGGAGAAACTAACCTTACTTTCCGGTTTCGCTTATCAACCACGCTAAACGATTGCTCAAGGAACGCAACGCCCGATCACAGACTTGACACGGTTAGTTATCGAACCGGAACCGAAACAATTCTAAAGATTTGCCGGCAGGGGCGGATGCGGCGGCTCGCACCCGGGCCGGCGCCGGTCAGGGGGTCCCGGCCAGCGCCCGCCGGGCCGCCGCGCTGTCGCGGTCCATCTGGGCGATCAGGGCCGCGACGCTCGGCAGCCGGGCCTCGCCGCGCAGCCACTCGACCAGCTGCACCCGCAGGTGCCGGCCGTAGAGGTCGCCCGCGAAGTCGAACAAGTGCGCCTCGAGCAGCGGGCGGGGTGACGCGTACATGGGCCGGATGCCGAGATTGGCCACGCCGTCGTGCCACTCCGGCTCGGCCATCCCCTCGGCCTCGAGCCCGACGCGCACGGCGTAGACGCCGAAGGCCGGCCGCAGATGCTCGCCGAGATCGATGTTGGCGGTGGGGTAGCCGAGCTCGCGGCCGCGCCGGTCGCCGGTCTCGACCCGTCCCTCGATCTCCCAGGGCCGGCCAAGCAGCTCCGCCGCCTCGCGCGCGCGGCCCTCGACCAGGAGCTCGCGGATCCGGCTCGAGGAGATGGCGCCGCCGGTCTCGTCCGAGGCCTTGGTCACCACGGTCACGCCGAAGCCGCTCACCCGGCCGGCCGCGAGCAGGGTCTCGGAGGTGCCGCGGCGCTTGTGGCCGAAGCAGAAGTCGTAGCCGATCGTCACATGGCGCACCGCGAGGCCATCGACCAGCACCTCGCCGATGAAGTCCTCCGGGCTCTGCCGGGCGAACGCCTCGTCAAAGGTCAGCACGATGTGCAGGTCGACGCCCAGCCGGGCCAGCTGGTGGGCCCGGGCGCGGAACGGAGTCAGCCGGAACGGCGGCTCCTCCGGCCGGAACACGCTGCGCGGGTGCGGCTCGAAGGAGACCACGGCGAGCCTGGTGCCGAGCGCCTTCGCCACGGCGGCCGCCTCGCCGATGACGATGCGGTGGCCGCGGTGGACGCCGTCGAAGTTGCCGATGGCGACAACCGCGCCGCGCGCCCGCTCGGGCAGGGTCTGGTGATGCCGGAAGATCTCCATGGCGGGCCGGGCTGCCGTGGGTTGGGGGGCGGCTGACGGGCCCGGGCGCGGAGCCAACGCCTCAGGGGCGAAGGCCGGCCCGGCTCGGCACCTTGACGGTGGCGTCGCCGTCGACCGCCAGGGTGTCGCCGACATGGCAGGTGGTCCTGAGAACGACCCGCTCGCGCTCGGGCACGATCTCGGTGACGGTGGCGCGCGCCTCGACCGTGTCGCCGATGCGCACCGGCGCCTTGTAGTGCGCCGACTGGGCGATGAAGATGGCGCCCGGCCCCGGCAGCCTGGTGCCGAGCACGCAGGAGATCAGGCTGACCACCAGCATGCCGTGGGCGATGCGCCCCTTGAACATCGTCGACTCGGCATAGACCTGGTCCAGGTGCATAGGATTGGTGTCGCCCGACACCCCGGCGAACAGGACAATGTCGGCCTCGGTGACCGTCTTCGTGAAGCTGTCGGTCTGACCGACCTTCAGATCCTCGAGATAGTAGCGGACCACGTCGTCCATCGAGAATCCCTCCGGGACCGGGCGGCACGGGTGGTCGCCGGACGCGACGCCGCCGGCCGGTCGCCGTCCACCACCCCTGTGGTTAGCGTTAGGGCATGACCGGCGCTCCGGCAAGGGGCGCGACACGATCCCTTCCGACGTCACGGCGGGCCCGCGGCCTCGATCGGGCCCACGTGCTCGACCGCCGGCCCGGACGCCGGCAGCCGCTCGAGCAGCTCGGCCACCGTCCGTCCCAGCACCGGGTGGCGCCAGTCCGCGGCGACCTCGGCCGCCGGCGCCAGGACGAAGGCGCGCTCGGCCATGCGCGGGTGCGGCACCGTCAGCGTCGGCGCGTCGAGCACCCGGTCGCCGTAGAAGAGGATGTCCACATCGATCCGGCGCGGGCCCCAGCGGCGCGTCGGCGTGCGCCCGAGCCGGCGCTCCAGCGCCTTCAGGGCCGCCAGCAGCGGCTCGGGCCCGAGCAGGGTCCGGCCGCGCGCGGCCATGTTGAGGAAGGCCGGCTGGTCGGTGACATGCACGGGCGCCGTCTCGTAGACCGACGAGCAGGCATCGACCGCGACGGCCGGCGCGAGCCCGGCCAGGGCCGCGCGCAGCGCCGCCCGACGATCACCCTGGTTGCCGCCGAGGCCGAGCAGCACCGGCGTCATCGCCTTTCTCCCCGGTCCCGGGCCCCGGTCTCGCAGGGGCGGCCCTGGCGCCTTGCCAGCGCCGCCGGCGGCGGTGTATTCCCCCGAGGCACGCGTTGCCACCTCATGCCTGCGCGGATCATGGCCGAAGCCGTCTCCCTGCGCGGCGCGCCGCTCGCCGAAGGCGCGCGCGCCGACATCGCCGCCCAGGTCAGCGCCCTGGCCGCCGGCGGGGTGACCCCGTCGCTGGCGGTGGTCACCGCCTCGGCCGATCCGGCGGTGCTCAAGTACGCCGAGGCCAAGGGCCGCACGGCGGCCAAGCTCGGCATCGCGCTGGAACTGGTCAGCATCGACCCGGCCCAGGGCCAGGCGGCGCTCGAGCGCCGGCTTGACGCGCTCAACGCCGATCCGGCGGTGCACGGCATCCTGCTCGCCCTGCCGCTGGAGCTCGGCATGGACGCCGAGGCGGCGATCCGGCATCTGCATCCACACAAGGATGTCGACGGGCTCACGGCGGTCAATCTCGGGCTGATCGCCGCGGGCCGCGAGTCCGAGGCGATCGCCCCGGCGACGCCGCTCGCCTGCATCGCGCTGGCCGAGAGCGTCCGGCCGCTCGCCGGCTGCCGCGCCACCGTGGTCGGCCGCGGCCGGTCTGTCGGCCGCTCGCTGATCCCCATGCTGATCAACCGTGACGTGACGGTCACCGTCTGCCACACCCGGACCCCCGACCTGGCGGCGGCGATCGCGCCGGCCGAGGTGGTGTTCGTGGCCGCCGGGCGCGTCGGGCTGATCGACGGCTCGCATATCCGGGACGGGCAGGTGGTGATCGACGCCGGCATCAACGTGGTCGGCGACCGTATCGTGGGCGATGTGGACGCGGCGACGGTGGCGTCCCGGGCGGCGGCGCTGACGCCGGTGCCCGGCGGCGTCGGGCCGCTGACCTCGACGCTCATCTTCGGCAACCTGATGCGCGCCATGGCCCTGCAGGGGCTGATCGGCGCGACGGAGGCGGCGTCACCATGAGCGATCCCGACGATCCCGACACGGTCTGGCGCTGGGGCCTGGGCGAGTTCCGCGACCGCACGGCGAGCGCGGATCCGACGCCCGGCGGCGGCTCGGCGGCCATGGCCACGGCCGCCGTCGGCATCGGCCTGGTGCTGATGGCGCTCAGGGTCACCGCGACCAAGGCGGCGGCCAAGGACGCGGACGGCGCGGCGACGCTGGAGCCGCTGATCGCCGCCGGCAGCGGCCTGATGGCCGAGCTCAGCGCCCATGCCGATACCGACATGGCGGTGTTCGAGGGCTACATGGCGGCGCTGCGCCTGCCCAAGGGCACCGACGCGGAGAAGGAGGCGCGCCGCGACCGGCTGGCCGAGGCGACCATGGCGGCGACCGAGGCGCCGCTGAACGCCGCGGGCAGCGTGCTGGAGGCGCTCGCCATCGCCGACCAGGCGGCCGACCGGGCGCAGGCCGGCATCGTCAGCGACGTCGCCGCGGGCGCGGCGCTGCTGCACGGCGCCGGCGTCGCTGTGCTCTACAATGTCGACATCAACCTGAAGAGCATCAAGGACGCCGACATCGCGGCCGACTACGCGACCAGCCGCGACCATCTGCGCCGCCAGATCGCCGAGCGGCACCGGGCGGTGACCGACCGCTGCGCCGCCCGACTCGCCTGAGGCGCGCTGCGCCGCCCGACTCGCCTGAGGCGCGCTGCGACGCCCGGCTCGCCTGAGGCGCGCTGCGCCGCCCGGCTCGCCCGAGGCGCGCCGCGACGCCCGGCGCCCTACTTGCCCATCACCGTGCGCAGGATGGTCAGCATGGAGATGGCGCCGATCAGCTTGCCGCCCGGCGCATCGAGCACCGGCACGCGCACGACGCCGCCGCGCAGCAGCATGAGCGCGTCGATCAGCGGCGCCTTCTCCAGCACCACCGGGATATCGTGGTCGATGAACTCGCGAATCGGCCGGCTGAGGTGCGGCTTCAGGCGCTCGTTGAGATCGGCGACGGACTTGCCCAGGTCGTCGGTGTTGTGGACGCCGAAGGCGAGGCCGACCGAGGCCGGCAGCAGCAGCTTGGCGAACTGCAGCGACTGGATCTCGCCGACGAAGCGGTCCTCGTCGTCGGTGACCAGGAGCGGCTGGATGTGCCGGTCGAACATCAGCTCGATGGCCTCCTCGAGGGTGGCCGACTGGCGGACATGGGTCGGCGGCTGGTGCATGAAGTCACGGCACAGCATCACGGGAGCCCTTTCTGCCACTGGAGACGCACGCGGGGGCGGATCCCGGCCGCGCGACCGGGGGTCCCACGGCGCGGTCCGACGACCGTTCCGCTCCGTTGTTTAGCAGACGAAACCGGCCCCGTCCAAGCGCGCCCGCCGACCGGCCCGACGGCCCGATCCGCCTCGGCCGCACCCCCTCCTCAACGGATCCGAGGGCATCCCGCATGCCACCCGGCCCGCATGCCACCCGGCCCGCATGCCACCCGGCCCGCATGCCACCCGGCCCGCAT
>CAZTHL010000004.1:0-49185 GCA_964613585.1 uncultured Mycobacteriaceae bacterium | reverse complement strand
CGGCCCGCATGCCACCCGGCCCGCATGCCACCCGGCCCGCATGCCACCCGGCCCGGTGGCCCGGCGCCGGCGCCGGGCCACCGGGCCGGGCCTCGAGGCGCGCGACAAGGATTGCTGGGTAAACCGACCGTCTGATGCTGGATCGTTTCCGTCGGCACCGTCGAGCGGAAGGCCGGCCACGGGACGGCCGACCGCGACCGACGGCCGCGGCGCGCGACCCCTGGGCGGCGCCGGGCGCGCGGGGCTCCCGTCGGCGCCAGGGCCAGGCGGACGGATCGGCGGTCGGCGCGCCTTCCACGGGGTCGTCATGCTGCTGAAATATCGGTAAAATCTGCGGTCTTGAAGCGGACAGGAAAGCGGACGTACAAGCCGGCGGAGGACACGCGCCAACGCGGACGAGCCGCTGACATCGGCCATGGACCCCCCTGCCCCCGACCGCGGCGAGAGCATCGGGCTGATGGAGCCCATCCTGCTGGGCGACGGCGCGCCGCGCCGGGACGAGCTCATGGATCTGGCCGTGGAGCTGACGGCATGCTCGGCCGGCCTGCGCCGCGGGCTGCCGCCCGGGATCGCCGAGAGCCTGGCCCCGCTGATGCGCGCGACGAGCTGCTACTACAGCAACCTCATCGACGGGCACACGGCGCACCCCATGGATATCGAGCGGGCGCTGAAGGGCCATTACAGCAATGACGCCGCGCACCGGCTTCGCCAGCACAAGGCCGAGGCCCATATCGAGGTGCAGGCCTGGATCGACGCCGGCGGCCTGGACGGGCGGGCGCTCACCGGCGCCGGCCTGCGCGAGACCCACCGCCGCTTCTGCGCGCGTCTCCCCGAGGAGTTGCGGTGTGTGGTCGACCCCGGGACCGGAGAGCGCGTTCCGCTTGTTCCCGGCGCGTTCCGCCATCGCGACGTCCGCGTCGGCCGGCACCTCCCGGTCAGCCCGGGTGCCGTGCCGCGTTTCGTGGCGCGCCTGGAGGCCGCCCATGCCCGACTCGGCCGAGCCGGTCTGATCCTGGCGGCGGCGACCGCGCACCACCGGCTGGTGTGGATCCACCCGTTCCTCGACGGCAATGGCCGGGTCGCGCGGCTCGTGTCCTACGCCGTCCTGCGCGAGGCGCTGGACACGGGAGGCCTGTGGTCGGTGGCGCGCGGCCTCGCCCGGCAGGATCGGGCCTACAAGGCGCACCTCGCCGCGTGCCATGAGCAGGCCGGCGTCGAGGTCGACGGTCACGGCCGCCGCAGCCAGCAGGCGCTGGCGGACTTCGCCGTCTTCTTCCTCGAGATCTGCGTGGCCCAGGTCCGTCTGGTGGAGAGCCTGATGCAGCCCGACAGGCTGCGCGACCGCGTCCTGGTCTGGGCGGAGGAGGAGGTCCGGGGCCGCCGGCTGCCCGGCGCGTCCCGACCGCTGCTGGAGGCGGTGCTGTACCGCGGGCGGCTGGAGCGCGGCGAGGCGGCGGCGGTGCTCGGCACCGGCGACCGCCAGGCCCGCCGGGTCACCGCGGCGCTGCTGGACCGGGAGGTGCTGACCGCCGACGGCCCACGGGCGCCGTTGCGGCTGGCGTTCCCGGCCGCGCTGGCGCCGCGCTGGATGCCGGGGCTGTTTCCGGAGGCGCCGTAAGCCCGGCACCGCCGACGCGGGGGCGGCCGCTGGGCCCTGACGACCCGGGCCGGCCCGGGTCCTACCCCTCGGCCGGGCGGCTGGCGTGGGCGATGTAGTAGATGAGCGCCTCCAGCCGCTCCTCGTCGCGGACGTTGGGCGCGTTCATGCGATTGCCCGGGATGTAGCCGCGCACGTCGCGCAGGTAGGCGGCGATCGTCTCCTCGGTCCAGACGATCCCGGACTCGAGCATCGCGTCCGAATAGGCGAAGGCGTCGACCGCCCCGGCCGGCCGGCCAAGCAGGCCGACCAGATGCGGCCCGTTCGGCAGCGTCTCCTCCCGGTCGATCCGGTGGCAGGCGACGCATTGCCGGTACGCCCGCCGGCCCGCCTCGAACAGCGCCGGGTCGTCCACCGCCACCGCCGCCGTCTCCACGGAGCCGGCCGCCGCCGGGGCGCTCCCCGGTCCCGCCGCCTCGTCCTGCTCGGCCTCGCCGCACGCCGCCGTGGCCAGGATCAGCGCCGCCGCGGAGAGCCGACGGGTCCTTTTTTTCCAAAGCGCTGTCAAGGGTTCCTCTTCTGATGGATTACGCCAAGGAGGGGTCGACCACGAGGCCCGACGACCCGCCCAGCAAAGCTCGGCGGCGTGCTGCCCCCGGGAGCCTCGCCGACCGGTCACAGCCAGGCCCGGACCCGCCGCTTGAGCTCGTCAGCGGGTACGGAGCCGACAATGGTGTCGCGGATCCGGCCCCGGCGGTCGATGATCACCGTGGTCGGCGCGCCCGGCACGCGGTAGCGCCTCATCGTGATGGACATCTGGTCGATGCCGATCGGGTAGGTGACGCCGGTGCGGCGCACGGTGTCGGCGGCCATGAAATCCAGTTCGCCGACATTGATGCCGACGATGGCCAAGCCGTCCTGCCGGTGCCGCTCATGCAGATCCTGCAGGATCGGCATCTCGACGAGGCACGGTCCGCAGCCGCCGGCCCAGAAGTTGAGCACGACAACGTCGCCCTTGTGCGGCGCCAGGCTCAGCGTCTGGCCGTCGAGACCGATGGCCGCGAGGTCCGGCGTGGTCGACCAGCCCGAGGATGCCTCGTCATCGTCCTCATCCGCATCCTCGCCGTTACATCCCGCCAGCCACAGCGGCAGGCTGGCGATGGTCGACAGCAGCAGGGCGCGACGAAGCATGGGCTCCCTCCCCCGGTTCGGGCCCGTGGGCTTGGTCATTGGCCGCGTCGCCCACGACCCGGCCGTGCTCCAGCGTGATCAGGCGTTCGGTCCGGCGGCCGAGCGCCGGGTTGTGGGTGACCAGGACCAGCGTGCGGCCCTCCCGGTGCAGCCGATGGAACAGGTCGATGACGACGCGCTCGTTCTCGGCATCCAGGTTGCCGGTCGGCTCGTCGGCCAGGATGATCGCCGGCTCGTTGATCAACGCCCGGGCGATGCACACTCGCTGCTGCTCGCCGCCCGACATCTGCGACGGCAGATGGTCGAGCCGGTGGCCGAGGCCGACACTCTCCAGCGCCGCCTTGGCATCGTCCCGGTCGACCATGCTGTGGTAGTATTGGGCCAGCATGACGTTCTCGAGCGCCGTCAGGTACGGCACCGTATGGAACTGCTGGAAGATCAGGCCGATCTTGTCGCGGCGGGCCGCGGCGCGGTCGGCCTCGGTGAAGCCCGAGGTGTCGACCCCGTCGAGCACGTAGCGGCCTCCGGTCGGCGTGTCGAGGCAGGACAGGATGTTGAGCAGGGTCGTCTTGCCGGAGCCGGACGGTCCCATGATCGAGACGAACTCGCCGCGGCGGATGCGCACGGTGACATCGGCCAGCGCCACCACCCGCTCGGCCGCCTTGCTGTCAAAGGCCTTGGACAGGCCCATGGTCTCGAGGACGATGTCGGGCTCGGCCCGCATGTCGGGCATGTCAGGGATCCTCACTCTCCGCGGAGCACCAGGGCGGGCACCACGCGCACGGCGCGGCGGATCGGCAGCACGGCGGCGGCCAGCGCGCTGACCAGGCCGATGGCGAGGGCCATAGGCAGGACCACGGCGCGGAAGCCGATGCTGGAACCGAACATGGCCTGGCCCAGGCCCTGGGCCAGCAGGAAGCCGAGGACGAGGCCGATGGCGATGCCGATCACGGCCAGCACCGCCGTCTCGGCCAGGAAGCGCGCCACGATGCTGCGGTTGCGCGCGCCCAGCGCCTTCAGCAGGCCGATCTCCCGGCTGCGCTCCATGATCGAGGCGGTCAGGGTGGCGTTCACGCAGACCGTGGTGATCACCAGGATGGTCAGCGCCACCAGCGCCATCAGCCCTTCGATGGTGCCCAGGATGTCGCCCTCGGATTCGGCGATCTTGCGCACCGGATGCGCGGCCACGCCGACAAAGCGCTGCTCGAGGTCGGCGGCCAGGGCGTCGGCGTCAAGGCCGCTCGTCACCAGGCTCAGCATGCCGTGGTCGACCTCGCCCGGCCGGTCGAGCGCGCGCTGGGCCAGCGCCAGGTTGACGAACAGGTAGTTGTCCGAGGCCTCGCCGCTCTCCAGGATGCCGCGGACGGTCACCCGGTGGAGGAAGCCGGTATCCGGGTTGCGGATGGTGACCGGATCGCCGAGGCCAATCTCCATGCTCTCGGCGAGGTGCCGGCCGATCATCGCGTGGCGCTCGTCGAAGTCGACCGTCACCCAGCTGCCGGTGACCTGCCAGAACGGCGCGATCCGGCGCAGCCCGGTGAACTCGACCCCGGCCAGCACGGCGTTGTCCCGGTCGAGCCGGACCACGCCGTAGAGATAGGGCGACGCGCCCTCCAGCCGCTCGGCCGGCACCGCGTCCGTCACCATGGCCAGGGTGGCGGCCGACAGCCCGGCCGCCTCCTCGGTCTCCGCCGGGCCGACGAAGAAGTTGGCGCCGTAGGTGCGCAGCTCCCGGCTCATCTTGATCGAGATGTCGAAATGCACGCTGGCGAAGGCGGTCACGATGGCCGAGCCGAGAGCGATCGCCGACAGCGCCAGCAGCACCCGGCCGCGCCGGACGGTCAGCGCCTTGGCGATCAGCCGTAGCGTCATGCCGAGCTGGGCGCGCGGCCCGGGGTCAGCGGCGGCCATAGAGCACCTCGATGGGCTGCAGGCGGCTGATCAGCCGCGACGGCACGACCGAGCCGATCAGCGCGATCAGCGCCGAGAGCACGACCACCACGGGGATCACGATCGGATGGACTGACAGCCCGGCGCCGAACACGGCAAGGCCAATCAGGTAGGACTGGCCGAAGCCGAGCAGGCAGCCGACGAGGCCGGCGGCCGCCCCGATCGCCGCCGCGTCGAGCAGGAACAAGAGGGTGATCCGGTCACTGCGCGCGCCCAGGGCCTTCATCAGGCCGATCTCGCGGCTGCGCTCCATGATGCCCTCGCTCATCAGCGAGGAGACGCTCATGCCCGAGGCGACGATGGCCACCAGGGTCACCACCATCATGAAGAACTTGATGCGGTCGACCACCACGCCCTCGCTCGCCGCCACCTGCCACACGGGGCGCGCGGCCGCGTTGCGCACCACCTCCTCGATCTGATGCGCGATCGAGCTGACATAGGCCGAGCAGTACCAGACGTCGTACTCGAGGGAATCGAGCGAGTCGGGATCGCGGCGGGCGGTGCTGGACAGCTCGTTCTCCGGCACCGTGAGCGCGCTGACGCTGATCGAGCCGACCTTGCCGGGCAGACCGGCCAGCGCCTGGGCGAGCGCCAGCGGCGCCACGATGGCGCGGTCGTGCGCGCCGCCGGCCCCGAGCAGGCCGACCACCGTCACCTCCCGGCGCAGCGGCGCGGCCGCGCCGTCGAGCGCCAGGCGGTCGCCGGCCTCGACGCCGAGCTCGGCCGCCAACCGCCGGCCGACCAGGACCTGGTCGGCGCGGGCGTCCTCCGGCCAGGCCCCGGCCACCTGCCAGAACCCGTGGGTGTCGCTGACGCCGGTCGAGTGGTCGGGCGCGTCGTCGAGCGGCACCGGCTTGTCGAACCAGGTACCGATCACCGTGACCGGCCGATCGCCGGCCGCCGGCAGCAGCGCTCCGGCCTCCAGGAAGGGCGTGAAGCCGATCACGTTGTTGCGCCAGAAGATGTCCTTGATCCTCGGCACGTCGGCCTCCTCCAGGAAATCACGGTCGCCCAGCGGGTCGACATCGACGCCCTGGACCACGACCGGGATGTTCTCGGAGATCGGCACGACCTCGATGTTCGAGCCGTAGGACCGCAGCTCCTGGGCCATGCGGTCGCCGACGTCGACCGTCAGGTTGAGCAGCGTGGTGATCAGGCTCGCGGCCAGCGCGATGGTGCCGCCGGCCAGCAGCTTTCGGCGCCGTCCGTGCCGGAACGAGCCCCAGAGCATGCGCAGGATCATGACACTTTCTCCCTCGCGGGCCGGACCGGCCTATGCGCTGTCGGGCTGGTGGTAGCGCTCGGGATCCTCGCGGAACCGCTCATAGGACTCGCGGCCCTCGAAATAGTATTGCTTGCCGCGGTACTGGTACCGGTGCGGCGCCTCCGTGTTGACGACCGTCCCACCGGTCACCGGATCGATGACCTCCACCGGCACGATCGTCGAGAAGTACGGCGCGCCGGCGTCGAGCGCGGCCGCGCGGATCTGGATCCGGCCGTCGCGGACCTCGTGCTCGAGCGGGATCGGGTTGCAGCCGCCCGGCCGGCCGAGCGTCTGGATCAGCACGCGCGAGCCGCACGGCAGGCACATCACCGTGTTGTCGATCTTGATGTAGCCCCAGTCCGGGCAGATCTCGCAGACGTCCAGAACCACGGCGATCTGCGCGTTGGCCTCATCAAGCTTGTTGATCAGGAAGAAGCGGATCAGATGGCCGTCACCGGCGACATAGCTGAACCGGTGAAGATCACCGTCCACGACCTCGTCGATGGCGATGCTGACCACCCCGTCGGCGCCGGGCGTCACCGGCTCCGGCTCGGAGATCGACGGCGGTCGTGAGGCGTACGCGTCGTAGTAGACGAGCGCCAGCACCATGGCCCCCGCGGTCGCGGCGCCGGCGCTGAGCCACTGCCGCTCGCCGCGACGCCGGCTCAGCAGCTTGCGGCGCTCGGGCCGGGGCAGCCCGTCGAGCGCACCCGGCGCGATCGGCCGGCGCCCTCGGGCGAACACCAGCGCCATGGCCAGCGCCAGGCCGAGCAGGCCGTAGGTCAGGACCGGCGCGGCGTTGGTGACCTTGGCGACGAACGCCAGGGCGGCGCGGGTCACCTCGAGCCGGTCGAGTTGGAACAGCCCGAGCATGATGTCGGCGATCCAGGCGACCGACAGCCCCGCCGCCGCGACGAGCAGCAGCCCGGCGCACCACGCGGTGCCGATCCGGCGGCCCAGATGCGCCACCACGGCGGTCAGCACGATCAGGCCGGCGCCGGTGACGAGAAGGGCGCCCAGATTGACGATCAACTCGGTGTTCAGCACCAGGGTCGCGGTCAGCGACTGGTCCTGCGAGCGCCACAGGAAGTCGAAGCCGCCCTGCGCGCCGACCAGCATCAGGGCCGCCAGCGCGCCGCCGACGATCAGGCCGCGGATCGGGCCGCCCGCGGCGCCGCGACCATCCAGGGCCGGCGACAGGATGAGCCCGGCGGTGGCCAGCCACAGCACGAGCAGTGCCACCGAGCGGAGCAGGGTGCGCGCCTCGATCGCCAAACCCTGCTCGGTCGCCAGCAGGAAGGCGACCAGTCCGAGCCCGACGCCGATCAGCGCGGCGGCCACGCCCGCCCCCATCGACGGGCTCTGCCGCGCGTCCCGGCCGAGGGCCGGAACCAGGCCAAGCAGCAGCGCCAGCGGCACCGCCGCGTGAAGCAGATTGGCGATGAAGGCGAACATGGGCGCGTCGCCGGCGGGCGGGCCTCTCCCGAGGCCGGCCCGGATGTCGGAGGAACGGCCGCCGCCTCGCTGCGGCGGCCCGAGGGAGGTGAAACGGACCCTGCGCGACCTGCCGCCGCTATTGCACCGGCACGTAGTCGAAGCTGTAGTCAACCGTGAACGGCTCGAACCAGCCCTCAACCCCGGTGGCGGCATCGGTGTGGCGGGCGAAGCCGTTCACCTCTGGATTGTAGACCGTGAAGGTCAGGTCGTAGGTGCCGGGCCCGGCCATGGTGATGTTGTTGCCGTAGTGCGGCCCGTCCACGGCCACCATGGGCAGCAGGACGCCGCTCTGGGTCTCCCCCGTGTCGCGGTTGGTCAGCTCGAACTCGACCTCGAGATAGGGGATCCACTCGCCGGCGCCGAAGCCGTTGGGGTTGCCCGGGGTGGCGTGGATGTCGGCCTCCAGGTGGATGTCGGACTGCGAGGCCGGACGCATCACGCCGCGCGGCTCCATGTCGACCGCCATCAGGTAGACCGCGGCGATCTCCATGTGGTTGACCTCGACCGGGTCGCCGGCGGGGAATTCCTCGAACTCGTCCTGGCCCAGGGCAGAGGCAGAGGTCAACAGCGCGGCCGCGCTGAGAATCATAATCATTCGCATCAGGTGCTCCCAAACGTAACCCGACGATTATCCCACTGGAGGAGCCGGTTGGCAACGAAACCTTTGGTAAAGATTTCGCGAAGGGGTAGACACAGAGCGCCACCAGAACAAGGTTGTGAGGCTATGCATACGCGGTGGCCAGATGCCGCGCGCCGCGTCGACACCGCTCACGACGCGGCTTCCCCGGACCTCCGACGGCTGAGCCGGCGCGCCAGCGGCACCACGCCGAGGCTCAGCACCAGCAGCCCCGCCACCACCGGGCCATACTGTCGCAGCCGACGGCCAAGGCTGTCGGGCGGCGCCAACGCGGCCTCGAGCGCCTGTGCCAAGCCGGCGCGAAGCATTTCCGTCTCCGCCTCAAGAGCCGTTCCGGCCATCGCCGGCTGCGCCAAGCCCTCGACAAGGTCGGTCCAGCGCTGGCCGATCGCCGCCTGCAGCGCCGGCGCCCGCTCGCCGACGGCCGCCTCCAGGCCGCTGTCCACATACTCCTCGAAGTAAAGCGCCTGGGCGGCGGCGACCGCGCCGGGCCCGGCCTCGAGCCGCGCCAGCCCGCGATCCAGCGCCGCCGCCGCCTCACGCCAGCGCTCCCGGGCCGAGGCCGACTGCGCGGCGTTGTCGACGCGGGCCCGCTCCGGCACCGGCAGGTCCGGCAGCACTCCGGCGATGCGCCCGCGCACGTCGTCGACCACCCCGGCGACCTCCGCGACCGGGGCGCCCGCCTGCATGGCCGTCACCAGGCGTCGCAGCCCGCTGTTGATCGCCGCGTCCTCGGCCTGGGAGACGTTGGTGCGCACCGCCGCCTCCATGAGCGAGTTCTTGTAGCCGCTGTACTGCGCGTCGCGGATCCGCGCGGCCGCCCGCGCCACGTCGCCTTCGCCGTAGGCCGCCAACGCCTCGGCCAAGTCCTCGAAGATCTGCTCGGCCACCGGCTGCCAGTAGGGATCCGACGCCGCCAGCGCCGCCGCGGGGTCGACCGCGACGGCCGGCCGTTCCGCCGCGCTCGCCAACAGATCTTCGGCCACCGCGCGAAGGTCGCCATCCAACGCATCGATCAGGGCGAGGACCTCGATCGCCGCCATGCCGTCGGCCATGCTCCGGCGGATTGTGTTGAACTGATGCTCCAGCGCCGCGTCGCGGCTCGCCGAGAGCGTGTTGCGGATGCGTGTCTCGATCCGCCCGTACTGGTCGAAAAAGGCATCCTCGACGATGCCCTTGGCCTCGTCCCGGTCGCCGGCCTCGTATCGCTCGGCCGCCTCCCCGAGAGCCACCGAGAGCTCCCGATAGACCTCGTCGGGGCTGCCGTTCTGGGCGGCCGCCATGACGGGCGGCCCGAGCAGCAGCACGGCGGTCAGCAGCAGCGTATGCAGGTACCGCGGCCAGCGCATGTCGGCCATCCTCCGCGACGACGCCATTGAGGGATATTGCAACCAGCGGGACGCCGATACCGCGCGTTCATGACATCAAGCCGGCCGGGCTGCGACCGATTGTCTCATGCCGGCGCCGAAATCCGGACAAATCCGCCACAGCTTGGCCAATCCATTATGCCCTACATGGTTTCTCGCTTGCGGCTGAGAATGATTCGCATTCTCATTCGCGCATGCACACGAAGCGAGGGGAGCACCGATGGGCGACGAAGACAGTTTCGAGCCGGAGATGGTGCGAGTGGGCTTGAGCCCGGCGGCCCGGCAACTTTTATGGGCGATCCGCCTGTGGGTCATCGGCCAGCGGTCGGGCACGCCGGTGACCGCCGTCATCGAGCAGGAATATGCCAAGAGCGGCATCCGCAACCCCTGCGCCCTGCTCGACGAGTTCCTCGGCACGCTTGGCCGCTGGTCCAAGCAAAAGCTGATCACCCGGGCGCCCTGCTGCCGGCAGATGACTCCGGACGAGCAGCGGATCCTCCGCATCCTCGCCCTCGCCCAGCAGGGGCAATTCTCCGCTCTGGCCAGGCTGGTGCCCGAGCATTTCGACCGGGCCGGGGTCAGCGAGATCATCGCGCTGGCGTACCGTCTGACCGCGGTCTGGTGGGCCGCCGGCCATGACCTGGCGGTCGAGGTCGAGGCGCCCACGCCAACGGCGCCACAGCGGCCGGCCGACGACACCAGCATCACCGTCCACTGAGCGCGGGCGCCTGCCGGCCACCCGCCCGGGCCCGACCCCGGGCGGCACCGTGGGCGTCGGAGACACCGGCATGTTCCCTTGCACCGTCCATCCTGCCTGCCCTCCCGCCGGCGCGACCGCCCCGCTGCTGCGCGCCATGCGTTTGTGGGTCCACGCACGCGACGGCGACGCGGCCCTCGACGCCGACCTTCGGCGCCTGTTCGCGCAGCTTGGGCTCGAGCACCGGCTCGAGGCGTTCGGCCACGCCATGGCGCTGACCAGCGCGGCCGCCCGGCGGCCACTGCTGTTCAACGCCCCCGAGGATAGCGCGCTGACCCGGGACGAGGGATTGATCCTGGACATCATCGACGATCTGGCGCGTCGGCGGGCGGACGGGGCCGTGCTGGCGATCGCTCTCGAATGGCAGGCATGGCACGTCGAGACCGTCGCCCTGGCGCTCGAGCTGATCGGCCGCTGCTTCGAGCCTGCGGCGTCGGCGCCGCGGGGGGACGGCGCCACCGAAACCCTGGTTCCCGGATGACCCGGGCAGGGCAGACGGTGGGTACGCAGCAGCCCGGCGTCGGAGGGTGGGCGTCCTCGCCCGCCACCGTGGCACCCGCGTGGCGCGGACGCCGCTGCCCCATCACGGCCGCCGCCACCCGCCTACGGGAGGAGCGGCGGCGTCCTACCGCTGCCTCTTTCAGGGCGGGCGGGAACGCCCGCCCTCCATGGCGGCGGCGCCTTGGCTAGAGACAGGCGTTTCCGCCGGGCGCGGACTCGGCGCCGGTGCCGATTCCGCATCAACGTGGAAACAGGCTAGCCCGGGATGTCGGCGGCCGGGCCTTCGGCCAGCAGATCGCGGCGGTCGCGACCGTAGACGTCTTTGCGCACCTGCAGCACGCCGTCCTCGTCGACCCACACCGTCCGATATTCCAGGCGCACCGGGATCGGCTCCGGCAGCGGCA
The DNA here is from genome assembly GCA_964613585.1 of uncultured Mycobacteriaceae bacterium. GTDB lineage: Bacteria > Pseudomonadota > Alphaproteobacteria > DSM-16000 > Inquilinaceae > CAZTHL01. Next base: position 38,020 of record CAZTHL010000004.1, on the reverse strand, counting down.
CCCACCGGGTCCGCCATGCGCTGCTCCGCGCCCAGTCGCGCCAGGGCTCGGCCACCCCCTCGGCGACGAACTCGGCGAGGTCCCAGGGCCGCTCAACGCGCACGCAGCCCGAGCTGAACGTCCGCTCCGCCCGGGCGAACAGGTGCGGATCGCTCGTGTCGTGAAGGTAGATCGCCAGATCGTTTTGCAGCTGGAAGCGGAACCGGCCGAGCGGGTTGGTCGGGCCCGGCCCCTGGCGCAAGGCCACGTGCTGGCGACCCTCGCGGATGGCCTGCCAGTCAAGCGCCAGCGGATCGCGCCCGGCATCGCCACCGATCAGACGCAGGGCATGGGATGCCAGGTAGCCGGTGTCCTCCAGCATGTGGCGCGCCACGTCCTTGCGAAGGATGCCCGCGGGCACGGTCCAGCTCGGGTTGACCACGAGATGGGTCATCGGCGCCGACATCTCGGGCGTGGCCCGGCTGGTCCGCCCGACCACCACCTTCATGGTCAACACGGGCCTTCCCTGCCGATAGGCACGCAGCTCGAACGCCGGCACGTTGACCACGATGTGGCGGCTCATGGGCAGGCTCGGCGCCGCCGCTTGGCGCGCCATGTTGACAGTCGCCCGGGCGATCAGCGATTCCGCGCTCTCGTTGAGGCGGGCGAGCGTGTTCGGGCCGACGACGCCGTCCACCGCCAGCCCGTGGCGGGCCTGGAAGCGCCGCACCGCCGCGGCCAGCACCGGGTCGTAACGCTCGGGATCGCGCCGCTCGGCGGCCTCGCCGGCCGTGAGGTCGCCGGACTGCGCGAGGCGCCGGGCGAGCGCCGACACCGCGGCGTGCCGGTCCCCCGGCTCCAGCGTCTCGCCATTCGGCACGCGGACGAAGCCGCCGGCCGAGGCCACCGCCTGCAGATCGGCGATGGCCCGTTCAAGGCCCGCGGTCGACAGCGCCGCCGGCCCGAGCGGCGCCAGGTCGAGGCGCGGCGCCGGATCGAGGGCGCCTCCGACGGCAAGGCCCGGCACGGCCGAGACCAATAGAAGGCCCGCCGCGACCCGCCTAAGCATGTTCCGGATCCTCATCGCCCGCTCCCGGCCACGCCGTGCCCGTGGCCCTCGCTCTCCGTCGAACCTCCCCCTCCGATGTGGGGTGGCACCCTCCGCACGCCGATACGACACCATCACCCCATTAAAATTGGCTTACTTCGATACCTCAAGGGAAGTCCCGACCAAGGTAAATCCGCCGGAAAGCTTGCCGTTCCATTACCGCCATGCCGCATTGCCAGACACCAAGGCGGCATCTTTGGGAAGACTGATTGTGGCAAGCGGAAAATTGAATGGTTACATTCGATGACGCATCTTGCAGGACGCGAGCGTCGAGCAGATCCGCCGCCCACCAATATTGCGTGACAAACACCACAGTCAGTAGTCGACAGAAGGGCTGTCGCGATGGTGCCGATCCTCGGGCGTCGAGTCGCGCGACCAGGTGCGGCACACCGGCAGGATGCGTTGCCGTCGTCGGTTCAGCGTCTCGCGAGTAAGGGGGCCCGGGTCAACCTGCCGCGCTCGTCCGGACCGGCCGATGGCGCTCCAGGGGATGACGCGGTCCGCCTGCTCGCGCGCCGACCGAGCCGGACCGGAGGGGTCCGAGAGCGCTTCCACCTGAGGCGGTCGGACCGGCCTGCGGGGGAGCCCGACACCAGCGCATCGTCGACGCCGACCGCGGCGCCCGGCATGCCTTGACCGCCGGCGCCGCGATCCCCCGCCCAGAACGCTTGGACATCACAGATCAGGCCACAGGCTCGACGCTGAGATCCTGTACCCGTTGATCGAGCTCGAAAGCAGGCCCCGCCATCCCAGGCCGAGCAACGGTGTTCATTGGCCAACGGAATTGAAACGTCGCAACAGGCCGCTCAATGATTTCGGGTTGTCATGAGTTCGAGATGTTGAGCTCTGTCTGGCCAGCACTCGCTATCGGCATGCAAGACAATTGATCTTTGAAATATTTTGCACTCAATCACTCATGATGATGAACTATGAGAATGATTTGCAAGAGGAACGCACCTCGTGGGCTGCCTGTTGTAGGATTCTGGGCGTGATACAGTGAGGAGTTCCTCAAATGACCTGTGGACAATGCCGCTTCTGGTTCAAGAACGATTCGCAGTGCCGTCGCTATGCACCGCATCCGTCGGAAGGGGCACGATCAGCGGGGGCCGCGGCGACCCCGACCGACACCCGCTGGCCGCGCGTTGACGCATCCGACTGGTGCGGCGAGTTCCAGCCGATCGTGGTGTCGCCGAGCGATCAGGCGAACCGCTGAGCGGCCGGCGCGAGGCTCCGAAATGCCGGGGCCTCGCCTCCACCCACGGTCCGCCCCATCCTCGTGTCAGCCGGAACGACACATCATGGCATTTCGACACACGCTTCGGCGAGGCTTACGGGTGCGCTGAGTCGCTCGGAAGGATGAGGCGCAGGGAGTCGCCGTCGGCCGACCGCTCCACCGTCACGCGGTCCTCGAGGCCGAGGGTGTCGACCGCCTCCCGCAGTTCACGCTTCCGTTGAGTGATCTCGTCGACCGGCGGCGGACCGCCGGGGCCTTCACCGTTGGCGGCGGCGCCCGGGTCGGCCGCGCCGGACTCCGCCGGGTGATTCGTCTCGTCCGCGGCCTCGGCCGCCGAGACGGGCCCATCGAGGTCGGCGGCAGCGGCCGCCGAGACGGGCCCATCGAGGTCGGCGGCAGCGGCCGCCGACGCGGGCCCATCGATTGGCCGCCACGTGTCCTGGCGCCGCACGCAGTCGGCCAGCAGCACGGCCTCGCACACCTGGGTGGGTGGTTCGGCAGGCTCCGCGGTCGCGTCCTCGGCCGAGGCCGGCATGGCAAGCAGCAGGCCGAGGACGGCCCGCGCCGCGCCGCGTCCGGCCCGTCCGCCGGTAGCAAAGATCCGGGTCATGCACGATTTTATAGCGGCCCGGCGTTAAATCGGTGTCAAGGGGCGTCCGGGCGGATGCGCCCGGGGGCCCGGGACGCGCCTGGCTGCACGGCGGCTGTCGAATCAAGGAGCAACCGCCCCGATGCCGAGGTGACGGCTCGGCACCCGTCCGATTTTTCCCCTGACTATCCCCCGTTTTCCACCGGGTTCCACAGCGACCCCCGTGGGAAAGACCCGTCGGACCGGCCGACCGGCCTGCTACCCTACCCGGGCCATGGAACGACAAAACGCACACGCCGCGACCCCGCTGCTGCGCCCGGTGGAGACCCCGGCGCGCACGCTGCCGGCGAACGAGGAGGCGGAGCAGGCCCTGCTCGGCGCCATCCTCATCAACAACACGGCCATCGAGCGGGTCGCCGACTTCCTCAAGCCCGAGCACTTCCTGCACCCGGCGCATGGCCGCATCTACGGCGCCTGCCTGCGCCTGCGCGAGCAGTCGCGCATCGCCGACCCGATCAGCTTGCGCAACCTGTTCGAGCAGGACGGCGCGCTCACCGAGGTCGGCGGCGCCCAGTACCTCGAGACGCTGGCGCGCGCCGTTGTCTCCGTCCTCAACGCCGAGGACTACGGCCGGACCATCTATGACCTTCATCTGCGGCGGCAGCTGATCGCCGTCGGCGAGGAGGTGGTCAACGACGCCTACCGTCATGACCTGGACAACGACGCGTCCGAGCAGATCCGGCAGGCCGAGGAGAAGCTCTACGGGCTGGCCACCGACGGCGAGTTCCAACGTGGGTTCCGGCGGTTCGACGACATCGTGCTCACCGCGCTCGATGACGCTTCGCGCGCGCTCAACCGGCAGAGCCGGCTGACCGGCATCACCACCGGCCTCACCGACATCGACCGGATGCTGGGCGGCCTGCAGCCGTCCGACCTGGTCGTCCTGGCGGCGCGTCCGTCCATGGGCAAGACCGCGCTCGCCACCAACATGGCCTTCAACGCGGCGCGCGCCTTCCTCGAGTCGAATGGGACCGAGGGCGCGGTGGTCGGCTTCTTCTCCCTTGAGATGTCGGCCGAGCAGCTCGCCACCCGCATCCTGTCGGACCATGCCGAGATCCAGTCCGAGAAGATCCGCAAGGGCGAGATGAAGAAGGCGGACTTTCCGCGTCTCGCCGAATCCGCCAACTTCGTGCGGAAGGTGCCGTTCTTCGTGGACGACACCGCCGGGCTGACCATCAGCCAGCTGCGGACCCGGGCGCTGCGGCTGAAGCGGACACAGAATCTGGGGCTGATCGTCGTCGACTATCTGCAGCTCATGCGTCCCAGCGGCACCCAGCGCGCCGACAACCGGGTGCAGGAAATCTCCGAGATCACCCGCGGCCTGAAGATGGTGGCCAAGGACCTGAACGTGCCGGTGCTGGCGCTGTCGCAGCTGTCCCGCGCGGTCGAGCAGCGCGAGGACAAAAGGCCGCTGCTGGCCGACCTGCGCGAATCGGGCTCGATCGAGCAGGATGCCGATGTGGTGATGTTCATCTTTCGCGAGGCCTACTACGTGGAGAAGCGCGAGCCCAATCCCGGGACGCCGGAACACGCGGAGTGGCTGGCCGAGATGGAGCGGGTGCACAACCTGGCCGATGTGATCGTCGCGAAGCAGCGGCACGGCCCGACCGGCACCGTGCGACTGCATTTCGAGGGCGCCTTCACCCGATTCTCCAATCTCGAGCAGCGCTACGGCCTTGACTGATCCGTCCACCGCGGGCGCCGTGCTGACCGTCGACCAGTCCGCGATCGCCGACAACTACCGGCAGCTCGCCCGCCGGGTCGCGCCGGCGGAGTGCGCCGCGGTGGTCAAGGCCGACGCCTACGGGCTCGGCGCGGCGCTGGTCGCTCCGGCGCTCGCCGCGGCCGGCGCGCGAACCTTCTTCGTCGCCACCCTCGACGAGGCCCTGGCGCTGGCCCCGCTTCTCCCGGGCGTGCGCATCGCCGTGCTGAACGGCCTACCCGCCGGCGCCGAGGACGCAGCGGTGGCAGCCGGGCTGGCGCCGGTGCTCAACACCCTCGCCGACCTGGAACGCTGGGCCGGCCTCGGCCGGCGCCTCGGCCGGCCGCTGCCGGCCTTCGTGCAGATCGATACCGGCATGAGCCGGCTCGGCCTGGAGCCGGCCGAGCGCGAGCGCCTGGCAGCCGAGCCCGGACGTCTCGACGGCGTCACGCTGCTGGCCTGGCTCAGCCACCTGGCCTGCGCCGACGAGGCCGGCCACCCGCTGACCCGCCAGCAATCGGACCGCTTCCGCGCGGCGCTCGGGCCCCTGCCGCCGGCCCCGGCCAGCCTGGCCAACTCGCCCGGGATCTTTCGCGGCCGGCACCTTCACCTCGACCTTTGCCGGCCGGGCAGCGCGCTCTATGGCGTCAACCCGACGCCCGAGACGGACAACCCCATGCGGCCCGTTGTGCGTCTGGACGGCGTCGTCCTGCAGGTTCGCCGCGTTGACAGGTTCGAATCGGTCGGCTACGGTTCCACATACAAGATCTTGCGGCCCTCCCGAATCGCAACCATTGCCGTGGGTTACGCCGACGGGCTTCTGCGCTCCCTCAGCCCCCGCGGCAGTGTCTGGATCGCCGGCCGGGCGGCTCCCCTGGCCGGCCGGGTGTCGATGGACCTGATGACCGTGGACGTGACGGACCTGCCCGAGGGCGCGGTCGCCCCCGGCAGCCGCGCCGAGCTGATCGGCCCGAACCGGCCGGTGGACGCGGTGGCGCGGGATGCCGGCACCATCGGCTACGAGATCCTGACCTCGCTGGGCACCCGCTTCGCCCGGCAGGCCGGCCCGGTGGCCGCGGCCCCGGACGCCCTCGCGCGCGCGGCGTCCCGTTGATGAGCAACCCGGTCGCCGCGCTGGGCCGCGTCTTCCTCGGCTTCCTGGGGGCGGTCGGCGGCTTGGTCGTGTTCACCGCCAACGGCGTGTCCCATGTGGTGCGACCGCCCTTCTACCTTCGCGTGTTCCTGCGCCAGGTCGCCGACATCGGCTTCTACTCGCTGCCGGTCGTCGGCCTGACCGCCCTGTTCACCGGCATGGTGCTGGCGCTGCAGAGCTATGCCGGCTTCTCCCGCTTCAACGCAGAGAGCCAGGTTGCCGTCGTGGTGGTGCTGTCGATCACCCGCGAGCTGGCGCCGGTCCTCGCCGGGCTCATGGTCGCCGGCCGCATCGGCGCCTCCATGGCCGCGGAGATCGGCACCATGCGGGTGACCGACCAGATCGACGCGCTGACCACGCTGTCGACCAACCCGATCAAGTATCTGGTGGCGCCGCGCGTGGCCGCCGGGATGCTCATGCTGCCGGTCCTGGTCGCCGTCGCCGACGTCATCGGCGTGTTCGGCGGATTTCTTGTGGGCGTCTACAAGCTGGGCTTCAATCCGGCCAGCTATATCGCCTCCACCTTCGAGTTCCTGGAAATCGACGACGTCATCCTGGGGCTGGTCAAGGCGGCCGTGTTCGGCTTCCTCGTCTCGCTCATGGGCTGCTACCACGGCTACCGCTCCAAGGGCGGCGCCCAGGGTGTCGGCGCGGCCACGACCAACGCCGTGGTCTCGGCCTCGATCCTGATCCTGGTCTCGAACTACCTAGTCACCGAACTGTTCTTCGGCCCCTAGGCGCACCCCATGAGCACCCCCAAGATCGCCCTTGAGGGCGTCCACAAGAGCTTCGGCAGCAAGCATGTGCTGCGCGGCGTCGACCTGGAGATCGGCGCCGGCGAGTCGGTGGTGGTGATCGGCGGCTCCGGTACCGGCAAGTCGGTGATGCTGAAGTGCATCCTCGGCCTGCTCGAGGCGGATGGCGGACAGATCCGGCTCGACGGCCAGGACATCACCCATGTGCACGGAGCCAGCCGCGTCGCCCTGCTCGAGCGCTTCGGCATGCTGTTCCAGGGCGGCGCCCTGTTCGACAGCCTGCCGGTCTGGGAGAACGTCGCCTTCGGCCTGATACAGGGGCGCCACATGGGCCGGGCGCAGGCGCGCGAGATCGCCGTCGCCAAGCTGGGCGATGTCGGGCTCGGCGCGGAGGTCGCGGACCTGATGCCAGCCGCGCTGTCCGGCGGCATGCAGAAGCGGGTGGCGCTGGCCCGGGCCATCGCCGCCGACCCGGAGATCATGTTCTTCGACGAGCCGACCACCGGGCTCGACCCGATCATGGGCGACGTGATCAACGACCTGATCGTCCACTGCGTTCGCCAGCTTGGCGCCACCGCGCTGTCGATCACCCACGACATGGCGAGCGCCCGCAAGATTGCCGACCGCATCGCCATGATCTATCAGGGTCGCATCGTCTGGGCCGGGCCGGTAGAGCAGGTCGACCGCTCCGGCAACGCCTATGTCGACCAGTTCATCCACGGCCGGGCCGAGGGGCCGATCACCATGCAGGTGCGCGCCGCCTGATCCGGGCCGCGGCCGCCGCCTGCCCGCCGAGCGCCCGTGCCGAAGGACTCCAGCCAGTACGTCTGCCAGAGCTGCGGCGCCGTCGCCCGGAAATGGACCGGGCGCTGCGAGGCCTGCGGCGAATGGAACACGCTGGTCGAGGAGACCGCCGAGCCGGCCGCGCCCAAGGGCCTGAAGCCGCGCAGCGGCCGGGCGGTCGCCTTCGTCGGGCTCGACGCGCCGGCCGCGGAGACGCCGCGCCGGGCGACCGGGCTCGATGAGGTCGACCGGGTGTGCGGCGGCGGGCTGGTCCCCGGCTCGGCCCTGCTCATCGGCGGGGACCCCGGCATCGGCAAGTCGACCCTGCTGCTCCAGCTGGTCTGCCGACTCGCCGGGCGGACGCCGTGCGTCTACATCTCCGGCGAGGAGGCGGTCGAGCAGATCCGGCTGCGCGCCGCCCGCCTCGGCCTCGCCGGCGCGCCGGTCGGCCTCGCCGCGGCGACCAGCGTGCGCGACATCCTGGCCAGCCTCGACCGGGCGGACGCGCCGCGCGTGGTTGTCATCGACTCGATCCAGACCATGTTCGTGGATGCCCTGGAAAGCGCCCCGGGCACCGTGGCCCAGGTGCGCGCCGCGGCCGCCGAGATGATCCGGGTTGCCAAGCGGCGCGGCCTGGTCCTGCTCATCGTCGGCCACGTCACCAAGGACGGCGCCATCGCCGGCCCCCGCGTGCTCGAGCACATGGTCGACACGGTGCTCTACTTCGAGGGCGAGCGTGGCCACCAGTTCCGCATCCTGCGCACGGTCAAGAACCGCTTCGGGCCGACCGACGAAATCGGCGTCTTCGAGATGCGCGACAGCGGCCTCACCGAGGTGGCCAACCCTTCGGAGCTGTTCCTGGGCGACCGCTCGGACGGGGCTGATGGCCTCGACGTGTCCGGGGCCGCCGTGTTCGCCGGGCTCGAGGGCACCCGGCCGGTGCTGGTCGAGGTGCAAGCCCTGGTCGCGCCGTCGGTCCTGGGCACGCCGCGGCGCGCGGTGGTCGGCTGGGACGGCGCGCGCCTGGCCATGGTGCTGGCGGTGCTGGAGGCGCGCTGCGGCGTCGCGGTCGGGCCCAAGGATGTCTATCTCAACGTCGCCGGCGGCTTGCGCATCGCCGAGCCGGCGGCGGATCTCGCCGTGGCCGCCGCGCTGCTCTCCTCGCTGAGCGGTGCGCCGGTGCCGCGCGACACGGTGGTGCTCGGCGAGATCGGCCTGTCCGGCGAGGTCCGCCCGGTCGGCCACACCGAGACCCGGCTGCGCGAGGCGGCCAAGCTCGGCTTCGCCCGCGCCATCCTGCCGAGGCGGCGCCGCCGCGAGACCGAGCCGGCACGGCGCGACGCCGGCCCGCCGCTCGAGCTCGAGGAGCTGGGCCACCTGGCCGAGTTGCTGCCGCGGTTCGCCCCGGACGACGGCGCCGTGCCACCTGTGCGCAGGTCGGAGTAGAGCGTTTCCGCGTGACGCGGGATCGGCACCGGCCCGGAAACCCTCCAGACGCCCGGACGCGCCCGAGGCCAGGAGGCTGTTGGGTGGCGCCTCGCTCCACACCACCCGTTCGAGCGTCCGCGCGGCAGGATCGATAGACCGGGTGGATCCGACCGGACCCTGACGATCTTTAGGACGAGGCCCCTCAGGACGAGGCACCTCAGGACGAGGCCCCTCAGGACGAGGCCCCTCAGGACGAGGCCCCTCGGAACGAAGCGGTGGCGCGGCCACGGTCGTCGGCCATGATCCAGACAGTTTCGCTTTTCGGCAAATTGGCCTACCACCTCGATCCCGAGACCGCGAACCTCGTGGGAGACCGCCCGGTGACGCCTGGCGACATCGCCGTCCTTGTCATCCTGATCCTGTCGGCGCTGCTGGCCTTCGCCCGGGGCTTCGTGCGCGAGGTGCTGTCGATCGCTGCCTGGATCGGCGCCGCCGCGGTCACCCTGCTGGGCCTGCCCTTGGCGCGGGACTACGCCCGCGACCACATCGAGTCGCCGCTGTTCGCCGACCTCGCCGCCGGGCTGACACTGTTCCTGGTCAGCCTGATCCTGCTGTCGGTGCTGGCGCACTACATCTCGCAGGCGGTGCGCGGATCGGCGGTGAACGCGGTCGACCGCTCGCTGGGCTTCCTGTTCGGCCTGGTTCGCGGCGCTGTGCTGGTGTGCCTTGCCTACCTGCTGCTGACCTGGCTGATGCCGCCACCCGAGCATCCGACCTGGGTGCGCGAGGCGCGCGCGCTGCCCCTGGTGGTGCGCGGCAGCGACTGGCTGCTCGATCTGGTGCCGGAGCGGGCGGTCGCCGACACGCTCGACGAGCGGGTCGGGCCGCCGGCCGGCGACGCCGCCTCGCCCGAGCGGCTCGAGGAGCTGAGCGTGCCGCAGCCGCGGGCGGGGGATGCGCCCGGCGCAGAGCCCGACTATCGCCAAGACGCTCGCGAGCGCCTAAATCACCTGATACAAAGCACTGAATAGTCCTGATGCTGGGTCGCGCATGCTCACCACCGATCCGCGCGTCCGGAGGGTGCCGGACGACGATGACAAGCTGCGCGAAGAGTGCGGTGTCTTCGGCATATTCGGGCACAAGGAGGCGGCGCGGCCGACCGCGCTCGGGCTCCATGCGCTGCAGCACCGGGGCCAAGAGGCGTGCGGCATCGTCTCCTTCGACGGCGAGCATTTCCACGCGCACCGGGCCCTGGGCCAGGTCGGCGACAATTTCAGTTCCGAGTCGGTCATGGGCCAATTACGCGGCTTCGCCGCCATTGGCCACAACCGATACGCGACGACGGGCGGCACCCTGCTGCGCAACGTTCAGCCGCTGTTCGCCGACTTCGAGGGCGGCGGCTTCGCCATCGCGCACAACGGCAACCTGACGAACTCCTACCAACTGCGCCGGCAGCTCGTCCGCCGTGGCTGCATCTTCCAGTCCACCTCGGACACCGAGGTGATCGTGCACCTGATGGCAACCAGCCGCGGCGGCAGCGTGATCGACCGGCTGGTCGAGGCGCTGCGTCAGGTCGAGGGCGCCTACTCGCTCGTCTGCATGAGCAATGACGGGGTGCTCGGGGTGCGCGACCCGCTTGGGGTCCGGCCGCTGGTGCTCGGCCGGATGCAGCGGGCGGAGGGCCACAGCGCCTGGATCCTGGCGTCGGAGACCTGCGCGCTCGACATCATCGGGGCGGAGTTCGTGCGCGATGTCGAGCCGGGCGAGATGATCGTGCTGGACGAGGACGGGCTGCAGAGCATCCATCCCTTCCTGCCGCAACGGCAGCGCTTCTGCATCTTCGAGTACATCTACTTCGCGCGGCCGGACAGCATGGTCGAGGGCTCGTCGGTCTACCAGGCGCGCCGGCGCATCGGCCAGGAGCTGGCCCGCGAGGCGCCGGCCGAGGCCGACATCGTGGTGCCGGTGCCCGACAGCGGTGTGCCGGCGGCGATCGGCTACGCCGACGGGGCGACGCTGCCGTTCGAGCTCGGCATAATTCGCAATCACTATGTCGGCCGCACCTTCATCGAGCCGACCGACCAGATCCGCCATCTGGGCGTCAAGCTGAAGCACAACACCAACCGGGCGATCATCGCCGACAAGCGCGTGGTGCTGGTTGACGACAGCATCGTGCGCGGCACCACGTCGAAAAAGATTGTCCAGATGGTTCGGCAGGCCGGGGCGCGCGAGGTGCACATGCGCATCTCGAGCCCGCCGACCATGCATCCGTGCTTCTACGGCATCGACACGCCGGGCGAGGACGAGTTGATGGCGCACAAGAGCTCGGTTGCGGAGATGGCCGAGAGGATCGGCGTCGACTCCCTCGCCTTCATCTCCATGGACGGTCTTTACCGTGCCATGGGCGCCGCCCGCCGCGACCCCTCCGCGCCGCGCTTCTGCGACGCCTGCTTCTCGGGCGACTACCCCATCCCGCTCACCGACCGCGACGACGCCGCCCGCCAGCCGGAGCTGTCCTTCCTGGCCGAGCGCACGGCCAACGGCCGCCGCGCGCGCGCCGGGCAGATGTGAGGGCGGCCGCGCCATGGCCGCTCCCGCCCTGCCGGACGCCCCGGAGCCGACCACGACATCGGCCGGGGCGCAGCTGACGGGCCGCATCGCGCTCATCACCGGCGCCTCGCGCGGCCTGGGCGCCGCTGTGGCCCGGCGCTTCGCGGCGGAGGGGGCGAAGGTGATCCTGGCGGCGCGCACGGTGGGCGCGCTGGAGGAGGTCGATGACGCGGTGCGCGCGGCCGGAGCCGAGGCCACCCTGGTGCCGATCGACCTGACCGAGCCCGACACCATCGACGCGCTCGGCGGGTCGATCTACCAGCGCTTCGGCCGGCTCGACATTGTCGTCGGCAACGCCGCCACCCTGGGCAGCCTGGGGCCGGTGGCGCAGAGCGATGCCGACGCCTGGCGGCGGGTCGTCGACCTGAACCTCATGGCCAACTACCGGCTGATCCGCTCGGTCGACCTGCTGCTGCGCGCCTCGGACGCCGGCCGGGCGATCTTCGTGACCGCCGACGTGGCCCGCGAGGCCAGGGCCTACTGGAGCGCCTATGCCGTCAGCAAGGCCGCGCTGGAGATGCTGGTCCGGCTCTATGCGGCGGAGACCGAGCGCACGAAGATACGAGTCAACCTGATCGATCCCGGGCCGCTGCGAACCCGCCTGCGCGCTGCCGCCTTCCCCGGCGAGGATGCGCGGACGGTGCCGCTCCCCGAGACGGCGACCGACCCGTTCGTGCGGCTGGCGCGGCCGGACTGGACCGAGACCGGGCAGCGCGTGGGCCCCGAGCGGGGGGCGATCTCGTGACCGGGGACCCGGGGTGGCGCTTCGCGCCGCCACCCTTCCTCGCCCGGCGTGGGGACTGTGCCATACCACCGAGCCGCCGATGTCGGTCAGTCAAGACCTGCGCAGGACCCGACGTCTTTGTCATGGCGCGGTCATGGCGAGCGACGCGAAGCCATCCCGGTCGGTTTCTTGCCGCCGCCGACCAGGAACCTGGATCGCGTTGCTCCGCTCGCGATGTCCCCGGGCTCGACTGTGACCTATCACTCCGGCTGCTCAGGTGCCGATTCCGCCTCACGCGGAAACGCTCTAGCCGGCGGCGTATGGGTTCCGGCCCTTGCGCAGGAACAGCCGCACGGGCACGCCCCACAGGCCGAACGCGTCGCGCAGGCCCTGGATCAGGTAGCGCCGGTAGCCCTCGGGCAGCTCGTCAGGCCGTGTCGTCCACACCACGAAGGTGGGCGGCCGCGCCTTCACCTGGGTCATGTAGCGCAGCTTGAGCCGGCGGCCGGCGACCACCGGCGGCGGATGCGCCTCGACCATGCCGGCCAGCCACCGGTTGAGCTCGGCCGTCGCCAGCCGGGTGGTCCACAGGCCGTAGGCTCCCAGCACCGCGTCCATCAGCGCACCGAGCCGGCGACGGTGCAGCGCCGACAGGGTCACCACCGGCACGCCGCGCGCCTGAGGCAGGGAGATCTCGAGCCGCTCCCGCACCTGCCGAAGCGCCGTCCGTCCGTCGTCGACAGCGTCCCACTTGTTGATGGCGACCACCAGCGCCCGTCCCTCGTCCAGGACGTGGCGGGCGATGGTCAGGTCCTGGCGCTCGAGCCCGAGGCCGGCATCGAGCACCAGCACGACCACGTTGGCAAGCCCGAGTGCGCGCCGGGCGTCGGCGACGGACAGCTTCTCGAGCGCCTCGTCGACGCGCGCCCGGCGGCGCATGCCGGCGGTGTCGACGAGGCGCACCGGCTGCCCGCGCCACTGCCAGTCGACGGCGATGGCGTCGCGGGTGATGCCGGGCTCGGGCCCGGTCAGCACGCGGTCGCGGCCGACCAGCGCGTTCAGCAGGGTCGACTTGCCGACATTCGGCCGGCCGACGATGGCGAGCTGCAGCGGCCCCGGCGGCGGCTCCGACGCCGCGTCCAGCGCCATCTCCGTCGCCCTCTCCGCGTCCACGGCACCGTCCGCGGTGACCTCGTGCGCCCGGGCCAGCGCCTCGGCCTCGGCCGCCTCCGCCGCCTCCCGGCCAGCCGCGCGGTCGAACGGCAGCAAGGCTTCGGCGAGCGCCTCGAGGCCCTCGCCGTGGGCGGCCGAGAGCGCGATCGGCTCACCGAGGCCGAGACCGTAGGCCTCGTACACGCCCGGCTCGCCGGCCCGGCCCTCCGCCTTGTTGGCCGCCAGGAGCACGGGCGTGCCGGCGGCCCGCAGCCAGCCGGCGAAGCTCTCGTCAAGCGGCGTCACCCCGGCACGGGCGTCGACCAGCAACAACGCGACGTCGGCCTCGGCCACGGCGCGCTCGGTCTGTCGCCGCATGCGCCCGGCCAGGCTGGCCGCGTCGGCCTCCTCGTAGCCGGCGGTGTCGACGACGCGGAAGCGGAGCGCGCCCAGCCGCCCCTCGCCCTCGCGCCGGTCGCGGGTGACGCCGGGACGGTCGTCGACCAGCGCCTGCCGCCGACCAACCAGACGATTGAACAGGGTCGATTTGCCGACATTCGGCCGGCCGACGATGGCCAGGGTGAACACGGGTTCCAGCGCCCTCAGCGCCCGCTTGACGTCGCCCGGCGCCGGTCGGGAGACCCCGGCCCCGGCCCGGCGACCGCCGGTCAGGCCGGCCCGAAGGCCGACAGCACGCCGTCCTCGTCCAGGATGTAGAGCCGCCGGCCGGCGACGATCGGCGGCATCTCGGTGTCCTCGGACAGACGGAAGGTGTCGAGCAGGGCGCCGCTGCTCGGCGACATGAACGTCATCACCCCCTGCGAGCTGACCGCGATCAGATCGCCACCGGCCAGCACCGGCCCGAACCAGACGATCGGGCTGGTGCGCGTCTCCGGATCGGCGAAGCGCGGCAGCGGCGACACCCAGCGGACCCGGCCGCTGTCCCGGGTCAGCGCCACCACCTCGTTGTTGTTGCTCATCACGAAGACGAAGTCGCCGGCGACCCACGGCATCTGCGTGCCGCCGATGTCCTGCTCCCAGATGCGCGCGCCGGTGCGCAGGTCGATCGCCGCCATCCGGCCGCTGTGGCTGATGGTGTACACCGCGTCCTGGTAGAGCACCGGCATGCCCCGGATATCCGCAAGGCTGGCCAAGGCGCCGACCCGGCGCACCGCGGCCAGGCTGTCCGACCAGAGCGGCCGACCGGTCTCGGCGCGCAGTGCGAAGATCTCGCCCGAGGAATAGGCGGCGAGCACCACGCCGGCGCCGGCCGCGGGGCTGGCGCCGCCCAGCAGGCCGGCCGGTTCGAGGATGCCGGTATGGGTCCACAGCGGCTCGCCGGTATCGGCGTCGAACGCCTCGAGCTGGTTGTCCACGGTCACCACGTAGACGCGGCCCCCGAACACGGTGGGCGCGGCGCGCACCGGCCCATTGACCACCGCCCGCCAGAGCAGCCCGCCGTTGCCGGGGTCGAGCGCCAGCACCTCGCCGAAGCCGGTGGTGGCGAACAGCCTCCCCTCCCAATAGGCCAGACCGCCGCCCAGGGGATTGCTGTCCTCCTCCGGAAAGGCGACAAGCACCCGCCACAGCTCGGCCCCGGTGCCGGCGTCGAGCGCCGTGACCCGGCCACGCGCATCCATGGCGAACAGCCGCCCGTCGGCCTTGACCGGCGGGTTCAGCAGGCGCCGGTTGGCGCTGCTCCCGGCGCCGACGCTGGCGCTCCACAGCCGGCGCAGCGGGAACTCCAGCTCGAGATGCAGCGGCGCGTGGTCGGGCTTCAGCCCCGGCTGCGGCCATTCCGCGTAGGCGACGGGCTCGGGCACCACCACCTGGAGATCCACCACCTGCGGGTCGGGCTCGAGATCCTGGCTCAGCTCCAGGACCGAGAGCCGGTTGCCCGGCAGGGCATCGTCGTCCCCCTCGTCCTCCGCATTGAAGACGTCCAGGACACCGGTGCCGCAGCCCGCCAGCAGGGCACCGGCGAGAGCGAGCGGCAGGGCGTGGCGGAGGCAGCGCGGCATGGCCATGTCCGGGCGTCTCAGAAGGCTTCGCCGGTGTCCGCCGGGGCGCCGCCGAGCAGGTCGCGCAGCTCGCCGGCGCGCTCGCGGATGCCAGCCGGCGCCTCCGGATCCTCGGCCAGCCGGGTGAAACCCTCGCGGGCGGCGGCCTCGTCGCCCAGCCGCAGCGACAGCACGGCCTCGAGCTCGCGCGCCGAGTGGCGCCATGCCGCACCCTCGGCCATCAGCGGCTCCAGCTCGGCGCGCAGGGCCGCAGGCTCGCCGGTATCGAGCTCATGCATGACGGCCAGCAGGCGGGCGAGGTCGGCCCACAGCGGATCGACCGCCGGATCCGCCGCGATCCGCCGGTAGATCAGCACCGCGGTCTCCCCGTCGCCGGCCTCGGCGCGCAGCGCCGCCTCGTGGAGGCCGGCCAGGGTCGCCTGGCCGCCGCTCCCCTCGAACAGGGCGGCGAGCGCGTCGGCCGCGGCCTCCGGGTCGCTCTCGGCGAGCGCCACGGCGCTGACCAGCTCGGCGGTCCGCGCCTGGTCCTGCTGGATCTGGCGGCCCTGCCACAGGTTCCAGCCGACGATGCCGAGGATGAGCGTCAGCACCAGCGCGAGCGCGATCGGGCCATAGCGCCGGAGCGCGGTCTTGAGACGGTCCTCGCGCAGGGACTCGTCGACTTCGCGGAACAGATCGGTCACGGTCTTGGCAGGCTTTCCGTCGCGACGCCGGCGGGGGCCGGAGGGGTCCCGGGCGCCGCGACCCTGGGAGACGGTGTCAAGGCGGTCCGGCGGCGTCGCGCCACTTGATGGAGCACCCCATGCTGGGCACCTGCTCGGCGGGTCCGTGGCCGGTCCGGGCCACCTGACGCATCCCCTCCAGCAGCTCGCGCCGGGCGCCGGGTGCCGGCTCCAGCCGCCCGGCGTCGAGCCGGCCGCGGTACTGCAGCTCGAGCGCGGCGTTGTGGCCGAAGAAGTCAGGGGTGCAGACGGCGCCATAGCCGCGCGCCACCTCCTGGGTCTCGTCGATCAGGTAGGGAAAGGTGAAATTGTGCTTGGCGGCGAACAGCTGCATGTTGCGGAAGCTGTCCTCGGGGAAGCGCTCGGTGTCGTTGGGCATGATCGCGGCGACGCCAATGCCCTCAGTATGCAGGATCGCGCAGTCCTCGACGAGGCGCTCGATCACCGCCTTCACATAGGGGCAGTGATTGCAGATGAACATGATGAGGGTGCCGCGCTCGCCCTGGATGTCGGCAAGCGAGTAGCTCCGCCCGTCGACGCCCGGCAGGCGGAAGTTGACTGCCTGGCGGCCGAACTTGCAAATCGGCGTTTCCAGCGCGGGCATGGCGGCGGCCCCTCCTGTCCTGAACGGCTCGGCTCGGCGCGCGCGATGGTGCGTCGCGGCACCAGTCCTAATGCAGGCCCGCGCCGAACTCAATCGTGCCGCCCGGCCGCGGCGGCCGGCGCCGGGCCCCTCAGGGCGTCGCGCCGGAAGGCGCCGCGGCATCACTGGACGAGCGCGCCGCTTTGTCGAAAATGGGCGCCGAACGCACAGGAAGCAACAGCGGGGACGCGCGCCACCGGCATGACGGCCATCATTCGTCTCTCCGACCACCGCCATCGCAAGGGGCGGGTGTACTTCAACCGCACCGAGCTGTCGCAGTTGCTGGGCCTGTACAGCGAGCGGGTCGCGGCCGGCGAGTGGCGCGACTATGCCATCGACCACGCCGTCGGCGCCGCCGTGTTCAGCGTGTTCCGCCACACCCACGACCGGCCGCTCTACGCCATCGCCAAGCTGCAGGGGCCGCGCGGCGTCGAGTATTCCGTGCACGACGCCAAGGGCCGGCGCCGGCGCAGCCAGACCCTGGCCGAGGCGCTCGCCCATTTCGACCGCCGCCTCCGCCTGGTCACCGACTGACCGGGCGGCGCCGCTGCCTCGGCGACAGGGGCCCTCGGCTCCCGAGACTCCCGGCTCCTGAGGCCCCCGGCTCCCGAGGCCCCCGGTTCCTCGGGCGCGGCCTCCGGTCGCCTTGGGTCCGGCGGCTTCCGGCCTGCGGCCGCACCGCCCTCCCCTGGCGAGCCTGCGATCGTCACCGGGCAACGTCGCGCCGTCCCCGGCCGGATCCGGAGCGTTGCCGCCCGACGCCGGATCGGCACCCGTTGAGCCGGAAACCCTCTAGGCCGTGAGTCCTGAGGCAGGATCCTCATCTTGGCGGCGCTTGATGTTCATGTTATGTTTCCACCCGCAACCCGAGAGCGGAGGGAGCGGCGGGCATGGGTGGCTTCAAGCGGCAGGCGGTGGCGGCGCAGGACCGGCGGCAGGCCCCGGCGCGGCTGGGCGCGATCGCCGAGCGCGGTCTCGATCTGTTCTGCTGGTGCAACCGGTGCGGCCACAACGCCGTGCTGCCGACGGGTCCGCTGGTCGAGCGGCTCGGCCCGGACATGCCGGTGCCGGAGATCGGCGCGCGGCTGGTCTGCCGCGACTGCGGCGCCCGCGACGTGGCGACCCGCCCCGCCTGGCCCTCGGCCGGGCCGATCACCCGGCATGGCTGAGGCGGCGTCGGCCGCCCAAGACGCGCTTGACACCGCGCAGGCCGGCGCCGGCCAATGGCCGCTCTAGACGCACCGGACAGCGAGCGAACAGGGTCTTGTCGCTGCATCAGAGTGAGATCCAGGACCGGCACATCGCCGTGATCGGCCTCGGGTATGTCGGCCTGCCGGTGGCGCTGGCGCTGGCGCGCCACTTCCGGGTGGTCGGATTCGACGTCGACGGACAGCGCGTCGCCGCTCTGCGCCGGGGGATCGACGCCACCGGCGAGGCCTCCGCCGAGGCGCTCGGCGCGACCACGCTCAGGGTCACCGACGACCCGGACCAGCTGGCCGGGGCGACCGCCTTCGTGGTCACCGTGCCGACGCCGATCGACGCCAACCGCCACCCCGATCTGGGCCCGCTCAGGCGCGCCTGCGCCACCCTCGGCCCACGCCTGCGGCCCGGCGCGCTGGTGGTGCTCGAGTCCACGGTCTATCCCGGCGTCACCGAGGAGGTGTGCGGCCCGCTGCTGGCTGCCGCCTCGGGCCTCCGCCAGGGCCGCGACATCAAGCTCGGCTACTCGCCGGAGCGCATCAATCCCGGCGACCGCGAGCACCGGCTGGAAAGCATCGTCAAGGTGGTCGCCGGCCAGGACGCGGCGACGCTGGAGCGGGTCGCCGCGCTCTACGGGCCGGTGGTCGAGGCCGGCCTGCACCGGGCACCCAGCATTCGCGTGGCCGAGGCCGCCAAGGTGATCGAGAACACCCAGCGCGACCTCAACATCGCGCTGATGAACGAGCTGTCGCTGATCTTCGACCGGCTCGGGCTGCGCACCGCGGAGGTGCTGGCGGCCGCCCGGACCAAGTGGAACTTCCTGCCGTTCACCCCGGGCCTGGTCGGAGGCCACTGCATCGGCGTCGACCCGTACTACCTCACCGCCAAGGCCGAGGCCGTCGGCTACCATCCACAGGTGATCCTGGCCGGCCGGCGCATCAACGACGGCATGGGCGCCTTCGTCGGCCAGCGCCTGGTCAAGCTGCTGATCCGGGCCGGCCTGCCGGTCAAGGGCGCCCGGGTCGGCATCCTCGGCCTCACCTTCAAGGAAGACGTCCCGGACCTGCGCAACAGCCGGGTCCCGGACATCGTCGCCGAGCTCGAGGAGTTCGGCATCACCGCGATGGTGCACGACCCGCTGATCGACGGCGCGACCGCCCGGGACGCCTGCGGTCTCGACCTGGCGCCGCTCGAGGCGCTGGTCGACCTGCACGGCCTGGTCCTCGCCGTGCCGCACCGCGCCTACCGCGCGCGGCCACTCGCCGAGCTCGCGGCGACCCTGGTCTCCGGCGGCGTCGTCGTCGACATCAAGTCGGCCCTCGATCCGGCCCGGCTGCCCGACGACCTGCATTATTGGAGCCTGTAGCCGTCTGTCGGGCGTGTCTCATGGCAGAGCCGGGGAACCGGCCGAAGCATTGCCTATCGGCATGCATCGACCGGTGTCCGTGGAGTGTGGTGGTCGGCCCGGCATCATGGTGTGCAACCGTTTGCAGTTGTAGGCCAGGGTCACCGGCTTCCACTCATTCTTGGCGTTGTTGGCGCCGCGGAGCAGAACTCTTCGGAACCGGACCTCGCTTCGGCTCGATTTGCGCAGCAGCGTGCGGTCCGGATCGGTCAGGTTCACCGGGGCTACCGGCGGCAATAACAGCGCTTGCGAGCCGGCGAGTCGGCGCCCGACCCCGCCCAGCCCTGGTCGAAGGATGGGCGTCAGGGACTCCGGGCCGGCCGGCATCGGACGGGCGTCTCGCGGCAGCACGATTCACCGCCGACGATCCTTGGGGCCGCTCCCCCCCCCGACGCCCTTCCGAGCCGCCTGCGCCCGCCTCGGAAGAGGCCGTTCCCGGCGGGCGGCGTCCGGCTCCGCTTTGTGTCAAGTGAAACTGACAGTCGCTTATGTCAGGTCTTCTTGACATATGCGACCTTTTTGCCCAGAGTTCCCTTGTCCCCCTGCGGTCCTCTCCGCCTTTGGAGCAACTGGGACTGAGGCCACGGGCGCACACCACCATCTCCGGCGGAACATAGGAGAGAACATATGGCAACAGATCTGGACGATCCGGATCGGGTATGGCCGACCGGGCTGACCATCAGAGAGTCCGAGGAGCTCCACAAGCACGTCATCGACGGCGCGCGCGTGTTCTTCCTCATCACGCTCTTCGCGCATCTTCTCGCGTTCGCCTTCTCACCGTGGGGCGGCTAAGGAGTCTTAGGTTATGAACCAAGGTAGAATCTGGTGTGTCGTGAATCCGACGATCGGCCTGCCGCTGTTCCTGGGCGCCGTCGCCGCGATCTCGTTCATCGTTCACTTCGCCGTCCTCAACAACGTTGAGTGGATGGGCAACTATTGGGGCGGCTGATCCCGCCCCAGGGATGACCGCCTATCGGGGGAGCGGGACCCGGCTCGCGCTCCCCCTCCCCTCTGTGGCCGGACGACAGCCACGGGACCGAACGTGGGAGCGCTGCAATGACGCTGTACGTCCAGGTGTACAAGACCGAGAAGGCGGCACGCGACGCCGCCCGGAAGCTGGCCGAGGCCGGCCAGCGCAAGAGCGCGATCTATGTCATGACGCCCAAGGCGGAGGCGGAGAGCGAGGCGAGCTACAGCCGGGAGGTCCAGGAGGCGATCGAGGCCGGCCGCCTGCCCGAGAGCCACGCCAACGTGGCGGAGGGCAGCCTGGCCAAGGGCCGCACCGTGCTGTCGGTCGACGCCAATCTCGGCTTCGGCAAGCAGGTGCTTGCCATCACCGAAGAGTTCAAGCCGATCCCCATCGACCCCGGCGATCTGCTGGTCATGGACCTGCGGCTGACCTCGGAGCAGGTCGGCATCCCGCTCCTCTGGCGCAACGGCCGGACCTTCGCGGCGAAATGGTTCGGCGGCCTGCTGACCGACCCGAACTACAAGGCGACCGGCAGCGACCTGCTGATCGACGAGGCCGCCCCGCTGTCCTCGCGGGTCAAGCTCAAGCTGCTCACCGAGCCTAAGAAGGAGTGGAAGCGCAGCTTCGGCCTGCCGCTGCTGATCGGCAAGGCGGCGCCCCTGTCCGAGAGCTTGAACATCGACACCCTGCGCGAGCCGCCCAAGGACTGGACCGAAAGCTACGGGCTGCGGCTGCTGATCTCCGATCCGACGCCGGTGTCCCGGCTGATCGGCTTCCCGGTCCTGACCAGGTGACAGTACCGTCCGGCGTCGCCTCGCTTCTCCCGACCGGGGATCGCCCGGTCTCCGGCGTCACCGGTCGGGGGCAGCGCGGCGCGGTCCGACGGACCCGGCCGACCGGGACCCGGCCAAGGGGCCGAGGGCAACGGGCTTGGGCAACGGGATTCTCGGGTCCCGCTCCGCGTCCCGGAGCCTCGGCAGCGTGCCGTCGGCCCTGGACCGGCAGGCGGGCAAGGAACAAGGGGGAAGCCTCATGAACCAGGGGCGCAACTGGTGCCTCGTCCAGCCGACGGCAGGCCAGCCGCGGCTGCTTGGCGCCGTGGCGGCGATCTCGTTCATCGTCCACTTCGCCCGTCTCGGGAATGCCGGCCGGATAGCCGGCTCCCAGGGCGGCGGCTGACCGCCCGGCGCCGCCGGCCACCCTCCTGACGGGCACGAGGCAGCCGCCATGGCGCCTTCCCTGCTCAACCTCTCCTGATCCGTGCGCGGAGCTTAACCGTGGCCTTCGTACCGCAGCGACTGATCAAGGCCTGGGTCTCGCTCGGGCCCCGCTACATGCCCTTCGCCGACGTCGCCACGCCGGACCTGCCGCTCGGCCGCCTGCTCAGGCTGTCGCTGTTCCAGGTGTCGGTCGGCATGGCGCTGGTGCTGCTGGTCGGAACCCTGAACCGGGTCATGATCGTCGAGCTCGGCGTGCCGGCGACCCTGGTCGGGCTGATGGTGGCGTTGCCGCTCGTGTTCGCGCCGTTCCGCGCGCTGATCGGCTACCGCTCCGACACCCACCGCTGCGAGCTCGGCTGGCGTCGCGTCCCCTTCATCTGGAAGGGCACGCTGCTCATGTTCGGCGGCTTCGCGGTGATGCCCTACGCCATCCTGGTGCTGGCCGGACAGGGGCATGCCGCCACGCTGCCGCTGTGGGTCGGCCACCTGAGCGCGGCGGTCGCCTTCCTCCTGGTCGGCGCCGGCGCGCACATGGTGCAGACCGTGGGCTTGGCCCTGGCGACCGACCTGACGCCGCCGGAGTCGCACCCGAAGGTGGTCGGCTTGATGTACGTCATGCTGTTGGTCGGCATGATCCTGAGCGCGCTCGCCTTCGGCGCGGCGCTCACCGACTTCTCGCCGGGCCGGCTGATCCAGGTGGTGCAAAGCGCCGCCCTGGTCGCCTTCGTGCTCAACATGGTCGCCCTGTGGAAGCAGGAGACCCGTCGCCCGGCGCGCGGCAACGCCGCCCCGGCGGCGGATCCCAGCTTCCGGGAATCGTGGGCCAGCTTCTGCGCCGGAGACGCCACGCTGCGCCGCCTCATCGTCCTCGGCGTCGGCACCATGGCCTTCGGCATGGCCGACATCCTGCTCGAGCCCTACGGCGGCCAGATCCTGGCGCTCAGCGTCTCCGCCACGACCAGGCTGACCGCGCTGCTGGCGCTCGGCGGGCTGATCGGCTTCGGCTACGCCTCCTACGTCATCGGCCGCGGCGGTGCCCCCTACCGCACGGCGCTGACCGGCGCGGTGCTCGGTGTGCCGGCCTTCGCCTGCGTCATCCTGGCCGCGCCGCTCGACCAGCCCGGGCTGTTTTTGACCGGCAACTTCCTGATCGGCTTCGGCGCCGCCCTGTTCAGCCACGGCACGCTGACCGCGACCATGAGCCGGGCGCCCCGGCACCAGGCGGGCCTCGCCATCGGCGCCTGGGGGGCCGTGCAGGCGACCGCCGCGGGCTTGGCCATGGCGCTGTCGGGGACCATCCGCGACCTCGTCAACGCGGCGGTCGGCGCGCTCGAGCCGCTGTGGGCGATCGCCGGCGCGGCCAGCGGCTATGTCACGGTCTACGCGCTCGAGATCCTGCTGCTTCTGGTGACCATCGCCGCCGCGGTGCCGCTGCTGCGCGGCGCCGCCCGAACCGCGCCGGGGCGCGAGCCTGCGGCGGCCGAGGCCCGTGGCGCCGACTCGCCGACATCCTGGTCCGACGGCCATTCCGCCCCCTGCTGAGGTGACGAGCCATGCCCCGGCTGCCCATCCTCGAGTACCCCGACCCGCGCCTGCGCCTGCCCTCGGCCCCGGTGACGGCGTTCGACGGCAGCCTCGGCCGGCTCATCGAGGATTTGCTCGACACGCTGGCCGGGACCCCGTCGATCGCCCTCAGCGCGCCGCAACTCGACGACCGCCGCCGCGTGCTGGTCATCGATCCGGACGGCACACGCGCCGACCCGCAAATCTTCGTCAACCCGGAGATCCTCGCGCGGTCCCGGCCCGGCATCGTCGAGGAGAGCTGCCTGTCCGTGCCCGGGGTGAGCGGCAATGTGATCCGCTCGACCCGGCTCACGGTGCGCGCCCAGGACCGGACGGGCGCATGGCTCGAGCGCGATCTGGAGAGCATGGCCGCGGTCTGCCTGCAGCACGAGGTCGACCATCTCGACGGCACGCTGTTCCTCGACCGCCTGCATCCGCTGCGCCGGCTGCTGTTCCGCGCCGGTGAGCGCGGCCGGCGCCGGCGGGCGGCGGGGTAGCCGCCCTCGGGCCGAGCGGGCGTATCCGCCTGGGCCCCCCAACCCGCCAGGCTTGAGGCTTGACGGTCGAGGCCGCCGCCGCGGCTTTTCACAGCCCCGCACGCGGTTTATCTCACCTGCTGACACTCAACCGTGACCGGAGCCGAGCCACCGCCACCGGCGTGTTCCTGCTCGGCATTCGGTTCAGCAGAAGGGTCGGCGATGAAGGACGACCTGTCCGGCGGCGCCGGGACCGGCTCCCTCGGCATCCTGTTCCGGCCCCTGGAGCTGGGCGCGTTGTGCCTGCCGAACCGGGTACTGCTGGCGCCGCTCACCCGCAACCGCGCCCAGGCGGACGGCACGCCCAACGCCATGGCCGAGATCTACTATCGCCAGCGCGCCTCGGCCGGCCTGATCGTCACCGAGGCGACCCAGGTGAGCGCCATGGGCAAGGGCTATCTGGACACCCCCGGCATCCATGACGAGCGCCACGTCGCCGCCTGGGCGCGCATCGTGGAGGCGGTGCATGCCGGCGGCGGGCGCATCCTGTGCCAGCTCTGGCATGTCGGGCGGATCAGCCACACCTCGCTGCTGCCGGACGGTCAAGCGCCGGTCGCGCCCTCGGCGATCCGCGCCAACGCCCAAACCTACGGCGCCGACGGCTTCGTCGACTGCTCGGCGCCGCGGGCGCTGGAGACCGACGAGATCCCGGGCATCATCGAGGAGTACCGGCAGGCCGCGCGCAACGCCGTCGCCGCCGGCTTCGACGGCGTCGAGGTGCACAGCGCCAACGGCTACCTGCTCGACCAGTTCCTCCACGCCCACACCAACACGCGCGCCGACGGCTATGGCGGCAGCCCCGAGGCGCGGGCGCGGCTGACCCTGGAGGTCACCCGGGCGGTGGCCGGGATCGTCGGGCCCGGCCGCACCGGCGTGCGCCTGTCGCCCACCGGCACCTTCAGCGACATGGTGCCGGACGAGGAGGACAGCTTCGCCGCCGTCATCGACGGGCTCGACCGGCTCGGCCTCGCCTACCTGCACGTGGTGGAGAAGTTCCCGGGCATCGACGGCACCGCGGCGGACGCCGCCATGCTGGAGCGGCTGCGCGACCGCTGGAGCGGCGTCTACATCGCCAACGGCGATTTCGACGCGGCGCGCGCCGCCGACTGGGTCCACCGCGGCCGCGCCCACGCCGTCGCCTTCGGCCGCATCTTCCTCGCCAACCCCGACCTGCCCGAGCGCTTCCGCGTCGGCGCCCCGCTCAACGAGCCCGACCAGGCCACCTTCTACGGCGGCGACCATCGGGGGTATATCGATTACCCGTTCCTGGACCCTATGGGATGTGGTTAGGGCTGGCGGCGGGCAGAAGCCGCTCGACCGGTACGCCCCGGTCGATCGCCATGACGGCGCCTCATGTCCGCCATGCGCCGCCAGGGTCTTTGCTTCCTACCTACCCATCCTCGGGCCCCGTCCTCGGGCCCCGTCCTCGGGCCCCGTCCCCGGGCCCCTTCCTCGGGCAGAGGCACGTCGTCGACCCGGCGCAGAGTGTCCCGGACGGGCTCGGTGCGCAGCCACTCAAGGCTGATCAGGTCGACCGTATGATGCAGATACGCGGGGCCGAAGCAATTCAGCACGGACAGCCGGTCCCGCTGTCCGAGACGGCCGGCAAGGACCGCGGCGATCATGCCGGCCTCACGCGGCTCAGTCGCGAAGACGTTGTCCGAGACGAGGCCTTCGCCCGGGTCCGTCTGCAAGGCCGTATCGTCACAGGCCCGATCCAGGTGGATCATCAAGGCGTGCAGGACCAGCGAGGAGGCTAGATACTGGTGAACGTTCGCCTCCTTGACACGCCGGTCCCGGGTCGGGATGACCGAGACGGCGTCCCGGGTGCCAAGGCCGGTGACGCGCTCATGCCTCAGCGGTCCGGCGCAACTCATCTTCCATCCCGACCGGATGTCGGATAGTCAGGCGATCCGCGGCGATCGGGCACCGGCCCGGGCAATGTCCGCGACGCGGGTGCCGGCGCTTTGTATGCGGACGATCCCGTGCGCTATTGACCCATGGTGCCTCTGCTCAAGGAGTGACCGGCAGACGGTGGCTGGTGGCGCTTCGAATCATGGGGGCGAACAGCTTGCGGCGCGCAATGCCCAGGCTCCCGCCCTGCTCAGCTACGGGTTCCGGCCGTTCTTCCTGGCCGGGTCCCTCCACGCCGCTCTCCTGGTGGCGGTATGGGTGCCATGGTACCTGGGCATGATCGCCATTCCGAGCGCCTTGCCGCCGCTCGGCTGGCACGCCTACGAGCTCCTGTTCGGCTTCGTGCCGGCTATAATCGCCGGCTTTCTCCTAACCGCGGTGCCGAGCTGGACGGGACGCCGCCCGGTCGCCGGGCTGCCGCTGCTCGGCCTCGTCGGGCTGTGGCTGGCCGGGCAGCTCGCCGTCGCCCTGTCCGCCAGCCTGCCCCCGACCGTGGTGGCGGCCCTGGCGCTCGCCTTCCTGCCGGTGCTCGCCGGCGTCGTGGCGCGGGAGATCGTGGCCGCGCGCAACTGGCGCAACCTTAAGGTGCTGGCCGGTGTGGCGCTCCTCGCCGCGGCGCAGGCCCTGGCGCATTACGAGCTGTGGCACTTCGGCGCCGCGGCTCATGGCGACCGTCTCGGCCTCGCCGCGATCCTGATGCTGATCCTGATCATCGGCGGGCGGATCGTGCCGGGCTTCACCGGCAACTGGCTGCGGCAGCGCGGGCCCGGGCGCATGCCGGCGCCGACCGGCACCCTCGACCGGGCGGGCCTGGTGCTGGCCGGCCTCGCGCTGGCGGCCTGGACGGCGCTGCCGGCTCTCCCATCCCGGGACGCGGAAATCGGCCTTCTGCTGGTCGCGGCCGGCCTGGTCCAGGCCGTCCGGCAGGCGCGCTGGGCGCCGGAGCGGACCGGGGCCGAGCCGCTCGTCGCCGTGCTCCACGCCGGCCATGCCTTCGTGCCGCTCGGCTTCGTCCTCGCCGGCTGGGCGGCGCTCCAGGGCCTGCCCGGCACGGCCACCGGGGCGGTCCACGCCTGGACGGTCGGCGCCATCGGCCTGATGACGCTCGCCGTCATGACCCGGGCGAGCCGCGGCCACACCGGCCGGCCGCTCAAGGCGCCGGCGCCGACGGTGGGGATCTATGCGTGCGTCGCGGTCGCCGCGGCGACACGGATCGCCGCGGCGTGGCTGCCGGGGCAGGCCGTGGTCCTGCTGTGGGCGGCCGCCGCCGGCTGGGTCGCGGCGTTCCTCGGCTTCGCGGTGCTCTACGGACCGGCGCTGATCGCCCCGCGGCTCACCGCTCGGTGATCGCGCCTTCGGGAACGCGACAGCGGCTTCCCGCACCCGTAGCCGCAGCCTGAACCGCCTTTCGCGGCGCCGTCGACGGCCTTCATCATTGGATATGCGAATATTGGATATGCGAATGTCGCCTCCTAGCTGTCCGGACAGGGCGCGACGGCGCTGGCGGCTCGGCGGCTTGCTCCCTATGCAAAGGCTTATTCTCCCAGGATTGCGTGTGTCAATTCCTGATCACGATGGGACCGAAGGAGGGCGACGGAACGAGGGCGACGGAACGAGGGCGACGGATGGACGGGAGCCGGGATCGCCCGACGACCCGCGGCGGATGCCGGGCACCGGCGGCTGTCGCCGCGCGCCGGCGGTGGCGCTCCGGCGGTCGGGCGCCGGAGCCGACGCCAGCCTGTCGACCCCGGGAACGCCGACCCGCGAACCGCCTCCCCGCGCGGCCGAGCCGGCGGAGCGGCAGCCGCGGCGGCTCACCGGCAGCCGCCGAGGCCGCCCGGCACCAGGATGAAGGGCAGCGTGAAGCGCCGGTCCCCGGCGTAGCGGATCGGCGCCCGGACCGCGCGGAGGGCCGCGCCGGGCGGCAGGGCGACGCCCCACTCCTGCCGCAGGAACGACTCGAGGCGGCGCCGGTCCGCCTCGGCCTCGCCCGGCCGCAGCAGCAGCAGGCAGCCGCCCGGCCGGCCCGGTGGCGCGGACGGCGGCCGGAACCCGCCCCAGCCCGCGGCGACCAGGCGCGCCTCCGGCAGCTCGGGCAGCAGCACGGCGCTCCACGGCAGACCGCTGGCGACCACGGTCCCGGCCGTGAAGCCGGCCGCGCGCAGCTCCTCGGCGAGGCCCGCGGCCGGCACCAGCAGACGGCAGTCCTGGCAGGTCGCCGGCCGGATCAGCGTGGTCTCGACCGCGATCATGGCCGGGCCGGCCAGGGCCAGCGCCGCCAGCGCCCACCGCAGCCGGCGCCGTCGGGCCGGGTCGGGCCGGCTCAGCGCCACGCGCAGGGCCAGATAGAGGGGGATCGCCAGCATCAGCGGCAGAAGGTAGTGGTGGTCGAGCCGATGCGCGCCAAGGCCGAGGGCGCCCGCCATCGCGAGCCCGACCGCCAGCGCCCAGAACCGCTCCAGCAGGCGCAGCCAGCGTCGGCCGACGTGCTCGAAGCGGCTCGCGGGGTCCGGGAGCCGGCGCGCCGCCGCCGGGGCCAGGGCGGCCAGGACCAGGGGCAGCGGCAGGATGAGCGCCGGCGGGCCGAGCAGCCCGGCCGACAGGATCTCGATCGGCCGGGCGGCTTGCGCCGTCTCCAGATGCACGGCCAGCGCCTCGCCGAGCGGCCGCTCGGGCGCCGCCGGGCCGAGCACGAGCAGGCCGAGGGCGAGCAGCGGCGGCGCCAAAGCGAGCGCCGTGACCGGCCGGGCGAGGCGGCGCCGCAGATGCCGATCGAGCAGGGCGGCGCCGGCCAGGGCGAAGGCGAACAGGGCGAAGTTGGGCTTGGTCAGCAGGCCGGCGGCGAGCGCCAGGCCGAGCAAGGCGGCCCAGCCGGCCCGGGCCGGGCGGCCCGCGGCCTGGTCCAGGCCGGCCAGCGCCAGCAGCGTGAGCGCGACGGCGGTCAGCAGCAGCACGCTGTGGGTGTAGAGAAGCAGCGTCTCGTAACCGAGAGCGAAGGTGGCGAGCGGCGCCATGCCGGCCAGCACGGCGGCGCCGGACCCGCCGCCGAGCCGCCGCACGGTGCCGTGCAGGGCGGCATAGGCAGCCGTCAGCAGCGCCATCTTGAGGCCGGCCAGGGCGGCCCGCATGCCGCCGGAGCCGGTCAACTCCACCGCGAGCCGGGCCAGCCAGTTGTAGAGCGGCGGCTGGTCGGGGTCGTAGCGCCAGGCCCAGCCCTGGGCGAAGTAGGCGGCCTCCAGCTCGTCCCGCGGCAGGCTGGTGAACAGCCCGAGATGCAGGGCGAGGCCGACGCCCGCGTACAGCGCGAGGCCGACGCCGAAGCCAAAGGCGGCGGCGCCCGGCCGCCCCGGCCCGGCGTCGGCGCCCGTCGCCACCTCGGACAGGCCGTGGGCGCCGCGGTCGGTGACGGGCGGGCTCGACCGGTCCATCTGGGCCCTTTCCCGGCGGCGTGCGGGTTGCTAGATGAGCCCGGCCAGCCGAGCGAGCAGCCGGGCGCCGGGAGAGAGATGGGCTTTCAATGCGGTATCGTCGGCCTGCCCAATGTCGGCAAGTCGACCCTGTTCAACGCGCTGACCTCGACCCAGGCGGCCGAGGCGGCGAACTATCCGTTCTGCACCATCGAGCCCAACACCGGCCGGGTCAACGTGCCCGACCCGCGGCTCGAGCGGCTGGCCGCACTCGCCGGCTCGGCGCGCGTCGTGCCGACCCAGCTCGCCTTCGTCGACATCGCCGGCCTGGTCCGCGGCGCCTCGCGCGGCGAGGGGCTCGGCAACCAGTTCCTCGGCCACATCCGCGAGGTCGACGCGGTGCTGCAGGTGCTGCGCTGCTTCGAGGGCGACACCACCCATGTCGAGGGCTCGGTGGACCCGGCGCGCGACGCCGAGACGGTCGAGACCGAACTGATGATCGCCGATCTGGACAGCCTGGAGCGGCGCCAGCAGGCCCTGGTCAAGCGGGCCCGCGGCGGCGACAAGGAGGCCCGCGAGCAGCTCGCCCGGATCGAGCCGATCCTGCCGCTGCTGCGCGAGGGCCGCCCCGCCCGCGCCCTGATCGCCAGCGGCGCGGCCACCCCGGCCGAGCTGCGCCCGCTGCAGCTCCTGACCGCCAAGCCGGTCCTCTATGTCGCCAATGTCGACGAGGCCTCGGCCGCCACCGGCAACGCCCATGCCGCCCGGGTCCGAACGCTGGCCGCCGCCGAGGGCGCCGAGGCCGTGGTCATCTCCGCGGCCATCGAGGCCGAGGTGGCCGCGCTCGTCGACCCGGACGAGAAGGCCGCCTTCCTGGCCGATCTCGGCCTCGAGGAGCCGGGCCTCAACAAGGTGATCCGCGCCGGCTACCGGCTGCTCGGCCTGATCACCTTCTTCACCGTCGGGCCGAAGGAGGCGCGCGCCTGGACCGTGCCGGCCGGCGCCACCGCGCCCGAGGCCGCCGGGGTCATCCACAGCGACTTCCAGCGCGGCTTCATCCGCGCCGAGACCATCGACTATGATACATACGTCACGGCCGGCGGCGAGCAGGGCGCCCGGGAGGCGGGCCGCCTGCGCGTCGAGGGCAAGGACTATGTGGTGCAGGACGGCGACGTGCTGCACTTCCGATTCAACGTCTAGGGCTTCAACGTCCAGGGCCTGAACGTCTGGGGCCTGAACGTCTGGGGCCTGAACGTCTGGGGCCTGAACGCCCGGGACCGTCCGGACCGCCCGCGCCGCGCGCCGCCGGCGGGCCGGACTACCGGGATCCACAGCAGCCAAGGGGGGCGTGCCATGCCGGCGTTCCGCAAGATCCTCGAAGGGTTTCGCGAGTTCAAGGACACCACCTTCCAGCAGAACCCCGACCTGTTCAAGCGCCTAGCCACCAAGCAGTCGCCCAAGGCGATGATGATCGCCTGCTGCGACAGCCGCGTCGACCCGGCCATCATCACCCACGCCGATCCGGGCGACCTGTTCGTGGTGCGCAACGTCGCCAACATCGTGCCGCCGCACACCACGCCGACCGGCCACCACGGCACCAGCGCGGCGCTCGAGTTCGCCGTGTTCTCGCTGCAGGTCGACTACATCATCGTGCTCGGCCACGCCGGCTGCGGCGGCATCCGCGCCCTCTTGACCGGCGACCCGGACATCGGGCCGGGCCGCGACTACATCCACGACTGGATCCAGATCGCCCAGTCGGCCCGCAACCGCACCCTGCGCCTGCGCCCGCACCATCCGATGGAGGAGCAGCAGCGCTTCTGCGAGCAGGAGAACATCAAGGTGTCGCTCGACAACCTGATGACCTTTCCCTGGATCCGCGAGCGCGTGCTCGAGGACGTGCTGCACCTCGAGGGCCTGTATTTCGACATCGCCGAGGGCGACCTGCAGCGCTATGTCCCGGAACGCGACGTCTTCGAGAGCTTTTAACCTGGCGCTGCCTTGAGCCTCGCGGAGACCCCCATGCCGACGCCCGAGACCCTGACGCTGACCGCCTCCGACGGCCACCGCCTGTCCGCCCACGCCGTGCTGCCCGACGGGCCGCCGCGCGCCGGCCTGGTGGTCATCCAGGAGGTGTTCGGCGTGAACAACCACATCCGCGCGCTGTGCGAGCAGTTCGCCGGGCGCGGCTACCTGGCCCTGGCGCCGGCCCTGTTCGACCGCGTCGCCCCGGGCATCGAGCTCGGCTATGGCGACGAGGACCTGGCCCGCGGCCGCGCCCTGCGCACCGAGATCGGCTGGGACCTGCCGGTGCGCGACGTCGCCGCCGGCCTGGCCGCGCTCGCCGAGCGGCTGGCGGCGATCGAGGACGCCGGCCAAAGGGTCGCCACCATCGGCTACTGCTGGGGCGGCTCGGTGTCCTGGCTGGCGGCGACCCGGCTCGCCCCGGCCGCCGCCGTCTGCTACTACGGCGCGCAGATCCCCGACTTCCGCACCGAGGCGGCGTCCTGCCCGGTGCTGATGCATTTCGGCGCCGAGGACCCGCTGATCGCGCCCGAGCAGGTCGAGGCGGTGCGCGCCGCCCAGCCCGACGTCGAGATCCACGTCCATCCGGGCGCCGGCCACGGCTTCAACTGCACCGAGCGGGCCGACTACGCGCCCGCGATCGCCGAGCGGGCGCTCGAGCGCACCCTGGCGTTCCTGGAGACCCACACCGGCTGACCGGCCCCGCCGCCCGGGCGCGGCCCGCCCGCCGCGCTCAGCCCACCTGCCGCCGGTAGATCTCGAGCGCCCCGGGCATCTCGGCCTGCAGACGGTCGATGCGGTCGCCGGCCGACGGGTGGGTCGACAGGAACTGCGGCGGCGCCTCGCCGGGCGCCCCGGCGAAGTTCTGCCAGAAGTCGACGGACGCGCGCGGATCGTAGCCGGCCCGGGCCATGTAGGTGAGGCCGAGCCGGTCGGCTTCGCGCTCCTGCTCGCGCGAGAACGGCAGCTGGATGCCGTACTGCGCGCCCAGGCCGAGCACCGCGGCGATCTCGGCCGAGTAGGAGACGCCGCCGGTCGACAGCAACACCTCCGCCGCTTGCAGCCCGAAGCGGGTGGCCAGCGCCCGGCTCATCCGCTCGGCGGAATGCTCCTCGACGACATGGCCGATCTCGTGGCCGATGATGGTGGCGAGCTGGGCGTCGTTCTCGATGTACCGGAACATGCCCTCGAAGATGCCGACCTTGCCGCCGGGCAGCGCGAAGGCGTTGGCCTGGTCGCTGGCGAACACGGCAAACTCCCAGTCGGCCGGGCTGCCGCCGACCGCCTGCACCACCTCGGCGCCGACCCGGTCGACCCGCTGCTGCAGCGACCGGTCGTCGGACAGCGGGACCTGCTGGCGGATCTGCTGCCAGCTCTGCAGGCCGAGTTCGGCCATTTGTTCGTCGGACGGGGTGAACAGCGGCACGCCGCCGTCGGAGCCCGGGCATCCGGCGAGCAGCACCGCGCCGCCGCCGGCAAGCCCGGTCAGCACGGCGCGCCGGGCGACCGGCGCCTGCGCCCTGGCGAGCCGACCCGGCCGGGCGGCATCACGGCCCAAGGCGGGGCCGGTGCCGGGCGCGGGAACGGGAAACGGGCGGCGCGAGCAGAGCAGGCACATGGCGCGATCGAGGCTCCAAGGCTGGGGGCCGCCGGCCGAAACGGGCGACGCGGGCGCCGCCGGCCGGGCTGGACGACGATGCAACGAACAGTCGCGGCGCCCCGGGTGTTCCGACCGCGCCGTGGCGCGCCGGCTGTTCCGACCGCGCCGCGGCGCCCCGGCTGTTCCGACCGCGCCGCGGCGCGCCGGCCCCGCCCGTCCGGCCTCCGGGCCGGGACCGCACCCCCACCCGGCCGGTCTCGCGACGGGCGGCCTGGTAGCGGACGGTAGGCCTTCGTAGGCCGGCGCCGTGACGCCGGCGCCGTGACGCCGGGACCGATGCCGGGACCGACGCCGAAACCGACGCCGGCCGCCGGCGTGGCCTCCGGGACGGCGCGCCCGGCAGCGCGACCGAGGCTTCCGCAGGCTGCTCGTGTCGCGGCCGCCCGAGGGCTCGACGCCCGCGCCGCCGGGCCCGGCAGCAGGACCGCGGACGACCGGTGAACACGGCCGGCACACCACGCGACCGCGCCGCCAAGGCCCTCGCCCGTCCCTGTCCTGTCCGTCCCGCCGCCCGCCACCCCGCGCCTCCCTGCCACCTGTCCTGGGAACCGACCCAGGAATGGGATCTTCGTCTTGAACAAACCACGAACGGTTCCGAAAAGCAAGAGCCTTGTCCCGAACCACGCCCCCGGCGGACCAGCACGGCAGGACCTCCCAGAGCCGAAAGGCCCGGAGGCGGCCGCGATACCGTACGGCGGTTCCACCCCGCGGCCTGCGCGACGCGCCGCGCGCGCTCGACGAGGCATCGGCGGCAAACCCGACCGTGCCGGTGTCTTCCCGGTCGCCATCCCTGGCTCCGCTGCCCCCGCCGCCGGATGCCGTGCCGGGATGGTCGACACAGCGACCGGCGTCATCAGGGGTCGGCGGCCCCGGCGACGCCGGCGGCGACACGGCCCGAACGGCCACGATGATACGACCTTCGTCGGCGGGAGGGGAACGACGCCGTCATTCGTATGTCCGATGCTCATGAAGAATACTTACAGATTTCGTTGTAGGCATACTCCCATCTTACGCAAGATCAGCTCGGCGTCTCTCTTTCCCGACCACCTGACAAGACCTAGTATTGTCGGGTCATCCCTACGGCACCGGCGACTACATCGTTTGTGAAAGGGCAACAGTTGCCGGGGTGCCGCAATTCGAGAGAGGGAAACGAACATGGAAGAGGACATTCTATTGTCAAGCGATACCGTTCGTGATGGTCTCATTACCGGAACGACCTTTGCGATCAGGCCGATTACTTATTCGATTGTGGAGGAGCCGGATCCGGATACGGGCGAGCCGAGGCGGCTTGCCATGTTCGAAGGCTGCTGCGTGCTCGGAACCGCGGAGGAGATGGAGCAGCTCACCCGCGAGCTTCGCGCCCAGGCGGACACCGTGGACGGCGACGACACCATGGTGGTCCACGGGGTCGGCATCAGCGGCCGCCGGTATCGCTGGCCGGGTGGCATCGTTCCCTACGAGATCCATGCCAATCTGTCGAACCAGGGGCGTGTCACCGACGCCGTCGCGCACTGGCAGCAGCGCACCCGGATTCGCTTCGTCCGGCGGACGGCGGGCAACGCCTCGCGCCATCCGAATTATGTCCGCTTCATCCCGGCCAGCGGCTGCTGGTCCCATGTCGGCATGCGCGGCGGCCGCCAGGACATTGGGCTGGCGGCCGGCTGCGGCCTCGGCGCGACGATCCACGAGATCGGCCATGCGGTCGGCCTGTGGCACGAGCAGAGCCGTGAGGACCGGAACAGCTTTGTCCGGATCAACTTTCAGAATATACAGCCGGGCCGCGAGCACAATTTCAATCAGCATATCACCGACGGTGACGACTACGGGCGCTACGACTACGGCTCGATCATGCATTACGGGCCGACCGCGTTCTCGCGGAACGGACAGCCGACGATCGTGCCGCTGCAGTCGGGAGTCACCATCGGCCAGCGCAACGGGCTCAGCGGCGGCGATACCGCGGCCGTTCGTGCGATGTACCCCAATCTGGAGCCCAGCCGCTCCTGGCTCGGCGTGCAGTTCCGCGGGACGGTGCGCAAGACGGCGCGGCAGTGCTGGTTCACCCATAGCTGGCCGGCGCACTGGCATGTCGACTGGACCGTGGTGCCGATCAGCCCGCCGCGCGACGCAGGGCCGCAGATCGAGTGGACGGTCCAGGTGACGCGCCAGAACGACCATGTCGGCGGCTACGGCGCGCTCACCAAATACTTTGTCTGCGTACGAAACCTTGTCGACTACGATGTCCAGATCGAGGCACGCTACCATGTGCTCGGCTGGGTGAGGTGATCCGCCATGACCGACCCCTCCCTCGATGCCAACGGCGCCGGGCAGCCGTCTCCGGCCGTCGATGCCGGTGGACCTCCGCCGATGCTGACCGCCCAGGTCGAGTCCTCTCTCGTGGAGCCCGAGGAGCCGGCCACCCCGGACGCGGGCACGGCCGGGATGCCGAGTGAGGACGCCATCGACGCCGGGCCCGTGCCGCCGGTGCTGCTCGTCGAGATCGAGGCGATTGATCCCGGCGACAGCGGGCCGACCGAACCGGCACTGTCGGCGCCGCCGGGTCCCGCCATCGACGCCGGCGGGCCGACCCCCGCCCTGCGGGACGAGATCGAGACCAGCCAGCTCTGATCACCAACGCCTTCACGGCGCGACGCGTGGTCCCGGGACCGGGCGGGCCCGGGACCATGCATGCCCCGCGACCATGCGGGCCCTGAGCTAGGCGGGCCCTGAGCTAGGCGGGCCCGGAGCTAGGCGGGCCGGCGCTCCACCACCCGCACCAGGTCGTAGCGCAGGGTCGACCCGTCGGCCGGGGGATCCGCCACATCCGAGATGGCGACGTCGATGATGCACGCATAGCCGGGTGCCGAGGCGAAGCCGTGTATCTCGTCGGACAGCCGTTCCCACTCCGCCTGCCCCGGTCGCCGGATCTGCAAGCAGCGCACCGCGCCTTCCCCGTGCCCGGACACCGTGTCCGGAGCGACCTCCCATCGTTCCGTTCGCATGCTCTGAGCTCCCCTCCGGTATACTCGGCCCTCCGGTGTACCTGGCCCTCCGGTATACTCGGCCCTCCGGTATAGCTGATGAGGTCGGATGCCGGGTGCTCCCCGCCGCCAGGGGCTAGGGAAGACCCGGGTCCCGCTTGGCGGCAGAGGCCCCGACGGAGCGAAGCGCGCGGGCTCGCAGCGGGTTCCAGCCGCCCCTGCGGCACGCCCCCGAACAGGAGGGCATGGTCACGCCCTGCCGGCACGCCGTCCGTCGCGGCACGGGTGGTTCCGCCTGCCGGCCATGGCCGGCCGACCGATCCGGCCCACGCTGGACCGCGCGCTGACACCAGCCCGGCGACACCGCGTCCGGGGACACCGCGTGCGGGGACACCGTGTCCGTGGACACCACCGCGGCGGTCCCGGCAGCAGTGTCGGATTACGGCTCGCGGGGCGAGCCTAATCCGACCGACGGCGTTCCGCGAAAGAGCAAGCCACCCCCTCCCCCGCGCGCTGTGCCCGGAGGAGGGCCGGGCTGGGGGCAACCGGTGCTTGGCAGAGCCGGGCATGCCTGCGCGGTCGGCTCTCGCCGCGGGCCGGGATCCGTGGCGCCACCACCGCTCGTCCCACGCGGGCCCGCCCCGGGGCCGGCGGGTCCGGTGCCCGGCGGGTCCGGTGGGCGCGCGGGCTACGACCGGGCGGGGCGGCCCAGGTCGGTGATCACGCGGACGAGGCTGCCCTCCAGGTCGTAGAGGCGGTCGCACACGCTTTTCTGCCGTTCGGCCAGGAAGATCAGGATGTTGATCGCCGCCTCGTCCTGGATCTCGTGGGACTGGCCGGAGATGCGGGCGACCCAGCTCAGCCGGCGCATGCCGTCGCGCACCTCGCACAGGTCATGGCGGATCGTCTGCAGAGCGGATTGTGCCCGCTCTGGATAAGGATTGTTCGCGCCTTTATCGTCGGCATCGGTCATCGTTGGCGCTCCTGTGAAGCGTTGCGGTGGCAAGTCGTGCTCCGGGTGTGCCAGCACCCGGGCACGGCGCCCTCAAGCAGACGATGACCGCCCATGGATGTCAAGCGTGACGTGCGGCAATAGTCGGCGGCGGCGGCTTTGCATATTTATTGATGCCAAGTCCTTCAGTATTTGCGCCCGATCGGCCGACGCGGCGCCGCGCGCCCGGCCGGCTGCTTTGTCTCCTCAGCCGGGATCAACGGACCCCGCGGCCTCGGCATCCGTCCTTGCGGCTGATCTTCGGGATGCCCGGCGCGATCAGGACGGGCTCGATCCGACGCATCGCGAGCCCGGCGACGTGATCCGGGACCAGGCAGGCACCGGCGCCGGGTGTTCGTGCGGGCGCATCGACTGGGCGCTGGGTTCGCAGGCGCTGAACCCAACCTACCGCTGCGTTCGCCGTCGTCGCGAGCCTTCGTTCGGGGCGGCCAGACACCACGCTGGATCGCGTCGCCGCGCTCGCCGCGACGAACCGGGCCGGACGCTGCGCCGGTCGTGAAGGATGGGCGTCGGCGCCGCGGGCCCGGGTGCGCCGCGCTCACCTGTCCCGGCGGCTCGCGAGATCGAGCAGGGCGTCCGGGTCGAGGTCGGCGACGCCGCGGTCGCCGTCGGCCGTCTCGACGCGGATGCGCACGCTGCGCTCCACCTCGATCGCGCGCAGGCGGTCGAGCAGGGTCTCGGCCCGGCGGCGCTTGGCGAGCCGCTCGGTCAGGCGGTCGGCGATGTCCATCACCGCCAGCACCGCGGCCGGGATGGTCAAGACCAGCGTCGCCAGGGACACCGGGTCGACGGCGCGCCGCGCCTCGGCCGCCGACGGCGCCGCCGCCTCGATGGAAACGGCCGCCTCCGGCGCGGCCTCGCGCACGGCGGCCGCGACCGTCTCGGCGGCCGCCGGGGCCTCGGCGCCGCTAATCCGCAGGCGCAGGGGGGGGTGTCGTCATCGTCGTCGCTCCGGGAGGGTAGTTGATCGAGCAGGGCCTCGACCGCCGCGGCCTGTTGGTCGCGGCCGAGCTTGCGGTAGGCGCCGGCGCTGATCGACAGGACCGCGCGGGCCTGGTCGGGCGCGCCGGCCCGGGCGATCAAGGCGCCGAGGGTTTGCCCCACCACCGCCAGTCCTTCGGCCCGGCCGAGCTGAACGAAAAGCTCGAAGGATTCGATCAGCCGAGGAACCCCGTCCTGGTGCTTGTCCTCGGCGAGATCGAGCTGGGCGAGGTCCCATAAAGTGGCGGCGATGCCATCGGCGTTGTGCAGGCGCCGATTGGTGTCCAGGCGTTCGAGCTGGAGCGCCCGGGCCGCGTCGATATCGCCCTTGGCGGCCAGGACATGGGCGATCTTGCCGCGGGTGACGGCCTCTTCGCGGACGTCGCCGAGGCGCCGGTAGACGGGCAGTTCTTCGTCTTCTCGGATGCGCAGGGCGTCGTCGAGACTGCCGCGGGCCTGCAGGATGTCGGCGATCTTGCCGCGGGTGAC
>CAZTHL010000003.1:34314-93327 GCA_964613585.1 uncultured Mycobacteriaceae bacterium | reverse complement strand
GGTCACCGCCACCTCGATCTTCACCTTGGGCAGGAAACTGACCGAGTACTCGGCCCCTCTGTAGATCTCGGTCTGCCCCTTCTGCCGGCCGAAGCCCTTCACCTCGCTCACGGTCAGACCCTGAAGACCGAGCGACGTCAGGGCCTCCCTGACCTCGTCCAGCTTGAAGGGCTTGATGATGGCCATCACCAGCTTCATTGCCTGTTCCCTTGGTAGTTTCCGCTTTTTGCCCACCCCTTGGGCAGACGGTTCGTCCCCGCGCCGCTCCACCGCCGTCCCGCCATGCAGGAATCAATTTTCGTGCCGCTTTGGGTGCGCTGCACAAAACCGAGGTTTTTGAACCGCCTTGCACGAGTGTAAAACGCTTTGCCGGCGCATCGTCCGGTCGCCCCGACAGAATCCTGGACGATCAAAGGCAATTGCTGAAAATTTGCGCAGAGGCTCGGCGCGGCGTCGCAGGCGCCGGAAGCCTCTGGACAGGCGCCGGGGACGCGGTAACCCTCGGCGCATGAGCGAGAGCACGCGCACCCAGGTCCTGATTGTCGGCGGCGGCATGATCGGGCTCAGCTTCGCCGCCGCCCTCGGCCAGGCCGGCATCGACGCGGTGGCGATCGACCGC
This sequence comes from uncultured Mycobacteriaceae bacterium, assembly GCA_964613585.1. Lineage (GTDB taxonomy): Bacteria > Pseudomonadota > Alphaproteobacteria > DSM-16000 > Inquilinaceae > CAZTHL01. Next base: position 92,708 of record CAZTHL010000003.1, on the reverse strand, counting down.
GACAGCCCCGAGGCGCGCACGGACCCGGGCTACGACATCCGCACCACCGCCATCTCCTACGGCAACCGGCGCCTGCTCGAGGGCCTCGGCATCTGGCCGGCGCTCGAGCCCGAGGCGGCGCCGATCCTCGACATCCGCATCGCCGACGGCAACGCGCCGGTGTTCCTGCACTACGACCACACCGAGGTCGGCGACGAGCCGTTCGGGCATATCGTCGAGAACCGGACCATCCGCCGGGCCATGCTGGCCGCCCTTGACGCCGCGCCCACGGTGGCGCACCGGGCGCCGGCGGCCCTGGCCGCGCTGGAGACGGCGCCCGCGGGGATCACGGCGAGGCTCTCCGACGGCCGGCGGATCACCGCCGATCTGGTGGTCGGCGCGGACGGCCGCGGCTCCCTGGTGCGGCGGTTGGCGGGCATCGGCACCACCGGCTGGGCCTACCGGCAGAAGGCGATCGTCTGCGCCATCGCCCACGAGGTGCCGCATGACGGCGTGGCGGTCGAGCACTTCTACCCGGACGGACCGTTCGCGATCCTGCCCATGCGCGACGACGAGCACGGGACGCCGCGCTCATCCATTGTCTGGACCGTGCCCGAGCGGCGAGCCGACGCCTTCCTGCGGCTGCCCGAGAATGACTTCAGCGACGAGCTGCAGCGGCGCGCCGGCGACTTCCTGGGCCGGGTCCGCTGGATCGGAAGCCGCGCGGCGTGGCCGCTCGGCGTGCTGCACGCGGAGCGCTACACGGCCGACCGGGTGGCGCTGATCGGCGATGCCGCCCATGCCATCCATCCGATTGCCGGCCAGGGCCTGAACCTGGGCATGCGCGACGTCGCCTCGCTGGCGGAGATCCTGGCGGACAGCGCGCGGCTTGGGCTCGACCTCGGCTGGCCCGACGGGCTCGCCCGCTACCAGCGCTGGCGGCGCGCCGATGTGCTGTCGCTGATCGCTGTGACCGACGGCCTGAACCGGCTGTTCTCGAATGATCTCCCCCCGGTGCGCGTGGCGCGCGACATCGGCCTCGCCGCGGTGGGACGGCTGCCGCCGCTCAAGCGCTTCTTCATGCGCCATGCCATGGGCACGGTCGGGCAGCTACCGCGCCTGCTGCGCGGCGAGTCCCTCTGAGCCGTCGCCGGCCGCCCCATCGAGGGAGGCATCGACTTTGAGGGAATAGGCGGCGAGCGGCTCGTAGACCGAGCCCTCGTGGCCCAGGTGGCTGCGGTACAGGACAAACTCGGTCACCGGCACGGGGCCGGCGCGCAGCAGGCCATTCTCGCCGAGCCAGCGGCCGGTGCGACTGTGCGGGCCGCCGCGCAGCCGGCCCAGGGTGACATGCGGGCGGAACTTGCGGTCGTCGAGACCGAGCCCCGCCGCCGCCACCGCGCGATCGACCTTGTCGCGCAGGAACTGCAGCGGATCGGAGCGCTCGACCACCGCCAGCAGGCTCTGCGGCTTGCGGTCGGGGCCGAAGAAGTCGACGCCGACCAAGGTCAGATCGAAGGCCGGCGCCTCGATGCGCGACAGCGCGCTGTCCAGATCCTGGGCGCGGTGCTCCTCGACCTCGCCGATGAAGCGCAGGGTGACGTGCAGGTTCTCTGCGCGAATCCAACGGGCGTTGGGCAGCCCGGCCTGCAGCATGGCCAAGCGCTGACGCACCGTCTCGGGCAGGTCGAGGGCGACGAAAAGGCGCATCATGGCGGCGATCCTTCCGGGGCGCCGGGGCGGCCGCGTCGGCGGAGGCTGTGCGGGCGGTGCTGCCGTCCCGGCCGCGCCGGGGCGGGCTCGCGCCCGACCTCACCGTAGGGTAGCGTGGCCGAAACGAACCGCAAGGCCGCGCGGGCGGTGCTCCGCCACCAGGACCGTTTCAGGGGCAGGGGTTCGGATTGTCCCGGTGCACGGCCTCGAGGTCGGCCAGCACCTCCTGCGGCAGGATCATGTGCTCCGAGGCGATGTCGGCGGTCAGCTGCTCCATCGAGGTGGCGCCGATGATATTCGAGGTCAGGAACGGCCGGCTGTTGACGAAGGCCAGCGCCATCTGCGCCGGGTCGAGGCCGTGCTTCCGGGCGATGCCGACATAGGCCTCGGTCGCCGCGTCGCCGCGCGGCGTGGCGTAGCGCGAGCCGCGGCCGTCAATGGCCCGGCGCGAGCCCGGCGGGATGCGCCCGCCCAGATACTTGCCGCTCAGGGTGCCGCCGGCGAGCGGCGAGTAGGCGAGCAGGCCGACCTCCTCGCGGTGGGCGATCTCGGCAAGGCCGATCTCGAAGCTGCGGTTCAGCAGGCTGTACGGATTCTGCACGGAGACCACCCGGGGCCACGCGTCGCCCGAGGCCTCGGCCAGGTGGAGAAAGCGCATGACGCCCCAGGGGCTGTCGTTGGACAGGCCGACATGGCGCACCTTGCCGGCGCGCACGAGGTCGGCCAAGACCTCGAGCGTCTCTTCCGGCGCCACATGCTCCTCGTTCGGATCGTGCGTGTAGTCCAGCCGGCCGAACATGTTGGTGCGCCGATGCGGCCAGTGCAGCTGGTAGAGGTCGATGTAGTCGGTGCGCAGGCGGCGCAGGCTGCCCTCGACCGCCGCCTCGATGTTGCCGCGGTCGAGGCCGTTGCGCCCGCCGCGGATCCAGTCGAAGCGGGGGTTCGGACCGGTCACCTTGGTCGCCAGGATGACCTTGTCGCGGTTGTTGCGCTCCCGGAACCAGTTGCCGATGCACGTCTCGGTCTTGCCGAAGCTCTCCGCGGTCGGCGGGATCGAGTACATCTCCGCCGTGTCGAGGAAGTTGATGCCCTGGTCCAGCGCATGGTCGAGCTGGGCGAAGGCCTCGGCCTCGGTGTTCTGGGTGCCCCAGGTCATGGTGCCGAGGCAAATGCGGCTGACCCGCAGGTCGGTGCGGCCGAGACGGCGGTATTCCATGGGACGGGCTCCGGAGGGGTAGGCCGGACATGGACGAGCCGGCGGGAGGAACGTGCGTCCGGCACACCACCACAGCCTTCGCGCCATGCCAACCGGGCGCGTGCGGACGTCGCGCGCCGCGCTGGAGCAGGCGGCGACGCAGGGTCCTTGGGCTCCGCACGCCTCACGGGGGCGTCGGGACCGCACGGGGCGCTTGCGGGCGCGGTCATGGCGCGGCGGCCAGCCAACCGGGCAGCGCAGCCTGTGGACACTCGACCTGCTCGAGATCGGCCCGGAGGACCGGGTTGCTCGAGATCGGCTGCGGCCCCGGAGTGGCGCTGGCCGGCTGCCGCTCCGGCCTCGTGCCGGGCATGTGCCTGCCGGCGCGGCTCTGAGCCCCGATCAGCGGCAGTCTGGCGGCCCCTTCACCCAGAGCGTTTCCGCCTGATGCGAAATCGCCAGCGGCCCGCTGCCCTGCGCGGCCAGTCCGAGCATGCCGTCGCGGGGTGCCGGGCGGGGAGCGGCCGGCGATGCCCGTTGAGCCGGAAACGCTCTACAGGAACACCGTCAGCACGCCGGTGTAGCCGTAGAGGCGGTCGTGGGAGATCTCCCCGTTGGCGAAGAACCCGACCAGGGGCACACTGCCGAGCGCTGCCTGCACCTGGGCGATCTCCTCGGACTGGGTGCCGAACTGGTTCGGCCCGCGCGCGAGGCAGCTGACATAGACGGCGCCGCGCGGCCGCTGCCCGCCCAGGCGGCGGGTCACCCCGGCCAGCATGCGGCCCAGATCCTGCACGGCGGCCGCCGCGTCGCGGCGCACGAACATCAGCCGGTCGCCCGGCACAAGATGATGGGCGATCGCCACCAGCCCGGCCCGCGGGTCGAGCCCTACCAGGTTGCGCACCAGATAGTCGCCGGTGTCGGAGCCCGGCACCGGCAGCGCGGCGAAGATGTAGCCGGCGGTGCGCCGCAGGTCGCGCGCCAGCAAATCGCCGATGTCCTCCTTGAAGACGTCCAGCGCCGGCCGCCCGTCCAGTTCGGCGACGATGTGATCCTCGCACGCGGTGACCATGTGGATCGGCCCGATCGGCGAGCAGCCCTGGGTCAGCCCGGTGACGACCGGCACCTCGAGCCCGAACAGCACCCCGGAGACGCCGCCCTCCCCCTGGCCGCCGGCGATCTGGGCGAAGGCATGCCGGCTCGAGGTCAGCCCACCCACCAGGAAGGCGCCCGAGGCGCGGCTCAGCGCCTCCACGATGGCGGGGGTCTGCGGGTTGCGCGGGTCCGCGTGGACGAGGCCGAGCACCGGCTGCGCGGCCCGCGCCCAGTCGGCCAGATCGCCGTCCAGCCCGGTCTGCTCGACCGAGGTGAAGCGCGGCAGCAGCCGCACCTGACCGGCAGGCAGACGCCCCACCAGCACCGAGAGCGCCGGCGTGTCGAACAGTTCGCGATCGTCGCCGATCACCCCGATGCCGACGGTGCCGACCCAGTCGGCCACCCCGGTCAGCTGGCGCAGCAGGGTCAGGATGCTGCCAGCATCGTCCGACAGGGCATCGGCCAGGTACACGACACCCAACGTGCCGTCGCGCACGTTGCCGAGCCGGTCGAGGCAGGCGCGGGTCGCCTCCCGCCAGTCCCGGCCGCTGCCGATGGCGCTTCGGAACTCGCCCGGCTGCAGCCGGCCGAGGGGCTGGGGCCACGGGCCGTCACGCACGGGTCACCGCACCGCCGGGGCGAGCCCCGCGTCCTCGATCAGCGCCACGACATGGGGTGTGATCCGCTCGACGATCACGGCCACGCCCTCCTCGTTCGGATGAATCCCGTCCGCCTGGTTCAACGACGGCTCGGCCGCCACACCGTCCAGGAAGAACGGGTAGAGCGGCACATCGTATTGCTCGGCCAGATCCGGAAAGACGGCGTTAAAGGCCTCGCCGTAGCGCCGGCCGAGGTTGGGCGGCGCATACATGCCGGCGAGCAGCACCGGCGTCCCCGCCGAGGTGAGTCGCTCCAGGATCGCCGAGAGATTGGCCCGCGTCTCCGCCGGATCGATGCCGCGCAGGCCGTCATTGGCGCCCAGCTCGAGCAGCACCAGGTCCGGATCGTCGGCCAGCGCCCAGTCGAGCCGGGCCAGGCCGCCGGCCGTGGTGTCTCCGGAGACGCCGCCGTCCAGCACCTCGACCGTGTAACCCCGGTCCGCCAGCGCCGCCTCGAGCTGCGCCTGGAAGGCATCCTCCGGCGCCAGCCCGTAGCCGGCGACCAGGCTGTCGCCCAGCGCCAGCAGGGTGAGCGGCCGGGCCTCGGCCGGCGGCACGGTCAGCCCGAGGAGCAGCAGCGCGCCGGCGGTCGCGTTGACAACCCGACCGAGCAGGCCAATTACCGGTGGGTCGCCGGGAGACGGGCTCGAGATGCGCACGATGTCGACCAGAATGTCAGGGAAACCATCGGGCCGGGGCGCGCCCATGGTGCGGCTCGCCTCGGTGGCGCTACAGTTGGAAAGCGCTGCCGGCCTCGTCAACATCCTGCGCGGCGTCGACCTCGAGGTCGACGCCGGAGAGCGTGTCGGCATTGTCGGCCCCTCGGGCTCCGGCAAGTCGACCATGATGATGATCATCGGCGGGCTGGAGCGGCCGACCGCCGGAACGGTCGAGGTGGCCGGCTACGAGTTGAACCGGCTTGGCGAGGACGAGCTCGCCCTGTACCGCCGCGAGCATGTCGGCATCGTGTTCCAGAATTTCCATCTCGTGCCGACCATGACGGCGCTGGAGAACGTCGCCATCCCGCTCGAGCTCGCCGGCCGGGACGATGCCTTCGACCGCGCCGCCACCAACCTCCAGGCGGTCGGGCTCGGGCATCGGCTGACCCACTATCCGGGCCAGCTGTCGGGCGGCGAGCAGCAGCGGGTGGCGCTGGCGCGCGCCTTCGCCGGGGAGCCCGATCTGATCCTGGCGGATGAGCCCACCGGCAATCTGGATGCCGCGACCGGCGGCCAGATCATCGACCTGATGTTCGGCCTGTCCCGCGACCACGGCGCGACGCTGCTGCTGATCACCCACGACCAGGGGCTCGCCGAGCGCTGCGACCGCATCGTCCGCGTGGGCGACGGCCGCGTCCTTGACGACGGTCGCGGCGGCCTCGACGCGCCGGCGCCGGTCCGGCAGGCGGTGGGATGAGCCTGACCCTGGCCGCCCGCCTGGCGCGGCGTGAGCTGCGCGGTGGCCTTGCCGGCTTCCGCATCTTCCTGGCTTGCCTGACCCTCGGCGTCGCCGCCATCGCAGCGGTTCAGTCGGTGGCCAGCGGCGTGCTCGACGGCCTGCGCGAGGACGGGCAGGCGATCCTCGGCGGCGACGTGGCGCTGCGCCAGATCTACACCCCGGCGACGGACGCGCAGCGGGCCTTCCTGGCCGAGCGCGGCGTGCTGTCGACCGGTGTCGACATGCGGGCGATGGCGCGCAGTCCGGACGGGGCGCGGACCGCGCTCGTCGAGCTCAAGGCGGTGGATGAGCTCTACCCGCTGTACGGCGGGATCGACCTGCGCGGCGGCCTCGACCTGGACATGGCGCTGGCCCGGCTCGACGGCGTGTGGGGCGCGGCGGTCGAGCCGATCGTGCTTGAGCGCCTCGACCTTGCCCTTGGCGACCGAATCGGCCTCGGGGAGACCGTCCTCGAGGTGCGCGCGGTGATCGAGCGCGAGCCCGACCGCGCGAGCGGCGGCTTCAGCGTCGGACCACGGCTCATGATGGCCGAGGCCGCCCTGGCGGAGACGGGGCTGCAGCAGCCGGGCAGCATGATCTACTACGAGTATCGGCTGCGCCTGGAGGACGGGGTGTCCGTGGCGGCCTTCCGTCAGCAGCTCGGCGCGACCTTCCCGGATGCCGGCTGGCGCGTCCGCGACTTCACCAACGCCGCGCCGAGGCTGGAGCGCACCGTCGGCCAGCTGGCGCTGTTCCTGACCCTGGTGGGGCTGACGGCGCTTCTGGTCGGCGGCATCGGCGTCGGCAGCGCGATCAAGAGCTACCTGGACGGCAAGATCGCCACGATCGCCACGTTGAAGGTGCTGGGCGCCCGGAACGGCCTCGTCTTCGAGACATACTTGATGCAAACGCTGGCCCTGGCCGCGGCGGGCATCGCGGCCGGCCTCCTGCTGGGCGGCGCCGCGCCCTTTCTCGTCGGCGGCGTGGTGTCCGGGCTGCTGCCGGTCGACGTGGCGCTCGGCGTCTATCCGGGGGCGCTGGGGGTGGCCGCCGCCTTCGGCCTGCTGACCGCGCTCACCTTCTCGTTGTGGCCGCTGGCGCGGGCGCGCGACGTGCCGGCCGGCGCCCTGTTCCGCGATCTGGTGGCGCCGGCGCGGCGTTGGCCCCGCCCGGCCTTCATCGCGGCGACCGGGCTGTCCGGCGCCCTGCTCGCCGGGCTGGCCGTCGCCACCGCGGTCGACCGGGTGTTCGCCGCCTGGTTCGTGCTCGGGGCCGCGGCGTCGATCCTCGCTTTCCGCGGGGCCGCCTGGGCGGTGATGGCCGGCGCCCGGCGAATCGGCCGGCCGCGCCGCCCTGCGCTCCGGCTGGCGCTGGCCAACCTGCATCGGCCGGGTGCGCCGACCCCGACCGTGGTGCTGTCGCTCGGCCTTGGCCTGACCGTGCTGGTGGCCATCGCGCTGATCGAGGGGAACCTGTCCCGGCAGGTGCAGGACGACATCCCCGACGCTGCGCCGGCCTTCTTCTTTGTGGATATTCAGCCTCACCAGATCGGGCCGTTCCGCGAGGCCTTGGAGGCGATCGAGGGGGTGGACGAGCCGGAGGCGGTGCCGTCCTTGCGCGGGCGCATCGTCGCCGTCAACGGCATGCCGGCGGACCAGTCCCTGGTCGACCCGGAATACGGCTGGCTGCTGCGCGGCGATCGTGGCGTCACCTACCGGGCGGCGCCGCGGCCGGATGACGACATTGTCGCCGGCGACTGGTGGCCGGCGGACTATGCCGGTCCGCCGCTGCTGTCCGTCTATCGGGACATCGCCACCGCCTTCGGCATCGGCATCGGGGACCGGCTCACGGTCAATGTGCTCGGCCGCGACATCGAGGCCGAGGTGGCGAACCTCCGGGCGATCGACTGGGGCAGCCTGAGCATCAACTTCACCCTGGTGTTTTCGCCGCAGCCGCTGGCGGCCGCGCCGCACACCTTTCTGGCCACGGTCGGCGCCGTGCCCGAGGCCGAGGCGGCGGTGCAGGGCACGATCGCCGAGCGCTTCGCCAACGTGACGGCGGTGCGGGTGCGCGAGGCGCTCGACACGATCAATCGGCTGCTGGGGCAGGTCGCCGCCGCGGTGCGCAGCGCCGCGAGCGTCACGGTGATCGCCGGCACCCTGGTTCTGGCGGGGGCAATTGCCGCCGGCCATCGCCGACGCGTGTACGACAGCGTGGTGCTGAAGGTGCTCGGGGCCACGCGCGGCGACGTGCTGCGCGCCTTTGTGCTCGAGTACGGTCTGCTCGGCGTGGTCACCGCGGTGATCGCCGGGGCGGTGGGCAGCGTGGCCGGCTGGGCCGTGCTGTCCTTCGTGCTGGAGATCGACTGGGTGTTCCTGCCGTCGGCCGTGCTGACGACGGTGGTGCTGTGCACCGCGATCACCCTGGGTGTCGGGTTCGCGGGCACGTGGCGGGCGCTCGGGCAGAAGGCGGCACCCCTGTTGCGCAACGAGTGAGGACGCAGCGGACACCGGAGGTGGTCGAGTCGCGGTCCTGCCCGCGGCGGAGCCGCCCGGGCGGCGTCGGTGTCGTCAAGGACTCGTCCAGCCGATGCCGGCGAGGCCTCAAGTGTTTTGTAACAGGTCTGTCGCGAAGATTTCCCGAACAGCGGAATTCCCCTTGACTCATAGGGAATTGCGCCTGTTTTTCAGGCGTTTGTCCGCGAATGCCGTTGAACGGACGGGGCACGCGGCCAAATATCTGCGTACGAGGTGTTAACTTCACGGTCATGGGGAGCACGATGGCGTACGGTGCACCAAATCGTTATGCGGCGACGCGCGCCGGCACGGTCGATCAGGCGCAGATCGATGAGGGCCTGCGCGCCTACATGCTGCGCGTCTACAACTACATGGCCACCGGCTTGGCGATCAGCGGCCTGGTCGCCTGGGGCGTGGCCAATGTGCCGGCGGTCACCGGCATCTTCTTCGTCACCGAGGCCGGACGGCTGGTCGGGATCACGCCGCTTGGCCTGATCGCGCAGTTCGCGCCGCTGGCGATGCTGCTGATCGCGGCCTTTGCCATGCGCAGCCCCTCCGCCAAGGGCAGCGAGATCTTCTATTGGGCCTTCGTCGCCATCAACGGCGTCGGCCTGTCGATCCTGCTGATGGTCTACACCGGGGAGAGCGTGATCCGCACGTTCTTCATCACGGGGGCCGCGTTCGCCGGCCTCAGCCTGTACGGCTACACCACCAAGAGGAGCCTGTCCGGCTTCGGCAGCTTCCTGATCATGGGCCTGATCGGCTTGCTGATCGCTTCGGTGGTCAACATCTTCCTGGCCAGCAGCATGCTGCAGTTCGTGATCGCCTGCGCGGGCGTGCTGATCTTCGCGGGGCTGACCGCGTTCTACACGCAGGAGATCAAGAACGCCTACGCCGAGACGGCGTCGCACGATGAACAGACGGTGACGGCGGTCTGGGGCGCGCTCAGCCTCTACATCGCCTTCGTCAACCTGTTCCAGTTCCTGCTGATGTTCCTCGGCCAGCGCGAGTAGCCGCACGGGCGCGCCGACAGTCGGGCGTCCGGCCGATGGCCGGACGCCCTTTTTCTTGCGCCTGTCAACGTGCCTTGAGGCCGACCGGCCGAGGGGCTCAAGAGGGGCTGTGCCTTCGGGTCATCGCGCCAGCGGCTTTGCCAACGCTCCCGCCAAGGCTCCCGCCAAGGCTCCCGCCAAGGCTCCCGGAGGTCACAAGAGCCCGAAGAAGGGCAGGCAAGAGGGATGGTACGGCTCGCCGCAGGCAACCGCCACGCAGCTGATGCCGCCGAGGCCCTGCCATCGGATCGGCGCGCCGAAGCTCAAGCCCCCGTCGACGCCTCGGACCAGATGGCGGTGCCGAAGACGTATGGCGCCGCACAAGGCGGATGACGAAGCGCTCGGGCTCGGTCATGGGATCGCCGTCCAGGGCAATACAGGGGTCACGCTGCCACAGGCCGGGGTGCCAATCGCAGGCGAGGGACAGCTGACAGGCGCGGCCGTTCCGGAGCCTGGGCAGCCGACCAGACTCCTCCCATCGGGCCTGCGGCGCCACGCGCAAGCCTGACCGGCGCGTCAGGCAAGCCAGCCCATTTGACCAACCGATCCGGCCAGCCGGGCCGACGCCTCCGGCGGCCCCTGCCGTCCGACCCATGGGGCTTCGTCCCGAACCAAGCGCCGGGCCTCCGGCCTGGACGCCGCCACCCGCGCCATATTGTTCGTCCGCTTAAGGGTTCCCTCAAGCTGCTCTGCCACTCTGAGGCCTGCTACCGAAGAAGCGAAGACAGCGAGTGTCGAGGATGCGGCGACGGCGTTTGCTCCGCGGACTGGCCGTCGGCGCGGCGGCGTGCCCGCTGTGCCGTCCGGCGATGGCCGCCGAATGGAGCTATCAGGGGGCACGCGGGCCGGCAGGCTGGGGCGGGCTGGACGGCGCCGCACTGTGTGGCAGCGGCGCCAGCCAAGCCCCGATCGATCTCACCGACGCGACACCGGCGCTGCTGCGGCCGCTCCGCTTCAGCTATCGGCCGATGCCCCTCACCCTGCACAATGACGGCCATACGGTGCGGCTGCCGGTTCCCGCCGGCTCCGGCGCCCATATCCACGGCATCGACTTCGCGCTCGAGGACATTCACTTCCACCGCCCGAGCGAGCACAGCGTGGATGGCGCCCGGCACGCCATGGAAGCCCATTTCATGCATCACGCCGTCGACGGCATGATCGCGGTCGTCGCGGTCTTCTTGAACAGCGGCGGCGATCACCCGGCCTACACACCGATCTTCCGGCATCTGCCGCCGCGCATCGGCGCGCCGGTGCCGGTGCCCGGGGTCATGGTCGACCCGGCCAGCCTGCTTCCTCAGGAGCGGGCGTACTTCACCTACGAGGGGTCGCTGTCCAGGCCCCCCTGCTCGGAAAACGTGGTATGGGTCGTCTATCGGGCCGCGGTGGAGGTGCTGCCACAACAAATTGCCGCCTTCGCCCGTCTTTACAGCGGCAACGCCCGGCCGATTCAGGCGCGCGACGACCGTACGCTCTTGAGCTCAGCATGATTGCCTCCCTACAATCACAGCCGAAGACTTGTCGGTCACCGATGAGTCACGCCGGTGGTACTCCCGAGCGCATCGGCGCGATTTCTCGTCATGTGCGAAATGAAGCGCTTTGCTCACGACAAAAAGTAGGAAAGATTCGGACCCGATGCGATGCGCCGACCATTCGTATCGTTCGCGAAACATTATCCGGATCTTGCCGTGCCGGGAGCGGACAAGCCCCGTTGTCTTGCGTTTCGCGGCGCGGCCTTCCTTGGTACCTTCCTGTCCGATTGGCGGAGTCGTTCGGCGGGCCCCTGTCTCCCGCTGCAACGGATGGTCCCGTGCCGCGCGATGCCGGGCAGACGGTCGTGCCGTCGCGAAAAAACCGCTAAGGGAACCGTCTGCTGGCGTGCGGCGAATTGCCAGGGTTTGGGTTCTTCAGTAGGACTGGCGGAAACAATCTTCCTCAATGTCATGTCCGATGGCGGCAACCGAGACATTCAGGGTGCTCCTGGTCGAAGACACGCCGTCGCTGGCGCGCGTCTATGTGGAGTATCTGCGCAAGGCCGGGCTCGAGGTGGCGCATGTCGAGACCGGCGCCGCCGCCCTCTCGGCCATTGCCGGGTCGAGGCCGCGGGTCGTCCTGCTCGACCTGCAGCTGCCCGACATGAACGGCATGGACATCCTTCGCCACATCCGCGAGGAGGAGCTGCCCATCGGCGTGATTGTGGTCACGGCTCACGGATCGATCAACCTGGCGGTCGAAGCCATGCGCTGGGGCGCCTATGACTTCGTCGTCAAGCCCTTCAACGCCGACCGATTGCTGGTGACCGTGCGCAACACCGTCGAACGCATGCGTCTCGAGCAGATCGTCGAGACCTACAGGGACGACCTGAGCCGAGAGAAATACTACGGCTTCATTGGCTCGTCCCTGGCCATGCAGGCGGTCTACCGGATCATCGACAGCGCCGCCACCTCCAAGGCGACTGTTTTCGTCATCGGCGAGAGCGGCACCGGCAAGGAGGTCTGCGCCGAGGCCATCCACCGGCGCAGCCCGCGCGGCGAGCGGCCATTCATCGCCATCAATTGCGGCGCCATTCCAAAGGACCTGATGGAGTCGGAGATCTTCGGCCACGTGAAGGGGGCCTTCACCGGCGCCGTTCAGGACCGCGAGGGCGCGGCCTCACTGGCCGACGGAGGGACCCTGTTCCTCGACGAAATCTGCGAGATGGAGCTGAACCTTCAGACCAAGCTGCTCCGCTTCCTGCAGACCGGCACCTTTCAGCAGGTCGGCGGCACGCATCAGGAAAAGGTCGATATCCGCATCATCTGCGCTACCAACCGGGACCCGCTGCACGAGGTCGAGTGCGGGCGCTTCCGCGAGGACCTGTACTATCGCCTGCACGTGATCCCGATCTACCTGCCGCCGCTGCGTGAGCGCGACGGCGACGTCGTGGAGATCGCGCGGCATTTCCTCCTGGTCTACGCGCGCGAGGAAGGCAAGCGCTTCACCCGCTTCGACGCGGATGCCGAGGCACGCATCCGGGACTACCGCTGGCCCGGCAATGTCCGGCAGCTGCAGAACGTGGTCCGCAACATCGTCGTACTCCACGACGGCGAGACGGTGACGGCGGACATGCTGCCACCGCCGCTCGGCCAGCCCACCGCAGGCACGGCGCCGCGTCGCGCCGCGAACGGGCCGGGCATGCCCGACGAGGCGGAGGAGTCGCCCGAGCCCCGGCACGCAGGCGCGAACGGCCCGGCCGCCGCCGCTCCGGCGGGCGCCTGCCCCGGCACACGGCCGGCCATCCGCCCCCTCTGGCAGGTCGAGAAGGAGGCCATCGAGCAGGCGATCGAGAGCTGCGAAGGAAATATCCCGCGGGCGGCCTCCCTGCTCGGCATCAGCGCCTCGACGATCTACCGCAAGCGCCTTGCCTGGGAGGCCGAGAGCAAGGGCTGACGTGACCGGCTGTCCGCCACGGGGCCGCCAAGTCAGACGCGGCCGGCCAGATCGCCGAGGCAAGCCGCCACGTCCGGCGGCTGCACGACGGCGCTGCGGATCAGGTCGTCGAAATGCTCGACCAGCACGCGGATATGCTGGGTCGAATTGAACACGAAGTACATCTGACCAACGTAGATCGCGGCGCGTATCGGCCCGAAGATCGTCACCGGCACGGAGTAGCGCTGGCGCTCATCGTAGAGGAACCAGCGAAAGGTCGGGTACAGCTCGGCGGTCAGCCCGGCCATCTGGCGGAGCGCCTCCACCCGGGCCGGACGGTCGATGCCGCTCCACAGGCCCTCGCCGGCCGCGAAGGCGCGGACGCTCTGGATGCTGCTGCAGGCTTCCATGTCGGTCTCCGGCCGACGCTGGTAGGCGAGCCGTGCCGAAGCCGTCTCGATCGCCTGGGCCGGGCTGCCCGTGGCGAAGCGCGCCAGCTCGTACTGGATCACCTCGGGCGTCTTGAGAAGGTCGGGCAGCGTGGTCGGCACGTACCGGATCTTGTAGCCGATCGCCTCGGCATGCCACGCGAGCAGGCGCTCGTCGGCGCCGCTCGGGGTGCCGCGCTCGATGCTCAGCGTCTCGCGCATCACGTCGGTGCCGAGCGGGCCGTGCTGGCTCAGACCGAGCAGCCAATCGATGCTGACCTGCCGGGCGACGGCGATGGCGACCAGGGTCTCGAGGCGCGGCAGCCGCTCGTTGCCGAGTGAGAGCAGCTGCGACAGGGTCGAGCGGTCCATGTCGACGTCTCGGGCGAAGGCGCTGCGGCTCAGGCCGGAGGCCGCGATCACCTGCTCCAGGCGCTGCCGAAAACGGTCAAGAACCTCCCTCTTGTCCATGGTGCCGTGTGACGCCGATCAATCGAGCGTTGGCGGGCAGCCGGGTGGTTCCGGCAGCGCACGTGGATGAAACGCACGATCTGCAGCGGATTGTCAACAGATCTGGCAAAGGACCTACGGAGTGGATGGCGAGAGCGTTGCGGGCTCAAGGGGCATCGCCGGCCGCTCCCCCCGGGCCCGGGCCAATGCCACCTCGAACGCAACGTGAAACCTGTCAGCCCTGGCCCCGGGCAACACCGTCACCACTCTGTCCGGCTGCTCAATGCCGAGTCCACGCCGAGCGGAAACGCTCCAGGGCGACGCTCTGCGCTTCCGTGCGCCACCCTGCGCCGGTCGCCGCGCGCTTGACCGGCCTTGTCGGGCCGTCAAGACTCCGCCCCGCGTCTCGGCGCGCCGTCAATCAGGACAGATGATCGCTCCTTCAGGAGGCTTCACCCGTGATACCCAGGCTCATGCTCGCCGCCTCGGCCCTGGCTCTGGCCGCGGCTCCCGGCCACGCCCAGGATACCGTGCGCATCGGCACCGAGGGCGCCTACCCGCCGTTCAACCTGACCGACAGTGCCGGCGAGCTTGCCGGCTACGAGATCGACCTCGCCCGGGATCTCTGCCGCCGGATGGAGGCCGAATGCGCGTTCGTTGCGCAGGACTGGGACGGCATCATTCCGGCGCTGCTCAACGGCCGCTACGACGCCATCATGGCGGCGATGAACGTCACCGAGGAGCGCAAGGAGCGCATCGCGTTCTCGCGCGCCTATGTCACCACGCCGGTGGTGGCGGTTGCGCCAGCCGATGCGGATCTGCAGCAGGCCGAGACCGGTGACGCCCTGCTTGACGCCCTCGGCGAGCTCACCGTCGGCGTCCAGGTGGCGACCATCTTCCAGGACCTGCTGGAGCAGCAGGCGCCTGAGGCGGATGTTCGCCTCTACGACACCCAGGAGCAGCTCCAGCTCGACCTCGTGGCGGGGCGCATCGACGCCGGTGTCGCCGATGCCTTCGCCTGGACCACGTTCCTCGACTCCGAGGAGGGCGCGGACTTTGCCGTGGCCGGGCCGGGCCTCGTGGGCGCCGACTATCCGCTGCTCGGCGAGGGCATGGGGGTCGGCCTGCGTCAGGAGGACGAGGCCCTGAAGGCGCGGTTCGACGAGGCGATCTGCGACGCCTACCGGGACGGCACGCTGACCGAGCTCAGCATCAAATGGTTCGGTTTCGACGCCTCGGTGCCGTGCGTCGAGGATCCGTTCTAGCAGTCTTCCGGGTGTGCGGAGATCGGCCAAACTGTGAAATTCTGCTCGACCAGGGCGGCACGGACGGCTGAATTGTCGGTTTGGCCGGGCCAAGGCGCACGCTTGTTCCGACTTTCAGCCTAATCCGACTGATTTGGAGCGTTTCCGGCTCACGCGAACGGCCCCGGCCGGCCCGGCGGCGGCTATCCCGTCATCCGGGCCGGCGCTCGCTCGCCCGGATTGGCCGCGCGCCCGGCCAGTCCAAGCGGAAGCCGTTCCGGCACCGGGCCGCCGGTGGCCCAGTCCAGCAGATGCGCCGTGTGCATCAGCGGCAGCCGGGTGGCGCCGGCCAACTGAGTGATGCAGCCGAGATTGCCGGTGGCGACGAGATCCGCACCAGTCCGGTCGATGGCGGCCGCCTTGCGCTGGCGCAGCCAGCCGGCAAGCTCCGGCTGCAACAGGTTGTAGACGCCGGCGGAGCCACAGCAGAGATGACCGTCCGGCACCTCGACAACGGTGAAGCCGGCGGCGCGCAGAAGGGCCCGCGGGGGATCCTCGATGCGCTGGCCGTGCTGCATCGAGCAGGCCGAATGATAGGCGACGGTCAGCCCGCCGGCCGCGAGCGTCGTGGGCTTCAGGCCGAGCTGGGCCATCACCTCGGTGACGTCGCGCGCCAATGCCGCGATCTCGGCGGCACGGCGCGCCCACGCCCGATCGGTACGCATAAGAAAGCCGTAGTCCTTGACGGTCGTGCCGCAGCCCGAGGTGTTGATGACCACGGCGTCGAGGCCTCGACCACCGTGCTCGGCCAGTTCGCGCTCCCAGGCGACGATGTTGGCCTTGGCAGCGGCATGGGCGTCGGCCCCGCGGCCCATATGGTGGGTGAGGGCACCGCAGCAGCCGGCGCCCCGTGCCACCACCACCTCGGCGCCGTGGCGGGCAAGCAGGCGGACGGTGGCCTCGTTGATCGATGGATCGACCACCTGCTGGGCGCAGCCGTTGAGCAGGGCCACGCGGAGCCGGCGCGGCCCCTCGGCCGGGATTACCTGAGGCCGATCGACCGGGCTCGGCGGCGGCAACGGTCGGGGCGCCAGCGCCAGCATGGGCCTGAGCGCCGCGGGCAGCAGGCGCGCGGCAGGCCGAACGGCCGTTGCACCGAGCAGCGCGAGTCGCACGCGCCGGGGATAGGGGAGGGTTGAGGCAAGCAGCCGGCGCACCCAGCGCTCCCGGAACGGCCGCTTGTAGGTCCGCTCGACATGGACCCGGGCGTGATCGACCAGATGCAGATAGTGGACGCCCGAGGGGCAGGTGGTCATGCAGGACTGGCAGGTCAGGCACCGATCAAGATGCTTGACCGTTGCGGCGGAGGCCGGCCGGTCCCGCTCCAGCATGTCCTTGATGAGGTAGATGCGGCCACGGGGACTGTCGAGCTCGTCGCCGAGAAGGACGTAGGTCGGGCAGGTGGCCAGACAGAAGCCGCAGTGGACGCAGCTGCGCAGGATGCGCTCCGATTCCGCCATGGCGGCATCGGCGAGCTGGGCGAGGGTGAAATGGGTCTGCAGCGGCGGCCCCCTTTCCGCCAAAGGGTTCGACGGCTCAGCGGCCTCGGCTGATCAGCACCAGCGCCCCGAGCACCACCGGTGTCAGGACCAGGGCGACCACGAAAAGGCCGCGGAACCCCCAGATCAGGGCGACCAGCAGCGTAGCGAGCGCGGCATTGAGAGAGACCCAGCCAAGCAGGTCGAGCCGGTCGGTCCGCTTGGGCTTGCTGGCTCCGTCCGCGGGCTCCGGTTCGGGAGAGGTGGTGTCGGCGGTGTCGTCGGTCATGGCCATCGCTTCAAGCCTAGTCCGAGGCGCCGACCGCGTGCGCGGTGAAGCGGTTGAGCGCACCGGCCAGCCGCTGCAGCGCCTCGTCACGGCCGGTGATGCCGTGCCGATCGGCCAAGTGCTCGGCGGTGTTGTAGGCAAGGCGCACCGTGCCGTCGTCCTCCTGCCAGACAAGCGCCTTCTGCGGCAG
Source organism: uncultured Mycobacteriaceae bacterium (assembly GCA_964613585.1). Classification (GTDB taxonomy): domain Bacteria; phylum Pseudomonadota; class Alphaproteobacteria; order DSM-16000; family Inquilinaceae; genus CAZTHL01. The sequence continues at coordinate 75,518 of CAZTHL010000003.1, read as the reverse complement.
GTCGATGCCGACGGTTCGTTCCGCCTGCATCAGCGGGGTGCCGATCCGCGGGTTGCCGAAAATCACGAGGACGGTCGGCGGCAGCTCCAGGCCGACACGCTCGGCGTTGGCGGCATGGTCGACCCGAGCCATGACCGTGACGTCGTTCTCCTCCAGGATGGATACCAGGCGGTCGGCGGTCTCGGCGACCCCATAGTCGCTGTCGCGGATGACTAGGCCTTCCTGCGCCTGAGCAGGAAGGATCGACAGGATCGCAAGCACGATTGCCGTCAGCAGCGTTCGCATGGTCTCTCTCTCGTCAAGGCGCAGCCGCATGGGGGCGGCTTCCCGATGCTGCGTCCACAGACTATCCGGCAATCCGCTCAATGGGCAGGGAATGCCTGTGCGACATGGTAACGGTCGGCGCGTCGGATGGCGAGCCGCTGAGCACGGAGGAGAACGGCATGCCGTGCCTGCTGCTGGTGGTGCCGGATGCGCCGGATCGCTGGGTGGATGCCTTTCGCGCGATTGATCCGGCGCTCGAGCTGCGAGTCTGGCCCGATGCCGGTCGCGCTGCGGAAATCGACTACGCCTATGTCTGGCAGCCGCCGAGGGGGCTGCTCGCCGGACTGCCGAAGCTTAAGGCGATCTTCTCCCTCGGCGCCGGCTGCGACCATATCCTGGCGGACCCAACGGTCCCGGCCGGACTGCCGATCAGCCGGGTGGTCGATCCCGAGCTGACGCAGCGCATGACTGAATATGTGTGCTTGGCCGTGCTGTACCTGCATCGGAACTGGCCGGCGATCCTTCGCGCTCAGGCAGAGACGCGCTGGCAGGCGCCGCGCGTGCCGGTCGCCGGCGAGCGACGAGTCGGCGTGATGGGCATGGGCGTGCTGGGCGGCGCCGCGGCGCGAGCGCTCGCCACGCTCGGCTTCGACGCCGCCGGCTGGTCGAGGAGACGTCGTGAGGGTGACGACCTGACCGGCTTTAGTGGGGCGAACGAACTGATGCCGTTTCTCGCTCGAAGCCAGATACTGGTCTGCCTGCTGCCGCTCACCGCCGAGACGGCCGGAATTCTCGATGCCCGCGCCTTCGCCGCGTTGCCGGAGGGGGCCGGTCTCGTCAACGCGGCGCGCGGCGGCCACCTGATCGACTCCGACCTGCTGGCGGCGCTCGACGACGGCCAACTCGGCCATGCGGTGCTGGACGTGTTCGCCGAGGAGCCCCTGCCGCCGGATCATCCGTTCTGGCAGCATCCGCGGGTCACCGTCACCCCGCATATGGCCAGCCTGTCGAGCCGCCCCAGCCGCGCCCGTCTGGTCGTCGACGGCATCCGCCGTGTCGAGGCCGGCCTGCCGCCATGTCATCTGATCGACCGGGCTCGGGGCTATTGACCGAAGGACGTCGTGCCGCCGAGCCGACAAGAGGGCTCGTCGGCTCGGCTGCGGGCGCGCCAGCCGGCCCGGTGCCGCGCGGGCGCGCCGTCGCGAGCCAGTGGCTGAAGCCATGGGCTCGCTGGTATTCGGCCCTCGCTGCGGGCCGGGGGGCCGATAGGCTTCCCTGCCGCAGGGCGTCGGGCCCACCGATTGGAACGACGGAGGCGCCGCTTCGTTCATTCGGTCAGTGGCCTGCGCGGCGATCGACAGAAGACGTAGGCCGTTGGGCATGGCGCCTCCTTTCATCAGGAGGTATAGGTGCCTCCGAATCGGCGTATCGTGCGATCGCGGATCGCCGTTCAGGCGTCCGCCAAAGCAAATCCACAAGGGAGGAAGACATGAAGAGCCTGGTCCGTCTGATCGTCAGAAGGTGGCATCTGCAGCACAAGGATGCGCTGCTGGAGCGGCATCTGGGCCGCCGCCTCCGCGAGGAGGAAGAGCACGGCCATCACTGATCGGCCACGCCGACGCCGCTGCTTGCCCTATGCGGGCGAGTGGCGCCGTTGGCACGGCGCGCGATGCCCTTACGGAGCTCAAGGCGACGTGACGCGGCCATCGGCGTCAACTGCAGCCGGTGGTGGTCCCGCAGGTGTCGCATTTCTGGCAAGTGCCGTTGCGCACCAAGGTTAGATTTCCGCACTCCGGACAGGCGTCGCCTTCATAGCCTTGGGCGCGGGCCTGCCGGACCCGCTCCATGGCAGGGGACGCCAGCCACCGGCTGCCACCGGCGGCCTCCCCGGACGACGCCGGCTGATGCGCCGCCACCATGAGCGCGGCGGGCGTCCGGGACGCAGTGGCGGCGGCAGCCTGCCCTTGCCCCACGCCACTGTTCGACATGACATAGCCGCCGCCATGTCCCGAGCCACGTGTGTCGTTGGCCGCGGCGCCACCGGCGAGCCCGCCGTCGAGCACGCGCAGACTGCCACGAACAAAGCCCGTCGAGGTGACGCGGCGAATCTCCTCCGGAAAGGCAGCCCCCGACGGCTCCGGCAGATCGCCTTCGCCATGGCCGCGGCCGAGGGTGTCCGGGGCCAGATCGTCCGGCTCGGCGTGCGCCAGGTCGGTGCGGCCGAGATAGCTGATGGCAAGCTCGCGGAAGATGTAGTCGATGATCGAGGTCGCCATCTTGATCGCGTCGTTGCCGCTGACCATGCCGGATGGCTCGAAGCGGGTGAACGTGAAGGCCTCCACGAACTCCTCGAGCGGCACGCCGTATTGCAGGCCAATCGACACCGCGATGGCGAAGTTGTTCATGAGCGAGCGAAAGGCCGCGCCTTCCTTGTGCATATCGACGAAGATCTCGCCGACCCGGCCGTCCTCATACTCTCCGGTGCGCAGGTACAGCTTGTGGCCGCCGACGATGGCTTTCTGGGTGTATCCCTTGCGCCGGCTCGGCAGGTGACGCCGGCCGGCCGGGCGTTCCCGCTCGACCACGCGCTCCACCACCCTCTCCAACACCCGCTCAGCGACCAGGGTGGCCCGTGCCGCCGCCGGCGCCTCCACGACGGCCTCCGCCTCGTCCTCGGCGTCCTCGTCGAGGCCGTCGAACAGGGCGGCCGACAGCGGCTGGGACAGCTTGGAGCCATCGCGGTAGAGCGCGTTGGCCTTCAGCCCCAGACGCCACGACAGGAGATAGGCCTGCTTGCAATCCTCCACCGTGGCGCCGCCGGGCATGTTGATGGTCTTGGAGATGGCGCCAGAGATGAATGGCTGCACTGCGGCCATCATGCGGATGTGGCTCTCCCAGGACAGGCTTCGAGTGCCCTGGCGACCACACGGGCTGGCGCAGTCGAACACCGGCAAATGCTCCGGACGCAGGCCCGGCGCACCCTCCAGCGTCATGGCGCCGCAAACATGCGTGTTGGCGGCCTCGATCTCCTCCCGTGAGAAGCCGAGCCAGCCGAGCACGTCGAGGCCGTAGTCATCCAGCATGGCGCCCGGGATGCCGAGCACGCCCTGGCAGAAGTCCTCGCCCAGGGTCCACCGGTTGAAGGCGAACTTGATGTCGAAGGCGCCGGCCAGCGCCTGCTCCACCGCCTCCAGCGCCGCGTCGTCGAAGCCCTTCCGGCGGAGCGCCTGGTGATCGATCGCCGGCGCGCCCTCGAGCGTCCCGTGGCCGACGGCGAAGCGCACGATCTGCTCCACCGCGGCGTCGTGGTAGCCGAGGGCGCGCAGGGCGGCCGGCACGGCCCTGTTGATGATCTTGAAGTACCCGCCGCCGGCCAGCTTCTTGAACTTGACCAGCGCGAAGTCCGGCTCGACGCCGGTGGTGTCGCAGTCCATCACGAGGCCGATGGTGCCGGTGGGCGCGATCACCGAGACCTGGGCGTTGCGGTATCCGTGCGCCTCGCCGAGCTCGAGCGCCCGATCCCACGCGCGGGCCGCGGCCGCGGGCAGCCCGACATCGGGGCAGGCCGCCACGTCGAGCGGCACCGGCGGCACCGACAGCCCCTCGTAGCCGCCGGCTTCGCCATGCGCCGCCCGTCGATGGTTGCGCACCACCCGCAGCATGGAGTCCCGGTTCTCGCCGAAGCGCGGGAAGGGGCCCAGCTCCCGTGCAAGCTCCGCGGACGTGGCGTAGGCAACGCCGGTCATCAGCGCGGCCAGCGCTCCGGCCATGGCACGACCGGCGTCGCTGTCATAGGGCAGCCCGCTTGCCATAAGCAGCCCGCCGATATTGGCGTAGCCGAGGCCGAGGGTCCGGAAATCGTAGGAATTGCGGGCAATCTCCCGAGACGGGAATTGCGCCATGAGGACGGCCAGCTCCAGCGTGACCGTCCACAGGCGGCAGGCATGCTCGAAGGCCGGGACGTCAATCGCCCCCTCTTCGGTCTGGAACTGCATCAGGTTGAGAGAGGCCAGATTGCACGCCGTGTCGTCGAGGAACATGTATTCCGAGCACGGGTTCGAGGCGTTGATCCGGCCGCTCGACGGGCAGGTGTGCCACTCGTTGATGGTGGTGTCGTACTGCACGCCAGGATCGGCGCAGGCCCAGGCGGCGAGACCGATCTTCTCCCACAGCTCGCGGGCCGGCAGAGTGCGGGCCGCGGCGCCGTCGGTGCGGCGGGTGAGCGTCCAGTCGGCGCCCCGGCCCACCGCCTCGAGGAAGTCGTTGCTTAGCCGGACCGAATTGTTCGAGTTCTGGCCGGAGACGGTGAGGTACGCCTCCGAGTCCCAGTCCGTGTCGAAGGTGCGCAGATCCATCCGGTCGTAGCCTTGGCGCGCCACCTGGATCGCCCGCTGCACCGCGTTGGCCGGGATCTCGGCGCGCCGCGCCGCGCGCACCGCCCGCTTCAGCTCGGGATTGGCGCGTGGATCGTAGCGGCTCTCGTCGTCGGCCGCGCCCGGCGCCTCGCGGCAGGCGGCGATGACCGCGTTCAAGTGGCGCTCGGCGAGTCGCGAGCCGGCCACCAGGGCGGCCACCTTCTCCTCCTCCTTGGCCTTCCAGTCGATGAAGGCCTCGATGTCCGGATGGTCGATGTCCACGGTGACCATCTTGGCCGCACGACGGGTGGTGCCGCCCGACTTGATGGCACCGGCCGCGCGGTCGCCGATCTTGAGGAAGCTCATCAGGCCGGAGGATCGGCCGCCGCCGGACAGCGGCTCGCCGTCGCCGCGCAGCTTGGAAAAATTCGACCCGGTGCCGGAGCCGTACTTGAACAGGCGCGACTCGCGGACCCATAGGTCCATGATGCCACCCTCGTTGACGAGGTCGTCCGCGACCGACTGAATGAAACAGGCGTGCGGTTGCGGGTGCTCATAGGCGCTGCCGGAGGCGACCAGCTCGCCGGTCCGAAAGTCAACGTAGAGGTGGCCCTGGCTCGGCCCGTCGATGCCGGAGGCCCAATGCAGGCCGGTGGTGAACCATTGGGGGCTGCTCGGCGCGTCCATCTGCCGGGCCAGCATGACCCGCATCTCATCGAAATAGGCTCGGGCGTCCGCCTCGCCGTCGAAATAGCCGGCCTTCCACCCCCAGTAGGTCCAGGTGCCGGCCATGCGGTCGAACACCTCGCGCGCGCTGTCCTCGCCGGCGAAACGCCGGCCATCGGGCAGAACGGCGAGCCGCTCAGGATCCGGGGCGCGGCGCTGCAGCCACACCGGCACGCCCGGCTCGTCGACCGGCCGCACGGCGCGAACGCCGTCAACCCGGGCCGGCACACCGGCGCGGCGGAAGTACTTCTGCGCCAGGACGTCGCCAGCAACCTGGCTCCACGCCTCAGGCACCTCGATGTCGACATGACGGAACACGACGGAGCCGTCCGGATTGCGGATCTCGCTGGTGACCCGGCGCCAGCCGAGCGCGGCATACGGATCCCGGCCGGCGGTCGTGAAGCGGCGTTCGATGCGCATCGGCGATTTACCCTACTGCTTGGAACACGTCTGGGGAGGGCGTCTGGACACCACATCTTGCCGAGCTTTGACAAGATCTTGTTAATGTCAGCGACTTTGCCACCGGATTTTGGGTAGGGTACAGGCAAAAGGCATCAGCAGCGGTAATTCGACGGAATGTTGCGCAGCCAACGCAATCGGCGCGCTCAAGGCAATTCGGTACCCCAGAATCAGTGTCAGGGTGACATTCTAAAGTATGCTGGTTCGGAGCGGCGGACCGGCAATGCGGGCCCCCTTTCTCGTCGCGTCCGGCGACTCAGCGGGCACGGGCGATGTCGAGAAAGACTTCCTCGAGGGTGCCGCGGCCATACCGCTCGAGCAGGGAGCCGGGCGTGCCCCGATCCACGATGCGGCCGCGCTTCATCATCAGCACGTCGTGGCAGAGCCGTTCGACCTCGGTCATGTTGTGGCTGGCCAGCAACACCGTGGCTCGGCGCTCGCGCTGGTACCGCTCGAGGTAGCCACGCATCCAGTCCGCGGTGTCCGGGTCGAGCGAGGCGGTCGGCTCGTCGAGCAGGATCAGCTCCGGCTCGTTGATCAGCGCCTTGGCCAGCATCACCCGGGTCTTCTGGCCGGCGGACAGGGTGCCGGTGCGCTGTTTCAGGAGGCCGCCGATATCGAGTTCTTCGGCCAGCCGGCCGATTCGTGCCCCGGCGTCGGCGACACCGTAGAGCTGGCCGTAGACGCGCAGATTCTCGCGAACGCTCAGCCGGTGCGGCAGGTCGACATAGGGGCTGGAGAAGTTCATCCGCGGCAGCGCCCGATGCCGCTCCGCCAGCATGTCGTGGCCGAGCACCCGGATCCGGCCCTCGGTCGGCAGCAGCAGCCCGAGCAGCATGGCGATGGTAGTGGTCTTGCCGGCGCCGTTGCCGCCGAGCAGCCCGGTGATCGAGCCGCCCGGTACGGCGAACTCGAGCGCGTCGACCGCGACCGTGTCGCCGAAGCGTTTGGTCAGCCCCTCGACCGCGATGGCCGGCTCGGGCCCGGCCGGCAGCGCGCCGCTCAGATCCGCCACCCCCAGTGCACCGCCGCGATGCCGCCCGACAGGTTGAGCCAGCGCGGGCGGGCGAGGCCGGCGGCGGCCATGCGCTCGGCCAGCTCCGCCTGCGGCGGAAAGCGCCGTATGCTCTCGACCAGGTACTGATAGCTGTCCCGGTCGCGGGCGACGGCCGCGCCGAGGCGCGGGATCACGTTGAAGGAATAGGCGTCATACAGGCCGCGCAGCAGCGGCAGCACGACCCGGCTGAACTCCAGGCAGAAGAAGCGGCCGCCGGGTTTCAGCACGCGCCGAGCCTCGGCGAGCGCGACGTCGATATGGGTCACGTTGCGCAGGCCGAAGGCGATGGTGCAGGCGTCCGCGGTCCGATCGGCCAGCGGCAGCGCCTCGGCGTTGCCGGCGACGAAGACAAGCCCGCCTGCGGCAAGCCCCGGCACGCGGCCCCGGTCCATCGCCCGGTCGCGGCCGACCGCCATCATCTCCGGGCTCAGGTCGCAGATCACCGCCGCGGCGCCGCGCCCCGCCTCGTCCCGCCCGGCGTGCTCAAGCAGGCGCAGCGCGATATCGCCGGTGCCGCCGGCCACATCGAGCAGCCGCTCGCCCGGCCGCGGCCGCACCATCCCGACGAGGCGCGCCTTCCACCGCCGGTGGATGCCTCCGCTCATCAGATCGTTCATCAGGTCGTAGCGCGTCGCCACCCGGGCGAAGACGCCGCGCACCAGGTCCGTACGCTCGGCCGGATCGACGGCGCGGAACCCGAACCAGCCGGCCTCCCGCGCCCCGTGCCGCGATTTGTCGGTCGGCATGCTCATGGGCGGGGACCTTAGCGCGGCCGCTGGCCCCGTCCAGGCCAATCGCCAACGAGGCCCGACTCAAGTCTCGCCACGCGGCGGCCGGGCACCGAACAGCGCCGTGCCGACCCGCACATGGGTGGCGCCGTAGCGCACGGCCATCGGGTAGTCGGCGCTCATGCCCATGCTGAGCACCGGCAGGCCGTGGTCCTTCGCCAAATTGGCCAGCAGTGCGAAATGCACCGCCGGCGTCTCCTCGACCGGCGGAATGCACATGAGCCCGCGGATCACGAGGCCGCATTCGTCCCGGCAGACACGCAGAAGCTCATCGAGCCCGCCCGGCATCACGCCGGCCTTCTGCGGCTCCTCGCCAGTATTCACCTGGACGAACAAGTCAAGGGTGCGCCCAGCCCGTGCCACCTCCTCGGCGATCACGCGTGCCAGCTTCGCGCGATCAATCGTCTCGATGGCGTCGAACAAAGCAACGGCGTCACGGACCTTGTTGGTCTGCAGCGGACCAACGAGGTGCAGGCGGAGGTCCGGATGACGGGCGCGGAAGGGCGGCCAGCGCCCTTGCGCCTCCTGCACCCGATTCTCGCCGAACACCCGATGCCCGGCCTCGAGCAGCGCCGCCACCCGCTCGGCCGGCTGCAGCTTGCTGACGGCGACGAGCGTGACCTCGTCCGGATCGCGGCCGGCGGCACGCGCCGCGGCGGCGATGGCGCCGGTCACCTGCTCGAGGCGGCCGCGTGCGTTGTCGAGGGGTTGATCGTAACCGGGTTCGTTGCTCACCATTGCGCCCTCAGGCTGGCCCACGCCGCCCCGTCGGCCGTGACCGGTGTGGCCATTTCGTGACTCTGCGCGACGCCCCGCGCCCGTTCCGTCGGCTCGATAAGCCAGGAATGTGGTGAGCCCACGTCCATCCTGCAGCCGTCCCGCGGGCCTGGGCGGGGGTGTGGCCGGAACATCACATTTCGCCCCATCTGTTACGTAATTGCCGCTTTCCCCTTTGTGGGCCGTCACCGTTGGTTCATAACAGCCTGGACGGGTTTGCCGAGACGCTCCGCCAGCGCGGCGTTCGGGGCCTTCGACGGTTGGAACATGGGGCCCGGGTACCGGAGAGGCCCAGTAAAGGAGATATTGGACCATGAAGAAAGCGCTTCTGGGCACGACCGCGCTCGTGGGCGCGGCGCTCCTCACCGTTCCGGCGGCGGCGCAGCTCGAAGTTACGGTGGGCGGCGATCTGCTCTTCCTGGGTGCCGGCTACGTCGACGACATCTCCGAGGATGTCGACCTCGCGCCAGGCGTCAGCTTCGACCGGACAAACCGCGAGTTCGAGACGGACACCGAGATCGTGATCGAGGCCGACGGCGTGGCCGACAACGGCCTGCTCTACGGCGCGGAGATCCAGCTCGAGGCGGACCAGGACACCGAGGACAACGCCGACGAGGTGTTCATCTACCTGGAGGGCAACTGGGGCCGCGTCGAGCTCGGCGACAACGACGGCGCCGCCGACAGCACCCAGATCTTTGCGCCAACCGTCGGCCTTGGCCAGATCGACGGCGAGTTCAGCGACTTCATCAGCTTGGTCGAGCCGCAGCCGAAGCTGGACGACACCTCCGACGATACCAAGGTCACCTACTACACGCCGCGTTTCGCCGGTTTCCAGCTCGGCGTCTCCTACGTGCCGGAGGATGACGAGGGCAACAACGTCATCTTCGAGCGCCAGAGCTCGGAGAACTTCATCGAGGTCGGCGGTAACTATCTGAACGAGTTCGGCGGCATCGGCGTCGCGATCTCCGGCGCCTACATCCGTGGCAGTGCCAACGACACGCTCGATGAGGCCGACGACACCAACCAGTTTCAGGGCGGTGCCCAGATCGCCTGGGGCGGCTTCACCATCGGCGGCGCCTATCTCGAGCTCGATAACGCTATCGATCCGACGAGCGACAGCGACGACGCTAACGCCTGGAACGCTGGCATTTCCTACGAGCAGGGCCCCTGGGGCGTGGCCTTCAGCTACAACAGCTTCGACTCCGACGGTCAGATCGGCGCCGGCAACTCTGGCCTGGCGGACGCGGTCAATGGCGCGTTCGACGCGGACGGCGACGGTGAGACCGACGACGACACGCTGCCGATCGTCCATGACGACTCCGACTTCTTCTCCGTCGGCGTTGTCTACACGGTCGCGCCGGGCCTGACGGCGGCGGCCGACTTCGCTTACTTCCAGAACGACTTCGAAAATACCGGCGTCGACCCGGCGTTCGACGACTTCGAGGACGAGGGCTTCATCGGCGTCTTCGGCATCGAGGCATCTTTCTGATCCGTTCACAAGACCAGGACCGGGGCCACGAAGGGGCGGCGCTTGCCGCCCCTTCTTCTTTTCGGCCAGATATCGGCGCCGCCGTTCCCCTCGACGAGGGCCGCGTCATGGGCAGGATCCTCTGGCTCGCCTCCTACCCCAAGTCCGGCAACACCTGGCTGCGCGCCTTCCTGCACAACCTGCTGCGCAACCCCGATCAGCCCTACGACATCAACCGCCTGAGCGATCTGTCCGCCAGCGACTCCAAGCTGTCGCTTTACGCGCCCTTCACCGACCGCCCTGTGCACACCCTGGACGAGTCCGCCATTCTGGCCCTCCGGCCGAAGGTCCAGGCAGCGCTGGCGGAGCGCGCGCCCGACGTGGTCATCGTCAAGACCCATAACGCCCTCGTCCAGTATCGGAATGCGCCGCTGATCCGCCCGGACCTCACGGGCGGTGCCGTCTATGTCGTGCGCGACCCGCGCGATGTCGCCCTGTCCTTCGCCGACCACAATGGCTGGACCCTCGACGAGACCATCGAGGCCATGGCGAGGCGCTACGTCAAGCCGACCACGGGACGCGCCGTGCTGGAGGTCTACGGCAGCTGGTCCGACCATGTACTGAGCTGGACCCGCCGACCCGACCGGTTTCTTCATGTCGTGCGCTACGAGGACATGCTGCACCGGCCGCTCGCGACCTTCCGCGCGGTCGCCGGCTTCCTGGGGGTCAAGCCAAGCCGCGACCGGCTCGACCGGGCCATAAAGGCCTCGTCGTTCACGGTGCTGCAGGCGCAGGAGCAGGCCCACGGCTTCGTGGAGCGCACCCCGGTTTCGGCGCGCTTCTTTCGCGTCGGCCGCGACGGCCAGTGGCGCCACGCGATGAGCGAGGCGCAGGCGCGTCGGATCGTCGAGGTGCACGGCGAGGTGATGGCCCGCTTCGGCTACCGGCCGGAGCCCGGCTGACCGAGGGCAGACGACCTGGTCCTCCCGGCCCGGCTTGCGCCGAGCCCGCATTTTTGCTGTAAGGAACGCCAAGACATTGATTGGGCACGGTTCGATGGATCCGAAGCGGATGAGGACAAGAGCAACGCGGCTGCTGGCTCTGAGCCTGGCCGGCGCCCTGGCCGCCTGCGCGAACGCCGCGCCGGAGACGCCGTACCAGGACCCCGACGATGTCGAGCGCTACCGCTACGGCAGCCTGACCAGCGAGGAGGGCGGCTTCAACCTGTTCGACTTCGGCGACGGGGACGAGCCGGCTGCCCTGGCGGCAAGCCCGATCGGCGTCAACAGCTACCTCTGGCGCGCCTCGCTCGACACCGTCTCGTTCATGCCGGTCAACTCCGCCGATCCGTTCGGCGGCGTGATCCTGACCGACTGGTACAGCCCGCCCGAGACCGGCGACGAGCGCTTCAAGCTCAACGTCTACATCCTCGACCGCCAGCTGCGCGCCAACGGCATCCGCGTGGCCGTGTTCCGTCAGGTGCGCGAGGGGGACGGCGGCTGGGTCGACGCGCCGGTGACCCAGGACACCGCGGTGACGCTGGAGGACGCGATCCTGACGCGCGCCCGCGAGCTGCGCATCGACACGATCTCCCAGTAGCCGGTGTCCGCCGCCCCGGCACGTCGACCTCGCGCGCGCGATCGCGGAGGCCCGAGGCCGATCCTCTCCCGGCGGACCGGCATGGCCTAACGCTAGGAACGAGGCTCGCGCCATGGCGCGTTTCAACTTCGCCGAATGCGAGGCGAGATGGCAGCGGATCTGGGAGGAGCGGGGCTCCTTCCGGGCGGTCGAGGATCCGTCCCGGCCGAAATACTACGTCCTCGAGATGTTCCCGTACCCGTCGGGCCGCCTGCATGTCGGGCACGCGCGGAACTACGCGATCGGCGATCTGGTCGCCCGCTACCGCCGGGCCAAGGGCTTCAACGTGCTGCACCCCATGGGGTGGGACGCGTTCGGGCTGCCGGCGGAGAACGCCGCCATGGCCAACAAGGTGCATCCGGCGCAGTGGACCTACGACAACATCCGGGTGATGCGCGACCAGCTCAAGCTGATCGGGCTGTCGTACGACTGGAGCCGCGAGGTCGCCACCTGCTCGCCCGACTATTTCCGGCACGAGCAGCGGATGTTCCTCGACTTCCTGAAGGCCGGCCTCGCCTACCGCAAGGAGTCCTGGGTGAACTGGGATCCGGTCGAGCACACCGTTCTCGCCAACGAACAGGTGATCGACGGCCGCGGCTGGCGCTCGGGCGCGGTGGGCGAGCGCCGCCAGCTGACCCAATGGTTCCTGCGCATCACCGCATTCGCCGACGAGTTGCTCGAGGCGATCGATCGGCTGGACCGCTGGCCAGACCGCGTCCGGGTGATGCAGCGCAACTGGATCGGCCGTTCGGTAGGCGCCCGCATGCTTTTCGACATCGACGGGCGGGACGAACGGCTGGACGTGTTCACGACGCGCCCGGACACGATCTTCGGCGCCAGCTTTTGCGCCATCGCCGCCGACCATCCCTTGGCGGTGCAGGCAGCCGAGGGTGATCCGGCGCTGGCCGCGTTCCTGGCCGAGTGCCGCAAGCTCGGCACCAGCGAAGAGGCGATCGAGACGGCCGAGAAGCTGGGCCACGACACCGGCCTGCGCGCCCGCCATCCGTTCCTGTCCGAGCGCCGGCTGCCGATCTATGTGGCGAACTTCGTGCTGATGGAGTACGGCACCGGCGCCGTCTTCGGCTGCCCGGCGCACGATCAGCGGGACCTCGACTTCGCCCGCAAGTATGAGTTGCCGGTGCGGCCGGTGCTGTGGCCGGCCACGGCCCGGCTGCTGTCCGGGCCCGAGGCGGCCGCCCTGCCGGCGGAGATCCGCGACCGGTTCAACACCACTCCGTGGCAGACCCTGCCCGACGGGAGCGAGGTCCTGCACGTGGCCCGCGCCGCCTTCACCGACACCAGTCGTCCGAGCTATCGCTACGAGCTGGGCGAGCTGACCGACCGGCGCGAGCTTTCGGTGGCCGAGGCCAAGGACATCGCCATAGCCGCGCTTGCCGAGCGGGGGGCCGGCACGGCGGCGGTGACCTACCGGTTGCGCGACTGGGGCGTGTCCCGCCAACGGTACTGGGGCTGTCCGATCCCGATCCTGTACCGGGCGGACGGGGAGGTGGTCCCGGTGCCGGAGCACCAGCTGCCGGTCGAGCTGCCGCCGGACATCGACTTCGACCAGCCTGGAAACCCACTCGACCGGCACCCAACCTGGAAATACACCACCTGCCCCTACACCGGCCAGCCGGCGGTGCGTGAGACGGACACCTTCGACACCTTCTTCGAGTCCTCGTGGTACTTCGCGCGCTTCGCCTCGCCGCAGGCCGAGGCCGCGTTCGACCGCGCCGCGGCCGAATACTGGCTGCCGGTCGATCAGTATATCGGCGGCATCGAGCACGCGGTCCTGCATCTGCTGTACTCCCGCTTCTTCATGCGTGCCCTGACGCAGTGCGGCTACCTGGATCTGGAAGAGCCGTTCGGCGGCCTGATGACGCAAGGCATGGTCTGCCACCAGACCTTCCGCTCGGCCGAGGGGGAGTGGCTCTACCCCGAGGAGGTCGATATCCGATCCGGAGGAGCGGTGCGCCTGGCCGACGGCAGCCCGGTCGAGGTCGGGCGCTTTGAGAAGATGAGCAAGTCAAGGAAGAACGTAGTCGGCCTGGAGCAGGTGGTGCGCACCTACGGCGCGGACACGGCGCGTCTGCTGCTGCTGTCGGACAGCCCGCCGGAGCGCGATCTGGAATGGACCGATGCCGGCATCGAAGGAGCTTGGCGCTATGTCAACCGGCTGTGGCGGCTGGTGACCGAGAGCGCCGCGCCGTTGGCCCCGGTGGAGGCGCCCCGGCCGGACGGCTTCGACCCCTCGGCCCAGGATGATCCGATGGCCGCGGTGTTTCGGCTGATGCACCGCACCGTCGCCGGGGTCGAGGACGATATCGAGCGGTTCCGCTTCAACCGCGCCGTCGCGCGCATCCGCGAGTTCTCCAACGCGCTCGAGGGCTTCGACGCCGCGGGCGAGGCGGCCGCCTGGGTGCGTCGGCGCTGCCTCGAAGCCCTGACCGGCCTGGTGGCGCCGATCATGCCGCATCTGGCAGAGGAGCTGTGGGCGCATCTCGGCCATGCAATTCCGGTTGCCGAGAGCCCGTGGCCGGCCTACGAGCCGGCGCTGGCCATCGAGGACATGGTGACGGTCGCGGTCCAGGTGAACGGCAAGCTGCGTGCCACGCTCCAGCTGCCCCGCGACGTCGAGCGGGATGCGGCGGAACGGGCCGCCCTCGATGATGCCGGCGTTGCTCGGGCGCTCGACGGCCGGCCGGTGAAGAAGGTGATCGTCGTGCCGAACCGGATCGTCAATCTGGTGGTCGGCCGGTGAGGCGACGGCGCATGGCCGGCCTGTCCCGGGCTCTGCTTGCCGCCACGCTGGTCGCCTCCCTGGCCGTGGGCGCCTGCGGCTTTCGCCCGCTCTACGGCGATCTGGATGGCGAGGCCGGGACCGGCGCCGCCCGGCTGTCGAGCATCGAGGTGGCCCTGATCCCCAATCGTTCGGGCCAATTGCTGCGCACCTTCCTGATCCAGCGCCTGAATCCGGGCGGACGCCCGGATGAGCCGGCCTATCGCCTGAACGTGGCGGTCCGCGAAGTCGAGCGCCGGCTGGGCGTGGACAGCACCGACACGGCGACCCGCGCCAACCTGGTGGTGAACAGCACCGCCCGGCTCACCGACCTGACGACGAGCGCCGTGGTCTACGACGCGCGAGTCGACGCCATCACGAGCTTCAACATCCTCGATGATGAGTTCGCCACGCTGGCAAGCCGGCGCGCGGCGCGGGAGCGGGCCCTCGAGCAGATCAGCGAGGATATCCGAACCCGGGTCGCCCTGTACTTCCAGAGACGGGTCGCCGCGCGATGAAGCTTCCCGCCGGGCGCGTTGACGGCTTCCTCCGGTCTCCCGATCCGCAGGTATCGGTGGCGCTCGTCTACGGCCCCGATCAGGGCCTGGTCCGCGAGCGGTGCAGCGCGCTGGTCGAGGCGGTGACCGGCAGCCGGGACGATCCCTTCCGGGTCGCCAAGCTGTCGGCCCCGGCGGTGGCCCGGGAGCCGGGAACGCTGATCGACGAGGCGGCCGCGCAGGCCTTGACCGGAGGCCGACGCGCGGTGCTGCTGCGCGACGCCGCGGACGGTCTGGCGGCCGCCGTCAAGGCCGTCCTGGAGCACCCGCGGGCGGAAGCCCTCACCATCGTCGAGGCGGGCGAGCTCACCCCGCGATCGCCGCTGCGCCGGCTGTGCGAGAGCGCCGCGAACGCCGTGACGCTGCCATGCTATGAAGCGGACGCGGCCGCGATGGGTCAGCGACTCGCGGCCGACCTCGGGACCGCCGGGCTGAGCCTGGATGGCGACGCCGAGCAGTATCTCGTGCAGCGGCTGCTGGGCGACCGGCAGGTGGCCCGGCGCGAGGTCGAGAAGCTGATCGCGTACATGGGCGGCTCAGGGCGGGTGACCGTGGACGATGCCCGCGCCTGCATCGGCGATTCGGCCGAGCAGACCCTGGACGAGCTGGCGCTGTCGGTCGCCGATGGCGATCTGGCCGGGCTCGACCGGGGCTTGGCGCGCCTGACGGCGGAAGGGGTCTCGCCGGTCGCCATGCTGCGCGCGGTGCAGCGCTATTTCGACCGGCTGCACCGAGCCGCCGGGCGGATCGCCGCCGGCGCCTCGGTCGAGCAGGCCATGGCCGGGATGCGCCTGTTCTTCAAGGTTGAGCCGCGCTTCCGCCGGCAGCTCGGCCGGTGGCGGGTGGACACCCTTGGGCAAGCGCTGGGCCGGCTGCTGGAGGCCGAGATCGCCTGCAAGCAGACCGGCGCGCCGGCGGAACTGATCTGTGGCCGCACGCTGATGCAGATCGCCTCCCTGGTCCGACGCTGAGCCGCGCCGACCCGGCTGCTGACCGCTCAGGACGGCGCGGCGTTGCCCTGGCTGAGCCGGCGCAGCACGTCATCAAGCTGCTCGAGCGTCTTGTACTCGATCGTGACCGCGCCGCTCTGGTCGTTCTGCGGGTCGATGGTCACCTGCAGCCCGAGGAGGCCGGTCATGTCCTCCTCCAAGGCCCGAATATCGGGGTCCTTGCCGCGGCGATCCCGGGACCGCCGTCTGGGAGCGCGGGCCGGTCCGGCCGGCGCCTCCGTCGGCCCCGTGCCGGCCGCGGGCGGCTCCGGCTCGGCCGTGCGCCGCGCCAGCGCCTCGGCCTGACGCACGGTCAGGCCCTTCTCGACCACCTCGCGGGCGGCCGCCGCGGGATCGGGGCAGGTCAGTAGGGCGCGGGCGTGGCCGGCCGTCAGCCGGCCCTCGTCGAGCAGCGCCTGAACCGGTTCCGGAAGGTCGAGCAGGCGCAGGGTGTTGGCGATGTGGCTGCGGCTCTTTCCCACCACCCGCGACAGGTCGTCCTGGGTATGGCCGAACTCGCGAATGAGCTGACGATAGCCGCTGGCTTCCTCCAGCGGGGTCAGGTCCTGGCGCTGGACGTTCTCGATGACGGCGATCTGCAGCGCGTCATCGTCCGCCAGCTCGCGGACCACCACCGGAACGTCGTGCAGCTGGGCCAGCTGGGCGGCGCGCCAGCGCCGCTCCCCGGCGATGATCTCGAAACGATTGGCCTGGCCTGCCGTGGGCCGGACCATAATCGGCTGGAGAATGCCTTGCTCACGCACCGAGGCGGCCAGGCTGGCCAGCTCCTCCTCGTCGAAGCGGCGCCGCGGCTGACGCGGGTTCGGCGTCAGGAACTCGACCGGCAAGCGCTGCGGGACACCGGCGCTGTCCTCGGCGGGCGCCACCTCGTCGTCCCCGAAGAGGGCGTCGAGGCCGCGCCCCAGAGCCGCCCGACGCCGCGCCGTTTCGTCCGCCATCAGGCCGGCAGGCTCCGTTCCCGCTTCAGCATCTCGCCCGCCAGCTTGATGTAGGCCTGGGAGCCGGCGCAGGAGACGTCGTAGAGCAGCGCCGGCTTGCCATGGGACGGCGCCTCGGACACCCGTACATTTCGCGGAATGACCGTGGTAAAGACGCGGTCGCCGAAATGGTCGCGGACGTCCTTCGCCACAAGCTCGGAGAGATTGTTCCGCTTATCGAACATCGTCAGCACCAGCCCCTGGATCTCCAGTTGCGGGTTCAGGGATTTGCGGACCCGCTCGATGGTCCGCATCAGCTGGCTTAGTCCCTCCAGAGCATAGAACTCGCATTGCAGCGGCACCAGCACCGCGTCGGCCGCGACCATGGCGTTGAGGGTCAGCAGACCGAGCGCGGGGGGACAATCGATCAGGATGAAGTCGAAACCGGCGGTCGCTGGTCGCAGCGCCTCCCGCAGCCTGAACTCGCGTCCAATGGCCGAGACCAGCTCGACCTCGGCGCCCGAGAGGTCGACGGAGGACGGCACGATCGACAGGTTCGGAATGCCGCTTGCCGTGACCACCTCCTCGAGGCCGAGCTCGCCGAACAGGAGGGGATAGGAGCCGCGGCCCCGGCGCGCCCGCGTCAGCCCCAGACCGGTGCTGGCGTTGCCCTGCGGATCCAGGTCGAGGACCAGCACGGCCTTGTCGACGGCGGCGAGCGCCGTGCCGAGATTGATCGCGGTGGTCGTCTTGCCGACACCGCCCTTCTGGTTGGCGATGGCGATGATCCTGGCGGCGGCGACCGGCGGGGTCACGGCTTCCTCGCGATGGGCTAGGGCGGCGTCGGCCACGGCGTGATTTCCCGGATGCGCAGGACGCGTCCCCGCGGGTCGCTTTGGCTGGGGATGCGGTCGATCTGCAGTCTCGTAGTTTTGGTGGCCTCGGTCAATTCCCGGTCCACATCTTGTCCCTTTGGAAAGAGCCAGACGGTATCGGGGCCCGAGAAGCGGCGGGCCCACGGGATCAGCCGGGGCAGAGGGGCGAGCGCCCGGGCGGTCACGACATCCGCCGCGAACGGCGGCACCGTCTCGATGCGTTGGACGTGCAGGCGAATCGGCGTCCGTGTTTCACGTGAAACATGGGCCAGGAAGGCGGCCTTGCGGGCATCCGATTCGACCAGATGCACTTCGGGAACCCCGAGGATCGCCAGGACCAGCCCTGGGAAACCGGCGCCGCTGCCGAGATCCACCAGCCGCTGCGCGCTCACCGGCAGCAGCGGCACGAGTTGGGCCGAATCGAGCATATGACGCTGCCACAGGTCACCAATCGTGCTGGACCCGACGAGATTGATCCGGCGCTGCCAGGAGCGGAGCGCCTCGGCGTAGGCTTCGAGACGGGCCGCGACCTCCGGCGCCAAGCCGAGCTGCTTTGCGAACGCGGCTGCATCCACGGTCGCGCGGACATCCGGCCCCGAGCTCACGCGCTGAGCCGGCCGGCCTCATCACGGCGGCGCACATGCCGAAGCAGGGTGACGAGCGCCGCCGGCGTCATGCCGGACAGTCGGCCGGCGGCCCCCAGCGACGCCGGGCGCGCCGCCTCAAGGATGTGCCGCGCCTCCGTCGACAGGCCGTCAACGGCAGCATAGTCCAGGTCCACCGGCAGCCGCAGCCCTTCCTCCTTGCGGAAGGCGCGGATCTCGGCCTCCTGGCGCTCCAGATAGCCTGAATACCGGGCCTCGATCATCAGCGACTCCGCGACCCACGGCGTCAGCTCGGCGAGATCCGGCCAGATCGCCGCCAAGCGGCCGAGATCGACCCCCGGATGGCGCAGAAGATCCACGGCGCTGCGCCGGACCCCATCGCGATTGACCGGGATGCCGACCCGCCGCGCCTCGTCCGGTGTGACGCTCCGCGCCTTGAGCAGCGCTCGCGCCCGTTCCAGCGCTTCCTGTCGCGCCGCCGCCTGCCGGCTTCGCTCGCCGCCGACACAGCCCACCGCGATGCCCAGAGGCGTCAGCCGCGCCTCCGCGTTGTCCGCCCGCAGACGCAGCCGGTATTCGGCGCGTGAGGTGAACATGCGATAGGGTTCCGACACGCCGCGGCTGATCAGATCGTCGATGAGCACGCCGATATAGGCGTCGGCCCGATCGAGCACGAAGCCCTCGCCCCGGGCGCCGCCGGCCCGCAGCGCCGCGTTGATGCCGGCCATAATCCCTTGTGCCGCCGCCTCCTCATAGCCGGTCGTGCCGTTGATCTGGCCGGCCAGGAACAGCCCCGGCCGACGGCGGGTCTCCAGGGTCGGAGTCAGCTCCCTCGGGTCGATGTAGTCATACTCGATGGCGTAGCCCGGCCGCAGCATTGCCGCCTTCGCGAGCCCGGGGATGCCCTTCAGAATGGCCGCCTGGGTCTCGACGGGCAGGGAGGTCGAGATGCCGTTGGGATAGACGGTATGGTCGTCGAGGCCTTCCGGCTCCAGGAAGATCTGATGCCGCTCCCTGTCGGCGAAGCGCACCACCTTGTCCTCGATCGACGGGCAATAGCGCGGACCGACGCTGTCGATCCGCCCGCTGTAGAGCGGCGCCCGATGCAGGTCGGCACGGATCGCCTCATGCACGGCCGGGGTCGTGTGGGTGATATGGCAGGCCACCTGGGGCGTCTCGATGCGCTCGGTCATGGTCGAGAAGGGCTCCGGCGGATCGTCGCCCGGCTGCACCTCCAGGCCGGCATAGTCGATGGTGCGGCCATCGAGTCGCGGCGGCGTGCCGGTTTTGAGACGTCCCATGCGAAAGCCGGCGCCATACAGAGTCTCCGCGAGCCGCACGGCCGGCGCCTCGCCGACGCGCCCGGCCGGCGTGGTCATGTCACCGACATGGATGACGCCGCGCAGGAAGGTGCCGGTGGTCAGCACCACCGCCGCCGCCCGCAGCGTGCTGCCGTCGCTCAGAATCAGTCCGCACACCCGGCCCGAGGGATCGACCAGCAGATCCTCCGCCGCCGCGGCGCGCAGCACGAGACCAGGATGCTCCCGGAGCAATCCGGCCATGGCGCGGCGGTACAGCCTTCGGTCCGCCTGGGCGCGCGGACCGCGCACCGCCGGTCCCTTGCTGCGGTTCAGCATCCGGAACTGGATGCCGGCCCGATCGATCGCCCGGGCCATCACCCCGTCGAGCGCATCGATCTCGCGCACAAGGTGACCCTTGCCGAGACCGCCGATGGCCGGGTTGCAGGACATTTCACCGATCGTGTCGAGGCGATGGGTGACAAGCACGGTCCGCGCGCCCAGACGCGCCGCGGCGGCCGCCGCCTCGCACCCGGCATGCCCGCCGCCGACCACGATGACATCGCACCTGTTCATGGCGGCTGACTATAGGCGGGCCCGCCGACCGGGTCAAAACGCCCGTGTTTCACGTGAAACATCGCGGTCATTTGCCAATGCAGAAATCCCGGAAGACGACCTCGAGGAGTTCCTCCACGTCGACGCGGCCCGTGATCCGCCCGAGGGCGCCCACCGCCAGCCGGACCTCCTCCGCCGCCAGCTCCGGCACCTCCTCGCCGAACGCCCGCTCGAGCGCTCTCGCGCACTCCTCGAGCGCGGCCCGGTGCCGGGCCCGGGTCGGCACCGCCGCTCCGCTTGCGCCAAACCGATCCCCGACCCACGCCTCCAGGCGACGAAGCAGATCCTCGATGCCCGCGCCGGTCAGGGCCGACACGGCAGCCACGCCGGCAAAGCCGGGCGCCGCGGCAGCCCGGCCGGTTCCGCCGGCGCGGTCGATCTTGTTCACCACCAGCAGGCTGTCGGGCCCGGCCAGATCACCCAGCGCCCCTTCGGCCGTGTCGTCTCCGGCTTCCACCATGACAAGGCGCAGGTCCGCCCGCTCGGCCCGTTGCCACGCTCGCCGTATCCCTTCGTCCTCGAGCGCATCCGTCGCTGCCCGCAGCCCGGCCGTGTCGGCGAGCACCACCGGATAGCCGCCAAGGTCGAGCTGGACCTCGACCACGTCCCGCGTCGTGCCGGCCTGGGCCGAGACGATGGCCGCCTCTCGCCGCACCAGACGATTGAGCAGGCTCGACTTGCCGACATTGGGCGCGCCCAGGATGGCGATCTCGATCCCGTCACGCACCCGCTCACCCCGCCGGTCATCCGACAGATGCCGGATGATCTCCTCCCGCAGCTCCATCAGCCCGGGCCGCGTCCGATCCGCCAGCGCCGACGGCAGATCCTCGTCCGGAAAATCAAGGTCGGCCTCCAGATGCGCGAGGGCGCGAAGCAGCCGACCCCGCCAGCCTTCATACAGGCGATGCAGCGCTCCATCCTGCTGGCGCAAGGCCTGCCGGCGCTGGGCCTCGGTCTCCGCCGCGACGAGATCGGCGATCGCCTCCGCCTGGGTGAGGTCGAGCTTGCCGTTGGCGAAGGCGCGCCGGGTGAACTCGCCCGCCTCGGCCGGCCGCACGCCGGGCCGCGAGGCAAGGGCCGCCGCCATGGCCCGGAACACCGCCCGGCCGCCGTGAACGTGCAGCTCCGCCACATCCTCGCCGGTGACGCTGCGGGGCGCCGGAAACCACAGCACGAGGCCGGTGTCCAGGGGTGCCCCGTCACGCGGATCGTGGATCCGGGTCAGGACTGCACGCCGCGGCGGTGGCGGGGGCCTGCCGGTCAAGGCGGTCACGGCGGGACCGGCCTGCGGCCCGGACAGCCGGATCACCGTGATGCCGGCTCGGCCGATGGCGGTGCCCGCCGCGAAGATGGTGTCTGCCGCCGCCATGCGGCTAGCCCTCGTCGGATCCTCCCCCGCGGCCGGCCTTGCCCGTCATCTGAGCCCAGAACAGGCGCTGCAATTGCTCCCAGTTCTGGAACCCGGCCGGCAGCCATGTCTTGAGCATCGTGTCCGGATCCATGGACGAGAGGTTGGCGCTCATGCGCTCCTGCACCTCCCGCATCAGCTGGTCCTGCATCGGCTTGACGTCCGGCAGGCCGAGAAAGGTGCGCGCCTCCTCGGGCGTGCAGTCGATGTTCATCGTGATCTTCATCGGCCATGCCCTCAAAATCTTTAGGGTTGAGCCCGCTTTCCCGCCGCGTCGACTATAGCCGCACCGCAAGGCCGAGCAAATCCGACCCTGCAAACCGGGACGCCGACCGCAAGGACACGTCATGCCGCGCAACCGCCTGGCTGAAGAGACCAGCCCCTACCTGCTGCAGCACGCCGACAACCCGGTCGACTGGATGCCCTGGGGCCCGGAGGCGCTCGAACGGGCCCGCGCCGAGGACAAGCCGATCCTGCTCTCGGTCGGCTACGCCGCCTGCCACTGGTGTCATGTCATGGCCCATGAGAGCTTCGAGGACGACGGCATCGCCGCCCTGATGAACGAGCTTTTCGTCAACATCAAGGTGGATCGCGAGGAGCGGCCCGATCTCGACACCATCTATCAGTCCGCCCTGGCCATGCTTGGCCAGCAAGGCGGCTGGCCACTGACCATGTTCCTGCGGCCCTCCGGCGAGCCGTTCTGGGGCGGCACCTATTTTCCCGCCACCAGCAAGCTGGGCCGCCCGGCTTTCCCGGAGGTGCTGCGCGCGGTGGCGGAGACCTACCGAAGCCAGCCCGAGACGGTGGACAAGAACAGCAAGGCCCTGCGTGAGGGGCTCGACCGGCTGGCGCAGAACCGGCGCGGCGGGGACATCGACCGCGCCGTGCTCGACCAGGTGGCGCAGCGGCTGGTCCGCGAGATCGACCCGGTCTGGGGTGGGATCGGCATGGCGCCGAAGTTTCCCCAGGTGCCGATCCTGACCCTGCTCTGGCGCGCCTACTGGCGGACCGGTCGGGACGCCTTCCGGGAGGCCGTGACGCTGTCGCTGACCCGGATGTGCCAGGGCGGCATCTACGATCACCTTGGCGGCGGCTTTGCCCGCTACTCGACCGACACCGAGTGGCTGGCACCGCATTTCGAGAAGATGCTGTATGACAACGCCCAGCTCGTCGAGCTGCTGAGCCTGGTCTGGCAGGCCACCCGCGCGCCGCTCCTGGAAGCACGGCTGCGCGAGACCATCGGCTGGGTCCTGAGCGAGATGCGTGTGCCGGGTGGAGGCTTCGCCTCGAGCCTCGATGCCGACAGCGAGGGCGAGGAGGGACGCTACTACGTCTGGAGCGAGGCCGAGATCGATCATCATCTTGGTCCCGGCCCGGCGACCGAACGGTTCAAGCAACTCTATGATGTGAGCCCGGGCGGCAACTGGGAGGGCAAGGTCATCCTCAACCGCCGGCGGCAAACAGAGCTGGCCGACGCCGATACCGAGGCGACCCTGGCGGCCCAGCGGCAAATCCTGCTCGACGCGCGCGCCGGGCGCGTCCGGCCCGGGTGGGACGACAAGGTGCTGGCCGACTGGAACGGACTGATGATTGCGGCCCTGGTCGAGGCCGGGCAGGTCTTCGACGAGCCGGGCTGGCTTGACGCCGCCCGCGAGGCCTATGCCTTCGTCCGGACGCGGATGACCGATGCCGACGGCCGGCTGTTCCAGGCCTGGCGGGACGGCAAGGCCCAGCACCCCGGCACGCTCGACGCTCATGCCAACATGATGCGCGCGGCCCTGTCCCTCTACGAAGCGAGCAGCGATCCGGCCTATCTCGACCACGCTCGCGCCTGGGCCGCGGTGCTGGACCGGCATTTCTGGGACCCGGTCGAAGGCGGGTATTTCCTGGCGGCGGATGACACGCCGTCGCTCATCGTGCGCAGCAAGAGCGCCGGTGATGCCTCGGTGCCGGCCGGCAACGGCACGCTCGTCGGGGTCATGGCCCGGCTGCATCACTGGACCGGGGAGGCCGGCCACCTCGACCGCGCGCACGCCCTCGTCACAGCCTTCTCCGGCGAGCTGACGCGCAATTTCTTCCCGCTTACCACCTTCCTCAACAATGTCGAGCTGCTGGCGAATCCCTTGTCGGTGGTGGTGCGGGCCGCGCCGGACGACGCTGCCGCCGGCGTGCTGACGCGGACGGTCCTGAACCGGTGCTTGCCGAGCCGGATGATGGCGATCGTGCCGCCGGAACGGATCCTGCCGTCGGGACACCCCGCCGCCGGCAAGCCGCCTCTCGACGGCCGGGCGACGGCCTATGTCTGCCCGGGCATGAGCTGCCTTCCTCCGGTGGATGCTCCGGCCGCGCTGGCGGACGCCCTGGAGCCCTACGCCCGGCCCGGCGGGTCGGCCTCATGGCCATGAGGCTCGCCATCGGCTAGACTGACCACGGTTCGTCAATGATCCGCTTGGGGGCATGCAGGCATGGCAACGGAAACGCTCGAGGCCAGCGACGGCGGCCATTTCTCCACCTACCTGGCCAGCCCGCCCGGTGGCAGCGGCCCGGGGATCGTGGTGATCCAGGAGTTCCTCGGCGTGAACCAGATCATGCGTGACATCTGCGACGATCTGGCGACGCTGGGATACTTCGCGGCCTGCCCCGATCTGTTCTGGCGTCAGGAGCCGGGGATCGAGCTCAGCGACAAGAGCGAGCAGGATCTCCAGCGGGCCTTCGAGCTGCTGGGAGGCTTCAACGACGCCAAGGGGGTCGACGATCTGATCACAACGGTGGCGTTCCTGCGCCGATACCCGGGCTGTACCGGCCGGGTCGGCACCGTCGGCTTCTGCATGGGTGGAAAGCTCGCCTATCTCATGGCCACCCGCTCCGACGCCGATTGCTCCGTGTCGTATTACGGGGTGATGCTCGACACCCTGCTTGATGAGGCCAGCGCCATCACCAAGCCGCTGCTCATGCACATTGCCGGAAAGGACCAGTTCGTGCCGCCGGAGGCGCAAGAGAAGATCCGCGAGCGCATGGCGCAGGTGTCCCTGGCAACGGTTCACACCTACCCGGACTGCGACCATGCCTTCGCCCGCAAGGACGGCGCCAACTACAACGCGCCGGCGGCGCAGCTCGCCGATCAGCGGACGGAGACATTCCTGAAGCAGCATCTCGGCTGACCCTCGCTCGCGGGGCCCGCCCGGCTCGATCACCCCGCGCCTGACAACCGGCGGACCGGAGGCGCATGATCATGGTGCATGCCATCCGACTCCACGAGACCGGCGGACCGGAGGTGATGCGCTGGGAGACGGTCGACCCCGGCCCACCCGGACCAGGGCAGGTGAGGGTGCGCCATGCCGCCGTCGGGCTCAATTACATCGACATCTACTTCCGCACCGGGCTCTACCCCATGCCGCTGCCCGGCGGGATTGGTCTCGAGGCGGCGGGCACCGTCGTCGCGGTCGGGGCGGAGGTCGATGAGGTGAGGCTGGGCGATCGGGTCAGCTACGCGGGCGGCCCGCCCGGCGCCTATGCGGAGGAGAGATGCATTCCGGCGCACCGGCTTGTGCCGCTGCCGGACGACATCGGTGACCGCGAGGCTGCGGCCTTGATGCTGCAGGGCATGACCGTCCAATACCTTCTGCGGCGCACGTTTCGCGTGACATCCGACCACACCATCCTGATCCACGCCGCGGCCGGCGGTGTCGGGTTGATCGCCTGCCAATGGGCGCATCACCTCGGCGCCACTGTCATCGGCACGGTCGGCTCGCCGGAAAAGGCTGCCCTTGCGCAACGCCACGGCTGCCACCACACCATCCTCTACCGCCAAGAGGACGTCGTGGCCCGGGTCCGCGAGCTGACGAACGGCGCCGGGGTGCCGGTGGTCTACGATAGCGTCGGGCAAGCCACCTTCGAACGCTCTCTCGATTGTCTCGCGCCGCTGGGCACGCTGGTTCTGTTCGGCCAGTCGTCCGGTCCCGTGCCTCCGTTCGACCTGTCACAGCTGGCGGCCAAGGGCTCGCTCTACATCACCCGGCCAACCCTGATGACCTACACAGCGTCCCGGGCGGATCTGCTGGCAACGGCGGGTGAGTTGCTCGACATGGTCCGGCACGGTGTGGTGACGCCGCAAATCGCGCAGACCTTTCCCTTGCATGAGGCGGCCGCCGCGCATCGAGCCCTTGAGGCCCGCGAGACCACAGGATCGACCATCCTGATTCCCTGAGGCGTGCGTCGTGTCCACGATCTGATCAGACCGCTCGGTTTTCGTGCCGTCGTCAACGGCAGCACAGACCCCATTGGTGGGCGCCGGCGACGGCTCTATGCCGTGGCCGGTAAAGGGCACGGCCCCGATCAGGCGAGAGAGCTCAAGGAAAACCGAGAAAGACGCTCTTGATGGGCTGCGCCAAGACAGGCGATGGCGCGTCCTGGATGGTTGGCCTATTGGTTCATGCTCTCGAAGAAGTCATTGTTGGTCTTGGTGTGGCGCAGCTTGTCCAGCAGGAACTCCATGGCGTCCGTCGTGCCCATGGGCATGAGGATGCGCCGGAGCACCCAGATCTTCTGGAGCGCGCTCTTGTCGACCAGCAACTCCTCCTTCCGGGTGCCCGACTTGCCGATGTCGATGGCCGGAAAGGTTCGCCGGTCGGCGAGCTTGCGGTCGAGCACGATCTCCGAGTTGCCGGTGCCCTTGAACTCCTCGAAGATGACCTCGTCCATGCGGCTGCCGGTGTCGATCAGCGCCGTGGCAATGATCGTCAGGCTCCCACCCTCCTCGATGTTCCGCGCAGCACCGAAGAAGCGCTTTGGGCGTTGCAGGGCGTTGGCATCCACGCCGCCGGTCAGGACCTTGCCGGAGGACGGCACGACCGTGTTGTAGGCTCTGGCCAGACGCGTGATGCTGTCGAGCAGGATCACCACATCCTTCTTCTGCTCGACCAGCCGCTTGGCCTTCTCGATGACCATTTCCGCCACCTGAACATGACGGGCCGCCGGCTCGTCGAAGGTCGAGGAGATCACCTCGCCCTTCACCGAGCGGTCCATATCGGTGACCTCCTCGGGACGCTCGTCGATCAGCAGGACGATCAGATACGCTTCAGGGTGATTGTTCGCCACTGAATGCGCAATGTTCTGCAGCATCACCGTCTTGCCGGTGCGTGGCGGCGCCACGATCAGCCCCCGCTGCCCCTTGCCGAGAGGGGCGACAAGGTCGATGACCCGCGAGGTGAAGTTCTTGCGGGTCGGATCCTCGACCTCCATGCGCAGGCCCTGCTCCGGATAGAGTGGCGTCAGGTTGTCGAAGTTGATCCGGTGCCGGATCTTGTCCGGCTCCTCGAAGTTGATGGTCTCGACCTTGGTCAGGGCAAAATAACGCTCGCCGTCCTTGGGCGAGCGGATTCGCCCCTCTACCGTGTCTCCCGTGCGCAGGCCGAAGCGTCGCACCTGATTGGGCGAGACGTAGATGTCGTCGGGACCCGGCAGGTAGTTGGCTTCCGGCGAGCGCAGGAAGCCAAATCCGTCGGGCAGGACTTCGAGCACACCGGAGCCGAAGATGGTGACATCGTTCTCGGCGAGCTGCTTCAAGATCGCGAACATCATGTCCTGCTTGCGCAGGCTGCTGGCGTTCTCGATCTCCAACTCTTCAGCGTAGGCCAGCAATTCAGCCGGTGTCTTGATCTTCAGTTCTTGCAGATGCATGCAAGCAGTTCCAGCAAGGTGCGACTGCGCCTGGGAAGCAGCGACGGTCGTGTTGGGAAGAACGGGTCGATGCGGCGAGCCTATGGGCACGCAGGCGCCGCGGACATGTGGGAGCTGTCTTAGACTCGACCTCAGTCTCTAAATGGGTATCCAACTCGGGGAAGGAAGTCAATCGATCCCCAAATGTTCCGTGGACGCTTCCACGCACCTCCTTACATCAGGTAGGGCCTAAGGTCCGGTTAATTCCGCCCTTTTTGGTATTGGACGCGGCGCAGCGAAGCTTCAAGAAATCGTAACCCCGATGTGGGGCTATGACGGCTCGAAGATTGCCCGTTCTCGGCTTCTCGCTTATGCGCTCGTACATCCTCCCGTGCCCCGGCTGGTTCCGCGATGCCATCGAGTCCGTCACCGGGCGTCGCGGGGTCTCGGCCTCCGACCTTGTACGCAGTGTCCAGCTTCTGGTTCCCGACGCCGTGGTCGAGACGATTCCCGATCCCGGCGCACCGGGCCCCGACGATCGTGATCGCATCCTGCTGCGTTCGGGCCCGCGGCAGGGCCATTGGCTCAAGCGCAAGCCAAGGCTGCAGCTGCGCCTGCCGGACGGCCTCAGTGACGCCTATCTGCGGCGGGCTCTCGCCCTGGCTTTGACCCTCAGCGACGGTGATGTCCACCTTGTCTTGGACCCCTCATGCATCGAGACGACGGCCGCGGCCGGAAGCACGTCCTCGAGCGCCGTCGGCAACCCCGAACAGGTGGCGATTATCGAGCGCGACCTCGCCGCCGCTCGGGAAACCGCCGACGAGTTCCGGGCCCTCGTCAGTCTGATGGCCTTCGACATCCCTCCGGACGGCATTTCCGGACCGGCGGAGGCCCGCTACGTGCTCGGCTTTCCCCCTGACGCCCGCCTGGATCGGCGCCAAGTCAAGGCCCGTTTCCGCATGCTCTCGCAGATCTACCATCCGGACCGGCCAACCGGCGACACCCGGCGCATGGCGGTCTTGATCGACGCGGCACGCTACCTCGAGTCACGCCTCGCGCTCGGAGCCATGTGAGCCTTCCCCATCAACGGCTCAAGCTGCAAAAGGCTTCAGGTAGACCATGAAGATAATCACCAAAAGCAGCACGGTCGGCGCCTCGTTCGCCCATCGGTAGAAGCGATGATCATGTGGATTCGCATCTCCAGCGAAAAGCCGGCGCCACTTGGCCATGGCCATATGCGAAACGGTGAGCAGCACCACCGCCGCGATCTTGATATGGAGCCAGCCCTGGGTCAGCCAGCCCGGCTGCGCCCAGATCAACAGCAGTCCAAGCACCCATACCGCAACCAGCGAGGGGTTCATGATGATGCGCAGCAGCTTGCGCTCCATCACCTTGAAGGTTTCAGAGGCCTGCGAACCGGGCTCCACTTGGCTGTGATAGACGAACAACCGTGGCAGGTAGAACAGGCCGGCCATCCAGGTGATCACCGCGATGACATGAAGTGCCTGCAACCAGAGATAATAACCGGCCAGAAAGTCACCCATGCTTCAGCCGCCTCCGCTATTCCGCCGCGCGCTGCAGCGGCATTGAAGTCTGTGGACAGCCGGCCCAGCCGCCCGGACAGACCCGTTCCCGATCCTGCGAGCAGTAGCTCTGACCCCACCCGACCGCCTCCCGGACCAGGCGTGCGAGACCGGCAATGAACTCAGCCTCGACGCCGACCGCGGACACCCGACCGAAGAACGGAACACCCTTCTCCTCGGCCAGATGCCGATACTCGATCTCGATCTCGACGAGGGTCTCCGAGTGCTCCGAGACGAAGGCAATCGGTGCGATGACCACCGGGACCCCGTCAGCTCCGGCGCGCTCGATCTCTTCCTCGGTGGCCGGCCCTATCCACTCCAGAGGACCAACCCGGCTCTGATAACAGCTCACCCAGTCCAGATGCTCAATTCCCAGCGCGGCGACGAGGGCTGAGGCCGTCATCTCGCACTGCCACTGATACGGGTCCCCGCCCTCGACGATCTTCTTCGGCAGCCCGTGCGCCGAGAACAGAACCCGCGGCCGTCCGTGCCGGGATGCCTCATCATACCGCTCCCGGATCAGGCGGGCCGTGGCGGCGATGAAGCCTGGTTCCGTGGCATAGCAGCAGATAGTGCGCATTGGCGCTTGGAGCCGCACGGCCGACGCTGCCTCATGCCATACCCGAAGGGACGACGCCGTTGTCGTCGTGGAGAAGTGCGGGTACAGGGGCAAAAGAACGATCTCGTCGGGCTCGAAGGCTTTCACCGCCCGGGCGGTCTCCGCCGCCATCGGGTGCCAGTAGCGCATGGCAATGAAGACCTTCACATGACCAAGATCGGCCAGCGCCGTCTCCAAGGAGTCCGCCTGCGCACGGGTATTGCTCAGCAGGGGGGACCCGCCGCCCAGCTGCTCGTAGATCCCCGAGGCGATCCTTGCGCGCTTGCGCGAGACCACCGTCGCCAGCATGAGCCGAAACGGGTTCGGCAGGCGAATGATCGAGGGGTCATTGAACAGATTGAACAGGAACGGCTGAACCGCCTCGGGAGAGTCCGGCCCTCCGAGGTTGAACAGAACGATGGCGAGCTTTTTCGATCGGTTGATCATGGTTCGCATCGGTCCCGCGAGGACCCGCGGTCTCTAGGGGCGCGCCGGCGACCACTGCCGTAGCTGCGTGGCCAGCGCCGACACGTTCTCCGGCGGTGTGACGGGCAGCACACCGTGTCCCAAGTTGAACGCGAAGGGGCCCCGCGCCAAGCCCTCAAGGATAGCTGCGACCTCTCGTTCCAGCGCCGCTCCGCCAACAGCAAGCGCCACCGGATCCAGATTGCCCTGCACCGGACAGCGAGCCTGCAGCCGGAGCGCGTCCGTCAACGGGACCGTCGTGTCAAGGCTGACCGCATCGATCCCGGTCTCCCGAACGAAACGATCGTAGGCATAGCCGGCGCCACGCGGAAAGCCGATCACCGGCACATCAGGCGCCTGTTGCTTGAGAGCCGCGACGATGCGTCGGGTCGGCTCGATGACCCAACGCTCGAAGGAGCGCTCGTCCAGCACCCCGGCCCAGCTGTCGAACAACTGCACCACCTCCGCGCCCGCGGCGATCTGACGCTGCAGGTAACCGGCAACCGCCTCTACCAGCAGATCGATCAACGCACCGAAGCCGGCAGGATCCCGGAATGCGAAGGCCTTCACCTGGGCGAAGTCCTTCGAGGTGCCGCCCTCCGCCATGTAGGTGGCCAAGGTCCACGGCGCTCCGGCGAACCCGATCAGTGTCGTCTCAGCCGGCAAACCTTCGTGCAGCCGCTCGACGGTCTCGTACACCGGCGCCAAATGCCGGTGCAAGCGCGGCAGTTCCAGCGCAGCAACCGCCGCGCCCGTCCGGACCGGGTCGAGAACCGGCCCCTCTCCCTCAACGAAGCGCACCGGCTGCCCGAGAGCGTGCGGCACCACCAGAATGTCGGAGAAGAGAATCGCCGCATCCATGCCGAACCGCCGGATCGGTTGGAAGGTGACCTCGGCGGCGAGTTCGGGCGTGTAGCAGAGCTCAAGGAAGCCGCCGACCCTGGCGCGGATCTCGCGATATTCCGGCAGATAGCGACCGGCCTGGCGCATGAGCCAGAAGGGTGGCCGATCGGGCTGCGCGCCGGCGAGCGCGCGGAGAAAGGGCTTCTCGGCAGGTGATCTCATCATGGTTGGCCTGCTTCGACCGGGCGTTCCGGACCGCAAAGCCCCTGTCTGTCTGTTTCCTTAAAAGATGTAAAGCTACTGAGGATGTTATGGGTCCCTGTGAATCCGGCGAATGACCAGTTGTTAAGCCGTTTTCGGCAAGCCTGCCCACAGCAGGCCGCGGATCGCGCTGTTGTGCGCATGCCACGGAAAAACGCGGCCTGCCTGCCCCTGCAAAGCCGGGAAATCGGGGATGACACGACAAGGCGATGATCTTCCAGGAGTTTGGGAAAGATGAACCCTCAGGTGCACAGGATCATGGCGGGATGGCCCGGCTTCGTGCATGCTCCGTGCGGATCACGCTTTCGATCCCCGATATGCGGATCCTGTCCACCCTGCATCCACCGGCCGGCTGTTGATCCTTGCCCATGTTCGATGCCGTGAGCGAAAGCACCAGCGAGATCAAGACATTCCACCTGCATCTCGTCTCCGATGCGACCGGCGAGACGATCCACAGCGTGGCTCGCGCTTGCCTGTCCCAGTTCGAGGGTGTCGACCCGATCGAGCATTTCTGGAACCTGGTGCGGACCGATACCCAGCTCGATCTCGTGCTTGAGGAGATCGAGGCCAGCCGCGGCATCGTCATCTTCACCCTGGTCGATGAGCGGCTACGGCAGCGGCTGCAGGATGTGTGCGCGTCACTCCAGGTGCGCTGCATTTCGGTGCTTGACCCGGTCATGGCGGCGTTTGGTGACTTCCTTGGTATGAGCAGCCAGCGCCGGCCCGGTCGTCAGCACGCGCTCAACGCCGCCTACTTCAGTCGAATGGAGGCCATGGATTTCGCCTTGGGTCACGACGACGGCCAGGCCACCATGAATCTGCACAAGGCCGATGTCATTCTGGTCGGCGTGTCGCGTACTTCGAAGACGCCAACCAGCCTCTATCTCGCCAATCGCGGCGTGAAGGTGGCGAACGTTCCCTACGTGCCGGGCTGCCCGCTTCCGCCCGAGCTGCATCAGATCACCAAGCCATTGATCGTCGGGCTTACCAAGGATCCCGACCGGCTGATCGAGATCCGCCGGAATCGGATGCGCATGCTGAACCAGACCGAGGCGAGCGACTACTTCGATCCGGAGGCGGTCCGTGAGGAGGTGCGCGAGGCCCGCCGCTTCTTTCTGCTCAACGGGTGGCCGGTCATTGACGTGACCCGACGGGCCATCGAGGAGACAGCGGCCGAGATCTTCTCCCTCCTGGCACGTCGACGGCAACAGCAACGCCAACACGCATGAGCGCTGCGGGCCCGATCATTTTGGCCTCGTCCAGCCGAACCCGGCTGACCCTGCTCGAGAATGCCGGTGTGCCGGTCGAGGTCGATCCAGCGGCGGTGGACGAGGATGCCATCAAGCAATCCTTCGCGCGCGATGGTGGAACCGCGTTCGAGCTGGCGCAGACTCTCGCTGAGCTCAAGGCCTTGCGCGTGTCGCAACGTCGGCCCGGCTGCCTTGTGATCGGCGCCGACCAGACGCTCGATTGCAACGGCGTCTGGTTCGACAAGCCACCCGATATGGATCACGCGCGCGCTCAGCTGGCGGCGCTGCGCGGCAAGAGTCATCGCCTGCATGCGGCGGCAATAGCCGTGCGTGATGGCGAACGTCTCTGGCACAGTGTCCAGACCGTGGTTCTCACCATGCGGCACTTTACTGATCCGTTCCTTGATCAGTATCTGGCAGACGTCGGTGATCGGGTCATGACCAGCGTCGGTGGATACCAGCTTGAGAGCCTCGGCGCGCAGCTGTTTGCCCGTGTCGAGGGAGACTATTTTACGGTTCTCGGCTTGCCCCTGCTGCCCTTGCTCGGCTTCCTTCGGGGCCAGGGAGCGCTGCCCGAATGATTCGCAGCGCCGGCGCCCGGGTCGCCGGGGTGATTGGTTGGCCGGTCGACCACTCGCGCTCTCCGGTCCTGCATAATCATTGGCTTGCACGGTACGATATAGATGGGGCGTATATTCCCCTCCCGGTGGCTCCCGAGAACCTGATTGCAGCCCTTCGTGCTTTGTCGCTGCTCGGCCTGCGCGGTGCCAATGTGACACTCCCGCACAAGCAAGCCGCGGCGCGGGTGATGGACCGGCTCGACCCGGGCGCCGCCCGGCTGGAGGCGGTGAACACGGTCGTCGTTGAGCCGGATGGCACGCTGGTCGGGCTCAACACGGACGGTTTCGGCTTTCTGGAGCACATGCGGTCCACTTTTCCGGCATGGCAGCCCGATCGTGGCGCAGCCTTGATTCTGGGTGCCGGCGGTGCCTCAAGATCGATCCTTGCGGCTCTGGCAGGGGTGGGCGTGGGGAAGCTGCGTCTCAGCAACAGGAGCGAGGAGCGGGCACGCGACACGGCAAGGGTGGTGGATGGCCCTGTCGAGGTCATCGCTTGGCCGGATCGGCATCAAGGTCTGCTCGATGCGGCTCTGCTGGTGAACACGACCAGTCTCGGCATGGCCGGCCAACCATCGCTGTCAATTGACCTCCAAAGCTTGCCGGCGCATGCCATCGTCGCTGATATCGTGTATACGCCTCTGGACACGCCCCTTCTGCAGGCAGCGCGGGCTCGCGGGCTCGCCGTCCTGGATGGCGTTGGGATGCTGCTGCACCAAGCGCGGCCAGGCTTCGCTGCCTGGTTCGGCATCGAGCCAAGGGTCGACGAGGCCTTGCGGCAGGCGGTCCTGGGCCGGTAGAGACCGGGTCATGGTGGTGATCGGGCTCACCGGATCGATTGGCATGGGAAAGAGCACGGCGGCAGCCATGCTGCGGCGGGATGGCCTGCCCGTGCATGATGCCGATGCCGTTGTGCATCGCGCCTTGGCCCGCGACGGAGCTGCCGTGCCGACGGTCGAGCGGGAATTCCCGGGTGTCGTGACAAACGGTATCGTCGACCGCCGCCGCCTGGGGTCCCAGGTCTTCAACGACCCGGAGGCTCTGCGGCGGCTCGAGCGCGTGCTTCACCCCATTGTGCACCGCAGCAGCCAAGCCTTCCTACGGCGGGCCGGGCTGGACCGTCGTCGCTGCGTCGTGTTGGACGTTCCACTCTTGTTCGAGAGTGGGGGCGACGGCCGGGTCGATCGGGTCTTCGTGGTGAGCGCGCCGGCTTTCCTGCAACGCCAACGGGTCCTCAGCCGGCCAGGCATGACCCCGGAAATTCTTGAGGCCGTCCGTCGACAACAGCTGCCGGACCAGCTCAAGCGTCGACTCGCCGATGTTGTGATCCCTACCGGCCTCGGCCGCGCCGTGACGCGTCGCGCTCTGCGTCGCGCGGTTCGGCGGGCGCGTTCCTGTCCAAGGCGGCATTGGCCACCCAACCTGTTTCTGGAGGGGCGTCGTGCGCGAGATTGTGCTCGATACCGAAACAACCGGGCTTGAGCCGCGTGACGGTCACCGCATCGTTGAGGTGGGCTGCGTCGAACTCGTCAATCTGGTCCCCACGGGCCTGACGTTTCATCGCTACGTCAACCCGGACCGCCCCATGCCACTCGAGGCCAGCGCGGTTCACGGTCTGACGGATGCTTTCCTGGCGGACAAGCCTCGGTTCGCCGAGATTGCCGCCGAGCTGCTCGAATTCCTCGCCGCCGATCGGCTCATCATCCACAACGCCGCTTTCGACCTTGGCTTCCTCAACGCCGAGCTTGAGCGTCTTGGGTTGCCGCCACTCATGGTAGCGCGGGCGGTCGACACGGTCGAGCTGGCGCGGCGCAAGTTTCCGGGCGCACAGGCGAGCCTCGATGCCCTGTGCCGACGGTACGGCATCGACCATGCCAACCGCACGCTGCACGGCGCGCTTCTGGACGCCCAGCTGCTGGCAGAGGTTTACTTGGAGTTGCAGGGCGGGCGGCAGCCCGATCTATCGCTCCCCGCCATGGTCGACATCGCTGATGTGGCGGCCCCACGACCGTTCCGGGAACCGCGCCCGCACGCGCCCAGCGCCGAGGAGCTGTCGGCTCACCGGTCGTTCCTCGAGCAGATCGACAATCCGATATGGCTTCGAGACTGAGCCCGGATGCCGGGCCGGGCCGGGGCCGCCGGCAGACAGCGCCGTGAGGCCGGTTTGCCTCACGTCTATTGGGCCTCCGTCTATTGGGCCTCCGTCTATTGGATTGTCGGGTTGCCTTCGGCCGGCGGCGTCGAGGCAGCCTCGGCTTTCTGCTGGCTTTGTCGGTCACGCAGCGCCTGCAGCTGCTTTCGGAAGAGCTCGGCGAAGTCGATCGGCTGCACGAGAAGCGGCGGAAAGCCGCCGTTGCGGGTGGCCTCGGCAATGACGGCACGCGCGAAGGGAAAGAGCATGCGGGGCACCTCCATCAACAACATGGGGGCGGTATGCTCCTTCGGAATGTTCTCGAGATTGGCGACGCCGGCATACGCCAGCTCCACTAGAAATGCCTGGTTCTCGCCGCTCTTGGCATCGGCCCGGACATGCAGGACGACCTCGTATTGCCGCTCGGCCAGCTGACGAGTGCGCACATCGACATTCACCGTCACCTGGGGCGCGGCAGCACCGCCGGACAGGCTGCCCGGCGCGTTCGGATTCTCGAACGACAGATCCTTGATGTATTGCGCGGTGATCTGCACCGGCGGCAGGGCCACGCGTTGCGGCGCGCCGGCCTGGGCGGCACCACCGGACGCGGCAGCGCCGCCTTCGGTCGACGATTCGTCGCTCATAAGATGGCCTCCTTGAGGAATGTCAGCCTGGACGGTCTTCCGGCCGGTTGGCTAACACGGATGCCGCAGCGCGACAACACGGTCGACCTCAGCATCCCCCTATCCGGACCGACGGTCGCCCCAGCGGGACCCCGTGACCGGCGGCCCGCGGCCGTCCTCATCGCCCGGGCCGTCCCGGTTGGCCTCGGGCCCGTCCCGTCCGTCGGAGTCAAGTTCCTGAAACTCGGCGTCTATCACCGGCTTCCGGGCACCGGGCGCCGAGGAGGGGTCGCCTTCCTGCGGGTTCCGCGGGTCCGTGGCCCGGTCGCTGCGGTAGATGTGGACCGAGCGGCTGCGTTCCATGGCGTTCCACAGCCGCCGCCCAAGCAGCCGGCGCAGCGGTGGCAGAAGCAGCAGGATGCCGACGACATCGGTGATGAAGCCAGGGATGAGCAGGCAGACACCGCCAATGAAGATGCAAAAGCCGTCGAACAGGGCACGCACGGGCGGCTCGTTCCGGCGCATGGCGTTTTGCGCTTCCTGCAGGGTGCGGAAGCCCTGGTGCCGCATCATCAGCAGCCCCAGCAGCCCCGTCAGCAGTATCGCCAGGATGGTCCGGGCGACGCCGATCTGGCTTCCCACCTGGATCAGCACGGCAATCTCCGCCAACGGCAGGGCTATCAGCAAGAGAACGATTAGCGGCATTCCTTTTCCTTGCCCTTTCACGCTCGACAGCCTATCTCAGGAATCGGCGCGGCGGCTGTTTTGCCGGACTGGCGCGCTCAATTTCGCCGCTGAGCCCCGGAGTTTGTCGCGCTCGAGGCCTCGTATGCGCCTAACGGTGTGGACGTAATGTGCCTGGGCGGTAAGGTCCAGGGCGAACATCCCCCGCAAGGCCGGAACTGACCGGCCAAACACGATGGGCGTTGGTTTGAACTTCATCGACATTCTTATCTTCGCGATGATCGCCGCGTTCCTGGTGTTCCGGTTGCGCAGCGTTCTGGGGCGTCGCACGGGCCACGAGAAGCAACGGCCGAGCCCGTATTCGTCGCGGCCGCCGGTCGGCCAGCGGGGCGGCGACAACGTCGTGTCGCTGCCGGAGAGGGAGCGCGCGGATGACGAGGTCACCACGGGCGAGGGCAATGCGACGGGTCATGGCCTGACCCAGGTCAAGATTGCCGACCCGTCCTTTCAGGAACAGGACTTTCTGAAAGGCGCGACCGCCGCCTTCCAGATGATCGTCGACGCATTCGCGAAGGCTGATACGGCGAGCCTGCGTCCGCTGCTCAGCGACGAGCTCTATGACGAGTTCAGCACGGCCGTTCGGGAGCGCCTCCAAGCCGGCGAGGTGCTCGAGAACAAGATCGAGGAGATCGAGGCCGCGGACCTTCTGGAGGGCCGGGTCGAGGGTCGCACGGCCTTTGTCACCGTCAAGTTCGTCTCGCGGCAGATCAATGTGACCCGGGATCGGGATGGCGAGGTGGTTGACGGCGATCCGGATACCACGACCGAGGTCACGGATATCTGGACCTTCGCACGGAATACCCGCTCGAGCGATCCGAACTGGACCCTCGTGGAGACACGAACCCCCAATTGATGGTCGGGCGGCTTACCCTCAAGGGACGGCGTGGCCGGCTGTCCCGGCCGGGTGGGACCCAGGCGTCGGCACCTTGCCGGCGCGGCACGTCGGCGAAGGGTAAGCACGAGTGATGCAGGAACGGGTTGAGAAGGCTGTCCACGCAGCCCCTCGTGTCGGTCTCTTTGTCACTTGCTTGATCGATCTGTTTCGTCCCAGTGCCGGGCTCGCCGCTGCGCGGCTCCTGGAGCGTGCCGGCTGTCGCGTGGAGGTGCCGGCGGTGCAGACCTGCTGCGGCCAGCCCGCCTACAATTCCGGCGACTGGCGAAACGCCGCCGCCATCGCCCGCCAGGTCATTACGGCGTTCGAGACGATGGACCACGTCGTCGTGCCGTCCGGATCGTGCGCCGGGATGATCAGGCTTCACTATCCGGCCATGCTGCGGGACGATGCGGCCTGGGCCCCTCGGGCCCATCATCTTGCCCGGCGCACCCACGAGCTTGTCAGCTTCCTGACCGACATCCGCGGGATCGAGCGGCTTGAGGATGTATCCTTCAATGGTCGCGTCACCTATCATGACGGATGTTCCGGACTGCGTGAGCTGCACATAAAGGAGCAGCCCCGACGGCTCCTGCGAAGCCTGCCGGGCCTCGAGCTGGTGGAAGCTCCCGGCGCGGAGGTGTGCTGCGGGTTCGGCGGCACCTTTTGCGTAAAGTACCCCGAGATCTCCAATCGAATGGTCGCGGAAAAGGTGTCCGATCTCGCGAGCACCGGGGCCGGCACGGTTCTGGCCGGAGACCTCGGCTGCCTGCTCAACCTCGCCGGGAAAATCAGCCGATCCGGAACGCCGATGCAGGCACGCCATGTGGCGGAGGTGCTGGCCGGCCAGACCGAGGCGCCGCCGATCGGTCATCCTCGATCCCGAGGGTGATCTCAGGACGCTCAGCAGAGGATCGCCGCGGAGAGACCCCATGCAGCCCAACAGCCATGCCTTTCGGGAAAACGCGCACGCGGCCATGGCCGACGACACGCTGCGCAAGGCTCTCCGCAACATCAAGGAAGGCTTTCAGCAGAAGCGGGCGCGGGCGCTTGCCAACCTGCCGGAACATGAGCAGCTGCGCGACGAGGCGACGGCGATCAAGACCTTCACCCTGGCGCACCTGGACCTTTACCTGGAGATCTTCGAACAACGGGTGGTGGCCTCAGGGGGTCGGGTCCATTGGGCTCGGACGGCCTCGGAGGCACGCGACATCATCACCGGCCTGTGCCGGGATGTCGGGGCCAGCACCATCGCGAAGGGCAAGTCGATGGTCGCCGAGGAGATCGCGCTCAACGATCATCTGATCGCACACGGGTTGGCGCCTATCGAGACCGACCTGGGCGAATACATCATCCAGCTTCGCAAGGAGCCGCCGAGTCACATCATTGCACCTGCCCTGCACCTCACCAAGGAGCAGGTTGCTGAAAGCTTCCACGCCGCGCATGGCCATCTGGACGCCGACCGGCGGCTCGACGAGCCACGCGCTCTCTGCGACGAGGCGCGCGCCGTGCTGCGGTCCAAGTTCCTGGCCGCGGACGTCGGCATCACCGGCGCGAACTTCCTGATCGCTGAAACCGGCTCGACAATCATCGTGACCAATGAAGGCAACGGTGATTTGAGTCAGGCGCTGCCCCGCCGGCATATCGTTCTGGCCTCGATCGAGAAGGTGGTTCCGACCCTTGAGGACGCGGCCACGATCCTCCGTCTGCTGGCCCGCTCGGCCACTGGTCAGGAGATGAGCGCCTATACGACGGCCTCCACGGGTCCGCGCCGGGCCGATGATCATGACGGCCCTGAAGCGTTCGATGTCGTGCTGCTGGACAACGGGCGCTCGGCCCTGCTCGGCACCGAGGCCGCGGAGGTGCTGCGCTGCATCCGGTGCGGCGCCTGCATGAATCACTGCCCGATCTATGCCGCGGTCGGGGGCCATGCCTATGGCTGGGTCGTGCCGGGCCCGATCGGCGCGGCGCTCGACCCGGCAATGATCGGCGTGGCGGAGGCACGGCACCTCCCCAACGCTTCCACGTTCTGCGGTCGTTGCGAGAGCGTTTGCCCAATGAAGATTCCGCTGCCCAAGATCATGAGGCACTGGCGGGTCCGGGAGCACGAGGAGAAGGTGTCCCCGCCCGTGGCTCGCTGGAGCCTGGCGCTTTGGGCCTGGGCAGCGCGCCGGCCACGCCTTTATCGCTTGATCGCCACCGTGGTGAGCGGCGCGCTCGGGCGCCTTGGCGAACGCCGCGGTCGTTTCCGCCGGCTTCCGCTGGCCGGCGGCTGGACGGACTGGCGGGACATGCCGGCCCCCGAGGGCCCCACGTTTCAGCAGGCGTGGGCCAAGCGGCCTCACCGGGCCGTGTGAGCCATGAACGAGGCGCGAGACCAAATCCTGGCCGGCATTCGCCGCTCGCTCGGACGTGGCCCCCTGACGGAAGACGCCGCCCTGGAGGCCCGGGAGCGCTTGGCCTCACGGCCGCGCGGGACTGTTCCGGAACGCACCAATCTGCCCACGGCCGAGCTCGTCGAGCTGTTCGTGAAGAAGGCCCAGGACGTGGCGGCCACGGTGGCGCGGATCAACGCGCTCAACGGTCTGCCCGATGCCGTGGCCATGTTCTTGGCGGCGGCAAACCTGCCGGCAGCGATACGTCTCGCGCCGGATCCGGATCTCACGGCCATCGACTGGGCGCGCCGGCCGACTTTGGACATCTCGATCGGTCGGGCCCGGGGAGATGAGCTGACCAGCGTGACCGGGGCGATAGTCGGAGTGGCCGAGACCGGCACACTGCTGCTTGCCTCAGGGCCGACCAGCCCGACCACGCTAAACTTCCTGCCGGACAATCACATCGTGGTTCTGCGGCAAAGCCGGATTGTCGGGCCGCTCGAGGAGGCCTGGGACCGGCTGCGCCAGACCGGGCCGATTCCGCGGACCGTCAACCTGATCACCGGACCCTCGCGGACCGGCGACATCGAGCAGAAGATCCAGCTTGGGGCCCATGGACCGCGCCGTCTCCATATTGTGCTGGTGGACGGCAGCGACGAATGACCCATGTCCCGGATCCGGCAATCTCGAGAACTCTCCGAGGAGGAGCGTCGACTTTGGCGGCAGGTGACCCGGGATGTCGAGCCCTTGATCGGCCGGGTGCCTCTGCACGCCGGGCCGAGGCGTGAGCCCACTCCCAGCCTGCCCGCAGCAGAGCCGGCGGCGGCGCGCCCTCTGGAGACCCTGCCTACAGGCGCGGCCGCGCGTGGACTGCCGGGTCAGCCGCACCAGCTTGACCGGCGGACGGCCGATCGGCTGCGTCGCGGAAGACTGTCGATCGCGGCGCGGATCGATCTCCACGGCATGACCAAGGCCGAGGCTCATCATGCCTTGCTCGGCTATCTTGAGCATTGCCATCGCCACGATCGCCGCGTCGTGCTCGTCATCACCGGCAAGGGCACCTTTCGTCGCGGCGAGGAGCAGGCTGGCGGGGTGCTGCGCCAGTCCGTGCCGCGCTGGCTTTCCGAGACGCCGCTGCGCGAGAAGGTGCTGGCTTGGCAGCCGGCGCAGCCACGGGATGGCGGTGAAGGAGCCCTCTACGTGCTGCTGAAGCGGCGGCGTGCCCTCTGACCGGTGTGACGACCTGAAGCGACGCGGCATCCACGCCGGCCTATCGAGCCTGTGATTTGCATGTGACAACAAGAATGCGCACGTTTGGGTGGTCAAGTTGACAATCGATTGCCAACATGGAGATCAAGTCATGTTCACGATCCTGCGTCGCTGGTTCCACAAGGCCCTGATCATCGGCACCACGGTGGTTGGGACGACTCTCTGGGTCACCGGCTTCAGCACCGCGGCGGAGATCCCGGCACAATCACTTCCGATGGTGGAGGTCGGTGACGTCCGCTAGAGCGTTTCCGGCTCAGGTGGCGTCGCCGGCCCGCTCCCCCGCCCGGCCACACAACAACAGTCCGCTTGGATGGAGCGGG
>CAZTHL010000003.1:0-34214 GCA_964613585.1 uncultured Mycobacteriaceae bacterium | reverse complement strand
GGAGCGGGTCGGTGCTGGCCCGTCGATCGGCAACGACCCGCCAGTGTCAACGGCTTGGATCCCCGATGCAATGCGATGCGGGGTCGGATCGCGGTCGCAGGGCATCGCGGCTCTTGACGGTCGGCAAAGCGCGCCTCAGCCCGCGGCGCTGCTGTCCCGCTCCATGACCACTGCCAGGTTGTTCGCCGGCATGTCGATGGTCCTCATGAAGGAAAGACCAAGCTCCCCCGCCAGGGACAGGACAGTCTCGAGATTGCGCAACCCCCACTGGGGGTTTTCCGACCTCAGGAACATGTCGAAGGCGACATTGCTGGGGGCTGTCGGCCGGCCGCCACGATGGAACGGACCATAGAGGAACAACACGCCACCCTCCGGCAGCCAATGCTGTGCCTGGCGGAGCAACGCCTGACACACCGGCCAGGGCGCGATATGGATAAGGTTGGATGCCACGATGGCGCTGAGAGACGTCCCAGCGTCGAGCGGCCAGGGCTCATCGAGCACGTCCAGCTTCATGGGCTTCCGGAGATTGGCAGCCTCGACGTCCGCGCGCCATGCCTGCGCGCTTGCCAGCATCGCTTCGTCGGCATCGGTTGGCAGCCAGGTGAGGTGGGGCAGCCGCGGTGCGAAGTAAGCGGCGTGCTGGCCCGTTCCGCAGGCGATCTCCAGCACCAGTCCGGTGTCCGGCAAGGTATCCCTCAAGGCGCGCAGGATCGGTCCGGAATTCCGCTCGCATGCCTCGGAATGCAGCTTCGATCCGCCTGGGCGCCCCAGCGCCGCGCCGTGGATCGGCCCCGCCATCATCCAAAGAGCCCTTTGTCACGCGCGGGCATGGGTGTTGTCCAGGACAGTCCGGATCTTTGGCCGTCAAACTGTTCTTTTGGCAAGAAGCGAAGTCCTCCGAAGTCCGACTTTTCGAGGTTGGCGGTGCACGCGCCGGGGCTTCCCGGTCCTCCGGCGCGATCCAAGGTGGCCGCGGCGGCCGCCCTGTCGTAACCCTCAACTCAAGACAAAGTTGGCTCAAGGTCGTGCGGACGCAACCGGAACACCCGGATCGGCGCCCGCCTGCCGCGAAGCTGCTGGTCCCCGCAGTCTTGCAGGAGGAAGCTCGGACAACCTTGGCCTTGAAGCGCTTGGGCAGCCGTGTCGCCGCTCAGGAGAATCGTCACCGCTTCGTCCCCGGCTGCCAGGACCTTGCCGAGTTGCTCCAGCCGTTGGCCGGTGTTCACCGGGTCTCCGACAATCGTGTAGTTCATGCGTGAGGGTGCGCCAATGTTGCCCACCACCATGCGACCGGTGTGCAGGCCGATCCGAACCCGCACCGCGGGCCGGCCTCGCGCCGTCCGGTCCTGGTTGTCCAACGACACCGCGCGGGCGATGGCACAGGCGGCACGGCAGGCCCGCCTCGCGTGATCGGGCTGCTCCTCGGGCGCGCCCCAGAACGCCATCAACGCATCACCGATGAACTTGTCGATGGTTCCGCCCTCGGACTCAACGCAGCGGGCGAGCAGCGCAAAGTGATCGTTGAGGAAAGCCGCCGTCTGCGCCGCGCCGAACCGCTCGCTGGCCGCGGTGAAGCCGGCGATGTCTGTAAACATCACCGTGAGGTCGCGTTCGACCGAGGTCTCGGCCTGCCGGCCGTGCCGGAGCAGCCGGCTGACCAGCTGGCGCGGCACATAGGTTTCGAACCATCGCAAGCCGGCCAGCATCGTATTGAACGCGCGCGCCTGACTGTCGAGCTCACGAACCCGGCTGCCGGGGAGGTGGCCCACTTCCTCGAACTCGAGGGATCCGACCCGGGAAGCGGCGTCCGCCAGCCGCTGGACCGGGCGTGCGATGGCACGCCCCATCAGTATGCCGGCTCCAATGGCAAGACCGGCGACGGAAAGGCCGGCGATTCCGGAACGGACCAGCCGCGTCCGTTCCTGGGCCACCTCCTCACGGGGAAAGTAGGTGCCGATGACCAAGCTGCGTGGACCGTACCCGTCCAGAGCCCGGTACAGCACGATGTATTCGGATCCGCCGCTTTCGATGGCCTGGCTCTCGACCGTATCGGCTCCGGTGAGCCTCCGGCGAGCGCCGGACAAGGCGGCCACGACGGGATCGCCAATCTCGGTCAACGACGGCAACGGCTCCTGCTCGGAAAGCGGAATGTCGTGGCTCAAGAGCCGCCGGTGAGCGAGCACCTCATCCTCGCCGTAGAGGATGAAGGGCGTCTGGCCAGGCGTCTGGCGTTCCAGCCCTTCCAGGTGACGGGAAACATCGCCGATGCTCACGGTGGCGATCACGATGCCGGTCAGCCGGCCGTCCGGTGCACGGACTCCTTGCCGGATGTTCAGCGCCGTGGTGGCGCGCGGCGCGAGATAGACGACCTCGCCCCAGTAGGGCGCGTCGCGGCGGGACGTCTCGGCCCAGGCGCGGCGGGCACTGGCGAGATCGCTCCGGTCGAGGTCGATGGTGACCAGGGCGCCGTCGACGCGGCCCACCCCGGTGAGCCGAAGGTCGGCGTCGAAGTAGACGAGGGAGATCACCTGCGGCGTGCCGGCCAGCGCCGCCGCGGACGCCTGCCGCCAGATCTGTGGGTCCCGTGGATCGATGGCGCGGGACTCGATCCGCTCGGCCAGGAAGAGCACTTGGCTTTGAGCCGGATCGAGATAGTCGCGCAGCACGGTCTCGGTCAGGGTGACGATCAGTTCAGCCTTGTCGCGCAGCAGCTCGTCGGTGTTGCGCACACCGACCCGCCAGCCGATGGCGAGGACAGCGAGCACGCTGACCGCGACCAGTGCGCCAATCATCGCGGCGAGCAGCACCGCGAGCGGCACCGTCCGGCGCCGAGGGTCCGGCTTCGCCGCCGTTTCGGACGGGAGGGCCATCTGCCGGACGGCTGGCATCATGGCGTCCGGATCCTAGGACACGGGAGACAACATCGGTCCGAGGGGACGGCCGCCAAAGACATGGATATGCAGATGCGGCACCTCCTGGTGGCCGTTC
Source organism: uncultured Mycobacteriaceae bacterium (assembly GCA_964613585.1). Lineage (GTDB taxonomy): Bacteria > Pseudomonadota > Alphaproteobacteria > DSM-16000 > Inquilinaceae > CAZTHL01. The sequence continues at coordinate 31,226 of CAZTHL010000003.1, read as the reverse complement.
CGTCCGCAGTTCGACAGCAGGCGATACCCGCCTTCGATGGCGCCAATCTGCCGGGCCACCGTGCCGACGGCACGAAACAGACCCGCGATCTCCGCCTCGGACGCGTTCGCCGTGAAGTCGTCCATCGACTCGTAGGCGCCCTTCGGGATGACCAGCACGTGGATGGGCGCCTTGGGCGCGATGTCATTGAACGCCAAGGCGTAGTCGTCCTCGTAGACCTTGCTGCACGGGATCTCCCCGCGGAGGATCCTGGCAAAGACATTGTCCGAATCATAGGCCATGGCCGCGTCTCCTCCCGGCTTGGTGCGGTCGATGGTGCGCTGACGGTGAGGCAGCGCCCGGTCACCCTGCATGGTGTTGGACGAATGCGTTTCGGATCGCCGCCGTCTCGCGACGCCGTGCCGGCCGGGCCTTCGGGCCATCGTGCCGGTGCCGGAATCATCTGGATTGACCATCAGTCAGAAGCCTTTGGCCCGATGCGGTCGCCCGCGCGGGCCGCCTTCTCGGCCACCCCGCTGGTCCCCTCACGACGCTCCAGCGCCGCCCAGACTTGATCGGGAGTGACTCCGGCATCGGCCCAGAGCACGAGGAGGTGATAGAGGAGGTCGGCGCTTTCGGCCACCACGCCCTCAGGTCGCCGGGCCACCGCCTCGACCACAATCTCGACGGCCTCCTCACCGACTTTCTGGGCGATATGCCCGGTGCCGCGGGAGAACAGCCGTGCCGTGTGGCTGGTGGCCGGATCACCGCCACGGCGCGCCGCCACGATGGCGTAAAGCCGTTCAAGGATGGCTATATCGCCGTGCATGCCTGTCGTTTCCCCCGGTTGCAGTCTCTGAGCCCGACGGGAATGGAAGAGCGTTTCCGGGTTAGGTGGCATCGCCGGCCCGCTCTCCCACCCGGCCACCCGCCCGGCCACTCAACGACAGCATACTCGGGCTGGCCGGGCGGAGGAGCGGGCCTGTTCCGATTCCGCACCACGCGGAAACGTTCTAGTCGGTCGGACGCACGGGGATGCCCGCGGCACCCAGATGCGCTTTGGCCTCGGCGATCGAGAAGGTGCCGAAATGGAAGATGGAGGCGGCCAGGACCGCCGTGGCGCCACCGTCGCGAATGCCCTCGGCCAGATGCTCGAGGGTGCCCACACCGCCTGAGGCGATGACCGGCACCGGAACGGCATCCGCCACCGCCCGTGTCAGGGCCACGTCGAAGCCTGCCTTGGTGCCGTCACGGTCCATGGAGGTGAGCAGGATCTCTCCGGCACCCGACTGCGCCATGCGGCCGGCCCAGTCGATCGCGTCCAGCCCGGTCGGCCGGCGGCCACCATGGGTGAACACCTCCCAGCGACCCGGTGCGGTGCCCTTGGCGTCGACGGCGACGACGATGCACTGGTTGCCGAACTTTTCCGCCGCCTCGCGCACGAAGTCGGGCCGGTGCACGGCGGCGGTGTTGATGGACACCTTGTCGGCGCCGGCGAGCAGCAGGGCGCGGATGTCCTCGACGGTGCGCACGCCGCCGCCGACGGTAAGCGGCATGAACACCTGCTCGGCCGTGCGTCGAACCACGTCGAGCAGGATGGCGCGGTCGTCGCTGGAGGCCGTGATGTCCAGAAAGCAGAGCTCGTCCGCCCCCGCCGCGTCATAGACCCGCGCCTGCTCGACCGGGTCGCCGGCGTCGATCAGGTCGACGAAGTTCACGCCTTTGACGACCCGGCCGTCCTTGACGTCCAGGCAGGGGATCACTCGCATCTTCAGCATGGTTGCGGACCTTCGGTCATTCCTCGTCCGGACCGTCCAGCACCTCGAGGGCGGCGGCGGGATCGATGCGCCCGTCATACAGGGCGCGGCCGCAGATGACGCCGGCGATGCCGGCATGCTCCTCGGCCTTGAGAGCCCGCAGATCGTCGAGGGACGAGACGCCGCCCGAGGCGATCACAGGCGTCGTCAGCGCGAAGGCGAGGTCAGTGGTCGCCTCCACGTTCAGGCCGCCCATGGCGCCATCCCTGTTGATGTCGGTGTAGACGATGGCGTCGGCGCCGCTGTCCTCAAAGCGCAGCGCGAGATCGAGCGCCTTGACCCGGCTGGTGCGGGACCAGCCTTCAATGCAGACATACCCTTCCCGCGCATCGATGGCGACCGCGATCCGGCCGGGGAAGCGACGGCTGGCCTCGCGGACCAGGCTCGGCTGCTGGAGCGCCACGGTGCCGAGCACGACCCGGCGGACGCCGCGGTCAAGCCAGTGCTCGATCATCGCCATGTCACGGATGCCGCCGCCGAGCTGGACCGGCAGGTCGATCGCGGCCAGGATGGCCTCGACGGCCTCGCTGTTCACGGGTCGGCCGGAGCGGGCGCCGTTGAGATCGACCACGTGGATATGCTGAAAGCCCTGACGCGCGAACTGCCGCGCCTGCTCGGCCGGCTCCTCATTGAACACTGTCACCTCGTTCATGTCGCCCCGCACCAGGCGCACGCATAAGCCGTCCTTGAGGTCAATCGCCGGATACAGGATCATGCGTGCTCAGCTCTCCAGCTCACGTAATGGCTTGCAGAAGTAATAGCCGGCCACGATGCGCCCCTGAACCTTCGCGTAAAAGGGGTTGGTGCCCCAATGCTCGAACCCCAGGTTGAGGCAAAGTTGGATCGCGGCCTGCTGGGTGGCGCGGATATCGAGGCCCAGCACCTCGAAGCCGTCCTCCCGTGCCAGAGCTTCGACGGCCTCGATCAGACGCCGGGCCAAGCCATGGCCGCGGGCCCAGGGGGCCACGAAGTAGGAGGTGAGGGTGGCGGCGAACGCCTGCGCCTCGTTGTTCGGGGGCGGGCGGAGCAGCTGGGCTGAGCCGGCAATGACTCCGTCCAGCCGACCAACGAACAGGGTGCGGCCCGGCACCGCGAGAACGCCGCGCCAGAAGCGCTCCAGCGCGTCGCGCGGCGGCGGGGACAGCCAGCCGAAGCCGCCGCCGTCGCCGATCGCCAGCTCCGTTGCATCGCAGAGGTCATGAAGGTCGGCGCCGCGAAGCTCTGTCAGCATCTCGACCGCTGTGGTCGGCGGGGCCGCGATCACGGCGCCCAGTCCAGGAATGCGGCGATCAGGCTTAGACCGGTGGACTGGCTTTTCTCGGGGTGGAACTGGGTGCCCACCATGTTGTCCCGGCCGATGATCGCGGCGAGAGGCCCGCCGTAGTCGACCTCGGCCAGGACATGCCCGGCCTCGGCCGCGGAAAAGTGATAGCTGTGCACGAAGTAGGCGTGGCACCCGGGCTCAAGCGCGGCCAGCACGGGGTGATTGGGCTGCCGGACCTCGAGCTGGTTCCATCCCATGTGCGGCACCTTGAGCGCGGACCGGTCGCGGGTCAGCGCCACCACCTCGCCCGGGATCCAGCCCAGGCCTGGGTGCTCGCCGTACTCCCGGCCCGTGGTCGACATGAGTTGCATGCCGACGCAAATTCCCATGAAGGGTCGGCCGCCGTCGATCACGGCAGCCTCGAGCGCCTCGATCATTCCGGGCAAGGCGTCGAGGCCGGCCTTGCAATCGGCGAACGCCCCGACACCGGGCAGAACGATATGATCGGCGGCGAGAACCCGATCGGGATCCGCGGTGACCTCGACCACAACGGTCCGGCCCCGGTCCCGGGCGGCGCGCTCGAACGCCTTGGCGGCAGAGCGCAGATTGCCCGAACCGTAGTCGATGATGGCGACCGTCATGGTGGATCCGAGGCTGCAGGGGTGTCCGACCCGATCCCTTGGCCAGCCGAACGACCGTATCCTTCCAAGTCTAGAGCATCCTTCGGCGTTGCGAAACCATGACTGCGCCACCAGCGCGACCGGTACCGCCTCCGGAACGATCGTCGGGACCCCGGCCGCAGCCCCGGATCAGGATGATCCTCAGGGGGCATCGGGAGCGGGAGCCGGCCGAACAGGTCTCGAGCCCGTCCGGGATACGCAGGATCGCCAGCGGTGCCGGCTCAGTCGGGAAAGCTCCGGCCGCCAAGGGTGCCCTTGGTGGACGGGACCTCACCGTCGCGGCGCGGATCGCGCTCGAGCGCGCCGCGCAGGGCTCGGGCCAGTGCCTTGAAGGCGCTCTCGGCGATGTGGTGGTTGTTGTCGCCGTGCAGGCACTCGACATGCAATGTGATGCCGGCATGCTGGGCAAAGGCCTGGAACCATTCGCGCACCAGCTCGGTGTCCAGCGTGCCGAGCCTCGGCTGGCTGAAGCCGACCCGCCACACCAGATAGGGCCGGCCGGAGACGTCAACGACGACCCGGCACAACGCCTCGTCCAGCGGAACGGTGGCATCGCCGTATCTTTGGATGCCGCGCCGGTCTCCCAGCGCCGCGGCCACCGCCTGGCCAAGGGCGATGCCGCTGTCCTCGGCGCTGTGATGGCCGTCGACATGGAGATCGCCCACGACCTCGAGCTCGATGTCGAGGAGGCCGTGGCGGGCCAGCTGGTCGATCATGTGATCGAGGAAGCCGATGCCAGTGGCGATGCGCGCGGCGCCGGTGCCGTCGAGGCCAACCCGCGCGCGGACGCTGGTCTCCCGGGTGATCCGTTCGACCTCGCCCGTACGCGGAGGCGCAGCCGTGCCATCTCCCCACTTCGGTGGCTCCGGTGCGTCAGCGGCCGTCGTCCTGCGGTTGGTATCGTCCATGCCAGAGGGTTACCAGACCTGCATTCCGGTGTCGAAGGCGCTTCGCTGCCGGCGGACGAGACCGACCGCGCGCCGGAGGCCGCGCCTCGTCGGGCTCACGCCGCTCGCATCGCCGCAATGTCGCCGGCAACGGTGCCGATGGGCAAGATGTTGAATCGCTTGACAAGCACCTCGAGCAGCGTCGGCGTCAGGAACGCCGGCAGCCTGGGGCCCAGCCGGATGTCGCGCAGGCCGAGGTGAAGGAGGGCCAGCAGGACGGCCACAGCCTTCTGCTCGTACCAGGACACGACGAGCGACAGCGGCAACTGGTTGACGCCGACGCCCAGACGGTCCGCCAGCGCCAGGGCCACCTTGACGGCGGAATAGCTGTCGTTGCATTGGCCCATGTCGATCAGGCGCGGCAGGCCGTCCGGGTCGCCGCCGATGGTACCGAGGTCGCTGCCGATGACGCGGAACTTGCCGCAGCCCATGGTCAGGACCAGCCAGTCCTCGGGCATGGTCTCGGCCAGGGTCGTGTAATAGTTCCGGCCGGCTTCCGCCCCGTCGCAGCCACCGATCAGGACAAGGCGCCCGAGCGCGCCGCTCTCGAGTGCGCCGGTGATCGCTCCGGCCCGCTCCAGCACGGCATCATGCCCAAATCCGGTGACATGCGTGCGCGCCGGCTGGTCCTCGGCGAACCCGGGCGCAGCCTGGGCCGCCTCGATCAAGGGGTGGAAATCGCGGTTGGCAATGTGCCGGATCCCGGGCCATGCCACCACGCCGCTGGTGAACAGGCGATCGCGGTAGGCGGGTGTAGGCTCCTGAAGGCAGTTGGTGGTCATCAGGATCGGCCCGGGAAAGGCGGCGAACTCCCGCCGCTGCAGCATCCAGGCGCCCCCGTAATGCCCGGCCAGGTGCGCGTGCCGGTTGAGCCCGGGATAGCCGTGAGCCGGCAGCATCTCGCCATGGGTATAGACGCGGATGCCGGTGCCGGCCGTCTGCTCGAGCAGGCACCTCAGGTCCTCGAGATCGTGGCCGGAGACCAGGATGGCCTTGCCCTGTCGCCCTCCCATCGTAACCGGCGTCGGGCGCGGGTGACCGAAGCTGGCGGTGTGCGCGCTGTCGAGCAGCGCCAGCGTCGCCAATGCGGCCTCGCCGCAGCGCAACGTAAGCGTCATCAGCTGGTCGGTGTCGACCGGCTCCTCGGCGAGCGTCGCCAGCGCCTCGTGGAAGAAGGCGTACAGCGTCGAGTCCTCGTGGCCCAGCTCGCGGGCGTGGCAGGCATACGCCGCCGCTCCCTTGACGCCGTAGGTCAGCAGCTCCTGCAGGCCGACCACGTCGGCTCCCAGACGGTCGGCGCGGTGGTCGATGGCGACGGCGCGGCCAACGGCAAGGCGGCCGGCGCGGTCGGGCGGCAGCGCGCAATTGGCCGGTCCGGCCTTCGGCGCAAGGTCACTCCCAGCGCACGCTTGGCTGTGAAGCGCGTGGGCACGATCGCGCACCGCGATGGCTTCCGTCAGCAACGCATCCAGCCGATCCGGGTCGAAATTGACGTTGGTCACCGTTGTGAACAGGATGTCGGCGATGAAACGATCGATCGTCACATCACGGGCGCCCAGAAGGGCGGCGCGGTGGCAGTAGGCGGAGATGCCCTTCGCGACATGCAGAAGCAGGTCCTGCAGCACGGCGGTGATGTCGTCCTTGCCGCAGACGCCGCGATCAAGGCAGGCGATGCCGCGCTGGGTCTGCTCGCATTGAAAGCAATACATCGTTGAGGTCCGATCCTGGGGAGGTGGTGTCTCGTTCCGGCCGCACCGTGGCATCGGTTGCGGGCAGACGTCTTGACCGCGGTCAAGGGTGGATCGAGGGATCGGCTGCAGCGCGAGGACGCCCATGACCCTCGACCAGGTCGACGCCGGCCGGGTGCGTCGGACCGCCCTGTTCCGCGGCTTGCCGGAACGCTCGTTCGATCGGCTGGCGCGCCGGATGAGGCCGGTCGCGGCGACCGGTGGGTCCCTGCTGTTTGTTCAGGATCAGCCGGCGGACCGCTTCTTCATCCTGCTCGATGGCTGGGTAAAGCTGGCACGGCTGAGCGAGGACGGCGCCGAGGCCGTCGTGCACGTGGTCGCGCCGGGCGAGACCTTCGCCGAGGCGGCGGTGTTTGCCCAGGGCGTCTTTCCGGTCTGCGCGGAGGCGGTCACGGATGTGCGCGCCCTGGCGCTCAGCGCGGCGGACATGACCGAGGCGATCGCAGTCGATTCGGCGATCGCGCTTGCCATGCTCGAATCCCTATCAATGCGCCTGCGCCAGCTGGTTGGCCAGATCGAGAGCCTGCAGATCAAGCCGGCACCGCGCCGCGTCGCGGAATTCCTGCTGACCCTATGCCCGCCGCGCGCCGACAGCTGCACCCTGGTCCTGCCGTTGAACAAGGCCCTGATCGCGCACCGCCTGGGCATGCGGCCGGAGACCTTCAGCCGCGCTCTTGGCCGGCTGCGGTCGGCCGGGGTCGAGCCGCAGGAGGGCCGCATCGTGGTCGCCAGCGTGGCCGCGCTCCGACGGCAGGCGGAGACTCCCGGCGCGACGACGGGGGGCTGACCGGCGTCGGGCGCGTCAGGCTCTGCGGCCCTCGAGCGTGCCAAGCTGCCGCTTAAGCATGCGGTAAGCTGATCCCGCCACTCTCTGCCTGTGTGCCAGGGTATGCGGAGACAGGGTCGTGCGACGGTGCCGATTGCTTGCCCGGCCGATGAGCATCGGCCTGTCCGTCCTCGGGACGTTGGCGTTGTTGTCCTGCTCCTCCGACCTGGTGCAGGACGTCGCCTGGCAGGAACCGTTGCCCCTGCCGGTGGATGCCGCGCCGGCGCCGCTGCGGGTCGATGCCGTTGTCAATGCCACCCGTTTTGGCGAGGATCGGGTCGAGTACGTCTTCGGCCTGTCCTGCGCCGGTCCTTATGGCCGGCTGCCCGGCTCCCTCGGCGAGGGACACGGGCATGCTCTCGGCCCCGAGGCGGTGGCTCTGATCACCGAGCGTCTGCGTGCCCTCGGCTACGATACCGTGGATTGGACTCGCATGCTCTTCCGCCAGGAGCGGGAGCTGGAGCGGGCCCGCTTCCTGCTGAGTGGGCGCATCCTCGAGTACGGCATGGAGCTATGCCGTCATCAGCCGCTGTTGGCGCTGCCGCTCTTTGGTGGTGGCGGTCGGCAGGTCAGCGGCCGCGCCTCGCTGGCGATGGAGTGGCATTTGTTTGACCCCATCCTGAAGCGAACGGTGCTGATCACCGGGACGCTCGGCTATGCCGAGATCGCCACGCCCGGGGCCGGCGTGCCCGAGCTGCTGCTGCGGCAGGCGGTCGGGGCGGCCGCGGAGCGGCTGGGCAGCGACGAGTCATTTCGAAGGCGGGTGCTGGAGGGCGGCGCGCCGAAGCGTCTGTTCCGGCATCAAGCGACCGTCGGCCCGCCCGGCTCCGGGCCCGTGGTCGCAGGGCTGACGCCGCCTTGATCCCTTTCGCTGCGGGCCCAACATGACACTCACGCGCGGTCGGCTTCCGGACCGTGCCCTGGTTCGGAACAGCGTTTGATGCCCTCTGATCCGATGGCTTCCTGGCACGGCACGACCGTGCTCTCGGTGCGACGCAACGGCCGCGTGGTGATCGCCGGCGATGGTCAGGTGACAGCGGGCCAGACCGTGATCAAGTCGGGGGCCCGCAAGGTGCGGCGGCTCGCCGGAGGCACCGTGATTGCCGGCTTTGCCGGAGCGACAGCGGATGCCTTTGCCTTGTTCGAGCGCTTGGAGGGCAAGCTCGAGGCGCACCCGCGGCAGCTCGCTCGGGCCTGTGTGGAGCTGGCCAAGGACTGGCGCACGGACCGCTACCTGCGCCGCCTGGAGGCAATGATGGCGGTGGCGGATTCCTCGGTGTCGCTGCTCCTGACCGGTACCGGTGACGTCCTGGAGCCCGACGATCAGATCATCGCCATCGGCTCGGGCGGAAGCATGGCGCTGGCGGCGGCGCGTGCCCTGATCGAGGTTACCGACCTTGAGGCGGAGGAGATCGCCCGGCGTGCGCTGGAGATCGCCGCGGACATCTGCGTCTACACAAATCGCAATATCGTCGTGGAAAGCCTTTGATGACCGCGTTCAGCCCGCGCGAGATCGTTTCGGAACTCGACCGCTTCATCGTCGGACAGCAGGAGGCCAAGCGCGCCGTCGCCATCGCGCTGCGCAACCGATGGCGCCGGCAGCAGCTGCCCGAGGCGATGCGCGAGGAGGTCCTGCCGAAGAACATCCTCATGATCGGCCCGACCGGTGTCGGCAAGACCGAGATTGCCCGGCGCTTGGCTCGCCTGGCTGAAGCGCCGTTCCTCAAGGTCGAGGCGACCAAGTTCACCGAGGTCGGCTATGTCGGTCGCGATGTCGAGCAGATCGTGCGCGATCTCGTCGAGATCTCCATCAAGATGACGCGCGAGCGGCTACGTCGCGAGGTGCACGCCAAGGCCGAGCTGCGCGCCGAGGAGCGGGTGCTTGACGCGCTGATCGGCAGCAACGCAAGCACGGAGACCCGGCAAAAGTTTCGCCGGATGCTGCGGGAGGGCTCCCTGAACGATCGTGAGATCGAGATCCAGGTTCAGGATTCGGGGCTCGGCAACCTGCCGACCTTCGACATCCCGGGCGTGCCGAATGCCCAGATGGGGATGGTCAACCTGAACGACATCTTTGGCAAGGCGTTTGGCGGGCGCACCAAGAGCCGGCGCATGTCGGTGGGCGAGAGCTACGAGGTGCTGGTTGCCGAGGAGAGCGACAAGCTGCTCGACCAGGACAAGGTGGTCGCCGAGGCCATCGGCCAGGTCGAGCAGAATGGCATCGTGTTCCTCGACGAGGTTGACAAGATCACCGCCCGGTCGGAGCGCCAGGGTGCCGATGTCAGCCGGGAGGGGGTGCAGCGGGACCTTCTGCCGCTCATCGAAGGCACTCAGGTGGCCACGAAGCACGGCACGGTGCGCACCGACTTCGTGTTGTTCATCGCGTCCGGCGCTTTCCACTTCGCCAAGCCGTCCGACCTGTTGCCGGAGCTGCAGGGCCGGTTGCCGATCCGGGTCGAGCTGAAGAGCCTCGACCGGGACGACTTCCGCCGTATCCTGACCGAGCCGGAGGCGAGCCTGATAAAGCAGTACAAGGCGTTGCTCGAGACCGAAGGTGTCAGCCTCGAGTTCACCGAGGATGCCATCGACTCGCTGGCCTCGCTCGCCGCCGAGATCAACTCGACGGTCGAGAACATTGGCGCCCGCCGGCTTCATACCGTCATGGAGCGCCTGCTCGACGAGATCAGCTTCTCGGCGTCGGACCGGAGCGGTGACAGCGTCCTGATCGATGCCGGCTATGTCGAGGAGCGGGTGGCTGATTTGGCAAAGAACGCCGACCTAAGCAAGTTCATTCTGTAGAGCCTGCTGCTGCCGACGCCCGAGCAGCGTCCGGTCGGCCCGCCGCCGCGACGACGGCGGGCTCTCGGCGTCAACTCGCCTCTTTCTGGGCGGAGATTTCCTCGCCGGTTTTCTGGTCGACCACCTTCATCGACAGCTTGATCTTGCCGCGATCGTCAAAGCCCAGAACCTTGACCTTCACTTCGTCGCCCAGCTTGACCACGTCCCCTACCTTGCCAACCCGCTTCGGCGCCAGCTCCGAAATATGGACCAGCCCGTCCCGTGAGCCGAGGAAGTTGACGAAGGCGCCGAAGTCCATGCACTTGACCACCTTCCCGGTGTAGATCTTCCCAACCTCGGGCTCGGCGACGATGCCGCGGATCCAGTCAATGGCGGCCTCGGCCTGCTTGGCATCCGTGGCGGCGACCTTCACCGTGCCGTCATCATCCAGGTCGATCTTGGTGCCGGTCACCTCGCATATTTCACGGATTACCTTGCCGCCGGTGCCGATGACTTCGCGGATCTTCTCCTTCGGAATGTTGATGATGGTGATGCGCGGCGCATGCTTGTGGATCTCATCGCGCGAGAGGGCGAGGGACTTGCTCATCTCATTGAGGATGTAAGCCCGGCCGACGCGAGCCTGCTCGAGGGCGATGCGCATGATCTCCTCGGTGATCGAGGTGATTTTGATGTCCATTTGCAGTGCGGTGATGCCCTCGGTCGTGCCGGCGACCTTGAAGTCCATGTCGCCCAAATGGTCCTCGTCGCCGAGGATGTCCGAGAGCACTGCGAACCGGTCGCCCTCCTTGATCAGGCCCATGGCGATGCCGGCGACCGGCTGCGGCATCGGCACGCCTGCGTCCATGAGCGAAAGGCTGGCGCCGCAGACGGTGGCCATCGATGACGAGCCGTTCGACTCGGTGATCTCGGACACGGTGCGGATGGTGTAGGGGAAGGTCTCCTTGCTCGGCAGCAGCGCCCGGATCGAGCGCCAAGCCAGCTTGCCGTGGCCAACCTCACGCCGCCCCGGCGAGCCGACCCGGCCTGTCTCGTTCACCGAGTATGGCGGGAAATTGTAGTGCAGCAGGAAGTGCTCACGGTACTCGCCTTCGAGCGCGTCGATCACCTGCTCGTCGCCGCCCGTGCCGAGAGTGGTTACCACCAGGGCCTGCGTCTCTCCCCGGGTAAACAAGGCAGAGCCATGGGAGCGGGCGAGCACGCCAACCTCGGCGACGATCGGCCGGATCGACGAGGTGTCCCTGCCGTCGATGCGCAAGCCCGTGTCGAGTATGGTGCCGCGGACAATGTCGCTCTCCATCGCCTTGAAGGCATCCGGGGCCGCGGCCAGCTCCGCCTCGTCGCCGCTCAGGCTGTCGAGCGCCTTCCGCCGGATCGCGTCGATCGCGGCATATCGTTCCTGCTTGGCCGTGATCCCGTAGGCGGCGCGAAGCTCATCGGCGAAGCCCTGGAGCTTCTCGCGCGCCGCGGCCGCCGCTGCAGGCGGCTCGGGAAGCTCCCACGGCTCCTTGGCGCCCATCTCGGCCAGCTCGATGATGGCCTGGATCACCGGCTGCATCACCTTATGGCCAAAGGTGACGGCGCCCAGCATGACCTCCTCGGACAGCTCGGACGCCTCCGATTCGACCATCAGGACGCCGTCCGCGGTGCCGGCAACGACCAGGTCAAGCTTGCTCAGGCCGATCTCGTCCAAACGGGGATTGAGGACATACTCATCGTTGATGAACCCGACCCGGCACGCTCCTACCGGGCCCAGGAACGGCATGCCCGATATCGTGAGCGCAGCCGATGCGCCGATCATCGATACAATGTCGGGATCATTCTCCAGATCATGGCTCAGGACGGTGCAAATGATCTGTGTCTCGTTGCGATAGGCCTTGTGGAACAAGGGTCGAATAGGCCGATCGATGAGGCGCGAGACCAGGATCTCCTTCTCCGACGGCCGCCCCTCACGCTTGAAGAAGCCGCCGGGAATCTTGCCCGCCGCGAACGCACGCTCCTGATAGTGGACGGTCAAGGGGAAGAAGTCCTGATCCGCCCGCGCCGTCTTTTCGCCGACCGCCGTGCACAGAACCACCGTCCCGCCGTAGGTCGCCAACACGGCGCCGTCGGCTTGGCGTGCCACCTTGCCGGTTTCGAGCACCAGCGGCCTTCCGCCCCACTCCACTTCCTTTCGATAAACATTGAACATGTCGTCATTCCTTTTCAGCTCCGGCCGGGATACCGGCCGGGGCAATCGATCCTCAAGAGGTTGGACGGAGCCGCGAGCACGCCGCACCTCGCCGAGCCATGGGCGTCCCGGCTTGAACGGGCGCCTGCGTGTCGAAGATGAGTGTACCGGCAAGGAAGCGAAGGCCGAAGCGCGCCCTCGAGGGCGCCGCAGCGAGCTTGCCGGAAGCACCATGGCGGCCGATCAGTGGCGGCGATGCAGGAGGCAGGGCACCCACCCTGGCGTCAACGCCGAAGGCCCAGTCGTTTCACGATGGCTTCGTAGCGCGCCGTGTCCTTGCCTTTGACATAGTCCAGCAGCCGACGGCGCCGGCCCACCATCATCAACAATCCTCGGCGCGAATGAAAATCCCGCTTATGGGTTTTCAGATGCTCCGTAAGGTTGCCGATCCTTTCGGATAGGATGGCTATCTGCACCTCGGGCGAGCCCGTGTCCTTGTCCCTGGTGGCGAAGCCGCCAATCAGCTCCGCCTTTCGCTCCGGCGTGATCGACATCGTGTTGTCCCTGTCAAAGATTGAGCACGCGCACCGGATAGAGCGCCGCCCCTTGGAGGCGTGCCAGCGCGACGGGGAGGGATCCGAGACGAGCGAGAACCATGGCATTCTCATCGTTGGCCGCAATTCTTACCACTGTCTCCCGATCCGACCGACGCAGCAGAGCAACCGGCTGACCGCATCGCATGCGGTAAGCTTCCTGCTCACTCAAGGTCACCGCCGGGATGTCGTCCAGCGGAGCCTCGACCGGCTTCAAGACGCTTTCCGTTTCTCCGCGCTGAGCCAAAAGCTGCAAATGAGCTACTGAAACGGCATCGTCAAGGCGAAAGGGACCGACGGATAACCGTCGCAACGCCGTGACATGGCCGACCGTTCCGACAGCGTGCGCCAGATCGCGGGCAAGGCTGCGCATGTAGGTTCCCTTTTCGCACACCGCCTCGATTTCGGCGTGGTCGGCGTCGGGCATGTTGAGCAGGCGCAAGGCCTTCACATGAACGAAACGTGCCGCCACCTCCACGTCATCCCCTGCACGCGCACGGTGGTATGCCCGTTCCCCGGCGACCTTGATCGCCGAGAACCGTGGCGGCCTTTGCCAGAGCTTTCCGATGAAGCCCGGGAGGGCCGCTTCCACCGCCGAGCGGTCCGGACGGAAGGAGCTTGCCTCGATCACCGCCCCTTCGCGGTCGTCCGTGTCGCGAGCCTCCCCCCAGCGGATCGTGAACCGATAGGTCTTGGCATGGCCCATGGCGAAGCCGACCGTCTTGGTCGCCTCGCCGAAGGCAATCGGCAGGACACCGGTCGCAAGGGGATCGAGGGTTCCGGCATGCCCCGCCTTTGAGGCTTCCAGCAATCTCCGACAGGCTGAAACGGCCCGGGTCGAGGTCATTCCCTCAGGCTTGTCGAGAAGCAGCCAGCCATGCACCGGTCGCCCTCGCCGCCTACGTGCCATCGTCCGGCTCCCTGGCCGCCTTGTCGCCCGTGTCGCCCCCATCGCCGGTCTCGGCCCCGGGGCCTCTCAGGACAGCGCCGCCTCGCCCTTCGGCCAGCAATCGCTCGATGCGGGCTGCCTCATCGAAGGAGGTGTCCACCTTGAAATGGAGATCGGGCGTGTAGCGCAGACGGATAGCCTTGCCCAGCTCTCTTCGCAGGAAAGGCATGGCGCGACGGAGCCCGTCCAGGACGTCGCCTGCACCCTCCCCGCCCAGTGGCATGATGAAGACCGTGGCGTTTCGCAGGTCGGGACTGACCTCCACGTCCGTCACGGTGACCGGCACCTCGTGGAGGGCCGGATCTCGCAGCTCGCCCCGCTGGATGATGTTCGCAAGCACGTGCCGCACGCTCTCTCCGACCCGCAACTGCCGTTGTGAGCGTGTCCGTGAGGGACGCCCTTCCATTCTTCCGCTTTACCCTTCGAGCTGAAGTGGGCGGCACCCGGTCGCCACGATCGACCGAGACATCCTCATGCGGCCAGTGCCGGCTCGGCCCAACGCTCCAAGCGCGTGTGGCCTCGCCGTCACACAGAGAGGTTGGCGACCGCCCGGGTCGTGTGCCGTCCCCGATCCTCGACGCGATGGCGACCGTGGGGAGCGACGTCAGAGCTGGCGCTGGACCTCTTCGACCTCGAACGCCTCGACCACGTCTCCGAGCCTGAGATCGTCGTAGTTCTCGAAGGCCATGCCGCACTCGTAGCCATGCTGCACCTCGCGCACCTCTTCCTTGAAGCGCTTCAAGGTCTTGAGCGTGCCTTCGTGGATCACGACGTTGTCACGGAGCAGGCGAACACCCGCTCCGCGACGGACCACGCCGTCGGTGACATAGCAGCCGGCCACCTTTCCGACCTTCGAGATGGCGAAGACCTGACGGATTTCGGCGTTGCCGATCATGCGCTCACGCGTCGTCGGCGCCAGCAGGCCCGACAACGCTTGGCGCACGTCATCGATGACGTCATAGATGACGCTGTAGTAGCGGATCTCGACGCCGTCTCGCTTTGCCAGCTCACGTGCCTGCGGGTTGGCGCGAACGTTGAAGCCGATGATCAACGCTCCGGTCGCCGAGGCCAGGGTGACATCGCTTTCATTGATGCCGCCGACGGCCGAATGGAGGACGCGCGCCTTGACCTCGTTGGTCTCGGCGCCGAGCTTCTCGACGCTGCCGGCGATCGCCTCGATCGACCCCTGGACGTCACCCTTGACGACGAGCGGAAGCTCCTTCGTCTCCCCGGCCTGGATCCGGTCGAACATCTGCTGAAGCGTGCCGCGCCCGGTCGCGACCTGCATCGCCTCGCGGCGTTTGCGGCTCCGGTACTCGGCGATATGCCTGGCCTGCTGCTCAGAGTCGACCACGATGAAGTCGTCGCCCGCCAAGGGCGTGCCGTTCAGTCCAAGCACCTCGACCGGGACCGCGGGGCCGGCCGAGTCCAGGCTTTCGCCCCGCTCATTGATCAACGCTCGGACGCGACCCCACTCGCTTCCCGTCACGAATATGTCGCCGACGTGCAGTGTGCCGCGCTGAACCAGGATGGTCGCGACCGATCCCCGACCGCGTTCAAGCTTGGCCTCGATAACTGTGCCCTGACCGGAACGGTTTGGATTGGCCTTGAGCTCGAGGATCTCCGACTGCAGCAGCACCGCCTCGACAAGTCGATCGAGCCCTTCGCGGGTCTTTGCCGACACTGGAACCGTCTGGACATCACCGCCCATGTCCTCCGGCACAACATCGTGCTGCAGCAGTTCGTTCCGGACGCGATCCGGCGTCGCGTCCGGCAGATCAATCTTGTTGATCGCCACGATCATTGGCACGCCGGCCGCCTTGGTGTGCCGGATTGCCTCAATCGTCTGCGGCATGATGCCGTCATCCGCGGCCACGACCAGGATCACGATATCGGTGATATCGGCGCCCCGAGCGCGCATGGACGTGAAGGCCTCGTGGCCGGGGGTGTCAATGAAGGTGACCCGGTCTCCGCTGTCCACCACCACCTGATACGCGCCGATGTGCTGAGTGATGCCACCGGCCTCGCCGCTCACCACGTCAGTCGATCGCAAGGCGTCCAGGAGGGAGGTCTTGCCGTGGTCGACGTGCCCCATCACGGTGACCACCGGGGGCCGCTGAAGCAACTCCTCTGTGGTATCTGCCTCACCCTCCAGGCCGATCTCCACATCGGCTTCGGAGACCCGGCGCGACCGGTGGCCGAACTCCCCAACCAGAAGCTCGGCGGTGTCGGCGTCGATCGTCTGGTTGATTGTTGCCATCACACCCATGCGCATCAGCGCCTTGACCACGTCGCCGCTTCGCTCGGCCATGCGATTGGCCAGCTCCTGAACGGTCAGCGTCTCCGGGACAACGACATCGCGGACAATCTTCTCCTGGGACTGCAGCTGCGCCAGGCGGCGCTCCTTCTCGCGGGCGCGGCGCACGGAGGCGAGGCTTCGCACCCGCTCGCCGCCATCCTCGTCCAGCGCCTGGGTAACCGTCATCTTGCCAGAGCGACGCCGAGGCTCGTTGGAGCGCGGAGTCCGAGCCGGAACCTTCTTGCTTGCATCGGCACGGACGCCTCCCTTCTTGGGACGGGCAGCTGCCGCCTCTTCCTCCTCGGGCGCCGAGGTGGTCCCGAACTTGGCCGCAGCCGCCTTGCCGGCGCGCTCCGCGACAGCCCGGCGCTGCTCCTCCTCCTGCTCCTGCTTCTTGGCATCGTCGCGTTTCTTGGTCTCGGCCTCCTGCCTGAGCTTCTCGGCCTCCTCGGCTTTCCGTTGCTCCTCCGCCGCCTTGCGCCGCTCCTCCTCGTCGATGCGCTTGAGCTCCGCGAGCTCGCGCGCGCGCAGGGTCTCGGCGTCCAGTACCTCCGCTTCCTCGGTGGGAGCGATCTCCTCGGGCTCGAGAACGACGAGTCCCTGCTCCTCCTCCAGCGGTCGCCGGGCCTCATCCTCTCGCGCCGATCGAAGCGCCCGCTCACGAGCTTCCCGCTCGGCCTTGGTCAAGGTCCGCCCGGGCGAGCCGCGGCCACGCGCCTGCGTACCGCCACCCTCGGCAGCGCGCCGCGCGGCCGCGCCACCATCGGCCAGCCCTGTCGAATTGCTTCTTTGTTCAACGGTTCGCTTGCGCTTGACCTCGACCTGCACGGTCTTCGAGCGACCATGCGAGAAGCTTTGCCGAACCTGACTGCCCTCGCCGGATTTTCCGATCGACAGCCGGCCCTTCGAGCCGAGGCTCAACGTCTTACGATCCTGTTCCTTGTTTTCGGTCATACTTATCGCGTCAATCCGTCCCCGTTCGCGTCTGCGAACGAAATGTTTACCGATCCGCTCGGCCTCATCCTCTTAGCCACCCGTCACGCCGTCAAGCCGGCGCGCCTCGATCAGCAGCCGCTGAGCAAGGCTGCCCTCGGCGACGGCGCCGTGCACGACGATATCTCGCCCCCAGGCTGTTCCGAGCTCCGCGGCATCGAACCGCCGCAGCACCGGAAGCTCACGCCCTCGACCGGACGCGGCGATCTTGCGCCAGCCGTCGACACTGCCGTCGCGCGCCTCAAGCAACAATCCGGCACGCTCCTTTTCCAGCCACGAGCGAACCTTCTCGAGCCCGGCAACGGCTTGACCCGCGCGCCGCGCCAGCCCGACAAGCTGAAGGCACCGGCCGCGCAACAGGATCTCAAGCCGCTCCAGCGTGTCGTCCGGCACCACCACCGGCTGCCGCGCAGCGCGTGAGAACAGTCGCCGTCGAATGCTCTGCCCGAGGATCCGCCGGTCGCTGGTAACCCAGAAGCCGCGACCCGGAAGCTTCTCGGCCAGATCCGGCACGAGCACACTGTCAGGGCCCACAACCCAGCGTACCATACGGTCCTTGGGCTGCACCTCTCCGGTCGCAATGCAGCGCCGACTTACGGCCGACTGCTTGCTGACGCCTTCCTGATCAACGGGTTCCAAGACGGTAGGGGATTGTCCGTCGATCCAGCTGATGTCCATCCCGCGCACGCCATCCCTACCAGCTACATCTATGAGATCTTCGCCGCGCCGCCAGCCTGCTGCTCCGACCCCGGGGGATCCGCGAACCAGTGCGCTCGGGCGGCCATGATGATCTCGCTGGCGTCGGCTTCACTCAATCCGTCGCCAC
Source organism: uncultured Mycobacteriaceae bacterium (assembly GCA_964613585.1). Lineage (GTDB taxonomy): Bacteria > Pseudomonadota > Alphaproteobacteria > DSM-16000 > Inquilinaceae > CAZTHL01. Next base: position 13,339 of record CAZTHL010000003.1, on the reverse strand, counting down.
CGACAATCTCAAGGAGCTCGTCGCTGGACAGATCGGCCAGATCGTCGAGCGTCCTCACATCCTTCTCACCCAGGGCGACGAGCATGGAGGGCGTCAGTCCTTCGACCTCGGCCAGCTCATCGGTTACGCCGATCTGACGATAGCGCTCGGTCATGCGGACATCGCGCTCCTCGAGAAAGGCCCGCGCGCGGTCCTGGAGCTCGGCAGCCACCTCCGCCTCAAAGCCCTCAATCTCGGTGAGCTCGTCCAGGTCGACGAAGGCAATCTCCTCGACCCGCGTGAAGCCCTCCACGACGAGCAGATTGGCAATCACGTCGTCGACGTCCAGCGCCTCCATGAACATCTGGCTGCGAAGGCGCATCTCCTCGTTCCGGCGCTCCGACTCTTCCGCCTCCGTGAGGATGTCAATGTCCCAGCCGGTGAGCATCGATGCCAGACGCACATTTTGGCCACGGCGACCGATGGCGAGCGAAAGCTGCTCGTCGGGAACCACCACCTCGATCCGATGCTGCTCATCGTCCAGAACGACCTTGGACACCTCGGCGGGCGCGAGCGCGTTGACGATGAAGGTCGCCGGCTCGGGCGACCATGGGATAATGTCGATCTTCTCCCCCTGAAGCTCGCCGACGACCGCCTGCACCCGGCTTCCGCGCATGCCCACGCAGGCGCCCACCGGATCGATCGAGCTGTCATGGCTGATCACGCCAATCTTCGCCCGGCTGCCAGGGTCCCGCGCCACGGCCTTGATCTCTATGATCCCGTCGTAAATTTCGGGAACTTCCATGGAAAAAAGCTTGACCATGAATTGTGGATGCGTTCGCGACAAGAAGATTTGCGGACCACGTGGCTCTTCCCGAACATCGGCAATATAGGCCCGAACACGATCCCCCACCTTATAATGCTCGCGCGGCAGAAGCTCGTCGCGTCGCAACATCGCTTCCGCCAAACCCAAATCGACCGTGACGTTACCGTACTCCACACGCTTGACAAGACCGTTTATGACCTCTCCGACACGGTGCTTGAACTCATCATACTGACGTTTTCTCTCCGCCTCCCGAACCTTTTGAACAATGACCTGCTTGGCGGTCTGCGCGGCTATGCGTCCAAAGTCGATCGGTGGCAGCTTGTCGACCAGAAAATCCCCCACAGACAGGTTGGGATCCCGGCGGTGCGCCGCGGTCAAGGATATCTGGGTTGCATCGTTCTCAACCGGGTCGGCAACCTCACGATATCGAGCCAGCTCGATGTCACCGGACCGGCGGTCGATCGTTGCTCTGATGTCATGCTCAAGCCCGTATTTGGAGCGGCCGGCCTTCTGAATGGCTTGCTCCATGGCGAGCAATACCTCATCACGCTCGATATTCTTCTCACGCGCAACCGCGTCGGCGACCTGTAGAAGCTCCATAAGATCTGTTTTCCCACTCAATCATCCATGCCGTCGATGGGCATCTCGGCTCTCAGCCCTGGCCGACAGCTTGGCTCTTGCCCTGACCCAGAGCCAGCAGTTCATCTGTCAGAACCAGCTTCGCCCTCACCACGTCCCGAAATGGCAGCATCACGGTGGAGGACTGGTTCTGCCCAGCCGGGTCTCCGGCAACCAGCACAATATTCTCGCCGTCCACACCGAGCAGACGGCCCCGGAAACGCTTCCTTCCGTCCACCGGCTCACGCATCTCAATCCGTGCTTCCTGCCCGGCAAAACGTTGATAGTCCGAGAGCTTGATGAGTGGCCGGTCGATCCCGGGCGACGAGACCTCGAGGTGGTAGCTGCCTCCTATCGGGTCCTCCACATCGAGCAACGCGGACACGGATCGGCTGATCACAGCACAATCCTCCACCTGCATACCCTGCCGATCCGCCCGCTCCGCCATGATCTGCAGCACTGGCGGCCTACCTCGCGACATATGGACGCGGACGAGCTCGTATCCCATCTCCTCAAGCGCCGGCTGTATCAAGGCGCCAACCCGCTCAGCGACGACCATGGCCACGCCACCTCATCGACCCGCTGCCTTCAAGGTGGGGTGCTGCATGTCCTGCCCCAACCCGGCGGCGGCCGCGGGGATCAACAAAAAAGGCGGGCAAATGCCCACCTCGATCCTTCCCCTGGCTTGCGTCGCAAGATAGGGGCAGGGATGGAGCCTGCCAATGCCTTTCGTGGTTCTTATGGGGCGGATGACCGCGGGCGCCGACGAAACCGCAGGAAGATTGGCGGGCCCTTCAGCGCCTTCCGCTCGTACCGCGTCGGCGGCCAGTCCTCAGGGCGGCCGCGCCAATCCCCTGGCGATCGTGCGGTCCAGTCGAAGGACGGATGAGTTTGTCCGAGCCAGAGCATCCAGTCCACCAACGCGGCGTCATCCGAGGCGAGGCGCAACTCAGCGCCATCCGCCAGAATCCTCGCCAGAGTATCCAGCACATCGGCTTGTAGAAACCGACGGCGGTGATGCCGAGCTTTTGGCCAGGGATCGGGAAAGAGCAGACAGCACCCGCCCAGCCGAGCTGTTGGGAGAAACGGCAGCAGCAGCCGGGCATCGTCGGGGAAGATCCGGATATTGCTCAGGCGACAGCGCTCGATCCTCGACAGGAGGCTGGCGACGCCGTTCATGAAGGGCTCGCAGCCGATAAACCCGATTTCCGGCTGACAGGATGCCAGCTCCGCCAGATGCTCGCCGTTTCCAAAGCCGATCTCGAGCCATGCATCACGGATCGGCCGCTCGAAGAGCCTTTGCGGCTCGATCCAGCCGGGTCGCTCCGGCAGATCAATCGACAGCCGGGGTAGCATCTCCTGCAGGAGGGCGGCACGGCCGGGCCTGAGCCGCCGGCCGTGCCGCCGTCCTCGAAAGCCGCCAAGACGGCCAGACGGAGAGCCCGGATCGTCAGAACGCCCGCTGCAGTTCGTCAACCAGATCGGTTCGTTCCCAGGAAAACCCGCCATCCGTCTCGGGCGTGCGCCCAAAATGGCCGTACGCCGCCGTTCGTGCATATATGGGACGATTGAGCTCCAAATGGGTGCGGATGCCGCGTGGGCTCAAATCGACAAGCTCGGGCAGGATCTCGGACAGCTTGTCCTCGTCCACCTCGGCGGTGCCAAAGGTCTCGACGTAGACGGAGAGGGGCTTCGAGATGCCGATGGCATAGCTCAGCTGGATCAGGCACCGGTCCGCAAGCCCGGCCGCGACGACGTTCTTTGCCAGATAGCGCGCGGCATAGGCCGCGGATCGGTCGACCTTGGTGGGATCCTTGCCGGAGAAGGCGCCGCCGCCATGGGGCGCGGCACCGCCATAGGTGTCCACGATGATCTTTCGGCCGGTGAGGCCAGCATCGCCGTCGGGACCACCGACCACGAACCGTCCCGTCGGATTTACGTAGAATGTCTCCTCCGGACACATCCATTGCTCGGGCAGCACGTTGAGGACGTGTGGCCTGACAATCTCCCGCACGTGCCGTTGGTCCACAGTGTGCGCATGCTGCGTCGAAACCACCACCGACGTGGAGCCCACGGGCTTGCCGTCAACATAACGAAGGCTGACCTGGCTCTTGGCGTCCGGACCGAGCTCCGGCAGGGCACCGGAATGGCGAGCTTCGGCAAGGCTGCGCAGGATCTCATGCGCGAAGTAAATGGGCGCCGGCATCAAGGCCTCGGTCTCGCGACACGCGAATCCGAACATGATCCCCTGATCGCCCGCCCCTTCGTCCTTGTCTCCCGCAGCGTCGACGCCAGCCGCGATATCGGGCGATTGGCTGTGAACCAGCACGCGCACCTGCGCCTTCTGCCAGTGGAAGCCGTCCTGCTCGTAGCCGATCTCGCGGACGGCGTGCCGGGCCACGTCCTCGAGCACGGCATGGCCTATATCCTCGGGGCCGCGCACCTCCCCGGCGATCACGATCTGATTGGTCGTGCACAGTGTCTCGACGGCGACGCGGGCAAGCGGATCGCTGCCTAGAAAGCGATCGACAATGGCGTCGGAGATGCGATCGCAAACCTTATCCGGATGGCCCTCGGCCACGGATTCGCTCGTGAAAATGTAATCACGTTTCGACACAGAGCGTCCTTCTCAAGATGACAAGATCGAATGGCTCGGCCTCGGCAAAGCCATGATGCTTTGTCACAAGAAACCCGCCGACGGTCAACGGCCTCAGCCGGCGATGTCCGCCAATCAAACGGCCATGCTGCTGTTCCCGGGCCCGATTTCGTCCTCGTCACTGTCATCCGAGCTGTCCAGGTCAAGGTTCGTCTCGGATTCGCCGCTGTGCGCATTGGCGATCGCCTTGGTCAGCTCGAACAGGCGCTTGCGCACTGACGCATCGCCTATGCGGTAGTACGCGCGAACGAGCTCGAGCGTCTCCCGCTTCGCCATGGGATCCGGCTCAAACTGTGCATCCGCCGCTGCCTCGGCGAAGCCCAGCGCCGCCGCCGAGGAAGCTGGCTCGGTGTCCGGCATCGGCGCATCGTCGAAAAAGAATGAAACCGGAACGTCTAAAACTCGGCTCAATTCATAGAGCCGGCTGGATCCGATGCGATTGGCGCCCCGCTCGTACTTCTGCACCTGCTGGAATGTCAGGCCGATGGCTTCGCCAAGCTTCTCCTGACTCATGCCGAGCAGCGTACGTCGCAATCGGACACGACCACCGACATGCACATCGATCGGATGCGGTTTGCCGATTTTGGGACGGCCAACCGGCCGTTTTGCCAGTGTTTTTTCAGCCACGCCGCGACTCTCAGCCCCCGTGTTCCCCGAATGGTACGCGAGCTCCGAACCGGCCCGATTGACCGCCCGCCCGACGAGAGCGGGTCGTATTCCTCCATGACCATTGTTGCCGATTCGGAGCCGGAACCAGAAGTATGCATTAATCCCCCAAAAATTAGAGATCAATGCTTTTTGTGCGCACGCTCACCGATTAGCGATACTACAGTGAGTAGCGCAATTAGGGCCCAGAAGCCAGCATCCCCCCAACGTTGATAGCATGTTTCGGTTGGCAGCGGCGCCGGTAACGGGCTGTCCAGCACGCCCTCGGTGCCTAGCTCGAGCCGGGCAACAACCCTTCCCAATGGATCCACAACGCCGCTGATGCCGGTTGACGCCACCCGTACCATAGGAAGCCCCGTCTCCACCGCGCGCGTCTGAGCGATCGCGAAGTGTTGATGCGGGCCTGCCGTCTCCCCGTACCAAGCATCGTTGGTCAGGTTGAGCAGCCAGCGCGGCTCGCCTTTGGGCTCGCTGACCCGCCCAGGAAAGATGACCTCGTAGCAAATCAAGGGGCTGAAGGGCGGAAGGCCGTCCAGATCCAGTGTCCGCGGGCCAGGCCCGGGTGAGAAGTCCGTTGTTCCGCCGGTGACCTTCTCGATGGGCAGGAAGGATCGGAACGGCACATACTCACCAAAGGGCACCAGATGAAACTTGTCGTAGCTGGCGACGATGGAGCCCGACGAATCGAGCGCCTGCAGGCTGTTCCACAAACTGACGGGCCCGTCCCCCTCGGAGCGTCTGGGCACCCCGGTGATGAGAAGTCCGCCGACCGGGACGGCGGACGCGAGCGCTTCGCGCACGGCGGGAGACTGGTCGAGGAAATAGGGCACCGCGGTTTCCGGCCAGACCACGTGGGTGACACTGGAGAAGCCTGGCCCGCGGCTGAGGGCGATCTGGTGAGCCACGTGCCTTGCCCGCAGCTCCGCCACCCATTTGTCAGCTTGAGCGATGTTCGGCTGCACCAGGCGAAGCTGGATCCCCGGCAGCACCGCACCGCTTTCCCCAGCAAGCCGGAGCGTCCCGCCGATCGACAAGGCCGCCAGCAGGCCGAGCGCAAGCCCCGCGGCCACCACGCCGGAGGTCCGCCAGCATCGCCTGTCTCGGTCAAGGATCGCTGCCGGAAGGGCCGCGGCCAGCATAGTCAAGAGGCTTAGCCCATAGATGCCGACAACCGAGACGGATTGCAGCGTGGGCAGCCAGCCTACCCATGTGTAGCCCATGAGGTTCCACGGGAACCCGGTGAGCACGTGGCCGCGCAGCCATTCAGCCGATCCCCAGAGCACGGCGAAGGCAACCGGCCGGGCCAGTCCCTGCGGCGCCCAGCGGGTAAGCGCCAGCATGACGAACCCCGGGAACACCCCGAGGAGGGCGGGAAGGCCGGCTACCGCAAAGGGGATCATCCAGAAGAATCGCGCGAGATCGATCGTCAGAGCGAACGCGATCCAATAGAGTCCGAAGACGAAGAAGCCGAATCCAAATCCCCAGCCCACCGCGAACGCGGACCAGGGCCGCCGCGCGCCCTCGCTCAGCCAAAGCAGGGCCGGCACCGTCACAAGGAGCAGCGGTGCCCAAAAGGTAGGCGGCATCGCCAGAGCGCTGATGCCGCCGAGCCCCATCGACAGAAGAAGTCGGCGCCTGCCGGTGGCTTCGGCGAGCCACTCAGCCACGCTGCAGAGGACGGGGCTGATGGCCGGACGCAGCGCGTCGGCCTGCCGCGCCGGCCTAGCCGCGCTTTGTCTCATCCGGGGCTGCCGTCTCGTCGGGCTCGATCCGCCGAACGCGAAGCCGGCGAATCCGCCGCGGATCGGCATCGACGACCTCGAACTCGAAGCCGGCCGGATGGCGCAGGAGCTCGCCGCGCGCCGGGATGCGCCCGGCGAGAGAGAAGACAAGCCCGCCCAGGGTGTCGATGTCGTCGCCCTCCTCCTCGTCGACGACACGGCCCAGCCGCTCCTCGAACTGCTCCAACGGCAGGCGCGCATCGGCGAGGTAGCTGCCGTCCGGCCGCTCGATCAGTTGAGGCGATTCCTCGATCTCGTGCTCGTCCTCGATGTCGCCAACGATCTCCTCGACCAGATCCTCGATGGTGATCAGCCCGTCGATCCCACCGAACTCATCCACCACCAGGGCCATGTGCTGGCGCTTCTGGCGCATCTCGAGAAGCAGATCGAGAACCGGCATCGACGGCGCAATGATCAGGACGTCTCGCACCAGTTCCGACAGCCTGGCCGGCGTCTCTCCGCGCAAGCCAGCGAGGACATCCTTGATGTGCAGCATGCCGACCACCTCGTCGAGGGTGTCGCGATATACCGGGACGCGGCTGTGCGCCCTCTTGGCGAGCAGGTCGAGAACCTCTTCCAAGGGTGTGTTGACGTCCACGGCGATGATATCCGCTCGCGGCACCATGACGTCGTAAGCCGACAGGTCCTTCAGGCGCAGGATGTTGCTGAGCAAGGTGCGCTCATGGGAAGCGACCGTCTGCTCGGGTTCCTCGCTCTCCTCGATCAGTTCCTCAATCGTGTTGCGCCAGTCGGCCTCGCCGCGCCGTAGTCCGGGACGGAACAGGGATCGAAGCCGATCCGTCAAGGCTGGCCCATTGCCGGTGGTTGTCTGCGATCGAGAGGACCTTGATAACGATGCCTCGCTCATGATTCCGCCCTCGGCCGGCAACCTTCAGCCTGATCCCGGTAGGGATCGTCGATGCCAAACAGAGCCAGCACGTCCTTCTCGAGTCCTTCCATTTGTGCCGTGTCTTCATCGTTCTGGTGATCGAATCCCAAAAGATGAAGAACTCCGTGAACGATCAAATGAATCACGTGGTCCCCCAACGGCTTTCCCTGCTCCGCCGCTTCGCCGGCGACGGTCTCGAAGGCCAGGATCACGTCGCCCAATGGCAAAGGGGCTTCGAACGGGGGCTCCTCCAAACCATCGGTCATCGCGAAGGACAGGACGTTGCTTGGACGATCGCGATCACGATAGGTCCGGTTCAAGGCGCAAACCGTCGCGTCATCGGCCAGAACGATTGCACATTCCACCTGTCCACGAGTCAGAGGATGAAGGGCGCAGCCCCGGCTCAAGGCGGCCTCGATCACCGGAAGCAGCCGCTTCTCCAGCCCAGGGGCGAGATCCTGCCATCGCGGGTCGTCGATCCGAACGACGATGTCCGCCAGCGGATCGTGCGGTTGTGCCGACGGCCGCGCCGCCCGGCGCTCGGTCATGACCCGCGCAGCCCCAAAGGCAGCACGCCCTGATCGAAGGCATCGTAGGCGCGGACAATGCGTGTTACCAGGGGATGTCTCATCACGTCTTTCGAGGTGAAATGAATAAAGCTGATGCCTTGAACACCATTCAATATCTCCAAGGCATCCTTCAATCCCGACTTCTCGCCCGGGCGCAGGTCGATCTGGCTGATATCGCCGGTGACGACCATTCGGCTGTTCTCGCCCATGCGCGTCAGGAACATGCGCATCTGCATGGCGGTGGTGTTTTGCGCCTCATCGAGAATGATGAAGGCATTGGACAGGGTGCGGCCCCTCATGAAGGCGAGGGGCGCGATCTCGATCGTTCCCGTATCGATGTATCGGGACACCTGATCGCCCGGCAGCATATCGTAGAGTGCGTCGTAGAGCGGACGCAGATAGGGGTCGACCTTTTCCTTGAGGTCCCCGGGAAGAAAACCGAGGCGCTCGCCGGCCTCGACCGCCGGGCGGGACAGGATCACCCGATCAATCTCGGCGTCGAGCAGCATGGAGACCGCCTGGGCGACCGCCAGGTAGCTCTTGCCCGTTCCGGCCGGTCCCAGTCCGAATGTGAGCTCGCTTGCCCTCATGGCATCCAGATAGGCGACCTGCGTGGGAGTGCGCGGCGCGATCCGTCGCTTCCTCGTTCGGAGGCTGCTTTCCGGAAGGTGGAAGCGATCAAGGGCGGCGCCTCCCTCCTGGGCGGTCTGATGATCCTCGGCAACGCGCACGGCGCTGTCGATGTCCGCCGGGCCGACCGGCAATCCCTCCTGCAGCCTGTGCCATAGGGCCCGAAGGACCATGCTGGCTCTCTCGGTGAGCTCGGCCGGCCCTCGCAGGCGGATCTCATTGCCGCGCGTGGCGAGCTTTATGCCGAGCAGATGCTCGAGCCGAGCCAGGTTCACCCCATGCTCGCCGTAGAGAAGGGGCAACAGCCTGTTGTCGTCGAACGAGACCTCAAGGGTCTTGTCGCGCCTTTGCACGTTCGGCGCCGTCAAGCTGGACCTCGCGCGCCCGAGCATGCGCCTGGGCGCAAAATGGGCGCCGTCTCGTCCGGTCCTGGACCATCGTCTGCGACGGTCCCCGACAGGCTGTGGGCGTATGCCGCTTCCACCAGGACAGGCCTCGCAGACCCCATGAGCTCCTCCGAGCCAGGAACGTGAACGGCCTGAAAATGGGGGCTTCGCCCTGACATCTGCCCTGGTCGACGGCCCGGTCGATCGAACAGAACCTCGACCACCCGGCCGACGAAGCTCTGGTTGAAGGCTTCTTCCCAGGCGCTGAGAACCTGCTGCAGCGCGGCCAAGCGCTCGTTCTTGACGGTGTCCGGCACCGCCTCCGTGTCTTCCAGCCCGGCCGCCGGCGTTCCGGGCCGGGGGCTGAACTTGAAGCTGTACGCCTGGGCGAAGCCGATCTCGTTCACCAGGCTCAGCGTCGCGGCAAAGTCACGGTCCGTCTCTCCCGGGAAGCCCACGATGAAGTCGGAGGACATGGCAGTGTCCGCCCGCATTTTCCGTATCCTGTCGACAGCCCGCCGATAATCGTCGACGGTATGTCGTCGGTTCATGGCAGACAGAATCCGGTCGGAACCGCTTTGGACCGGCAGATGGACGAACGGCATCAGGGCAGGCACGTCGCGATGAGCGAGGACAAGCTCGTCATCCATATCCAACGGATGCGAGGTCGTGTACCGCACGCGCTCAAGCCCATCAAGCTCGGCAAGATTGCGGATCAGACGCCCCAAGCCCCAGACCCTGCCGTCCGGACCCTCCCCATGAAACGCGTTCACATTCTGCCCGAGCAGGGTGATCTCGCGGGCACCGCTTTGCAGGATGTGCCGGGCTTCCCGCATGATCGAGGCGACGGGGCGCGAAGACTCGGCACCTCGCGTGTAGGGCACAACACAGAAAGTGCAGAACTTGTCACAGCCCTCCTGCACCGTCAGAAACGCCGAGACACCGGCCGAGGATCGCTCCTCGGGCAGAAAGTCGAATTTTGGTTCGGGAGGAAAATCGGTGGCAATGAGCCGAGCCTCGCCTCGGGACGCCCGCGCAATCAGATCCGGCAGTACATGATAGGATTGTGGTCCAACGACAAGGTCAACGTGCGGCGCTCTCGCCAGGATGTCCTCGCCCTCAGCTTGTGCCACGCAGCCAGCCACCCCAAGGATTAGGTCTCCTCCCTCCTTCGATCTGGCAAGCTTTATCTCGCGCAGGCGCCCAAGCTCGGAGAACAGCTTCTCGCTTGCCTTCTCACGTATGTGGCATGTGTTCAGGATGACAATATCGGCCTCGGCCGGCGAGGCCGCGGGCTCGTAGCCCAGGGGCCCGATGACATCCGCCATGCGCGCGGAGTCATAGACGTTCATCTGGCAGCCCCAGGTTCGGATGAACAGCTTCTTGCTCACCGCCTTTCGACCGAAGCCCCGATGTTCGTCACGTGGTCACTGGAACAGGCTGGCTCGAGCCCGGGATTCCGCCGGTCGGCTGCCGCCCGGTGGCGCTGTCGGCGATGGCCAGAGCGATGACCTGCCAGCAGTGATCAGCCAAGGCTTTCCTCGATCCCAGCTCGAGCAATGTCACCGGCGTATGGAAATGAACAGCCACGGTCAGCCGACCCTGCTTTACCATATGGCACAAGTGGGAGAACAAATCCATGTCGCCATACCATGAATAGATGGACCGCAGACGGCGCCCTAAGGGGATGCCGTCGAGCGCGATGCCGACGATGGAGACAGGCTGGACCGGTAACGAACGCTCAAGAGCGCTTCCTTCGGCCACGGCAAACAGCGCGGTCTTGAACGGGAGAACGCGATTACCGTCGCTTGAGGTTCCTTCCGGAAAGAGGATCATGGCGTCGCCGGATGCCAGCCGGTCGCGGACCCGCCTCAAGTCGCGGCTGGCATGGGCTGAACGGCGATCGACGAACACGGAATTCTGGAGCTTCGCCAGCCATCCGAATAGAGGCCAGGTTGCTACCTCGGCCTTGGCAATGAAGCTGCCGCGCACCAGCGAGCCAAGCACGGCGATATCCAGATAGGATGAGTGGTTGCTGACGAAGAGCACGGGCCGGTGGGTCTCGGCGAGGCCCGTTACCTGGACCTCAAGGCCAAGAAGCTTGAGGTTCAGCCGGTGGTACCAAAGCGGGATCCGCGTCCTCAGCGGATGGTCGAGCGCGACGGCAAGCGCTTGAAAAGGGAGCAGGCAGAGTGTCCACAGGAGGCTTGCTGCCAAGCGCGCCGCGCCGAGCAAGGGCGATCCCATGGCTGCTAGGATTTGCGAAAAGCGAGGACCGGCTTGGAAACGCGACGCTCCCGCCGTCCATAGTGCCGGAAATACTTTTCAGTGACCTGATCGGTCTTGACGACCACACAGACGTCTGTGGTGTGAAATTGATGATCGATGACCGCGCCGTCTCCTACGAAACCGCCAAGGCGCAGGTACCCCTTGATCAACGGCGGGATCTTGGCCAGGGCCTGCCTTTCGTCAATCGCTTCCGCCGGCAGACGGCACATGTTTGTGTAGCGCAGGTCGATGGCCCGAGGTCGCAGCGCCTCGGGCGCCAAGTGGAAGTGATGGAGATAGGATAAAGGGACCGCCAGCCCGTCCGGATCGACTCCCGCAAAGCTGGCGCAGCCGAACATGAGCTCGATGTCGAACTCGAACACGTAGGCGGCAACGCCGCGCCACAGCAGCTGCATGGCCGGACCGCTGCGGTAATCGGCATCGATGCAGGAACGGCCAAGCTCGAGGATTTCGCCAGGCTGTGCGTCAATCGCGCTGATGTCGTATTCGCTCGCCGTATAGAACGAACCGAATCGTTCAGCGGCCTCGCGTCTGATCAATCGGTAGCATCCGACCACCGCCTGCGCGCCACGGCCACGGGCGCGGTCGATCACCAGAAGATGGTCGGCCACCGCGTCATAGGGGTCGAAATCGCGCCGGCACTCCCGCATCTCGACGGTCGGCTGGGCCGCCATCTCCTGATAGAACACCCGGAAGCGCAAGCTCTGCGCTGCCTCGATCTCCGTCGGCGTCTCGGCCAGCCGAACTTCCAGGTTTCCTGCTCGCAGAGCCCAGCCGTACCCGTCTATTGGCGTGGTTTCTGCCATGTCTATCGTGCGCCCCCGCAGGCTCTTCACCAAGCCGACCGGTCTCGTCGGCAGACCGCTCAAGAGATCGGCCACTTGGATGCCGCATCATACGACAGATGATCCACGATCGTGTCATAAGTTCGGCGCGCTGCGCAAAACCGCCGGTCTCGCGGCGACCGGCCGGACCGGCTGCCCGGGCCGGGACGCGCCAGGCCAGGGGCTTGGTGCCGCTAACCACGTCGAGCCCGCGTGCCCAGGCCGATATTCTTGGCAAGCTTGCTCCGTTGCTTCGCATAGTTCGGAGCCACCATCGGATAGTCCGGCGGCAGACCCCAGCGTTCCCGATATTCTTCCGGCGTCATATCATAGGTCGTCTTCAAGTGGCGCTTGAGCATCTTCAATTGCTTGCCGTCCTCCAAACAAATGATGTAGTCGGGTGTCACGGATTTTTTAACGGGAACCGCCGGCTGGGGCCTTTCGTTTGCGGGCGGCGGCTCTTCTCCCGCTCCTGCCAGCGTCGAGTAGACCTGCCGGATGAGATTCGGAAGATCCGAGATTGCGACTGAATTGTTCGCCACGTGCGCGGATACGATCTGGGTAGTCAACAAGAGTACATCGCGCGGCTGTTCGCTGTCTTCCATCGCCTTGCCTCCCACGGCTCCATGACCTCTTGTGTTGGTATAGGTGCGAAGTCGTGGTGAGACAATCGGAAATCTAGAAAGCGTCAAGAAAAGAAATGGATCTAACCAAGCATCCGGCATATTTTCTCGACATCACGCAAGAAGTTTGCCCGCTAACTTTTGTCAGAACCAAGCTCCTTATTGAAAAAATGCGACCGGGAGAAGTGGCAGAAATTCGCCTGCGCTCCGGTGAATCCTTGGTTAACGTGCCTCGGTCCACCATGGAAATGGGGCACAAGGTCTCGCAGGCATGGGCGGAGGCTGGAGACCCGGACGCAGAGATCTACCGCCTGCGGATTGAGAAGGGTGGAAGAACCGGTGGGATGGGCTGAGCATTGCCGGCCCACCCGCGTCCCGGCAGGCCAATGACGGGCGGCGGCAAGCCATCGGCGAGCGGACCCAACGGAGGGGCTCGGCCGGCCCACGCGCGACTCGGCAAAGCCTCACCGGTGCCTCGCTTGGCTTGCCAGCGGGTTGCGCGGGTGGATCCGGGCCGGCAGCAGGCAGCTCCATGGACGGTGAGAGCCTTATTCCGGAAGAGAACCGGCACAGGCAGCCCCCGTCACGCTTCCTCTTGGCGGC
>CAZTHL010000002.1:114384-139941 GCA_964613585.1 uncultured Mycobacteriaceae bacterium | reverse complement strand
TGCATTGTTCCGGACGCACTGTTGAAGTTGGGTCAAGGAGCGTGTACACCGAAGCGATCGGGCGGGCCCGTTGAGCGCGGCCGGCCTCAGGGTCGGGATCCAGCCTCACCGAGGCGACCCTCATCAGGCCGGACCCCAGCCCGGCCTACAGCGACAACCCGCCGCTTCTTGAGGGCGGAAGGCCTGTTGAGGACGGAAGCTTGGGGAGTGACGCTTGCCGCTGCCGGTTCCGGGTCAGTCGGAAACGCTTTACCGCCTCCAGTGGATCCCGATCCGACGGGGACTCGGGATTCTCTGCCGCCGGACCTCCACTCGGCTTGTCGCGGAGTCCGCATGGAGGAGTGATTGGTCATGGCTCACAGTACAATGGGCCCCAAACCACGACACTGGCCTTGTTCGGCTTTTCGATCGGTGACGCCGCTTGAAGTCAGGCCGCCCGGCTTGCTTCACGCGCATTGGCCGCGCCGGTTACCGCACGATCACGCCCTTTGAGGCCATGTCCAGGCGGTGATGGTAGTCATCCATGAACTGCTTCCAGCGCGGCATGAAGCCGATCGCCCAGTCGACCGCGGCGCCGTAGAGATTGCCGAGGATCGGCACAAAATCGAGGATCGTGGCGCCTGCCGCCAAGCCGATCGACTCGGCGTTGGAAAGCCCGAGGGTGCGCAGCTGAACCGCTCGCGTGGCGCCGGTGTGGAACCGCGAGATCCAGTCGCTGTACGTCTTGACCCGAGCCAGATAGCGCTCGGTTCGGGTCGGCGACCAGAGATAGGGCTCGGCGTCGAAGGCCAGCGACTTCACGCGGTCGACCGCCTTGCCGATGGACTTCCAGTCGTCCCGCTCGGCCGCCTTCCGAATCTCCTTGGTGTACCTGAGATGGCCGCGGGCGATCTCCTCCAGCGCGCCGAGCCGATCCTCCACCGCCTGCACGAAGGTGACGCAGGCATCGGCGCATACGAACCCGTGGGCGCCCTCGTAGAGCTGGGGCTTGCCAGAGCGGTGCCAGTACTTCGCCGTGTCCTCGTCACGCCAGCGGTTGCCGTTCCGCTTCAGATGCTTCAGCGCCTCGTACATGTCGTCGGCGCCGACGCCCCAGCCCTCACGCATGCATTCCCGGAACTCGTCGCGCATCCGATCGCGGCGCTTCTCGTCCTGGGTGTCCCAAATCGCGGCGTCGGCCGTTTCCTGCACATAGAAGGCGAAGTTCATGAAATCGAGCGAACGCCGGGCATCACGCGGGTCCTCGCGAATCAGCTGGCGCATCCAGTCTGTGCGCACGTCGTCCATGCCGCGCAGATATTTTCCAGTCCAGGGACGCTCTGCCATCTCGTGTCTCCCGTGGCGGTCGCTCGTCCGGCTCGGCCGTCCGCGGCCGCCTCTTGAAATCGTGTCCCGCGCGGGGCCGGCTGGGGCGGGCCGCGGGGCTCAGGATCCGCCCAGCCGCACCACCCGTCGGCCGCCGACGCTGGCGACGCGCACCGCGCCGCCGCGGCCGGCCTGATCGAGCGCCGCGTCGAAGCGCTTGCGGTCGAGTTGGACAAGCGCGCGCAGCCGGCTGGCGCTGAGCTTGGGCCCGTGCTGCTCGAGTGTCGCGATCAGGGCGGCGGCATCGCGCGGGGGCGCGCCCTCAGGCCCGCTTTCGGCCGCTGCCGCGACCGGAGCGTGACCGACCGCCGTGCCGTCGCGTTGCCGCTTCCGGCGGGTGGGGTCCCGGCCGCCGGCGCCCGCCTTGGCCGCGGTCCTGTCGCCTGGCGCGGCGGGGTCTGCCGATGCGGCCGGGCCGAGCGCAGCCATTTTCGCCATGAGCTGCGCATAAGGGTGCAGCACCCCGTAGATGCGGCCGGCCTCCGCGGAAAGGCGGGCGAAGGCCGCCTCGGTCGCCTGATCGCCGCGCCCTTCCCACCAAAGCCGCTGACCGACCAGGGTGTCGGCCATCCGGCGGTAGGTCTCCACCGACCGCGCGAAGCCGGCGGCCTCCAGAGAACGGCCCAGATGCTCCAGGATGGCGGCGGCCTGGTCGGCGGAGGCGCGAACGTTCGCCGCCATCTCCGCCTCGGTCGCGGGCCGGGGAGGGGCGGTTCCGGCATCCGAGGCCTCGCCGCCGTCGGTCCCGGTCCCGGACGGATGGTCCTGCTCGCGCGTCATCTCAGGCCGGCGCCTCTGCCGCGGCGTTCTCCAGGATCTCCAGGATCCGCTCGATGCCGACCGGAATCTCTGCCTTCTCGAGCTCCACCGAAACCTCGATGCCGCCCGCCTGCTGGACGCCCTGGATGCCCGACGGCGCCACCGTCCGCCGCATCTTGACAATGCTGCCCTTGAGCGTCGCCGTCGATGCCTTGGTCATCCGCCCGAGCGTCGTCTCGGCCGGCGCCTTGGCCGCCTCCGCCGTGGCGACGTCGTAGGTCAGGTGGAAGCGGGCTTGCTTGATCGACAAGGCGGGGATGTCGACCATGCCGAGCAGCGGCACCTCGACGACGAACTCCCGCGGCTCGCCATTCTCGTCGGGCTTGGTGTAGCGGAAGCGGGCGACGCGCAAACGGCGCGGCTCGTCGGTGCCGACGCCGGCCTCGGTGAGCCCGACATCCTCGACGAACTCGGCGGTCGAGCGGGCGGCCTGGGCCTGCGCCTCGAGCACCGAGGTCATGACCGAGCCGATGATCTCGGCCAGGCTGAGCGGTGTGTGCGGATCAACGATGGCCATGCCTGTCTCACGACTCCTGCGGCCCGGACCGGCGCCGGAGCCCTCGTTCGTTGCCTGTCATGCGCCCCGCCGTGCCGCCCGGCGCCGCCCCGGCCAACGACGGTCGGGGGACGCCGGGCGGACGCCGGGCCGGGTGAAACCCGTGGCTCGCCGCGGCGAAGGCGCCTGCGCGCCTCAGGACGGCGTGCTGGCGCTCTCGATATCGTCCATCGACACGGTCAGCGAGATCTCCTGCAGCGCGCCGCTCACCGCCTGCTGCAGGTCGGCGAGCCGAACCGACACGTCGAAGGTTTCAAGCGGCGGCTCGCCGCTCGTCGCCGTGCCGCCCACCGTCGCGACGCGCAGTGGATCGGTTCCCTCTTTAGTGGTAGCAGTGCCCTCGGGAGCAACCTTTACCACCTGCGCGATGATCCCGCTCTTGGTGACGATGGCATCCTTGTCGAAGACGTAGTCGTTCACGACGTAGCGCACGGTCAGGGTTGCCTGGCCGATGGTCAGGCGCGGCACCGAGAGCTGGGACAGCACCGCGTTCTGCTGGTACTCGCCGCGCAGGTCGGCGCTGACGGCGTCCGCGGCGGCCCGCGCCTTCAGAAGGTCCTTCAGGACCGCGCCCAGAATGTCCTCCAGCGTTGGCATCGCCGCCCGCCCCCACGTTTCGATGGCTGCCCAAAGGCTCCGTCAGCGCCGCCTTATGCCGGAGCGGCTCCGGTCTGCGGCTGCTCCCTGATGACGTCCTCGAGAATGTCGAGGATCTTCGACAGGCCCTGCGGCATCTCATCCTGGACGGCGCGCACATGGATATCCATGGAGAAGTCGCGTTTCTGTGACGCCTGTGTCGACGAATTGGTCTTGTAGGCGGCTGAGACGCGGAACTCGAGCTTGACCGGCGAGAAGAAGGCCGAGTACTTGCCGGCCACGGAGCTGTTGAGCTGGAAACTCGAGCTGGTGTTGCGCTGGATCGCGTCGGTCAGCTTGGCCTTGAAGTCGATGGTCATCTCGTCGACCCGGATATAGGGGATCGGCGAGATCGACAGCAGCGGCACGGTGAGCTCGAAGGTGTTCTCCTGCTCGTTCTCGTCGCGCTTGCGATAGGTGAAGGTGACGCTGCGCAGGTCGCCCGCGTTGGAGTCCTGCGTCGGATCGTCGAACAGGATGGTGTCGCCGGCCGCTTGCTCGTGCTTGAAGCCGACCTTTTCGATGAACTCGATGGTCGACTGGGCGGCCAGCGCCTGCGCCTCGACGGCGGCCTTCAGCGGCCCGCCGATCAGCTGCGAGAAGGGTATCTGACGAAGTTCCTGAACGGCCCGGGTCATGGCGATCCTCCTTGTAGGCAGCCTGGAAGCGGCCTCGACGCCCGCGCGCCGCGGCAGCCGGCAGAGCACGGCCGGGCGGCGTCACGCCGAGACGTGAGGCACCCGCAGCCGCAAAGACAAAACGAAAACATGGTCGCTAGCTGATGCAGTCCGGACGCCCTGCGCAAGAGTTCACGGAAGTCCGCTTGACCACAGTTCCAGCAACCAAGGACAAGATGGAGAATAGTACTGACCCTGCATCGTTCGCAAGCGCTATTACATATTGGAAATGTTTCAGTGGGCGGATGCGCCTGGGATTTTTTGTTTCAGTTGTCTCGAAAATGCGTCAATCAGTCAGGTCGGAGCCAGTGTCAGTACTGGTGTTTGGCATGCCGGGCTGGCCGCAGTGCTGCCCAGGCGTAAGCATGATGGACCTGACTTGCTTGCCAACGAGCGACGGAGATGTAGCTCACGCGGCCACGCCACGGCCAGGACTGCGACGTTTCAATTGTTTCGCCACGGCTGAGCCGACCGTGGCCGTCGGACATGCCATACCGCGGCGTCGATGGGCGCGTGCGCACTCCGCCGGTCGACAGTGCCGGGCTCGCCGCCCTGGGCTTGAGGGGTGACAGCCGTCACGCCCGCCCCATCCACCCGGCGCCGTCGCGATGCCGGGACACCGGCCGGAAGGCGGCCGGGATCGGTGGACAACGGCGGCCCGCGTGAAAGCCGTCGCCCCAAGCATACCATCGTCTGGTGCCCCGGCGGGGGAGCGGGCCGGCCATGCCACTTGAGCCGGAAACGTCCTAGAAGCCCGGTGGCTCGAGAGCGTCGATCACGCCGGAGATCAGGTTGCCGGCCAGCAGCCGGGGCGGATCGATACGCCCCAGGGGATGCGCCGGCCGGCAGCCGGCCAGCGTGCTGATCAGGCAGGCTTCCTGCTGGCGTCGCAGCCGCTCGGCCTCGGCCCGTTCAATTGCGGTGAATCTCACCGTCTCGCCCGGACGCAGCCGGCCGCAGCGAGGCAGATCGACCGAGGCCACGGTGGCGATCTTCGCGTAGCCGCCGACCGTCTGCCGGTCGACAAGCAGGAGGATCGGCTGTCCGTTGCCCGGCACCTGGATCGACCCGGGAGCGATGCCCTCCGACGGGATCTCGTAGGCGGTGCGATGCCCGATGACCGGCCCCCTGAGTCGAAGCCCCATGCGATCTGACCTTGGAGTCACCTGAAAATGCCCGGTGAGCAGGGCCTCCCAGCCGGCGTCGGTGAAGGCTTCCTTCTGGGGCCCCGGCACGACGCGGATCGGACCGTCGCCGTAGAGGCCGGGCCCTGGCTCGAGCATGAGGTCGGGTCGGGCGCGTCCCGCGGCATCGCTGAGCGGCACACGGTCACCCGCGCGCAGCGGCCGGCCGTCGAGGCCCCCGAATCCTGCAGGACGATAGGTGGACCTGCTGCCCAGCACCGGGGGTGTGGCGATGCCGCCGTCCACCGAGAGATAGGCGCAGGCGGCCCCGGAGATCGGCCCGGCCCAAATGATATCGCCGGGGGACAGGCGCACCGAGCGACATGGCGGCAGAGCCAGCCAGATGCCGCCGCGCCGGACCGAGGCTACGGCCGGGCCGGCGAGCGCAACGGAGAGGCAATCGCCTTCGATCTCCAGGGTCGGGCCCGTCAGCAGCAGTTCCAGGGCGGCGGCGCCCGGCGGAGCGCCGACCAGCGTGTTCGCCAGCGCCAGCCCGATGCGGTCGAGCGCGCCCGACGGCGGCAGGCCCTGGTTCAGGTAGCCGTGGCGACCGGCATCCTGCACCGTAGTGAAGGCGCCCGGCGCGATGACCTTCAGACGCCGCGCCACGGAGCGGGCCGGCTCCGGGCTCACGGATCGGGCTCCAGGGTGATGTCGCCTGCCTGGACGGCGGCGTCGAGCCGGGCCAGCGCGGCCGGATCGACGGGCTGGAAGCGCACGGTGTCGCCGACAGAGAGCAGCGCCGGTGGCTGTCGGCCCGGGTCAAGGAAACGATACCGCGGAGCGCGGCCGATCAGGTTCCAGCCGCCCGGGGTCGACAGCGGGTAGATGATGGTGAGGCGGCCGGCAATCGCCACGCTCGAGGGCGGGATGGCGGTGCGCGGCTCGGGCCGCCGCGGCACGACCAGGGCCGGGTCGCCCAGCCCGAGGAAGCCCATGCCCGGAAAGGTGCCGATCAGGAGCACGCGGAGCTCCCGGGCGGCGTGGCGGGCGACGATCCTCTCCTCGCTCAGGCCGGTGAGCGCCGCGACATCGGACAGGTCCGGGCCATGCTCGCCCCCGTAGCACACCGGGACCGTCCAGCGGCGGCCCGTGGCGGCCTCGGGATCCCTCGTCGTTGCCAGGATCGCGGTGATGCCCGCCTCCACCGCGTGGCCAGAGGTCAGCAGCGGATCGTACAGCACGAGGATGCTCCGCAGGCCCGGCACAGTCTCGCGCACACCCGGAAGGGCGGCTCGGCGCAGCGCTGCGTCGGCCTGCATGACCGCCTGCTGGGACAATTCATCGACGCCGTCTCCGAGCTCGATCAGCAGGGCTCCGTCCCCGGCCGGGCGGAATCGTGGACGGTCGGGCGCATCGCTCAAGCGAGCGGCATCTCCGGCAAGGGCCGCAGCTCGAAGGCGTCGGAAAGCTCCAGAGCCTCCCGAACCGCCCGGGCCACCGGCACCGCCGTGGGCTCGTCGCCGTGATGGCAGACGGTGTGGATCGGCGTCGATATCCTGCCGCCGGTCACCGGGAACACCGCCTGCTGCGCGACCATGGCCATCACCCGGTCCCGGGCCCGCTCGGGATCGGTGATCATTGCGTCCGGCGCCGTCCGCGGCATCAGGCGGCCGTCCGCGGCATAGGCGCGATCCGCGAAGCCCTCGTGCGCCACCGTCAGGCCGGCCCGCTCGCCGGCGCGCACCAGCTCGCCCAGAGCGGTGGCGACGAAGATCAGCGCGGGATTGTAGGCCTTGACCGCGCGGGCGATGGCGCGCGCGTAGCAGGGATCCTCGCTGGCCATGTTGTTGAGCGCGCCGTGCGGCTTGACGTGGCTGATCGGGTGGCCAAGAACCCGGGAAACGCCGTCGATGGCGGCAATCTGGTAGAGCATCAGATGCTCGAGTTCGGTCGTGCCCATGCGGATCGGGCGGCGGCCGAAGCCGGGCAGATCGTTGAAGCCGGGATGGGCGCCGACCGAGACGCCGCACGCCTTCGCGGCCGCGATCGTCGTGACCATGACCGAAGGATCGCCGCCGTGCAGGCCGCAGGCGATGCTCGCGGATTGCACCAGCCGCAGGATCGCCGCGTCGTCCCCGACCACGAAGCGGCCGTAGCTCTCGCCCATGTCGGCGTTCAGGTTGATCGGGGTGGGCATGACGCTCCGGAGGGCTCAGGCACCAAGCACCTGGTCGGGCAGCCAGGTGGCGATGCCGGGGAACAGGACCAGCAGCGTGGCGCCGAGGATGAGGAGGCCGAAGAAGGGCAGCGCGGCGCGGGCGATGTGCAGGATATCGCGTCCGGTCAGACCCTGCAGCACGAACAGGTTGAAGCCGACGGGCGGGGTGATCTGGCTCATCTCGACGACGACGACCAGGTAGATGCCGAACCAGATCGGATCGATGCCGACGGCCTGCACCGCCGGCAGGATGACCGCGGCGGTGAGCACCACGACGGATATGCCGTCGAGGAAGCAGCCGAGCAGGATGAACAGCACGGTCAGCACGGCGATCAGCATGGTCGGCGAGAGCTGCAGCTCGACGATCAGGTTGGCGAGCTGGCGGGGGATGCCGGTGTACCCCATGGCAACGGCAAGAAAGGCCGAGCCGAGGATGATCAGGACGATCATGCAGCTAGTCCGTGTTGCCGCCAGGAGCCCCTCGCGGAAGCGTGCCAGGGTCAGGTCGCCATGGAGCCCGACGACCAGCAGCGACAGCACCACACCGAGCGCCGCGGCGTCGGTCGGGCTGGCATAGCCCTGGTAGATCGAGCCCATGACGCCGGCGACGATCGCCAGCACCGGGACGAGCCGACGCAGGCCGAGGATCCGCTCCCTGAGCGGCACGCTGGCCTCGGCCGCCGGCACCCGATCCGGATTGAGCCACGCCCAGAGCATGGTGTAGGCCATGAACAGGCCGATGATCAGCAGGCCCGGCAGGATGCCGGCGATGAACAGCCGGGCGACCGAGACCTCGGCGGCGATGCCGTAGACGATCAGAATGATCGAGGGCGGGATCAACAGGCCGATGGTCGCCGAGCCCGCCAGGGTGCCGAGCGTCAGCCGCTCATCGTAGCCCTTCGTTCGGAGCGCCGGCAGGGAGATCTTGCCGACGGTGGCGCAGGTCGCCGCGGAGGAGCCGGACACGGCCGCGAACACCCCGCACCCGATGATGTTGACATGGGCAAGACCGCCGGGGAGCCGGCTTGTCCAGGGCGCAAGCCCGCTGAACAAATCGTCCGCCAGCCGTGAGCGAAACAGGATCTCGCCCATGTAGACGAACATGGGCAAGGCGGCGAGCGCCCAGCTGTTGCTGTGGCCCCAAAGCGTCGAGGCCAGGACCGGGCCCACGGGCGCGCTGCTGAACACGGCGATCCCGGCAAAGCCGGCAGCCATGAGCGCAAGCATGACCCAGACGCCACTGGCCAGCAGCCCGAGCA
This sequence comes from uncultured Mycobacteriaceae bacterium, assembly GCA_964613585.1. Lineage (GTDB taxonomy): Bacteria > Pseudomonadota > Alphaproteobacteria > DSM-16000 > Inquilinaceae > CAZTHL01. The sequence continues at coordinate 131,284 of CAZTHL010000002.1, read as the reverse complement.
GGCAGCCGAAGAGGAGGAGCGCCATCCAGAGCGGATCCATCACGGCTCATCCCCGGTCCGTGCCTGGCCTCGACAGAAGCCCCTCGTCCGTCCGGTAGGCCGGTGTGCCGCCGGTGGCGATCACCGCAAGATCATCCAGAAAGGCGATCGTCAGAACGGCGAGGCCGATCGGGATCGGCAGCTGCGGAATCCAAAGCGGCACCGTGATCAGACCGTAGGAGACATCGTTGAAGCGCAGGCTCTGTTCGACCAGAGCGGCGGCAAACCAGGTGGCGTAGCCGGCAAGGGCGGCCCCCAGGGCGGCGCACCAGAGCTCAACGGCTCGGCGTGCGCCCGGCCGCAGGGTTCGGATCCATAGGGATACACGGATATGAGCGCCATGCCTGAGCGCATAGGGCGCGGCCATGAAGGTGGCGCCGACCAGGAAGTAGCCGGCCAGCTCGGAATAGGCGGGCAGCAGGAAGCCGGTGGGCCGGCCGGTCACGGCCTCGACGATCGTCGCCAGGATGTTCAGCCCGACCTGGGCGGCGACCACAAGCAGGATCGCCAGCAGGAACAGGGCCGCAAGCAGGCCGCTCGTCAGATAGAGCGCGTCAAGGGTCTTGCGCAGGGCCGCCACCATCGCCCTGGCATCCATGCCTGACGCCAAGCCGCGGCGCGCCTACTCGACCACGGCCAGGATCGGCGCGGCGCCGGGTCCGGCGCGCTCGGCCCACTCGCCGGCCATCGTGGCGCCTGCGGAGGCGAGGCCCGTAACGAGGGCGCCTGAAGGCTCGGAGACGATGATTCCGTTGTCCGCCAGCAGCCGCGTCTTCTGCGTGGTCTCGGCGCGGGACAGCTCCCAGCCGCGCCGCTCCGCCTCGGCGGCGGCGGTCAGGAGGGCGTCCTGGAGCTCACGATCGAGCGCCTCGAAGGCTTCCTCGTTGGCCACAATCACCACCTTGGGTAACCAGGCCTGGATGTCGTAATAATGGGAAAGATAGTCCCAGGCCCCATTGTTGGCGCCGGTCGACGGCGAGGTGATCATCGACTCGACCCGGCCGGTGGAGAAGGCCTGGGCGAGATCGGCGATCTCGATCTGCGTCGGCACCGCTCCCACCAGCTGGGCGAGCCGCTCGGTCGCTTGATTGTACGCCCGGAAGCGCAGACCGGCGAGGTCCTCCACCGTCTCGATCTCCCGGACCGCATACAGCCCCTGGGGCGGCCATGGCACCGCCCACAGCACCATGAGGCCCTGCTCGGCGAGGCGCTCCTCGACCATCGGCCGCTGGATCTGCCACAGCGCCCGGGCGGCCTCGTAGGAATCGGCCAGGAAGGGCACGCTGTCGGCCTCGTAGATCGGATCCTCGTTCGCCAGGCGCGACAGCAGGAACTCGCCGATCTGAGCCTGGCCGCCGCGCACCGCGTTCTTGATCTCCGGGTGCGGGAACAGCGAGCCGGCTGGATGCACGGTGATCTCGAGCCCGCCGGCGGTGGCCTCGGCGACGTCCTCCGCGAACTGCATGTTGTTCACGGTATGGAATGCCTGCGGCGGGTGCGGGGTCGGCATGTCCCAACGCTCCGCCGCCGCGTCGCCGGCCATGAGAGAGACGACAACGGCGACGGCCAAGGCGAGGCCCGAAGGTCCTGGCATCATCACGGTGCTCCTAGGCGCCCGTGCCCGGTGTCGAGCCCGGTAGCCACGAGGGTTCGGCATGGTTCGACAGGGAGACCGGCCGGTGGCCGCGGGCCGACCCGGGGGGGGCAGCCCGACCCCCGCCAGCGCTCCCGATCGGTGCGGAACACCACCCGCCTGTCCTCTCCATGGTAATCGGCAGGGTGTCGAGCGCAATGCCCAGCTTCAGGATCCGCCCCGGGGGCGTCGAGCCCAGCGGCTACGGGAGAGCCCGCGGCGGCCCGGCCGCCGGCAATCACGAGAGATCAACCGGCCTTCGCCGCCTCTCACCCGTGTTTGAGCTGTAGGGTGACGGCAGGCACCGGAGAGCGGGCGATACGAGGCGTCCAGGTCATGCGGTCCGGAACGCGCGGGCTCGGCCGCCAAAGGTCGGGCGGCCGGCGCCGCCGGTCATCAGCGCCATGTCGAGCAGGGGCAGCAGCGTAGCCGGTTCCTGCGCGCCGGACAGGACGAAGGTGCCATTGAAGACGAAGCAAGGCACCGCGTTGATCCCCAGCCGGCGCGCCTGGATGGCCGATTGCAGCACCTCCGCTCCCTCGGCATCGCTCGCGAGCAGAGCCGCGGCTTCGTCCGCCGGATGCCCCAGCGCCGCGGCCGTGTCGATGAGCGCCTCCGGGTCGCTGATGTCCTGGCCTTCGGTGAAGTATGCCGAGAACAGCGCATCGATGAGAGCGTCGGCCTCGGCCGCCGACCGTCCGAAATGCTGCACGAGCCGATGGGCATCAATCGAACTCGGGCTCGACGGCAGCCGGTCCAGCCTCAGCGCGACCCCGTCGCGCGCCGCCGCCTCGGAGACCATCTCCATCACCTCGGCTGCCGAGGAGAGCCGACCGAAGCGGCCGGCGAAGCCCTCATCGAGCTCCGGACCATCCCGCGGGATCATCAGGTTGATCAGGAAGGGGCGCCAGCGGATCTCGATATCGGCCACGGGCCGCGCCGCCAGCGCACGCGTCAGCCGACGCTTCCCCATGAAGCACCACGGGCAGATCAGGTCAAAGAACACATCGAGCTGCATGGGCCGGACCATAATGAATTCTTCGCCGCGGTGCGAGAGGGACGGTCCGTCGGCCGTGAAGGAACCGATCCTTAAGGTCGGGCGCGGCACCTTGGCATCATGCTGCCGGAGGAAGGCCGAGTGCCGATGCACGACCAAGAGTATCTTCAGGGCAAGGTCAAAGCCGCGCTGAAGCGCGCCCAAGGCGACAGCGGTGCCGCGCGGCGGTTGCTGCTGCGGGCAGCGGCCGACGATGCACGCCTGCTGCGCGCCCTGGTCGCCCCGTTCATCGGCGGGATCGTCGCGCACGCCGTGGAGCGACATGGCGCGAGCGCGGCGCCTGCGCCAAGGCGGCGCGGGCAGCTGTCAGCGGCCGCCTTCGACGAGGTCGTCGGTCACCTCGGTCGGTCCGTCGGAGCGACCCGGAGCCTGCCTCGGGGCATGAGCGCCCTGCTCGGCAAGCCGACCACGACCAAGGCGGGACGCGGCCACAGCGAGACCATGCGGCGGCTGGCGCTGGCCTACGCGCGCAAGCAGTTCGACGAGTGACCGTCCCGGCGGTCAGCCGGAACAAGAGCGAACGGCCGGGATCAGCCGGACAGGGGGAAGCGTGCCGTCAGCCGGAAGGGGGTGTCGCGATCCGGCTGCTCAAACAGGGCGAGGGCATCGACCGTGAACGGGTCCCGGCAGAACGGGGCGAACAGCTCCGCCAGGAGCGTACGCGCCCGGTCGCCGGTCGCGTCGTCGACGCTGCCGGTCAGGGTCATGTGAAAGCGGAACTCTTCAAGCACCCAGGGATAGCCCCAGCGATCCAGATAGGCCCGTTGACGCTCGGTGAGACGGGCCGGATCCCGTCGTTCCCGCTCGGCGGGCGCCAGCGGCGCCCGGAACGAATCGAAATGGCGAACGGTATCCGCGGCCAGCGCGTCCACGGTCGGGGCGGGAGCCGAGAACACCAGGGTGGTGAAACCGTTTAGCCGGCGCACACCGAGGACCGGGCCGCGGGCCGGCGGCGTGGCGGCGGCGAAGCGCTCCATGGCCTGCTTCAGGTCGTCCACGGAGCGGCCCGGGGCCAGAGCGAACGGTGCCTTGAGGGTGGCGTGAAAGCCGTAGTAGCGCGGAAACGCGGTGATGGCCGCCCGGTCGAGGCCCGGCGAGGCTGGCGGCGCCGGCGGCTGCTCCGCCGCCGGATCCCGGCCGAGCCAGGCGGCGGCCAGCCGGGCGAGGGCGCTGCCGGGCGCCGGCGCGTAGTACAGAGCAACGCGCGCCGTCATCGAAGCGCGGATCTCAGGCCACGCGCTCGCCGCCGCGCCAGACGCCGCGGACGATGGGAAGACCCTGGGACAGCCGGACGCGGACCAGGTCACCGCGTCGCCCAAGCTCGATTCGTCCCCGGTCGTGCAGCCCCGCGACCTCGGCCGGGGTCGCCGTCACCTTGGCGATCGCCTCGGCCAGGGGCAGATGGAATGGCTCGTCGGCCAGGAGGAAGGCCGCATGAAGGAGGCTCGAGGGGAAGTAGTCGGACGACAGGATGTCGAGCAGGCCGTCGCGCGCCAGCGTGCCGGCCGCGACATTGCCGGAATGGGAGCGTCCGCGCACTAGGTTGGGTGAGCCCATGAGAACGTTGAGCCCGTACTCCCGGGCCGAGCGGGCCGCCTCGCCGGTGGTCGGGAACTCGGCGATGGCGACGTTCTCGCGCGACGCCTCCTCGACATGGGCGCGGCACGAGTCGTCGTGGCTCGCCAGCACCTTGCCGAGCGCGCGCGCGGTCTCGACGATCGCGGCGCGGTTGGCGGCGCTGAAGCGGACTTGGTCCGCCCGCAGACGCTCGATGTGCACCTCGACCTCGGCATCGGTCAGATGCCGGGAGAGCTGATAGATCTCCTTGTACTTCTCCACGTCCGGGAACTGGCGCTCGCCGGGGGTATGGTCCATCAGGGAGACGATGCCGATCGCCGGGTCGTCGACCAGAGGCTCGAACAGGGTGAGCACCGGGCCGTAGCTCACCTCGCAGCGCAGATGCAGCCGGTGCTCGATGCGCAGGACCTGCTGCTCCTGGGCATCCTTGACCGCCGCGACCAGCTCGCCCAGGGCCGCCTGCTGGTCGGTCGCCCGGTAACGGTCGCCGAGCGTCAGGGCGTCGTAGACGGTGGTGATGCCGGCCGCGGCGATCTGCGCGTCATGGGCCACCATGGCCGCCACGCCGGGCCACCAGACGCCCGGTCGCGGCGCCACATGCTTCTCGAGGTTGTCGGTGTGCAGCTCGACCAGGCCGGGCAGCAAAAAGTCGCCCTCAAGATCGACAGCCGGCACGCCGGGTGGGGCCGCGGCGCTGCCGATGTCGGCGATGACCCCGTCACGGACCAGGACGTGGCCGTCAAGGACGGCATCGCAGGTGACCACGCGCGCGTGGCAGAAGAGCGTTTCGGACGCCATCGGTCGCCGTCGTCCCCAAACCGCGACAAGGTTGCGTGGCCCGGCTCGTCGCGCGGCGACAGTTACACCAACCCGCCGCATCGGCGCAACGGCGCCTCGCCGCCCGGCGCCGGCCCGTTCCCGCCTCAGGCGGAAACGCTCTAGGCCCGCTCATTGCACAAGGACGCAAAACGGTCCAGGAAGCTTGCCTTTGCCCGGGCCGGGGACAGTGGAGCGAGCGGCTCCGAGCGCGCCCGGCGGCGATAGCCCAGCACACGGCGCGCCTCCTCCTCGGCGAAGCCGGCCAGGTCGACCGCCTCCGAGAAGGCGGCGGTCTTGTCGGCCCGCTTGATCCGCTCCTCGATCGACTCCGGCAACTCGGCCGGCAGCCCGAAGCGAATATGGATGGCTCGCTGCAGGGCGTGCTCGATGACCTTGTAGTCGCCGCCGATGGCTGCCTTGAACGGGGAGATCATGTCGCCGATCACGTATTCCGGCGCATCGTGAAGCAGCGCTGCCAGCCGCCAGCGCCGGTCGAGGCCGTGCGGCTGCTCGCGCCCCACCAGCCGCTCGACCAGCAGGCAATGCTGAGCCACGGAGAAGGCGAAGTCCCCACGGGTCTGGCCGTTCCATCGGGCCAGACGGGCAAGCCCGTGGGCGATGTCGTCGATCTCGATGTCCACCGGCGATGGATCGAGCAGGTTGAGCCGGCGGCCGCTCAGCATGCGCTGCCAGGCGCGCGGCGAAGCGGCGGGTGGTGACGGTGTGGACGTCATGGGCGGTGTGCCGAACGAGCCCCAAGGCCGGAATGCCGGCGGCTGCCTGGAGCGTTTCGGGCTCAAGTGGCATTGCCGCCGATTCCGCGTCAGGCGGAAACGCTCTAGCCGATTTCGCCCACCGCCTTCCAGACCCACCCGCGGCGGCCGGGATGACCCGCAAAAGAAGCGGCGGCACCGGCGTCCGCCGGCACCGCCGAAGTCTGCAACAATGGAGTGAGGGGACCATTGCAATGATCCCGAGATGGTCACCGATTGAGACCGTCGAAGGGTGCAAATGCGGCCATTCCAAGGCGTGAGCGCCGCGGCCCGGATGGCTCCGCGCGATGCGGGGCGCTCCTGCCGGACCATCTGGGTCACGTAGCGATCGGCGGGGGCGGGCGCTGACGTCGGCCCCGGTCCGGCTGGCCCGCGATCGGGTTTGAACAAGGGGCTCGGGGTGGGGCTCGGCGTCCGCCTTGGCCTATTTGCCGGGAACCGCTTCAGCAAACGGTGAATTCAGTGACCCGTCTGCCTTCGAGCGCCGGCATGGATCCTGCCCCATGGATCAGTTGCTGCCTCCGCTTCTGGCAGGTCTTGCCGGGCTCCTCGTCGGGGCGGCCCTGCAGGGCGTGGCTCGTCGGACACCACGGTCCACCGAGCCGCAAAGAATGCCGTTTCTCGACGGGGCGACGCCGGAGACCCATGCCTGGCAGCGCTCCCACGTCCGCTACTACTCCATGACCCTGCCGTTCATCGCCTTCGAGATGGATATGATGTTCATGTACCCCTGGGCCGTCGTGTACGTGGCCGAGGGCCTGAAGGCGATGGCCGAGATGGGCATGTTTCTCGCCATCCTCGCCATCGGCATCGTGTACGGCTGGCGCGAGGGCGTGCTCCGATGGCAGTGAGCGCGCTCCGGCGCCTGGCCGCCGGCGCGCCGGCCCGGGTGTTCCCGGTGATCGGGGAGGGGTCGCTGACTGCGGTCGAGGACCTGTCGCCCGATCCACCGATCGCCCTGTGCGCGAGCCCGCGGCAGGCCGAAATCCTGAGGACCGTCGCGACGGGCTGGCGCTCGACGCGTATTCGGCCCAATTCGGGCCATTCCTGGCCATGCTGCCTCCCGGACTTCAGCTCGAGCTGACGCTGCAGGGAGGTGAGGAATGGCGGTGTTCTGCGGTTTTCGGGGCGCTGGTGGGCGCCTGTGGACGATGGTATGGCGGATGGGGTGGGATTCGAACCCACGAGGGTGTGAACCCTGCCGGTTTTCAAGACCGGTGCCATCAACCGCTCGGCCACCCATCCCCGGACGGACGCGACCCCGACAGCGCGACCGACGGTGATCTTGGCATCCGAACGGCGCCGCGCAAACCGCCTTGCATTCAGAGCCAAGGCAGCCCGCCCGACCCGGCAGGACGTCCGGCGACGACCGCGGTCGTCATCGCCGCCGCCGACCGGGTCCCGGGTCGGGCAAGCCCAGGACCCGTCGAGCGGCGTCGGGGCTCCGCCGGCCGATCCAGGCCGGATCAGCGCCGCGGGGATCGTTTGCCCGCTCCCGAGCCTGCGCGGCGACATGGGCGGCCCGGGCCGCGGACTTGAGCGGACGGCCTTCGGCCGGGCACCCGGCGGCGAAGGCGCTTGGCTCGATCTCGATCGGCTTGGCCGCCAACCCGTTCCTCTCGAGGTCGGCGATTCGAGGTCGGCGATCGCACGGCGGCCCTCCGCGAGCCACTCGTCATAGCGCCTCGTTACCTCCGGATCCATGGCCGTCCCGCGCGCCCAGTCCTCCCGGTGCAGCCAAGCGAGGGCCACCGCCGGCCTCGGCGCCACCTCGGCGCCACCGCCGGCCTCGGCCATGTCCGACGTTTCATGCTTGGCCTGCCCAAACGGGTCGACTCACTGTCCCGCGGCGGCTCCGATCCGCAGCACCGCCGCCTCCGGTCGTCGCCGGGTCGGCAAGGCCGCCACACGCCGGTCCGTCCGCATAGGCGCTTGACGGCGCTCGCGCGGTGGTGGTGACTGCGGCCGAGGTGGGGCAAGGGGCGCCAGGCGGCCGGACCGGCACAGGTCGGCCCGCGCCGCACCAGCATCCCGATGGTCCTGCGTTCTCCCCCGCCATCCGCCGCAGCCGAGTCGTGAGCCCCGCCCGCCGCCGACGACCTTCCCGCGTGCCCCGGTCGTCGTCCCGTGGCGCCGACCGGCGACAGGCCACCGCCGCCGGGCGCCCGGCGTGGCGCCGCCGGCTGCGCCGCCTCGTCGTTGTCGTGGCGCTGATCCTGCTCCTCGGCCCGCCCGCGCTGCTGCTCGTCTACGCCGTGGTGCCGCCGCCGGTGACCCCGCTGATGCTGGCCCGTCTCCTGGAGGGCGAGGGGATGGAGCGCCGCTGGGTGCCCCTCGAGAAGATCGCCCCGGCCGCGGTGCTCGCCGTGCTCGCCGCGGAGGACAACCGCTTCTGCCGGCATTTCGGCTTCGACCTCGTCGAGCTGCAGAACGTGGTCGAGGAGTATCGGCGGCGCGGCCGCCTGCGCGGTGCCAGCACGGTCACCATGCAGACCGCCAAGAACCTGCTCCTCTGGCATGACAGAAGCTTTTTTCGCAAAGCGTTGGAGGCCGTTCTTACGGCACAGCTTGAAGTCTTGTGGTCCAAGCGCCGGATTGTCGAGGTCTACCTCAACATCGCCGAGTGGGGGCCCGGCCTGTACGGTATCGGCGCGGCGGCCGAGCGCTACTTCGGCAAGGCGCCGGCCGACCTCACGGCGCGCGAGGCCGCCCTGCTGGCGGTGGTGCTGCCGAGCCCGCGGCAGTGGTCGCCGGCTCGCCCGACACCTTATCTCGAGCGGCGCGCCGGCACGATCCAGACCCGAATGGAGCAGATCCGTCCCCTGACCGGCTGCGCGATTCCCCATGCCTGACCTGTTCTTCGTCGTCTCGAAGCTGTTCTGGTGGCTGGCCGCGCCGGGCAATGTCCTGCTGATCCTGCTCGCCGCGGGAACCCTTCTGCTCATGCTCGGGCGCCGGCGGATCGGCCTGATCGCCACCTCGTCCGCGGTCGTGGCGCTCCTGGCGATCAGCATCCTGCCGGTCGGCACCGTCCTGGTCCGGCCGCTGGAGGAGCGCTTCGCCCGGCCGGCCGAGCTGCCAGAGCAGGTCGACGGCATCATCGTTCTCGGCGGCACCGTGGTGCCCTGGCTCAGCGCCCAGCGCGGCGAGCCGGCGCTGTCCGGCACCGCCGAGCGCTTCACCGTGTTCGCCGCGCTCGCCCGGCGCTTCCCGGACGCAACGCTGGTCTTCACCGGCGGCTCGGGCGACCTGCTGCGGCAGGAGGCCAAGGAGGCCGGGGTCGCCGCCCGGGTGTTCGCCGACATCGGTCTGCCGCTTGAGCGTGTCGTTCTCGAGGGCCGGTCGCGCAACACCTACGAGAACGCGCTGCTGTCGTTACGGCTGGTCGAGCCCGGGCCGAGCGATACCTGGCTTCTGGTGACCTCCGCCCGGCACATGCCGCGCAGCGTCGGCGTGTTCCGCGCGCTCGGCTGGCCGGTGGTCCCGGTCCCCACGGACTACCTGACCGGCACCCGCCCGTTCCCTCTGCGCTTCGGCCTCCTCGACGGGCTGGCCCTGACCGAGGCGGGCGTGCGCGAGTGGATCGGCCTGGTCGCCTACCGCCTTGCCGGGCGCACGGACGCGCTTCTGCCGGCGCCCCCATGATTCACGAATTCTTGCACGATTCGCTCAAATGTGACAGAAGCGAGGTGGGGGCCTAAAATAATTGCTGACGGGGACCTTCAATGTTTCCAAGAAAAACGTTAGGCTGTAGAAACGATCGGGCGCGGCGCGCGAGCAGATCGGGTCGCCCGATCCGGCCGCTTGCAAGGCATCGCCGGTATCCACGGTATCTGGCGATGATGCTGTCGATGCTTTTCCTCGCCAGCTGCGCCGAGACCAAGCTGGCCGCGCACATGGCGACCGTCGGCCACGCCGGCGAGCCCGGCCATTACAAGGTCGGCAAGCCCTATCAGATCCGCGGTGTCTGGTACCGCCCGAAGGAGGATTTCGCCTATGACCAGGTCGGCGTTGCCTCGTGGTACGGGCCGGGCTTCCACGGCAAGACCACGGCCAACGGTGAGCGCTTCGACGAGACCCTGCTGACCGCCGCCCATCCGACGCTTCAGCTGCCGAGCATCGTGCGCGTCACCAATCTGGAGAACGGCCGCTCCATCATCGTGCGGGTGAACGATCGCGGCCCGTTCGTCGGCCGCCGGATCATCGACCTGTCGCGGCGCAGCGCCGAGCTGCTGGGCTTCCGCGAGCAGGGGGTGGCCCGGGTCCGGGTCCAGGTGCTGGCGGACGAGAGCCGCCAGGTGGCGCTGGTGGCCGGCCGCGATCCGTTCCCGGAGACGGGCCCGAGGACGCCCCAGCCGACCTTCGTCGCGGCCTCGGCGCCGGTGCCCGTCGGCGAGGTCGTGCGGCCCGACCGGCGGCCGGAGCCGACGCCGGAACCGGCCCCGCGCCGGACGGTCCGCGAGGCGCCGCGGCCGTCCGCTCCCGGCGGCGTGTTCGTCCAGGCCGGCGCCTTCACCGATTACGGCAACGCCGTCGGGCTCAGGGACGAGCTGCAGCCGCTCGGCGCGGCCCGGATCGAGAGCGCCCGGGTCGAGGGCGCGCAATTCCATCGGGTGCGCCTGGGGCCGCTCGCCAGCGAGCAGGAGGCCTACCGGATGCTGGCCCGGCTGGTGAACGCCGGCCATGCGGAGGCGCGGATCGTGCGGCGCTAGGGTGCTTCCGCGTGATGCGGAAACGGCACCGGCCCGCTCCGTCGGAAAAGCTCTGACCGAAGGGTGCGCGTGCCGAATTTTCGCCACCGACTCGGATGTAGCCGTGAAGCACGATCCGTGACACCCCGAACCACCGGAAGGGAGCCGCCGGTCCCATGCGCCGCCTGATCCGCCTCGCCGCGTGGCTGCTGCTCGTCGGCGTCGTCGCCGTGCCGTCGGGCGCGGCGGCGACCTCCATCGACACCCGGGCGCAGCAGGCCATCCTCATCGACACTACCACCGACACCGTGTTGTTCGAGAAGAACGCGGACGAGCGGATGGCCACGGCGTCCATGAGCAAGGTCATGACCATGTTCCTGGTCTTCGATGCACTGCGCGAGGGGCGCCTGTCGCTCGACGACCGTCTTCCGGTGAGCGAGCGCGCCTGGCGGAAGGGCGGCTCGAAGATGTTCGTCGAGGTCGGCGATACCGTCAGTGTCGAGGACCTGACCCGCGGCGTTATCGTGCAGTCGGGCAACGACGCCTCGATCGTGCTGGCCGAAGGTCTGGCCGGCAGCGAGACCGAGTTCGGGCGCCGCATGACCGAGCGCGCGCGTGAGCTCGGCATGACCGCCAGCAACTTCACCAACGCCACCGGATGGCCCGATCCGCAGCATTTCTCGACGGCGCGCGATCTGGCGACCTTGGCCGAGGCGCTGATCCGGGAATTCCCGGAGTATTACCATTATTATTCCGAGAAGGAGTTCACCTACGGTACCGACGTGACCACAGGCCGTCCGATCACGCAGCGCAACCGCAACCCGCTGCTCTACCGCGACATCGGCGCCGACGGCCTGAAGACCGGGCACACCGAGGCCTCGGGCTACGGCCTGATGGCCTCGGCAGAGCGCGACGGGCGCCGGCTCGTCCTGGTGATCAACGGTCTGCCCAGCGAGTCGGCCCGCGCCGAGGAGGCCAACCGCCTGATGGAATGGGGCTTCCGCGAGTTCGAGGTGGTTCCGCTGTTCGAGGCCGGGGAACTGGTCGAGACGGCCGAGGCCTGGCTCGGCAGCCCCTCGGCGGTGCCCCTGGTGCCGGCGCAGGCCGTGGCCGTCACGGTGCCGTTCGCGGAGCGCGAGGCGATGTCGGTCGCGGTCCGGGTCGAGGAGCCGCTGCCGGCGCCCATCGCCGCCGGCGAGCCGGTGGCCACCCTGGTCGTCGCCATCGCCGGAAGCCCGGTTCGGCAGCTGCCGCTCGTCGCCGGCGCCGAGGTGCGCCGCCAGGGCTTTCTCGGGCGGGTCACCAGCAGCGCCGGCCACATGATCCTTCGGCTGTTTCAGTGAGCCCGCACGACACCGGCCGATGACGCGCGGCCGCTTGATCACGCTTGAAGGCGGTGAGGGGTGCGGCAAGTCGACCCAAGCGCGCCGGCTGGCCCAGGCGCTGCGCGACCGGGGCCACCCGGTGCTGCTGACGCGCGAGCCGGGCGGCGCCCCGGGCGCCGAGGCGATCCGGGCGCTCCTGGTCGAAGGGGAGCCGCAGCGTTGGGATGCCCTGACCGAATGCCTTCTGCACGTAGCCGCTCGGCGCGACCATGTCGAGAGGACGGTCGGGCCCGCCCTCGAGCGCGGCGATTGGGTGGTGTCGGATCGGTTCTCCGACAGCACCATGGCCTATCAGGGCTATGGTCAGCGGCTCGGCCCGGACCCGGTGGCCGCGCTGCACCGCCTGGCGCTCGGCACGCTGCGGCCGGATGTCACGCTGATCCTGGACCTGCCGGCGGCCGAGGGCCTGCACCGGGCAACCCGGCGCCCAGGGTCGGAGAGCCGGTACGAGCGCATGGATCCGAGGTTCCACGAGCGCGTGCGCGCCGGCTTCCTGGAGATCGCGCGGCGGGAGCCCGAACGCTGCGCCGTCATCGACGCCGGCCCGGCCGAGGACACGGTGGCCGCCGCCGTCCTCGCCACCCTCATGGACCGGATCGGTTCCGCCTGATCCGGATGGCGTCCCGTGCTGCCTGAACCGCGCGCCAATCCGGAGCTGATCGGTCATCGCCAGGGCGCGACCACCCTCGAGCGGGCGGCGCGCTCCGGCCGCCTGCCGCATGCCTGGCTGATCGGCGGGCCTCAGGGGATCGGCAAGGCCACCCTGGCGTTCCGCTTCGCCCGCTTCGTGCTCGCCGGCTGTCCTGCCCGGACCGAGGCTCCGCTCGCCATCGATCCGGGGCATCCGACGTTCCGGCGTGTGGCGGCCGGCAGCCATGCCGACCTGCTGACGGTGGCGCGTCCGTACGACGAGGAGAAGAAGCGCCTCGCCAGCGAGGTGCCGATCGATGCCGTGCGGCGCATCGCGCCCTTCCTGCACCTCACCCCGGCGGAAGGGGGTTGGCGTGTGGTGGTCGTGGACGAGGCCGAGCGGATGAACCGCAACAGCGCCAACGCGATCCTCAAGGTGCTTGAGGAGCCGCCGCCCGCCGCCCTGCTCCTGCTCGTCTCCAGCAATCCGGGCCGCCTGCTGCCGACGATCCGCTCACGGTGCCGATCCCTGGCGCTGGCGCCCCTCCCCGAGGACGTGCTGGCGGACGCCCTGGCCCGTCATTTTCCGGACCTCGCGGAGGCCGATCGCACGGCGCTGGCCCGGCTGGCCGACGGCAGCCTCGGCCGGGCCGCCGAGCTCGCGGAGGTGGGTGGCCTGGAGCTGTACCGCGAGCTGGTCGGCCTGCTCGGCTCGCTGCCGGCGCTCGATCTCGAGCACCTGCACCAGCTCGCCGAGCGGCTGGGGCCGTCGGCCGCCGACCGTGCCTACCGCCGGGCCGCCGAACTCCTGCTGTGGTGGCTGGCACGGCTGGTGCGATCCCGGGCGCGCCACCAGGTCCCGGCGGAGGTGGTGGCCGGGGAGGCGGCGCTGATGCGGCGGCTGGGGCAGGGGGCCCCGCTTGAACGGTGGCTCGCGGTATGGGACAAGGTGGCCGAACTGTTCCGACGCGCCGACGGCGCTAATCTCGACCACAAGCAGGTGATGGTGCGCGCCTTCCTTGAGGTGGGCGCGGCCGCGGCCTAGCCTCGACCGGCCGCATCGGATCTCAGGCACGGGCAAGGACCGACGAGCATGTCGCAAGCCGGCTGCTATTACATCACCACGCCGATCTACTACGTGAACGACCGGCCGCATATCGGCCATGCCTACACGACCCTGGCGTGCGATGTGGTGGCCCGTTTCATGCGGCTCGACGGCCGGGACGTGATGTTCCTGACCGGCACCGACGAGCACGGCCAAAAGGTGCAGAAGTCCGCCGAGAAGGCGGGCGAGGCGCCGGGCCCCTTCACCGATCGGGTCAGCGAGAACTTCCGCGCGCTGGCGCGCGTGATGAACTACAGCAACGACGACTTCATCCGCCCCCCGGAGCCGCGGCATGTGCGGGCGTGCCAGGCGATCTGGCAGGCGATCGCGAGCCACGGGCACATCTACCTCGGCAAGTATGCCGGGTGGTACTCGGTCCGGGACGAGGCCTTCTACGGCGAGAACGAGCTGGCCGAGCGCGACGGGCAGCGCGTCGCCCCGAGCGGAGCCACCGTGGAGTGGGTCGAGGAGCCGAGCTACTTCTTCCGGCTGTCCGCCTGGCAGGAACGGCTGCTGGCCTTCTACGAGGAGCGACCGGACTTCATCCTGCCGGAGACCCGGCGCAACGAGGTGGTCAGCTTCGTGCGCTCCGGGCTCAAGGACCTCTCGATCAGCCGGACCAGCTTCGACTGGGGCGTGCCGGTGCCCGGCGACGAGGCCCACATCATGTACGTGTGGCTGGATGCCTTGACCAACTACCTGACGGCCATCGGCTATCCGGACACGGACAGCGACGGCTTCCGCCGCTTCTGGCCGGCGGACGTCCATGTGGTCGGCAAAGACATCCTCCGCTTTCACGCGGTGTACTGGCCTGCCTTCCTGATGGCGGCCGGCCTTGAGCCGCCGCGCCAAGTGTTCGCCCATGGCTGGCTGCTGAACCGTGGGGAGAAGATGTCGAAGTCGCTCGGCAACGTCATCGCGCCCGATGCGCTCAAGCAGACCTACGGACTCGACCAGAGCCGTTACTTCCTGCTGCGGGAGGTGCCGTTCGGCAGCGACGGCTACATCAGCCACGAGGCCATGGTCGGTCGCATCAACGGCGATCTGGCCAACGATCTCGGCAATCTGGCCCAGCGGGTTCTTTCCTTCGTCGCGCGGCACGCCGGCGGAGCGGTGCCGGAGCCCGGCGTCCTCGATCCCGCGGACCGGACGCTGCTCAGTCGGGCGACGGCGCTGCTGGACGAGGTCCGTCCGGCTTTCGAGGGGCTGGCCTTTCACCGCGCGCTCGAGACGATCTGGTCGGTGATCGGCGACGCCAATCGCTACATCGACGAGCAGGCGCCCTGGGTGCTGCGCAGGAGCGATCCCGAGCGCATGGCGACCGTGCTGTTCTGCCTCCTGGAGGCGCTGCGGCGCCTGGCGATCCTGATCCAGCCGGTGATGCCGGACAGCATGGCGCGGCTGCTCGACCAGCTCGCCGTTCCTGCGGACCGGCGACGCTTCGCCGATCTGGGAGCCGAGCCGGCCCTGGTGCCGGGCACGGGCCTGCCGCCGCCGCAAGGCCTGTTTCCGCGCCATGTCGAGGGCGAGGAGGGCACGCAGGCCTGATGCTGGTCGACAGCCATTGCCATCTGGACTTTCCGGACTTCGAGGGCGACCTTGAAGAGGTGGTCGGACGGGCGCGCCAAGCCGGCATCGTTCGCATGGTCACCGTTTGCACGCGGCCCAGCCGCCTCGCCGCCTCGCTGGCCATCGCCGAGCGCTTCCCGGACGTGTTCTGCGCCTGCGGGCTCCATCCCCACGATGCCGCGACGGAGGAGGTGGGGGTCGACACGCTCACCGGCCTCGCCGATCATCCAAAGCTCGCGGCGATCGGCGAATGCGGCCTGGACTACCACTACGACCGCAGCCCGCGACCGGCCCAGCAGGACAGCTTCCGAATCCATGTCCGCGCCGCGCGCGAGACCGGCCTGCCGCTGGTCGTCCATACCCGGGAGGCGGACGCCGACACGACGCGCATCCTGCGGGAGGAGGCGGCGGGTGAGGGTGGCCGCCCGCCGGTCCGCGGGGTGATGCACTGCTTCAGCAGCGGCCGCCAGCTTGCTGAGGACGCTCTGGCTCTCGGCTTCTACATCTCCTTCTCCGGGATTCTCACGTTCAATCGATCCGAAGAGTTGCGCGAGATCGCCCGGGACGTGCCCCTGGACCGGCTCCTGGTGGAGACCGATGCGCCGTACCTCGCGCCGGTGCCCAGGCGGGGCAAGCGAAACGAGCCGGCCCTGGTGACACACACGGCCGCCCGGCTTGCCGAGGTCAAGGGGATGACCATCGACGCCTTGGCCCGGCAGACCACGGCGAACTTCTTCCGCCTGTTCAGCAAGGTGCCGCAGCCGGCCTCGGCCGGGCCCTAGGACCGGGCGAAGGCCATGCGGGTAAGCATCCTGGGCTGCGGCGGCTCGCTGGGTGTGCCGCTCGTCGGCAATGTCTGGGGCCAATGCGACCCCGAGAACCCGCGCAACCGGCGCCGGCGCCCCTCCGTGCTGATCGAGACGGAGCGCGCCAGGATCCTCGTCGACACGACGCCGGACTGCCGCCAGCAGCTGCTCGATGCCGGCGTCAGGCGTCTCGACGCCGTTCTCTTCACCCACGACCATGCCGACCATATCCATGGGCTCGACGATCTGCGGCCTCTGACCTATCGGCAGCAGGGCCCGATCGCCGCATTCGCCGACGAGCCGACCGCGGCCAGCCTGGAGCGGCGCTTCGGCTATGCCGTCGACACGGTCGATGTCGACCGCGGCCTGTACAAGCCGATCCTCCGGCTCAGCCGGATCGACGGACCGTTCGAGGTGGGCGATGTCCTGGTCCGGCCGTTTCTCCAGCGCCATGGCAAAGGCGTCTCACTCGGCTTCCGCTTCGATCGCTTCGCCTATTCGACGGACGTCTCGGAGCTCGACCCGGCGGCCTTCGATGCCCTGCGGGGCGTTCGCGTCTGGGTCGTCGATGCCTGTCGGGAGGAGCCCCATATGAGCCACGCCCACGTGGCCAAGGCCGTCGACTGGATCCGGCGGGTCAGGCCTGAGCGCGCCTATCTGACGCACATGAACCACACGCTCGATTACGAGACCCTGCGCCGCAAGCTGCCGGCCGGCGTCGAGCCGGCCTTCGACGGGCTGGTCATCCATCCCTGAGGCCCGGCGCGATGGGATGTCCAAGCGCCCGGCGCGATGGGATGTCCAAGCGCCCGGCG
>CAZTHL010000002.1:0-114284 GCA_964613585.1 uncultured Mycobacteriaceae bacterium | reverse complement strand
CGGCGCGATGGGATGTCCAAGCGCCCGGCGCGATGGGATGTCCAAGCGCCCGGCGCGATGGGATGTCCAAGCGCCCGGCGTTAACGCAGGATGATTTTCCATAATATATCTTATCCGACAAAACGCTTGGCCATGGCCGTGTCAGAAACGTGGACCGACGGCTCCCTGATCCACAAGCCAGGCTCGGCTTACCCGCATGATCTCCGCGAGCAAGGCCCGCTGGTCAGGTCCCAGCCCCATGTGGTCTCCGTCGAACGCGCGCACGGTTCTCGGTTCAGGGGTTGCCTCAAGCAGGTTTTCGGTCGCCCAGCCCGGTATCAGGCGATCCCGCGTTCCGTGCAGCACCAGGAACGAGCCCTCGAGAGACGGCAGGTGCTGAAGCGGCTCGACGGGGCGAAGCAAGGCTCGCGCGGCCAGCCCCAGCACCGGCCGCAACCAGGCGGGCTCGATCATCGGGTGCTCGGCGAGAAGCCGGTGCATCGGGGCGCCGCCATAGGCCAGAACGGTCCAGCCGATCGCATGCCCGGCGCGATCGGCCTGAGCCTGCACCGCAGGCGTTGCCAGCGCGCCGAGGGAGAAGCCGAGCAGGCTCACGCGCTCGCCGTCGGCCCAGGGCTGCGCCGAGAGGTAGTCCAGCGCGGCCACCACCTGGCCAGGGACTTGGTATGCCTGGCCGGCGAGCTCCGGCGCCACGGGCAGCAGCCGCAGGCCGTCCGGGACGTCGATGGGCAATGGCCAGTCGTAGCCGACAACCGCGTTGGCGCCCGGACGCTCAATGGGCTTGATGTTGTCCGCCCCCCGGCCCAGGCCGCCAAGCACCAGGACAATCGGCAACGGCTCCGGCGGCAGCGGATCGGGCAGGCTGACGGCGAGGCCGATCTCGCCGACCGCCGGGTCCGCCAGTCGGAGATGAACGATCATGCGCCCGTCCCGGCGCTCGAGCCCCTGGGATGCGACCGAGGGCGGCCCTGCCGGCAGCGGCAGGACGTGCGAGGGATCGCGCGTAAACCACGAGACAAGGAGCGTGAGTGGCGCGGCGGCCGCCACGATGACCAGGATCAGAAGCCATCGCCAGCGAGGCCGCGCATCTCGGTTTCGCCGGGTGGCAGAACGAATTGGCATGGTGACTGAAGGTCCTCGGCCGGAAGCTTCAGCGGAATTGGGTTGGATGCCGCAGCGGCGGCGTTATCCTGGCGTGCCGACCGGCTTCGCGCCTACCGTTCTGTGGCATCCTCAGTCGTGACCAAGACCCTGGCCCCAAGACCCTGGCCCCAAGACCCTGGCCCCAAGGACACTGGTCCATGACCGACACCGACGATCGCGGGATCGACCGTCTGCTGACGATCATGGCGCGACTGCGCGCCCCGGAGGGCGGCTGCCCGTGGGACCTGGAGCAGACCTTCGAGACGATCGCTCCCTACACCATCGAGGAGGCCTATGAGGTGGCCGACGCGATCGAGCGCGGAGACCTGGGGGACCTGCAGCAGGAGCTTGGCGACCTGCTTCTTCAAGTGGTCTACCACGCGCGCATGGCCGAGGAAGCGGGTCTGTTCACCTTCGATGCCGTGGCTCACGCCATCGCCGACAAGATGGTGGCGCGTCACCCCCATGTGTTCGCCGACGCCCGGGTCGGCGACGCGCGCGAGATGACCGAGCGTTGGGAAGCCCAGAAGTCGGCGGAGCGGACCGCCCGTGCCGCCGCCGCCCCCCGCGCGCCGAGCGTGCTCGACGGCGTGGCGCTCGGACTGCCCGCGCTGCTTCGGGCTGCCAAGCTGCAGAAGCGGGCCGCGCGCGTCGGCTTCGACTGGCCCGCGCCGGCGCCGGTGCTGGACAAGATCCTCGAGGAGGTGGAGGAGCTCAGGCGTGAGCTCGACTCCGGGGCCGCTGCGGCGATCGAGGACGAGGTCGGCGATCTGCTGTTCAGCGTGGTCAACCTGGCGCGCCGGCTCGACATTGATCCCGAGGCGGCCCTGCGCCGGGGCAATGCCAAGTTCGAGCGCCGGTTCCGTTGGATCGAGGCCGCCCTGTCGCAGGCCGGCCGAAGCCCTGCGGAGACCGGGCTCCCCGAGCTTGAAAGGCTCTGGCAGCAGGCCAAAGGTGAGACCGATGGAGTGGTGACGAGCCCATCCGTCAGCCGGGCTCCGGAGTGACGATCGCCCGCACGGCCTGCCAGGTTGCCGGGTCCGGCGCGACGATCATCGGACCGTCCAGCACCGTGGGTGCGTAGGGCCGGCCGTCGAGCAGGGCGCTGTAGCCACCGGCTTCCCGATGGATCAGCACCCCGGCGGCGTGATCCCAGGGCTTCAGCTGGGCAAAGAGAGCGACATGCGCGCGGCCTTCGGCGAGCCAAAGATAATCGGTTCCGGAGCAGCCGAAGCGCAGGTGCTCGCCGACCGCTCGGCTCAGGCGATCGCTCATCGACCGGATCGGATCGCCGCGCCGAGGCGGGCTGAACGTGGCGACCAGATCCGAAACGGATCGTCCGGATGCCGCCCGCAGGGTCGCTCCGTTCAGCGAGGCGCCCTGCCCGCCTTCGGCCATCGCGGTGACCTGACGGACCGGATCGTGGATCCAGCCGGCCGCCACCTGGCCACCGACCGAAAGGGCGACGATGCAGGCGAAACGCTCGATGCCATGGGCGAAGTTGTGCGTGCCGTCCACGGGATCGATGATCCATGCTGGGCCGGAATCGTGCAGCCGCTTCAGGATGGCCGGGTCAGCCTCGGCGCCCTCCTCGCCGACGACCGTTGAGCCGGGCAGAAGCTCGGTGAGCGCGCTGGTGAGCCGTTGCTCGCAGGCCTCGTCGGCGATCGTCACGAGATCGCCAGGCCCGCTCTTGGTCCGAATCTCGGACCGGTCGAGCTGGCGGAACCGGGGGATCACCTCCTCGGCCACCACCGCCTCGATGATGCGGGCCACCTGTTCGATGTCGGGAAGCACCATGCCCCTCTCCGCCCGCCCGCCTCGTGCGAGAAGAGGCGGTGCCGGCCTTGCGCGATCGTCATCCGCGACAGTACCAGCCACCAGCGGCGGATCGACCACCAGATTCGGGCCGGCTCAGGAAGGGCGTGGGGCGCCGACCGAATCCTCAGGCGTCGACCGGCCCATCCGCCTCGCGAACGGCGTGCCCTGCCGAGGTCCCCTGCCCCTGCTCCTGCCGGTGTCGGAGCCGGGCCTGGTTTGCCGGGTCGAGCCGAACCTTCAGATGTGCCGTCTTTTCGTCGTCCTGCCGCTCGACGATCTCTCCTCTCCGGTACAGCCAAGCCAGCATGCCCCCGTCGCTCAGATCGACGCGGAGGTCGACAATGTCGCGATCCGCGTTGATCCGGTCGGCGATAAAGCGACGGAGGCGCTCGCATCCATCGCCGGTCCGAGCGGAGATCGCCACGGCATCCTCCCGCTCCGTGCTGCGCCGGAGCAGCACGTCCCGTTTCGCCGCCGGCAAAGCATCGATCTTGTTCCAGGCCTCGATGATGCGGCTGTCGGCGCCCGTGTCGATGCCAAGGTCCTTCAGAACGCGAGCGACATCGTCGCGCTGCGCCTCGCTGTCCGGGTGGGCGATGTCGCGAACATGGACGACGAGATCGGCGTTCTGCACCTCCTCGAGCGTCGCGCGGAAAGCGGCGACCAGATGTGTTGGCAGATCCGCGATGAAGCCGACCGTGTCCGACAGGATGATCCGTCGTCCGCCGTCGAGGTCGACCTGCCGCATCGTCGGGTCCAGCGTGGCGAACAGCATGCTCTGCGCCATCACGTCGGCCGCGGTCAGGCGATTGAAGAGGGTCGACTTGCCGGCGTTCGTGTAGCCGACCAGGGCGACGACCGGATAGGGCACCCGCGCGCGTGCGCCGCGGTGAAGGGAGCGCGTTCGCCGCACCGACTCCAGCTCACGCTTGATATGGACGATGCGGTCGTCGATCTGTCGACGATCAAGCTCGATCTGCCGCTCGCCGGGGCCGCCCATGAACCCCGCGCCACCGCGCTGCCTCTCCAGGTGCGTCCAGGAACGGACAAGGCGGGACCGCTGATAGGAAAGATGCGCCAGATCGACCTGAAGCTGGCCCTCCCGGGTACGGGCACGCTCCCCGAAGATCTCGAGGATCAGTCCGGTGCGGTCAATCACCTTGACCTGCCAGCGTTGCTCCAGGTTGCGCTGCTGGATGGGTGAAAGGCCGGCATCAACGATGACCACGTCAGGCTCGTGCGCCCGGATCTCCGCCGACGTCTGCTCCACCGCGCCTCGCCCCAGAAGGGTCGCCGGCTGCGGCCGAGGAACACGAACACAGGCCTGCCCGAGCACCTCGAGGGCGATCGCCCGGGCCAGTCCCACCGCCTCCTCAAGGCAAGCCTCAGGCTGACGGCCGGCCGATGCCGCGCCATCAAGAACCGGTCGGATCACCAGCGCCGTTTCCCGGCCTGCCGATCCTTCACGAGATCGGTGATCCATTCCGTTCGAGCCGTGCGAGATCAATCAGGCTTCTTCCTTTTGCGGCTCAAACAATTGAATCGGGTGTGCCGGCATCACCGTGGAGATTGCGTGCTTGTACACCAGCTGGGAATGAGCGTCACGCCTTAATAAAACCGAAAAATTATCAAACCAAGTTATGATACCTTGAAGCTTTACACCATTCACCAGGAAGATGGTTACCGGCATCTTGTTCTTGCGCACGTGGTTCAGGAACACATCCTGTACATTTTGAGTCTTTTCCGACATTGGTCCGCCCCGCGCATTCTGTATTGTTGGAGCCGGGTCCCGGGCTCTGGGCAATCATCCGATTCACCTTGGGCGATATGGTAACGAAGATGGTCGCCGCCAAGCGACACGTCTCATGACCGCCCCGCTCACGCTTCGTCCGCGCCGCGGCCGGCATGCTGCCAGTACAGCTCGCGCAGCCGGCGCGTGATCGTTCCTGGCCTGCCGTCTCCGACAAGGCGATCATCGATCTGAACAATCGGTAGTATGAAGCTTGTTGCACTGGTCAGGAATGCCTCCCGCGCTCGCAGCGCCTCCTCCAGGGTGAAAGCCCGCTCCTGCACAGAAACGCGCTCCCTGTCGGCGAGTTGCAGCATCGACCGTCGCGTGACCCCGCTCAGGATCATCGGGCTCAGCTCACGGGTTATCAGCTCCCCCTCACGCGTGACGATCCAGGCATTCGAGGAGCAGCCTTCGGTGACATAGCCGTCATCGTCCAGCTGCCAGGCTTCGAAGGCTCCGGCATCCGCCGCCCTCTGCTTGCCCAGAACCTGAGGAAGCAAGGCGATGGACTTGATATCGCGCCGCTTCCAGCGGATATCGGGGATCGTGACGACCTTCACACCGTGCTCGAACAAGCCCGCAGGATTGAGCGAGGCGGGTCGTGCGGTCATCACCAGGCTCGGACGCGCGTTGACCGGAAACATGAAGTCGCGCCGTGCCACACCGCGCGTCACCTGAAGGTAGACAAGCCCGTCTCGGAGCCGGTTGCGGTCCACCAGCCGGCGCAGCAGCACCTCCAGACCGCGCCGGGACACCGGTGCCTCCAGCCGGATCTCCCGCAACGATCGCTCCAGGCGATCGAGATGGGGTGCCTCGTCCACAAGCTGCCGGTGCCGCACGGCGATGACCTCGTAGACACCATCGGCAAACTGGAACCCTCGATCCTCGATATGAACGCATGCGTGCGGCAACGGCAGGAACTGCCCGTTGACATAGGCAATGCGCGGCATCCGCTGCTACCTTTCTCTCTTTGATTGCCGAGCTCGCCGCTGGCCGCTCAGAAAAATTCCAGCCGCACGGCGAACAGCTTCTCGATCTTCTTCACCGAGCCGGACGAGGCCAAGAGGATGACGCGGTCGTGAGGCCTGACGACCGTGCCCGGCCGGGCGATGATGACCTGCTTTCCCCGCACCAGGGCGCCGAGGATAACCCCCGACGGCAGTCGGATGTTCTTGATGGGCGTGTTGACGAGGCTCGAGGTCTCGAGCGCCTCGGCCTCAATCACCTCCGCAAAGTCCCGCAGGGAGTGGACCGCCTTGATACGGCCGCGCCGGACGTGCTGCAGGATCGTAGAGGCCGTGATGGATCGAGGGGTGACCACGGCATCGATGCCGAGCGTGGTGACCAGCGGCGTGTAGGTCGTCTTGTTGATAAGCGTGATCGCCCGCTGGGCGCCGTATCGCTTGGCCAGGAGGGAGGCGAGAATGTTCACCTCGTCGTCGTTGGTCACCGCGACCACGGTCTCCGAGGCCCGGACATTGGCCTCCTCCAGCAGTTCGGGATCGAGACCGTCGCCGCGCAGGACGGTGGTGCGCGACAGCTGCTGGACAATCCGCTCCGCGCGGCCTCGATTGGCCTCGATGATCCGGGCGGTCACCTGCGGATGGTGCGCCTCGATAAGCTCTGCAAGGCAGAAGCCGATATTGCCGCCACCGATGATGACCACCCGTCGGGCCTCGGGCTCCTCGTGGCCGAACACCGCCATCGCCCGGCTGACATGAGTGCTGTCGGTGACGAAATACACTTCGTCGCCCGGCAGCATCTGATCGTTGCTGTCCGGGATCATCGGACGGTCGCGCCGGACAATGGCGACGACCTCGATGTTCAGGTCCGGGAAGAGGCCGGTCAGCTGCCTGAGCGGAGTGTTGA
The DNA here is from genome assembly GCA_964613585.1 of uncultured Mycobacteriaceae bacterium. Lineage (GTDB taxonomy): Bacteria > Pseudomonadota > Alphaproteobacteria > DSM-16000 > Inquilinaceae > CAZTHL01. The sequence goes on along the minus strand of CAZTHL010000002.1, from coordinate 107,659 downwards.
TGATCGGGCAGTCATCGGTGCAGATCACGCCGATCAGCCGGATCAGCCCGTCCGCCAGAGGGATCATGTCGAAGGCACCAGGCACCTGGAGGCGCCGCTCAATGGCCTTGGCCACCTCGATCTCGGGCGAGATAATGACGTCGATCGGCAGATTGTGACGGCTGTAAAGATCCGCCCAGATCGGGTCCAGGTACGCTTGGTGGCGCACGCGCGCGACCTTGGTGGGCACGCTGAACAGCGAGTGCGCCACCTGGCAGGCCATCATGTTGACCTCGTCCGACTGGGTAACGGCGATGATCATGTCGGCGTCGGCGGCGCTGGCCCGCTCAAGCACCGGCGGACTGGACGCGTGGCCGACCATGGCCTGGACATCGAGCGTCTCGGACAGCTTCTGGATCAACTCGGGCGACTGATCGATGACCGTCACGAAGTTGCCTTCCTGAGCGAGGTAGCGGGCGATGTTCGAGCCCACCTGCCCCGCGCCGCAGACGATCACCTTCATGGACGTGCCGGATTGGACGCGGTCTGACTAATCGGCGGCGATCTTCGCGGTGCCGCGGTCACCGCCATGGACACCAAGGCTCTTCAGCTTCCGGTGCAGGGCCGATCGTTCCATGCCGACGAATTCGGCGGTCCGGCTGATGTTGCCACCGAAGCGGTTCACCTGGGCCAGCAGGTACTCTCGCTCGAACAGCTCGCGCGCGTCGCGCAGCGGCAGGCCCATGATCTCGCCGCCTCGATCCCATTTCACGACGGCGGGAGCGATCGCGCCGATCTCGGGCGGCAGCATATCCGCGCGGATCGGGCTGCTGCTGTCGCCGCTGGCCATGATCAGCAGCCAGTCGACCACGTTGCGCAACTGTCGGACGTTCCCCGGCCAGTGATACGCCTGCAGCGCCGCCATGGCGTCCTCGCCGATCTCACGGGACGGAAGGCCTTGCGCCTCCGCCGCGCGCGCCATGAAATGCCGGGACAGCACCGGGATGTCCTCGCGGCGCTCGATCAGCGCCGGCACCCGGATCGGCACAACGTTCAGCCGATAATAGAGATCCTCGCGGAAGCGGCCCTCCTCGATCTGGGACGGCAGGTCCCGGTTCGACGAGGCGATCACCCGGACGTCGACCTCCACCGGACGCGTCCCGCCGACCCGGGTGAAGGTCTGCTCCTGCAGCACCCGGACGATCTTTCCCTGGGTCGGCAGCGGCATGTCCGCGACCTCGTCAAGCAGCAGCGTGCCGCCATGGGCCTGCTCAAGGGTACCGATCCGGCGCGGTCCGACGCCGTTCGTCCCTTCGGTGCCGAACAGTTCCTCCTCCAGGCGATCCGGATGCATGGCCGCGCAGTTGAGGACGACAAACGGCCCGGCCGAGCGGCGCGACAGCTGGTGCAGGAGCCGCGCGATGACCTCCTTGCCGACGCCGGCCGGCCCGGTTATCAGCACGCGACTGCCGGTGGGCGACACCCGATCGAGCTGCTGGCGGAGGTGGTGGATGGCCGACGACCGGCCGATCAACTCGACCTCGCCTCCCGCTCGCTGGCGCAGCTCCGCGTTCTCGCGCCGAAGCCGGGCGGCCTCGATCGCCCGCTCGACCATCAGCAGGAGCCGGTCGGCCTTGAATGGCTTCTCGATGAACTCGTAGGCGCCCCGCTTGATCGCCGAGACCGCCATCTCGATGGTGCCGTGCCCGCTGATCATGATGATCGGCAGGATCGGGTAGTCGCGCTTGATCTCGTCGATGAGCTCGAGCCCGTCCATCCGGCTGCCCTGAAGCCAGACGTCGAGCAGCACGACGCTCGGCTGGCGCGCCCGGAGGCTTTCCAGCGCCGCGTCGGCGTTCGCTGCCGCGCGGGTGGTGAAGCCTTCATCCTCCAGGATGCCCGAGATCAGCATCCGGATATCGGCCTCATCGTCCACGACCAGGACTTCATGTGCCATGGCGGACTTGCTCGCGCGCTTCGGACTGGTCGCTGGCATCGGACGGCTCCAGCTCGACACGGGTGTTTGCCTTTTCTCGTGTGAAGATGAGTCGGACACGCGCGCCACCGCCGGGACGGTCCTCCAGGACCAAGTGTCCAGCGTGATCCTCCATGATTTTCTTTACAATAGCGAGACCCAAGCCCGTGCCCTTGGCGCGCGTCGTGACATAGGGCTCGGTCAGGCGGTCGCGATCCTCCTCAGGCAGTCCCTTGCCGTTGTCCTCCACCTGTACCGCCACCTCCTTATCGTCCACCAGCAGCGAGACCCGGAGCCAGCCGGTCGGCAACGGCTCCTCCTGGTCGGCGGCCCGCCCTTCGATGGCGTCGATGGCATTCTGCAGCAGATTGGTCAGCGCCTGCGACACCTGGCGCGCGTCGCAGGCCACCAACGGCCGCACCTCCGGCACCTCGAGGACGAACTCGATCCCCGTGTACGCATGCCGCTGCAGATCCACGGCCTCCTGGCACAGGGTGAACAGGTCATGGGTCTTCATCACCGGTGACGGCATCCGGGCGAAGGCGGAAAACTCATCGACCATGCGGCCGATGTCTCCGACCTGGCGCACGATGGTCTCCGTGCAGTTGACGAACACCGAGGGGTCGCTGGTGATTTCGCGGAGATATCGTCGCTTGAGGCGTTCCGCCGAAAGCTGGATGGGTGTCAGCGGATTCTTGATCTCGTGGGCGATCCGCCGGGCGACGTCGGCCCAGGCGGCCTTGCGCTGCGCCGAGAGCAGTTCCGTGATGTCGTCGAAGGTCACCACGTAGCCGGCGACCCGCCCGTCGAGCCGCTCGGCGGCTATGCGCACCAGCAGCGTTCTCAGCTCGGCGCCGCGGCGCAGCTTGACCTGGGTCTCCACCAGTCGGCCGCCGCGTCGATCGATCTCCTCGAGCAGGCCGGCCACCTCGGGCACCACGTCGGCAACGGGACGCCCGAGCAGATCATCGGCCTCCATGCCCAGCAGCACGCTGGCCGATGAGTTCGGCAGGTTGATCCGTCCTTCCTCGTCGAGCCCAAGCACGCCGGCCGACACCCCGAACAGCACCGTTTCGGTGAAGCGACGGCGCAGGTCGAGCTGCCGGTTGGCCTCGATCAGCTCTCGACGCTGGCTTTCAAGCTGGCTGGTCATGCGATTGAACGCCCGCGACAGGCTGCCCAGCTCGTCACCGGTCGCGGTCGTCGGGACGCGGGCCGACAAATCGCCGGCACGAACCCGCTCCGCGGCACCGATAAGGGTGCTGATCGGCCGTACCAGTTGGTCGGCCATGACCAGGCCCACCCAGACAGCCACCAGCAGCAAGAGCAGCGCCACCACGATGTAGATCAGCGTGAAGGTGATCTGCAGCGCCGACTGTCGTTCCTGCAGCTGCTGGTACTCAGCCACCGCCCCTTCCGCGCGATCCATGTGCGCCAGGACGTTGCGGGCGACCAGGCGGCCGACCAGCAGATAGGTGTCGACGAAGCGGTCGAGCTGCACCACGGCGCGGACGCGGTCGTCGTTCTCGTTGGTGAGCAGCACCACCTCGCCACGGCGCGCCTGCTCCAGAACATCCTCGGCGATCGTCTCGAACTGCAGGGCGAAGGTCAGCGACGATCGCGCCAGGGTGCGCCCTGACCCGTCGAAGATCAGCGCCTCGGTCAGATTGCGCAGAACGGCCTGGGTCGACACGAACTGGTTGAAGAACTCGTTGCTCTCGATAAGGCGTGGCGCTTCCCGATTGATGTCATTGGCCATGGCCAGGGCATCCGCCCGAAGCACCTGCTGATGCTCCTGCAGATAGGCCTGCGCGACCGACAAGGATTCGTTGACCGCGGTGCTGACCCGTTCGGAGAACCAGGATTGGACACCGAGATGAAAGAACAGGGCGGAGAAGCCCGCGACCAGGATGACCGGAGCCACCGCGACAAGGCTGAACAAGGCGACCAGGCGCACATGCAGACGCGAGCCGGCGGTGCCGCGGCGACGCCGTGCCCACAGGGCCACCAGCCGACGGGCAACGACCGCGCCGAGCATCAGCAGGATGGCCAGATCGAGATTGAGCAGCAGATAGATTGTGTCGGTATCGTGGCCGAGCTCTGGCCCCTCGGTCAGCGCGACATAGGTCGCAGTGCCGGCTGCCAGCGCGGCGACTGTCAGCACCAGCGCGAGCGTGTTGCCCATGCCCACCCGCGCCGCCCAGCGGCCCAGCTGATGCCAGGACGATCGGGATGGCTCGGCCGTGATGTCGCTCATGGTCCTTCAATCGCCGGCTGCCGGCTCCGGCCGGTCCGACCGCATCGTCGCGCCGGCTCACTTGAGCCCGCGCACCACCTGAATTTCTAGCTCGCGGATCTTCTTTCGCAAGGTGTTTCGATTGAGCCCAAGCAATTGTGCCGCCTTGATTTGGTTTCCTTTGGTCGCGCCAAGGGTGAGAGTGATCAGCGGCCTCTCGACTTCATGCAGCACCCGGTCATAAAGGCCCGACGATGGCAAGCCATCTTTGTGGGCGGAAAAATAGTCCTTCAAGTGTCGCTCGACCGCGGCGCTCAGGCTGTCCGCCCCCTCGTCCTCCAGACTGTTGCCGGCCGGGACGGCATCGGCCAGCTCGGCCTCCAGGACATCGAGGCCAATGACCTCCTGACTGTAGAGGGCGGCCAAGCGACGCACCAGGTTCTCGAGCTCGCGAACGTTGCCGGCCCAGCTGTGACGCTTCAGCCGCTCCGTCGCAGGCCCGTCGAGCGACTTCGCCGGAAGCCCCTCCTTGACCGCCGCGGCGAAGAAGTGCCGGACCAGGGCCGGAATGTCCTCCGGGCGCTCGCGCAGGGGAGGCAGTCGGATCGGCACGACGTTCAGACGGTAGAACAGGTCCTCGCGGAACAGTCCCTGCCGGATCAGATGCCGCAGGTCCCGATGAGTGGCGGCAATGATCCGGACATCCGCACGGATCGAGGTCCGCCCACCAACCGTGGTGTACTCACCCTCCTGCAGCACCCGCAGCAGCCGGGTCTGCGCCTCCATCGGCATGTCGCCGATCTCGTCGAGGAACAGTGTGCCGCCCTGAGCCTGCTCGAAGCGACCGCTCGAGCGCGCGGTGGCCCCCGTGAAGGCTCCCTTCTCGTGCCCGAACAGCTCTGATTCAATGAGCTCGCGCGGAATGGCCGCCATGTTGATGGCAACGAACGGGCCGCCGCAACGCTTGCCGTAGTCATGGAGGGCCCGCGCCACGAGCTCCTTGCCGGTGCCGCTCTCCCCCGTGATCATGACCGTGAGGTCGGTGCCCATCAGCCGGGCCATGATGCGATAGATGTCCTGCATGGCCGGCGAGCGGCCGATCAGCGGCATCTGGTCGTCGGGCTCCGCGGTCTCCGGCCCCGGCTCCAGGCTGGAGGCCCGCGGCGAGGTCAGCGCGCGCTCGACGACGCCGATCAGCTCCTTCAGATCGAACGGCTTCGGGAGGTATTCGAAGGCGCCCCGTTCCGCCGCCTTGACCGCGGTCAGCAGGGTGTTTTGCGCGCTCATGACGATGACCCGCAGATCGGGCCGCACGCGGCGGATGCGCGGGATGAGGTCGAGGCCGTTCTCGTCCGGCATGACCACGTCGGTGATGACAAGATCGCCGTCGCCTTGCTCGACCCAGTGCCAGAGGGTGGCCGCGTTGCCGGTGCTCCGAACGTCGTGGCCGAGGCGCGCCAGGGCATGCGACAGGACCGTCCGGATCGACCGGTCGTCATCGGCCACCAGAACCGTGGACGCGGCCATCAGCGGCCCTCCTCTTCGACGGTCCCGGGAGCCCTCCCGGAGTACATCGGCAGAGAAACCTTGAAGACGGTCCGCCGCGGCTCGCTCTCGAATCCGATGACGCCGCCGTGATCGCCGACGATCTTGGCGACCAGGGCAAGGCCGAGGCCCGTGCCCGTGCTTTTGCCCGACACGAAGGCATCGAACAGGTGGTCCTGCAGATCCTCCGGGATGCCCGCGCCATTGTCCTGGACGCTGACCGCAAGCGGCAGGTGCAGCCGGCGTTGCGTACCCGGGGCGACCACGCTGACACCACGCTGGTAGGCGGTCCACAGCACCACCTCGGCGCCGATCTCGGGCCCTGCCTCGACCGCGTTCTTGACGAGATTGAGGAAGACCTGAACCAACTGGTCTCGATTGCCGTAGACGGGCGGCAGCGATGGGTCGTAACGCTCGACGAAACGGACGGACCTGCCGAAGCCGCTTTGGGCCAATCGGCGCACATGCTCCAGCACCGTATGGATGTTGACCGGACCCCGCTCGATCGGCCGTCGGTCCGAGAACACCTCCATGCGGTCGACCAGAGCGACGATGCGGTCGGCCTCGTCACAGATCAAGCGGGTCAGAATGCGGTCATTGTCGTCAGCGCTGCTCTCGAGCAGCTGTGCGGCACCGCGGATCCCCGACAGCGGGTTCTTGACCTCGTGCGCCAGGATCGCGGCCATCGCCGTGACGGACCGTGCCGCGCCCCGATGCGTCAGCTGATTGTCGATGCGGCGGGTGATCGAGACCTCATGGATGGTCATGACCACCCGCGAGGGCGGGTCACCCATCGGCCCGGCCGTGACCGTGGCGACCCGACGACCGGTTCGCGGCGCGTCCAGCGTCATGCCGATGTTCGACATGCTGTGGTTCTGCGCCAGAACCTGGGTGATCAGAGCGAACACCGGACTGTCCGGGGGGAGCAGATCACTGAGCGGCCGGTCGACCAGAGCCGACTCGCCCGTATCGAAGAATTGCTGAGCCTCGAAATTGACATACCGCACGACATGATGCCGATCGATCACAAGAAGCGGCTCCGCCATCGCGTTCAGAATGGCAAACGGGTCGACCCTGGGACCTCGGGCGGGGGGGCGCCGAACGACGCTTGCGGCAAGCCGCGCCATCATGCGCCCCCTTCTTCGTGACGAAGGACGCGGGGTGCAGCCTCCTCTCTCGTTGCCAGCCAAATGTGCCCGGCGCCACCGTGTGGAGGTGACGCCGCCGTCGTGCCGGACCGCGGCTCCGGCATCCCCTTCAGCCCGTCAATCACGCTCAAGTCCCATGCCCCATCCGTACCCTGTGCTCACCCGTTAGGCAGCCTTGTCGTTTGGTGATTTTTTCATCAGTTTAGCGGGAATTCACGAATGCGCAATAGGCGCCGTCTGTTAACGTGGTCGTGTGAAACTGAGGCCGTGGGTGGTCATGCGGATCCGTTTGGGTTAACGCTTCCGTCTTCCGCCTCTGCCTGTCCGTTCGGAGCGTCTGCCTAAAGCGTGACCGCCCCATGTCCAGTTGCCTTGCCCTCATCGTCGCCGCCGGCCGCGGAACACGCCTCGGCGGATCCGTTCCCAAGCAATATCGCACCGTGGCCGGCGAGCCGATGCTGCGTCGCACGGTCAGCGCCTTCCTGCGCCACCCGTTGGTGGACGCTGTCCGGGTCGTCATTGATCCAGCGCACAGGGAGCTGTGCGATCAGGCCCTGGCGCGTCTCAACCTGCCGCCGCCGATAGCCGGGGGCGGCTCGCGGCAGGAAAGTGTCCGGCTCGGCCTCGAGGCGTGCGCGGCCCGGGCGCCGCGAACCGTGTTGATCCATGATGGCGCCCGTCCGCTCGTCGATGCCGGCACCATCGACCGCGTGTGCCTGGCGCTCGAGGAGAGCCCGGGGGCCATCGCCGCGCTGCCGCTCACCGACACCGTCAAGCGTGAGCAGGGTGGGTTCAGCGCGGGCACGATCGATCGCAGCGGTCTCTGGCGGGCCCAGACGCCCCAGGGGTTCCACTTCGCCGACATTCTGGCCGCGCATCGGGCCTGTGCCGGCGAGGAACTCACCGACGATGCGGCCGTGGCCGAGCACTGCATGTTGCCGGTTGCCCTGGTCGCCGGAGACCCTGAGAATATCAAAGTGACGACGGAAGACGACCTTCATCGCGCCGAGCGGCTGATCGCCGCTGCCGGGGAGACCCGGGTGGGTCAGGGCTTTGACGTTCATCGCCTCGGCGACGGCGATGGGCTCATCCTTTGCGGCCTGCATGTGCCGCACGATCAATCGCTGATCGGCCATTCCGACGCCGATGTCGGTTTGCACGCGCTGACCGACGCGCTGCTGGGCGCCATTGGCGCGGGCGATATCGGCCAGCACTTTCCACCCAGCGACCCGCAATGGCGCGGGGCGGACAGCGGGCTGTTCGTGCGACATGCGGTCGCGCTCATCGGCGAACGCGCGGGGAAGATCACCAACGTTGATGTCACGCTGCTGTGCGAGCGGCCGAAGATCGCTCCAGTCCGCGCCGCCATGAGGGGACGGGTCGCGACGCTCCTCGAGATTCCCGATGATCGGGTCAACGTTAAGGCCACCACGACCGAAGGGCTTGGATTCCTCGGCCGCGGCGAGGGCATCGCGGCTCTGGCGACGGCCACGGTCCGGCTCAGGGCTTGATCGGAGAGGCATGCCGTGGTTCCGCCGCATGCCGGACGGCGCCAGCCTGCGTCACCCGGCCGGCTTCATTGCCACCCTCGGCGGAATCGGCTTGATCCGTATCGCCCCGGGCACCTGGGGCTCGCTGGCAGCGCTTCCGCCCGCCGCCGCCATCGTCTGGCTGTGGGGGCCGGCGGGGCTGGCGGTGGCCGTCGTGCTCGCCACCGTGATCGGCATCTGGGCCGCGGACTATGCGTGCCGACAGGAGCCCGATTCCAGCAGCGTGGTCGTGGACGAGGCGGCCGGCCAGTGGCTGGCGCTGGTCCCGGTGGCGTTCGATCCTTGGTTGTATCCGATCGCCTTCCTGCTGTTTCGTGTTCTCGACATCACCAAGCCCTGGCCGGCCTCCCGGATCGACCGCCGGACGAGGAGCGGCTTCGGCGTGATGCTGGACGATCTCGTGGCGGGCGCCTATGCCGGAGGACTGACCGTCCTCATCGCGCACCTGATCGGCTGGGAATCATGTTTCCTCATTCGCTCATCGACCTCGCCGGCACCGTGATCGAGCACTGTCGGAGCCGAAGGCTCACGCTCGCCAGTGCCGAGAGCTGCACGGGCGGCTTGCTCGCCGGTTGTCTGACCGAGATTCCGGGCTCGTCGGCCGTGGTCGACCGGGCCTATGTCAGCTACTCCAATCGGGCCAAGACGGAGATGCTCGGCGTGCCCCTGGCGCTGATCGAGACGCACGGCGCGGTCAGCGCCGAGGTGGTCAAGGCCATGACAGAAGGCGTTCTCGAGCGGTCCGCGGCGGATCTGGCGATCGCCATCTCCGGCATTGCCGGCCCCGGCGGAGGCACCGCCGACAAGCCGGTCGGCCTGGTCCATTTCGGTCTCGGGCGGCGCGGGCACGGGACCCAGGCAAGGCACCGGCATTACCCAGGAGACCGTTCGGCCGTGCGTCTGGCCAGCGTGGAGACCGCGCTGAGCTGGCTGATCGACATGGCGGTGGCCGAGCCGCGCTAGAGCGTTCCCGCGTGGCGCGGAATCGGCACCGGCCCGCTCCCTCGCCCGGCCACCCCAAGCATGCCGTCGTCGGGCGGCCAAGCGGGGGAGCGGCCGGCGATGCCACGGGAGCCGGAAATGATCTAGGCCTTGAGCTCGTGCCGATGCCGTTTCATCGCGTGGTTGGCATCGATATCAGCGGCGCCCGGGACGCCGGTGACCGGATCTGGATCGCGGTTCTGGAGATCGAACCGACCGCCCCGAGGCTCGTAGCGCTGCTTCCGGCCCGGGACCTGCCCGAAGGCGACCGATCACGTCCCGGAGCGTTCGCCGCGCTGCGCCGGTTCATCAGCAAGGGGCACACGACGTTGTACGGCCTCGATGTGCCGTTCAGCCTGCCCGAGCCGTTGTTGGAGGGACGGTGCTGGCGGGACTTCATCGAGGGCTTCACCGATGCTTTCGAGTCTCCGGAGCAATTCCGCGCCTGGTGCCAAGCCCGGTCGGCAGGGCGCGAGCTCAGGCGCGACTGCGACACCGAGGCCCGGACGCCGTGGTCCGCCTACAATCTGCGCTTGTTCCGGCAGACCTTCTGGGCCTTGCGGGAGATTATCGGGCCTTTGGTGAGCGCCGGAGACGCGGCCGTCGCTCCCCTCATGGAGCCGGGTCCGCGGCAGCGTTCCGTGCTGATCGAGGTCTGTCCCGGATCGGCTCTCAAGAAGATCGGCCTCTATCGACCCTACAAGGGACCGGCGTCCGCAGCGGCAGCCGAGCGTGACCGGATCCTTGCCGGGTTGGAGCGTCAAGGCCTGCGCATCGCCGCCGCCGATCGGCGGCGGCTGCTCGACAATGCCGGCGGGGATGCTCTTGACGCGCTGATCGCCGCGTGCGTCGCCCGGGAGGCGGCGCGGGTGCCCGAATGCCTCAGGGCACGCATGGGGACGCGCGACGCCACCGAGGCACGTGTCTATTTCGAGATGGGCGGGCCCGGGACGCCCGCGGTGCAGCGGCAGAGGTGAGCGCCACGGCCTCAGGAGCTGGTTGAAACAGACTCCCGCGCCGCGAGGCTTCGGTCGGTGCGACGGCCGGTTCCGTAAAGCTCCTCGGCGCGTGCCTCGAACGCCGCCACCATCCGACGGAATGCCTCGTTGAACAAGGCGCCGATCATCTTTTGCAGAACCTTCGACCGGAACTCGAAATCGACGTAGAAGTCGACTTCGCACCCGTCCGGGTGCGGCCGGAACGACCAATGGTTGTTCAGGTAACGGAGCGGGCCTTCGATATAGGCGACGTCAATCCGCTCCGGTCGGCTCATCTCGACCCGGCTGGTGAATTTCTCCCGGATCATCTTGAAGCCGATGACCAGGTCCGCCGTGATCGCATCACGTTCCCGCCGGCGGATGCGCGCCGCGAGGCACCACGGCAGGAACTGGGGGTATTGCTGGACGTCCGCCACGAGGTCGAACATCTGCTCCGGGCGATACGGCAGCACCCGTTTTTCGGCGTGCGTCGGCATGGCTGATGGTGGCGCTTTCTTGGCTGCGATGGCGGCGAGCCGGTCACGATGCCGGCGGGGAGGCGAGGTCCGCCAGCGTCATGCTGGAAAGCCCCGCCAGCTTGGCCTCACGCGCCGCCTTCAGCTTCACGAAGTCATCTCCCGCCAGGTAGGACGATCGCGTCAAGGGAGTCGCCGACACCATCAGGAAGCCTTTGCCGCGGGCCACGCCCTCGAACCGTGCGAACTGGTCGGGCGAGACGAAGCGGTCGACCGCCGCGTGCTTCGGCGTGGGCTGGAGGTACTGTCCGATGGTCAGAAAATCGACGTCCGCCGCGCGCTGGTCGTCCATGACCTGGTAGACCTCCTCGTCGGATTCACCGAGCCCGACCATGAGGCCCGACTTCGTGAAGATCGACGGATCGAGCTCCTTCACCCGCGCAAGCAGCTGCAGCGACACGAAATAGCGCGCGCCGGGCCGGATGGTCGGATAGAGCCGCGGCACGGTCTCGAGATTGTGGTTGAACACGTCCGGCCGCGCGGCCATGACCGTCTCCGCCGCCCCCGGCTTGCGCATGAAGTCGGGGGTCAGCACCTCGATCGTCGTGTCCGGCGCCCGCTCACGGACCGCGACGATGACGTTGGCGAAATGCTGCGCGCCGCCGTCCGGAAGATCGTCCCGGTCGACGGAGGTGATGACGATGTGGCTCAAGCCGAGCTCGGCGCATGCCGCCGCGACACGCTCCGGCTCATGGGGATCGAGACGGTCGGGTCGGCCGGTCGCGACGTTGCAGAACGCGCAGGCGCGCGTGCACACCTCGCCCAGAATCATCACCGTGGCGTGGCCATGGCTCCAGCACTCGCCGATGTTCGGGCAGGCGGCCTCCTCGCACACCGTGTTGAGACGCAGCTCGCGCATCAATCGGTGCAGATCACGATATTCCCGGGACCCCGGCGCCTTGACGCGGATCCAGTCGGGCTTCCGGCGAACCGGCTGGTCCGGCCGATGCAGCTTCTCGGGATGTCGCGCTTTCTCGACCGCGGCGGCCATGGGCATGAACCTCGACAGATCCGTCAACGAAGAACACTAAACCGAAACATAGCCGCGTTCCCAGTTCCCTCCAAGCCGCCCGAGACGGGGCGCCACATCCTGTCGCCCTCTCCCGGGGCGCGATCGAGCCTGTCATTCAAGCATCGATCCGCCAATATTCCATGTACGGCGAGGCACCGTGGTGCCATGCCCACGTCATTGTCGAGGCGTCGTCGGCCAGCAGCAATGACAGCCGGGCGGCAGCCGGGTTCCGGGCCGGGCGCCGATCCGCTTGCCGCTCCGGGGTGACCGCCAGCCGGCCCGTCCGCTCGATTTCCCCTTGCTCGCGCCGGAAAGGGGGACTTTGGTACCGGGCGACGACCGAACGCGGTCGGTCGTGTCCGAGGGAGACCGAACCATGCCCAGCCGCTCGGCGCGCTTTCGTATCGGGGACATCGTCCGGCATCGGATCTATCCGTTCCGGGGCGTCATCTTTGACGTCGATCCCACGTTCAGCAACACCGAGGAATGGTGGGAGGCGATCCCTGAAGCGGTACGGCCTCGAAAGGACCAACCCTTCTACCATCTTTTCGCGGTCGGCGATAACGGTCCGTACGTGGCGTACGTCTCGGAGCAGAACCTGGTGCCGGATGGGGACAATGGGCCGGTGGCGCATCCCGCGATCGACAACGTCTTTCGCGGGATCGAAGCCGGACGCTATGTGGCCCGCGATGCTCAGCTGAACTGACACGGATCCGGCCATCGCAAGGGTACCGGGCCGACCGGGGCGGCTCGGCGAGGACAAGCCGCCGGCGGTCTGCGCGCCGCCCCGCGCAGGCGCGGACGCGGGGCTGCCCTCCGTCAGAAGTGGATGGCGCGGTCATACGCGCTCAGCACGCTTTCGTGCATCATCTCCGACAGGGTCGGGTGCGGGAAGACCGTGTGCATCAACTCGGCTTCCGTCGTCTCCAGGGTCTTGGCGATGCCGTAGCCCTGGATCAGCTCGGTCACCTCCGCGCCGATCATGTGCGCACCCAGGAGCTCGCCGGTGCGCGCGTCGAACACGGTCTTGATCAGCCCCTCCGGCTCGCCGAGGGCAATGGCCTTGCCATTGCCGATATAGGGGAACCGGCCGACCCGGATCTCGTGGCCGGCCTCCCGCGCCTTCTTCTCCGTCAGGCCGACGCTCGCCACCTGCGGCGTGCAGTAGGTGCAGCCGGGGATGTTGGAGACATCGAGCGGATGCACGTCCGGCAGGCCGGCGATGCGCTCGACGCAGATGACACCCTCATGGCTCGCCTTGTGCGCCAGCCACGGGGGACCGACGACGTCGCCGATGGCGTAGACGCCCGGCTCGCCGGTTCTCAGCCACGGATCGACCCGGATGTGGCCACGATCCACCGTGATCGCGGTGTTCTCCAGGCCGATATCCTCAGTGTTGCCAATGATGCCGATGGCCAGGATCACCCGGTCGACGGTCAGTTCGGTCCTGGTGCCGCCGGCGTCGATCGTGGCCGTGACGCTGTCCGGCTGCTTGGCCAGGGCCTCGACCTTGGCCGAGGTCAGGATTGTCATGCCTTGCTTCTCAAAGGCCTTGCGGGCGAAATCCGAGATTTCCTCGTCCTCGACCGGCAGCACTCGGTCGAGGATCTCCACCACGGTCACCTCCGCGCCCATGTTCCGATAGAAGCTGGCGAACTCGATCCCGATGGCCCCGGAGCCGACGACCAGCAGCGATCGGGGCATCGCCTTGGGCACCATGGCTTCCTTGTAGGTCCAGATCCGGGTCCCGTCCGGCTCGAGCCCCGGCAAGCTGCGCGCGCGGGCCCCGGTCGCCAGGATCACATGCTTGCCGCGCACCGTCCTCGTCTCGCTGCCCGCCTCGACGGTGAGCGTGCCGCTGCCGGCGAGCCGTGCATGGCCGTCGATGACCGTCACCTTGTTCTTGCGCAGCAGGTGCTTGACGCCGCTCGTGAGCTGGCCCGCCACCTTGCGTGAGCGCCGGATGACCTTGTCGAAGTCGAAGCGGATGTCCGAGGCGGAGAAGCCGAAATCACCGAGATGGTGCAGAAGGTGGTTGATCTCGGAGGTCCTGAGCAGAGCCTTGGTCGGGATGCAGCCCCAGTTGAGGCAGATGCCGCCCAGGTGCTCGCGCTCGATGAGCGCCGTGCTCAGGCCGAGCTGTGCGGCGCGGATGGCGGCCACGTAGCCGCCGGGTCCGCCGCCAACCACCACAAGGTCGAATTGGGTCTCGGTCATGGGGCCCTCTTGTGCTTTTCCTGGGCGTGACGGAATGGCGCCGCGTCGGCCGGCCGCGACCGGTCGGGGTCAAGGCTCGTCCCGGTCGGTGGCGTCCCGGTCGGTGGCGTCCCGGTCGGTGGCGTCCCGGTCGGTGGCGGCGGCGCCGGCGGTGAGCCGTCGCTCGACCGCGCAGGCCTCGTCGATGATCAACCCGAAGAGGCGCCGGACATGATCCGGATCGACGCCGCCGGCCGCCGCGCGGGCGGCATTCCGTTCGGTGACCTCGCGGATGCGCTCCGGCAGCACCACCGGGAAGCCGGTCGCTCGCTTGACCTCAGCTACGCGGCACACGACAGCTTGGCGTTTCACCAGCAGATCGACGATGCGGTCGTCTATCGCATCGATCTCCTCGCGCAGTGGCCGCAGCACCGTTCCGGGATCATCGCCGCTCATGTGGCTTGATCGTTCCGGTGTCGGCGCTCGCCGCTCCTCCTCGAGGCCGAACCCGGACGACGGATCGGCTCCATCGCGCGCCGGGCCCGAGCCCGCATCGGCGCGTCTGCCGCCGCGGCACGTGCTGTCGGCTCACCATCGACCACGCCTCACCCTTCCTCCGGAATCTTCTCCCCAACGCAACCCGGACGGCGGTTTCGCCTCGTCACAGCAGCAGCGTGATCGGATCCTCGACGATCGTCTTGAACGTGCTCATGTACGTGGCGCTCACGGCGCCGTCGACCACGCGGTGGTCGGCGGACAGCGTCGCGCTCATCATGGTCGCGATCGCCAGCACACCGTTCTTGACCACGGGCCGCGGCTCCGCCTTGCCGAGGGCCAGGATCGCGGCCTGTGGCGGATTGATGATCGCCGCGAACTCGCGGGTTCCGTACATCCCGAGATTGGAGATGCAAAAGGTGCCACCCTGAAACTCCTCCGGCTTCAGCTTGTTCTGCCGCGCCCGGGTGGCCAGGTCGCGCATCTCCTCGGAGATCGCCGCGAGCCCCTTCTGATCGGCGTTCTTGATGATCGGCGTGATCAGACCGCCCTCGGTGGCGACGGCCACGGACACGTCCACCCGCTCGAAGCGGAGGATGGCCTCGTCGGTCCAGGCCGAGTTCGCCTCGGGCACCCGGCGGCAGGCGGCGGCGGCGGCCTTGATGATCATGTCGTTGACCGAGACCTTTACCCCCTCGCCGGCCCGATCGTTGAGTTGGCTCCGCAGCTCCAGGAGACGGTCAAGCTCGCAGTCGACGGTCAGGTACCAGTGCGGAACGGTCGTCTTGGACTCGAACAGCCGGCGGGCGATGGTCTTGCGCATGCCCGACGGCTTGATCTCGCGATACGGGATGCCCCAGGCATCGGCGAGCTGCCGGGCCGACGGAGCGGCCACCGAGGGCGGGGCGGGCTTGGCCGGGGCCGCCTCCGGAGCGGCCGGCCCCGGCGGCGGGCTCGAGGGCTCGGCGGCCGCCGGCTCCGCCGGCCCGACCCCCGCCTGCACGGCGGCCTCCACATCCGCCTTGACGATGCGGCCGTTGGGGCCGCTGCCCGTGACCCGGCCGAGGTCGAGACCGGCATCGCGGGCAAGGCGCCGCGCCAGCGGGCTGGCGAAGAGCCGACGGCCGGGCCCGGGCGCCGAGGCAGGCTCCGCGGCGGGCGCTGGTGCAGACGCCGGCTCGGGCGCCGGTGCCGGCTTCGGGGCCGGGGCCGCCGAAGCGGCGGCCGCGTCGGGCTCCGTCGCCGTAGCCTGGGCGGCGCCGCCGCCATTGCCGCGCGGCTTGAAGCCGTCCAGGGCGGTGGCGTCCTCACCCTCCTCCAGAAGCACCGCGATCGGCGTGTTCACCGCCACATTCTCGGTGCCGGCGGGCACCAGGATGCGGCCCAGCACCCCCTCATCGACGGCCTCGACCTCCATGGTTGCCTTGTCCGTCTCAATCTCGGCGATGACGTCCCCGGCCGACACGCTGTCCCCCTCCTGCTTCTGCCAGGAGGCGAGATTGCCTTCGGTCATGGTCGGCGACAGCGCCGGCATAAGTATTTCAATGGGCATCGTGATGCCTTCCCGGGCAGGTGCCGATGATCCTTGGGTCCGTGGCGCGGCCCGGCTCAGCGGTAGCAGACGGCCTTCGCCGCCTCGACCACCTGCTCGGTCTGCGGCAGCACCATCCGCTCCAGATTGCTGGCATAGGGCAGCGGCACGTCCTTGCCGGTGACCCGCGTGACCGGCGCGTCGAGGTAGTCGAACGCGTGCTCCATCATCAGCGCGGCCACCTCCGATCCGATGCCGGCGAAGGGCCAGCCCTCCTCGACGCTCACGATGCGGTTTGTCTTCCTCACGGACTCGACGATGGCGCCAACGTCCATGGGACGGATCGTGCGCAGGTCGATCACCTCAGCCTCGATGCCCTCCTTTGCCAGCTGCTCGGCCGCCTCGAGCGCGCGGGTCATCATCAGCGAGAACGCGACGATGGTCACGTCCTTGCCGGGTCGCGCAACCTTGGCCCGGCCGATCTCGATGACGAAGTCCGGATCCGTCGGCACGTCGAAGCTCTGGCCATAGAGGATCTCGTTCTCGAGGAACACCACGGGGTTGGGATCGCGGATCGCCGCCTTCAGCAAACCCTTGGCGTCGGCGGCGGCATAGGGCGAGACCACCTTCAGCCCGGGAACGTGCCCGTACCAGCTCGAGTATTCCTGGCTGTGCTGGGCGCCGACCCGGGCGGCGGCCCCGTTCGGCCCGCGGAAGACGATCGGGCAGCCCATCTGGCCGCCCGACATGTAAAGGGTCTTGGCCGCCGAGTTGATGATCTGATCCATCGCCTGCATGGCGAAGTTCCAGGTCATGAACTCGACGATCGGTCGCAGCTTGCCGAAGGCGGCGCCGACGCCCAGTCCCGCGAAGCCGTGCTCGGTGATCGGGGTGGCGATCACCCGCTTCGGGCCGAACTCGTCGAGCAGCCCCTGGGTGACCTTGTAGGCGCCCTGGTACTCGGCGACCTCCTCGCCCATCAGGAAGACGGTGCCGTCCCGCCGCATCTCTTCGGCCATGGCGTCGCGCAGCGCCTCGCGCACGGTCTGCCGGACCGTCTCCTTGAAGTATTTCTGCTCATCGCTGGGCGGCTGGCGTACCGGCTCGAACGGCGGTGTCAGGACCGGGGGCTCCTTAGCCTCGGGCCGGGCCTCCTCGGCGGGGCCCGGCGCCGCGGCCGGGGTTGCCGGCGGGGCGGGCGCCTCCCCCCCGTTCGGCTTGGCCCCGGCCTTTTCCAAGGCGGAGGCGTCCTCTCCCTCCTCCAGCAGCATGGCGATGGGGGTGTTCACCGGCACCGCCTCGGTTCCTTCGGCGACCAGGATCCGGCCCAGCGTGCCCTCGTCGACCGCCTCGACCTCCATGGTCGCCTTGTCCGTCTCGATCTCGGCGATCACGTCGCCCGCCGCCACGCTGTCACCCTCCTTCTTGACCCAGCGTGCGAGGTTGCCTTCGGTCATCGTCGGCGACAGGGCCGGCATGAGGATTTCGATGGGCATTCACGTTCCTCCGGCAAGCGGCGCCGGCCTGGTTCCGGCCACGCCGCCGCGCCACCCCCGATGGTTTCAGGCCTCGACGAGCACGTCGGTGTACAGCTCGCCGGGATCCGGCTCCGGACACTGCTGGGCGAACTCGGCAGCGTCGTTGACCACGGCGCGGACGTCCCGATCGATCTGCTTCAGATCGTCCTCGTCGGCCTGGCCGTGGTCGAGAAGCGACTTGCGAAGGGCCTCGATGGGGTCACGCTCCGCCCGCATGCCGCTGACCTCCTCCTTGGTGCGGTACTTGGCCGGGTCCGACATGGAATGGCCCCGATAGCGGTAGGTCTGCATCTCCAAGATGAACGGACCGTCGCCGCGCCGTGCATGGGCCAGGGCCTCGGCGCCCGCCTCGCGCACGGCCAGGACGGACATGCCGTCCACCGGCTTGCCGGGGATGCCGTGCGCCATCCCGCGGTTGTGCAGATCCGTGGTCGAGGAGGCGCGCTCGACCGACGTGCCCATGCCGTACTTGTTGTTCTCTATCACGTAGACGACCGGGAGCTTCCACAGGGACGCCATGTTGAAGCTCTCGTACACCTGGCCCTGGTTGACCGCGCCGTCGCCGAGATACGTCACGCAGACGCCGTCATCCTCCTTGTACTTGTGGGCGAAGCCGAGGCCGGTGCCCAGCGGCACCTGCGCGCCGACAATGCCATGGCCGCCGTAGAAGTTCTTCTCACGGCTGAACATGTGCATGGAGCCGCCCTTGCCCTTGGAGTAGCCGCCGCGCCGGCCGGTCAGCTCGGCCATCACGCCACGGGACTCCATGCCGCACGCGAGCATGTGGCCATGGTCGCGGTAGGCGGTGATCACCGTGTCCTGTGGCTTCTGCACCGACTGCATCCCCACCACCACGGCCTCCTGGCCGATATACAGGTGGCAGAACCCCCCAATCAGGCCCATGCCGTAGAGCTGTCCGGACTTCTCCTCGAACCGGCGAATAAGCAGCATGTCGCGGTAGAGCGTCAGCAGCTCATCCTTGGATAGATCGGTTTCGGCGGTCGCCGACGCGGCGCCGCGGCTGTTCGACGAGGCCAAGAAAGCCCTCCACCATGATCGGGGCAGAAACGGGACGCCACCGCCGCGCGGACGGCGTGGACGGCATGTTAGCCAAGGCGGACGGTGACGGCGACCGGTTAAACGAGTAGCCCCCACCCCATGGTTTGGCAAGCTGGGTGCGGCGCGAAGGCCTGTATTCTCCCCCGCTTTTCCGCAGCCCGGGGGCGCGATCGCGGGGTCAGCGCCGGCCCGGCTCCTTGAAGAACAGCACCAGCTCGTCCGGGCCGCCCAGGCCGAGCACGTGACGGGCCCGCTCGTCCAGCAGGTCGAGATCCACCCTCGGACCGGACAGCAGCCCGACCCGGTGCTCGAGCCGCTCCCGCTCCGTTCGCACGGCCTCGAGGGTGGTTCTGGCCTCGACCACCTCCCCCTCCAGGCGCTTCTTGGCGATGAGCCCGTGATCGCCGTCAATCGTGTGATAGAGCAGGTAGATCAGCAGGCTGGCCATAAGGGCCGGGGCGGCGATCGATTGCAACCGCTTGAGGACAGGACGCTTTCGCATGCCGGCAAGGAATCATGCGACCTTGCCGGGCGTCAACAAGAAAAATGTTTACAGTCAATAAGTTAATTTGGCCGGCGCAAGACCCTGGTCGGCTCGTCCGGCCGGCGCCGTCACGGGAACGACACCGGCCGGTGGCCGAGGCCTGATCAGCCCACGCGGAAGGCACCCATCCCGGCATACGAGGCGGCCTGGCCCAGCTCCTCCTCGATGCGGATCAGCTGATTGTACTTCGCCAGCCGGTCGGAGCGGCTGAGCGAGCCGGTCTTGATCTGCCCGCAGTTGGTGGCCACGGCGAGATCGGCGATGGTGGCGTCCTCCGTCTCGCCGGAGCGATGGGACAGCACCGCGGTGTAGCCGGCCTTGTGCGCCATCTCGACCGCCTCCAGGGTCTCGGTCAGGCTGCCGATCTGGTTGACCTTGACCAGGATCGAGTTGCCGATGCCCTTGTCGATGCCGTCCGCGAGGCGTCGCGGGTTGGTCACGAACAGGTCGTCGCCGACCAGCTGCACCCGGTCACCGATCAGGTCGGTGAGGATCTTCCATCCGTCCCAGTCATCCTCGGCCATGCCGTCCTCGATGGAGATGATGGGAAAGCGATTGACCAGATCCTCCAGATACCGGGCCATGCCCTCGGAATCGAGGACCTTGCCCTCGCCCTCCATCTTGTACTTGCCGCCCGAGAAGAACTCGGTGGAGGCGGCGTCGAGGGCGAGCCGCACATCCTCACCCGGACGGTATCCGGCCACCTCGACCGCCTTCATGATGAAGCCGAGGGCCTCGTCGGCCGAGCCGAGATTGGGCGCGAAGCCCCCTTCGTCGCCGACATTGGTGTTGTGGCCGGCGTCCTTGAGCTGCTTCTTCAGGGCCTGGAACACCTCGGAGCCCATGCGCACCGCGTCGGCAAGGGACGGCGCCGACACCGGCATGATCATGAATTCCTGGATGTCGATCGGGTTGTCGGCGTGGGCGCCGCCGTTGACGATGTTCATCATCGGCACCGGCAGAACGTGCGCGGCGGCGCCACCGACATAGCGATAGAGTGGCAGGCCGGCCTCCGCCGCCGCCGCCTTCGCCACCGCCAGGCTGACGCCAAGGATGGCGTTCGCGCCGAGCCGGCCCTTGTTCGGCGTGCCGTCCAGCTCGATCATGGTACGGTCGACGGCGATCTGATCCTCCGCATCCATGCCGGACAGCGTGTCGAAAATCTCGCCGTTGACGGCCTCGACCGCCTTCATCACTCCTTTGCCGCCGTAGCGCTCCTTGTCGCCGTCGCGCAGCTCGACCGCCTCGTGCGCGCCGGTCGACGCGCCCGACGGCACCGCCGCCCGACCGGTGGCATCCGTGTCGAGGGTCACGTCGACCTCGACCGTCGGATTGCCGCGGCTGTCGAGGATCTCGCGCGCGTGGATGTCGATAATCCCGGTCATCTCTGCCTCTTCCTGTTGGGTGCCGTCGTTTTCTGACACGGTGGGCGGTCAGGCGGCCGCGTGATGGCCCGGAGAAGGACCAAAGGCGGGACGTCAGGCGCCCGGCGGCGCCGGGCCGCCGTAGCGTCGGCCGATCGGGGCAAAAATCAAGTGATTTTCCGGCGAAGTCCAAGCCGGCTCCCGGCCTCGCCGCGACCGGCCCGGCCGGCCGCCGGAGCCGCTCGGATGACCGGGCGCGACGGCCTCAGCCGGCCGTGCGCAGGCCCTTGGCCACCCGGTCGAGGGCAAGCAGGGTGCCGAGCAGGTCCGGCAGCTCGGCCAGCGGCAGCATGTTGGGGCCGTCGCTCGGAGCCCGGTCCGGGTCCCGATGCGTCTCGAGGAACACGCAAGCGACGCCGACCGCGACCGCCGCGCGCGCCAGCACCGGCACGAACTCACGCTGTCCTCCGGACCGGTCCCCCTGCCCGCCCGGCTGTTGGACGGAATGGGTGGCGTCGAACACCACGGGGAAGCCGGTCGCCGCCAGGATCGGCAATGAGCGCATGTCGACGACCAGTGTGTTGTAGCCGAAGCTCACGCCGCGCTCCGTCAGCAGGATCCGGCGGTTGCCGGCGCAGGCGACCTTTTCGGCCACCCGTGCCATGTCCCAGGGAGCCAGGAACTGTCCCTTCTTGATGTTGATCGCCCGCCCGGTGCGCGCGGCGGCCGTCAGCAGATCGGTCTGCCGGCACAGGAACGCCGGGATCTGCAGCACATCGACGGCCTCGGCCGCCGGCCCGCACTGCTCCGGCCCGTGCACGTCGGTCAGCACGGGGCAGCCGAAGCGCTCGCGCACGCCCGCCAGGATGGGCAGGCCCTCAGCCATGCCGACCCCGCGGGCGCCATGAACGGAGGTCCGGTTGGCCTTGTCGAACGAGCTCTTGTAGATGAGGCCGATGCCGAGGCCGGCCGCCATCTCGACCAGGGCCGCGCAGGTCTCCTCGGCGTGGCTTCGGGATTCGATGGCGCACGGGCCGGCGATCAGCGACAACGGGCGGTCCGCGCCGATCACCAGGGAGCCGATCGCGACCTCGGAGCTGCCGGTCATCGCAGGCGACCCTAGACCAGCCTCGACTGGGTGACCGCGGCGCGGATGAAGGAGGTGAACAGCGGGTGCGGCGCGAACGGGCGCGACTTGAGCTCGGGGTGGAACTGGACGCCGACGAACCAGGGATGGCTCCTAAGCTCGACAATCTCGGGCAGTCGGCCGTCCGGCGAGATGCCCGAGACGAGCAGCCCGGCCTCCTCGAGCGCCTCCCGGAAATGGATGTTGACCTCGTAGCGGTGCCGATGGCGCTCGCTGATGCGACCGGCTCCGTCGTAGATCTCGCGGACGCGGGTGCCCGGCAGAAGCTCCGCCGGATAGGCGCCAAGACGCATGCTCCCGCCCAGGTCCGAGCGCACGGTCCGGGTCTCCAGTTCGTCCCCCCGCAGCCACTCGGTCATCAGGCCGACCACCGGCACGTCGCACGCGCCGAACTCGGTCGAGCCGGCCCGCGGCAGTCCGGCCAGATGACGCGCGGTCTCGATCACGGCCATCTGCATGCCGAAACAGATGCCGAGGAACGGTATGCCCCGTTCCCGGGCAAAACGGATGGCCCGGATCTTGCCCTCGGTGCCGCGCTCGCCGAAGCCGCCCGGCACAAGAATGCCGTGCACCTCGTCCAGGTGATGCACCGGTTCGTCCGTCTCGAACAGCTGCGCGTCCAGCCACGTGAGCCGGACACGGACATTGTTGGCGATGCCGCCGTGGGTCAGCGCCTCGGACAGGCTCTTGTAGCTGTCGATCAGCGAGGTGTACTTGCCGATCACGGCGATCACGACCTCGCCTTCGGGAGCCCGGACGCGGCGCACGATATCGTGCCAGGGCGCCAGCCTCGGCTCTGGCGCGTCCTCCAGGCCGAAATAGGCGAGAACCTGGCTGTCGAAGCCCTGGGCGTGATAGTCCACCGGTACCTGGTAGATGGTGTCGACGTCGAGGGCGGCGATCACCCGCTCCTGGCGGACGTTGCAGAACAGCGCGATCTTGCGGCGCTCGCTGTCGGGGATCGGCCGTTCGGCCCGGCAGAGCACCAGGCCGGCCTGGATGCCGACCGAGAGCAGCTCCTTCACCGAATGCTGCGTCGGCTTGGTCTTGAGTTCGCCGACCGCCTGCAGATACGGCAGCAGGGTGACATGCACGAACAGCGCGCGGTCGGGGCCTACCTCATTGCCGAACTGCCGGATGGCCTCGAGGAACGGCAGGCTCTCGATGTCGCCGACCGTTCCGCCGATCTCGCAGATCACGAAATCCTCGTCGCTGATGTCGGCCTCGATGAACTCCTTGATCGCGTCGGTGACGTGGGGGATTACCTGAACAGTGGCGCCGAGATAGTCTCCCCGCCGCTCGCGCGCGATCACGGTCGAGTAGATCCGCCCGGTGGTGACGTTGTCAGCGGCCCGCGCCGGCACGCCGGTGAAGCGTTCGTAATGCCCGAGATCGAGGTCGGTCTCGGCGCCGTCATCGGTGACGAACACCTCGCCGTGCTGCGTGGGGCTCATCGTTCCCGGATCGACGTTGAGATAGGGATCGAGCTTTCGCAGCCGTATCTTGAAGCCGCGCGCCTGCAGCAACGCGCCAAGGGCCGCTGCCGCCAATCCCTTGCCCAGGGAGGATACCACGCCGCCGGTGATGAAGACGAACCGCGTCATGGACGCTTACCATAGGGACGATTCGCCCGGGCTCCAACGCCCGCCACGCTGTTTCCCGGGTTCGGCCGCAACCTTGGTCGGGCAGCCCGATCAATCCGTCAGCGGCACCTGAGGCTCCCCCGGCCGCTCCGACGGCTGCTCGGTCGCCGGCACGGTCTCGATGAACGACCGCGGCTCGGCCGACCGGTTCGCCAGGATGGCCAGGGTCAGGCTGGTCGCCATGAACGCCGCGGCGAGCAAGGCGGTCGCGCGGGTCAGCAGGTTCGCGGTGCCGCGCACCGACATGAAGGGCCCCATGCCGCCGCCGCCCATGCCCAGGCCGCCGCCCTCGCTGCGTTGAAGCAGCACCACACCGATCAACGCCAAGGCGATCAGAAGGTGGACGATGAGAATGATCTGCTCAAGCATCATTACCGCCAAGCCGCCCGTGCGGCGGCCGTTCCCGTGAGGGCGACGCTAGCCCTCCTCGGACACCGACGCCTCGGCGATGGACCAGAAATCGTCGGCCTTGAGGCTGGCGCCACCGACCAGCGCTCCGTCGACATTGGGGACATTCAGCAGTTGCTCGGCGTTTGCCGGCTTGACCGACCCTCCATAAAGGATGGGCACGCTCTCGGCATCGGCAAGCTTGCGCGAGAGCTCGCCACGGATATGGGCGTGCATCTCGGCGACGTCGGCGACCGTGGGCGTCTTGCCAGTGCCGATCGCCCAGACGGGCTCATAGGCGATGACGACATTGTCGCCGTGGGCCTCGGTCGGCACCGAGCCGGCGATCTGCCGTGAGCACACCGTGAGCGCCTCGCCGCGGTCACGCTCCTCCTCGGTTTCGCCGATGCAGATGATCGGGACAAGCCCGCTGCGGAGCGCCGCAGCCGCCTTTTCCGCCACCGCAAGGTCGATCTCGCCATGGTCTTGCCGTCGCTCGGAATGCCCAACGATGACATGCGAGCAGGCGAGATCGGCGAGCATGGCCGCGGACACGTCGCCGGTATGCGCTCCGTTCTCCCGCGCGTCGCAATCCTGCCCGCCGAGCATGACACCGCTGCCGCTGATCGCCTGACCGACCGCGCTGATCAAGGTGAACGGCGGGCAGATGAGCATGTCGAACGCCGGCTCGTTCTTGCCCGCGTAGCGCATGCCAAGCTCGCGCGCCAATGCCACCCCGTCGGCCGTCAGGCAATTCATCTTCCAGTTCCCCGCGATCAGCTTCCGCGGCATCGGACGGCCCCCTTCCATCACGTCTTGCTTCAGCGCACCTTGGCTAGGGTCTTATCAGAGGCGTCCCCGGCAGGCTAGGCCGCACTGTCCGTCCGGGCCCGGGAAGGCCGCGGGGCGCTTGCGGACCCGGGGTCCCGATCCTACTCTGACCACACAGCTTGTTCCGCCGCATCAAGTCCTTGCGAGACAATGCTTCAAGCCATCCGCAGTCGCACCGGCAGCTGGGCGATCAAGATCCTGTTCGCGGTGCTGGTTCTCAGCTTCGCGGTGTGGGGCATCGGCGACTTCGTCCGCGACGAGGGGACGGACCGCGTCGTGATCGAGGTCGGCGACGTGACGATCGATCTCGCCACGGTCGACCGCAGCCTGCGCAATGAGATGAACCGTCTGCGCCCGCTGCTCGGCGGTGATCTCGACAGCGCGCTCGCCCTGGAGCTCGGCCTGGTCGGCAGCACCGTCGATCAACTCGTGGCACGGGCTCTCTACGATCTGGAAGGACGCCGACTCGGGCTGGCTCCGCCAGATCTGCTGATCGCCGAGCAGATCCGCCGGCTGCCCGAATTCGCCGATCCGGTGACGGGACAATTCGACCCCAACCGCTACCGCAGCCTTCTCGCCGCCAGCGGCTTGTCCGAGGAGATGTTCGTCGGTGCCCTGCGCGGAGACCTGGTGCGGGAGCAGCTGGCACGCGCTCTGGTGGCGGGCGCGGATGCCCCTGATGCCTTGCTCGCCGCGCTGAACATGCATCGGGAGGAGACCCGGGTGGCCGAGACGGTGCGGATCGCCCACAGCGAGGTCGAGGAGCCGGCTGTGCCGGAGGAGCCGGCTCTTGTCGCCTTCCATGAGGAGCATCCCGACCGCTTCACCGCCCCGGAGTATCGCGACCTGACCGTGGTGACGCTGACGCCCCGGGACGTGGTCGACGAGATCCGGATCAACGAGGAGGTCCTCCGCGAGGAGTTCGAGGCGCGGCGGGCGCTCTACTCCGCCCCCGAACGTCGCGCCTTCGATCAGGTCATCGTCACCGACGCGACCGAGGCCGAGGACCTGGCTCGTGGCGCACGCGATCTCGGAAGCCTGAGGGCGGCCGCGGAGGAGACGGACACTCTCTCGGTCGTGCCGATCGAGAGCTCCGTCCGCGAGGATATGCTGCCGGTGCTGGCGGAGGCCGGCTTCGCCCTCGCTCAAGGCGAGGTCAGTGAGCCGGTCGAATCCCCTTTCGGCTGGCACGTGCTTCAGGCGACGGAGATCCAGCCCGGGCGCGAGGCCCGCTTCGAGGAGGCCCGCGACGAGCTGCGCGAGGCGATCGCGCTGGAGCGCGCGCAGGACGTGCTGTTCGAGCTGGGCAACGAGCTGGATGACGCGCTGGCGGGAGGCGCCTCCTTGCCCGAAGCTGCCGGGTCCCTCGGTCTCGAGGTGATCACCTTGGCCGGCATCGCGCGCGACGGCTCGGCGCGGCAGGGAGACATCCGGCCGGATCTGCCCGATCAGGCAGCCATTCTCGAGGCCGCCTTCGCGCTCGACCAGGGCGAGGAAAGCCTTCTGGAGGAGACGGCCTCGGGCAACTACTTCGCGGTGCGTGTCAACAGGCTCGAGCCGCCCGCCGTCCGGCCCTTCGAGACGGTGCGCGAGGAGGTCGTGGCCGCATGGCGCGACGAGGAACGGGCCGCGCAGGCTCGCCGCTTGGCCGCTGCCGCGGCGGAAAGGCTTGCCCGGGGCGAGCCGGCGGGATCGGTGGCGGCGGATCTGGGTGGCACCGCCGGGCGGACGGACCCGATCCGGCGAGACGGCCGGGGCGGCGCGCTGCCGAACGCCCTGGTCAACGAGGTTTTTGGGCTGTCCGAGGGGGAGGTGACCACGGGCTCCCTTCCCGGCACCGAGATCGCTCTCCGGCTGGCGGAGATCCGCACGGCGGAGCCGGTGGGCCAGGACAGCGAGCTGCCGGATCAGCTTGCCCAGGCCTTGGGAAGCGACCTGCTGGAGCAATTCACCGCGGGTCTGCGCAGCCGCTACACGGTCGAGGTGGATGACGAAGCCATCAACCGCTTCGTCGTCGGCGCCGCGGGCTGAAGGCTGGCGCCGATGCCGTCGGCCAGCTTCGCCGAGTTCGCCCAGAAATATGATGCAGGGCGGCCGCAGGTGGTGTCGACCACGCTTGTCGCCGATCTGGAAACCTCCGTGTCGGCGATGCTCAAGCTGGCGGACGGTCGGCCCAACAGCTTCCTGTTCGACTCGGTCGAAGGCGGTGCCGTGCGCGGCCGCTACTCCTTCATCGGGCTCAAGCCGGATCTGATCTGGCGTTGCCGGTCTGGCGCGGTTGAGGTCAACCGGCATGCACGCTTCGCGCCGGCCGGCTTCGAGCCGGTCTCAGAGCCCCCGCTTGCATCGCTTCGGACGCTGCTCGCGGGAAGCCGGATCGAGCTGCCGCCCGGCATGCCGCCGATGGCCGCCGGCCTCTTCGGCTATCTGGGCTATGACATGGTGCGGGAGATGGAGCGCTTGCCGGATGCCAATCCGGATCCGCTCGATCTGCCGGACGGCCTGCTCGTGCGGCCGACCCTGGTGGCGATCTTCGACCATGTCGAGGATGTGGTGACCCTTGTGACGCCGGTCTGGCCTCAGGAGGGCGTCGATGCGCGGGCGGCCTACGAGCACGCCCTGGAGCGGCTGGCCGACGCCCTGGCGGATTTCGAGCGGAGCCTGCCCTATCGACAGGATCACGAGCGCCAGCCGCTCGCCCTGCCGACGCCCGCCTCCAACATGGCGCAGGCCGATTTCGAGGCGATGGTGGCGGCTGCCAAGGAATACATCCGGGCGGGCGACATCTTTCAGGTGGTCTTGTCGCAGCGTTTCTCGGTGCCGTTCCGCCTGCCGCCGTTCAGCTTCTACCGTGCCCTCCGGCGACTGAACCCCTCGCCGTTCATGTTCTTTCTCGATCTCGGCGGCTTCAGCGTGGTCGGCGCGAGCCCCGAGATCATGGTCCGGCTGCGGGGCGACGAGGTGACGATCCGGCCGCTGGCCGGCACGCGACCGCGCACGCAAGGCCGAGCCGGCGCCAACCGTGACGAGGATCGCGCGCGGGCCGAGGAGCTTCTGGCCGACCCCAAGGAGCGGGCCGAACACCTGATGCTTCTCGACCTCGGCCGCAACGATGTCGGCCGGGTGTCACGGGTCGGCACCGTCACGGTGCCGGAGCAATTCGCCATCGAATATTACAGCCACGTCATGCACATCGTCAGCCACGTGACCGGCCGACTGGCCGAGGGCCGGGACGCGCTCGATGCGCTGATCGCCGGCTTTCCGGCCGGCACCGTGAGCGGCGCGCCGAAGGTCCGGGCGATGCAGATAATCGACGAACTGGAGAGTGTGCGACGAGGCGTCTACGCGGGCGCCATCGGCTATTTCGGCGCCGGCGGAGACATGGACACCTGCATCGCTTTGCGCACCGCCGTGCTGAAGGATGGCATGCTGCACGTTCAATCGGGCGCCGGGATCGTTGCCGACAGTGACCCGACCAGCGAGTTCGAGGAGACGGTCAGCAAGGCCCGCGCGCTGATCCGCGCCGCCGAGGAGGCCGTACGCTTCGCCAACCGGCGTCGCTGACGGAGGGTGCCTAAGGAGGCGGCATCAGCCCCGATCCGCTGCCAGCTCGTCAAGAATGGGACAGTCCGGCCGGTCGTCACCGTGGCAGCGCCGGGACAGATCCTCGAGCGTGTCGCGCATCGCGGACAACTGGGCGATCTTGGCGTCGATCTGAGAAAGGTGCCGCAAGGCCACCGCCTTGACGTCCGCCGAGGCCCTCGACCGGTCGTTCCACAAGGCCAGCAGGTCGGCGACGTCACGCATGGTGAAGCCGAGCGATCGCGCGCGCCGCACAAAATGCAAGGTGCGAACGTCGCTTTCGTCATAGTCCCGATAGTTGTTCCGGCGCCGCTCCGCCCCGGCGATCAGACCGACCGACTCATAGTAGCGGATCGTCTTTGCCGGCACGCCCGAACGGCGGGCGACCTCCCCGATGGTCATGCCGCGGGCGCCCGGGTCGGCCGATCCCGTCACTCGGCCGCTCCCGTTGCCACGGCCGCCGGCCGATCCCGCGACGTCCGTCGTGGCTTCCCGCCGGCCGGCCCGGGCTCCCACGCCGCGGCGGCCGGTCGCCAGCGGTTGAGCCGAAGCGCGTTCGTCACGACCGCCAGGCTGCTCACGCTCATGCCGAGCGCGGCGATTGGCGGGCTGAGGACACCGAGCGCCGCCAACGGGATGGCGATCGCATTGAAGCCGAATGCCCAGACAAGGTTTTCCACGATGCGCCGCCGCGCGGTGCGCGCGACTCCGATCACGTCCGCGACCAGCTGCGGATCCGGACGCATGAGGCCGACCGCGGCGGCCTGGAAGGCGATCTCGGTTCCCTCGCCCATGGCAAGGCCAAGGTCGGCCCGGGCCAGGGCCGCGGCATCGTTGATGCCGTCCCCCACCATGGCGACGCTGCGGCCCGCCTCCCGCAGGCGTTCAAGCTGTGACAGCTTGTCGTGCGGGCTGGCCTCCGCCACAACCTCGTCGATGCCCAGGCGGCGCGCGGTGGCCAGGGCGGCTGGCCGGGCGTCCCCCGTCAGCATGATCACCGCGAATCCCTGTGCCCGAAGTGTTGCGACCGCCGTCGCCGCGGTGGGGCGCGGCCGGTCGGCAACCCCGACAAGACCGATCAGGCGGGGGCCGTCCTCGCTCCCGGTCGCAATCCAGACGATCGAGGCTCCGTCGGCCTCCAGCGCCGCGGCCCGAGTCATGTGGTCGTCCAGGCACACACCGGTCTCGTGCATGAACGCGCGATTGCCGAGCAGCAGCAGCCGGCCGGCGACCCGTCCGCGCACGCCGCGGCCTGGCACCGTCCGGCATTCGCTGGCCGCCGGCACCGGCACCCCTCGCGCCTCTGCCTCGGCAACCAGAGCTCGAGCGATCGGGTGGTTGCTGCCCCGTTGAACGGCGGCCACCTGCCCCAGCAGCGCCTCAGGATCGGCACCCAGCGCATCGGTCGTCGCCACCACCGGCAGCGGCTCGGTCAGCGTTCCCGTCTTGTCGAAGACAACCGTGTCGATGCGGTGCGCCGTCTCCAGCGCCTCCGCATCGCGGAACAGGATGCCGTTCCGGGCGGCCGCGCCCAGCGCCACAGAGACCACGGTCGGCGTGGCAAGCCCCAGGGCACAAGGACAGGCGACGACGAGAACGGCGATGGCCGGCAAAAGGGCGGAGCCGGCCGGCGCCCCGGCGAGGAGCCAGCCGGCGAAGGTCAGCCCGGACGCAGCCACGACGAAGAAGGCGAAGTAGCCGCTCACCGTGTCGGCCAGCCGTTGAATCCTCGGCTTGGATGCCTGTGCCTGGCGCAGCAGCGCGACCATGCGCCCCAATGTGCTGGCCGAGCCAAGAGTCGTGGCCCGGATCAGCAGGAGGCCGTCGACCGCCGCGGTGCCGCCGGAGACGCTCCCCCCCGGCTCCCGCGCCTGGGGCACACTTTCACCGGTAAGCATGCTTTCGTCGACAGCCGATTGCCCGTTCAAGACGACGCCGTCGGCGGGGATCCGCTCTCCGGGACGGACCATGAGCAGATCGCCCGGCTGGACCTCATGGATTGGCACGACCACCTCAACTCCGTCACGGCGGAGCCGGGCCGTGTCGGGCCGCAGAGCGAGCAGCCCTTCCACCGCTCGGTTGGTCCTGCGCCGGGCTCTTGCTTCGAGCCACTTGCCGAGCAGGACCAGCGTGATGACAACCGCGGCGGCCTCGAAGTGAAGCGGCGCGTGGGAGCCGGCAATGACGCGAAAGGCGCTGAGCCCATACGCCGCGCTGGTGCCGAGCGCGATCAGAACATCCATGTTGGCGCCGCCACTGCGCAGCGCCGACCACGCGCCGCGATAGAAGCGGGCCCCTGCCCAGAATTGCACCGGGGTCGCCAGGAGCAGCTGGGCCCAGCCGGGCAGCCAATGCGGCTGACCAAGCGCCATGGGGACCATCTCGAGCGCCAGAGGGACCGACAGCAGCGCGCTGACCAGGAACACCATCCGCTCCGGCCCCGGCTGCTCTGCCTGCTCATTCTCCTCCGGCGTCGCCTCGGTGACGGGGCGCCCCCGGAAGCCGGCCCGCTCCACCGTCTCGATCAACTCGTCCAAGGCAAGCTGATCCGAGGCCCCCAGGATGTCCGCCCGCTCGGCCGTCAGGCTGACATGCGCCGCCCTAACACCGCGCTGCCGTCCCAGCACTCTTTCAAGGCGTGCCGCGCAGGCCGCGCAGCTCATGCCCTCTATGGCGAGCGAGATCCACTCCGCAGCATCGGCCGACCGGCTTGCGTCAGGCATCCGCGATACTGGCCTCGTATCCGGCGTCCTCGACCGCGGCGACGAGGTCGGAAGCGTCCGCCAGAGTGGCGTCAACCAAGGCTGCAGCCCTATGGCGGTCGAGATCCACCGTCGCCGACGCAACGCCGGGGTGGGTCAGCAGGGCCTTCTCTACGGCCGACACGCACGCCGCACAGCGCATGCCGCCCACGTTCAACGTAACCTTTATCTGTGCCATGCTATTCGATATGGACCTTCCTGTGATGGGAAGGTCAAGGCTCCCGCGCCTCGGTCTTCAAAAAGCCCGCCGAGGTCGCTAGGCTGCCGGTCCAGGATCAGTCCGTCAGACCCGCCCTTGGCATGCTTCTCGTAATCGATAACTACGATAGCTTCACCTACAACCTCGTCCACTTTCTTGGCGAGCTCGGCGTTCGCACGCTGGTGCGGCGCAACGATGCCGTCACCGTGCAGGAGGCGCTTGCTCTGACCCCGCAGGCGATCGTCCTTTCGCCCGGCCCCTGCGATCCGGATCGCGCCGGCGTCTGCCTTGGGCTCATCGGCGCCGCGGCGGGCCGGGTGCCGATCCTGGGCGTCTGCCTCGGCCATCAGGCCATCGGACAGGCCTTTGGCGGCTCGGTTGTCCGTGCCGACACGCTCATGCATGGCAAGCTGAGCGCGATCCATCACCAGGGCCAAGGCGTTCTCGGAGGGGTGCCGAGCCCGTTTCAGGCAACGCGCTATCATTCGCTCGTCGTCGACCCGGCAAGCCTGCCCGACAGCCTCGAGACCGTGGCCGAGACCACGGACGGCGTCATCATGGCACTGCGGCACCGTACGCTGCCGATCCACGGGGTTCAGTTCCACCCGGAAAGCATTGCGACGGAGCATGGTCACCGGATCCTGGCGAACTTCCTCGATCTGTCCCGGCCGAGGCAGGCGGCATGACGACCGGCACCGACGGACTGAAGCCGTTCCTCGCCCGGATCGCTGCCGGAGCGTCCCTCGAGGAGGATGAAGCCGCCGAGGCGTTCACCGTGATCATGTCCGGTGAGGCCACGGCTGCCCAGATCGGCGGCTTCTTGATCGGTCTGAGGGTGCGCGGCGAAAGCGTGGCGGAGATCACGGGCGCGGCACGGGCGATGCGCGCCAAGGCACTGACCATCGACGCGCCACGAACCGCGATCGACTGCTGCGGCACCGGCGGTGACGGCTCGGGCAGCTACAATATCTCCACGGCTGTCGCCTTCGTCGTTGCCGCGGCCGGCGTGCCGGTGGCCAAGCATGGCAATCGGGCGCTGTCGAGCCGGTGCGGCGCCGCGGACGTGCTGTCGTTCCTGGGTGTCAATCTGGATGCCGACATGGCGCTGGTGCGGGCCGCCCTTTGGGAGGCCTGTGTCGGCTTTCTGATGGCGCCGCGGCATCACAGCGCGATGCGCCACGTCGGTCCGGCGCGCGTCGAGCTCGGCACCCGGACCGTGTTCAACCTGCTCGGGCCGCTTTCGAACCCGGCCGGGGCCCGGCGCCAGCTGCTGGGCGTCTTCGACGGACGCTGGATCGCACCGCTCGCCGAGGTCCTGGGCCAGCTCGGGGCGGAACGCGCCTGGGTGGTGCACGGAAGCGACGGCCTGGACGAGTTGACGACGACCGGGCCGTCGCACGTCGCCGAATGGCGCGGCGGCCGGGTGCGGACCTTCGCGGTGGCCCCCGAGGATGTCGGGCTGCCGCGGAGCGCGCCGGAAAGCCTGCGTGGCGGTGATCCGGCTGCTAACGCGGCCGCGCTGACGGCCGTTCTCGAAGGGCGGCCGGGGGCCTACCGGGACATCGTCCTGCTCAATGCCGCAGCAGCGCTGGTGATCGCCGATGTGGCGGCCGATCTGCGCGAGGGCGTCGCCGTCGCCGCGGAACTGGTCGACGATGGCCGGGCTCGAGCCGCGCTCGGCAAGCTGGTCGAGATCTCCAACCGACCGGCGGCGGTTGCTCCATGACCGGTGTGCTGGAGCGCATTTGCGCGGACAAGCGAAGGGCGATCGCGACGCGCCGACGCGAGCGGCCCTTCGCCGTGGTGATCACCGAGGCCGCCGCGGTAGAGCCGCCCCGGGGTTTTCTGGACAGCTTGCGTCGTGTCCGGTGTGATCGCCGCTTCGGCCTGATCGCCGAGATCAAGCGGGCCTCCCCATCCCGCGGTGTCATCCGCGACGACGTCGATCCTGCAGGGCTGGCCCGAGCCTACCGGGACGGCGGCGCGACGTGCCTGTCGGTGCTGACGGACGAGCCCTACTTCGGCGGCCGGGATGAGGATCTCTCGCAGGCCCGGGCGGCGGTCGATCTGCCGGTGCTGCGCAAGGACTTCATGCTCGAGGACTACCAGGTCATTGAGTCCCGTGCGCTCGGCGCCGACGCGATCCTGCTGATTCTCGCCGCACTCTCGGACGAGCAGGCCCGGGAACTCGCTGCGGCCGCCCGTGAGTTCGCGATGGATTGTCTCGTCGAGGTGCACGACGCAGCGGAGCTGGAGCGTGCTCTAAGCCTTGGAAGCCCGCTCATTGGCATCAACAACCGCAACCTCCGCACGCTGTCGGTCGATTTGGCGGTCACCGAGCGGCTGGCTCCGCTGGTGCCGTCGGCGCACCTGCTGGTCGCGGAAAGCGGGCTCCGTGACAGCGCCGATCTGGAACGCCTGGCCGCCGCCGGGGCAAGCACGTTTCTGGTCGGCGAGAGCCTGATGGTCCAGGCGGACGTGGCGGCAGCAACCCGCGCGTTGCTGGCCGGCCCGTATGCCCCGGCGCCGTGACGGAGCTGCACGCCATGTCCGGAGACAGTGGCCACTTTGACGAGCGCGGAGCTCCGCGCATGGTCGACGTGTCCGGCAAGGTCGAGAGCGAGCGCCTGGCGCGGGCCGGTTGCCGGGTGTGCATGCAGCCGGAGACGTTTGCGGCCGTAAGGGATGGCCGGACCCGAAAGGGTGATGTGCTTCAGGTGGCACGCCTTGCCGGCATCATGGCGGCGAAGCGCACGCCGGACCTGATCCCGCTCTGCCATCCGCTCCTGTTGAGCGCGGTCGAGATCGAGCTTGAGCCGGTGGAGGCGGTGAACGCCGTTGATGTCGCCGCGACGGTCCGTATGGTCGGGCGTACCGGCGTCGAGATGGAGGCGATGCTGGCCGCCGCCACCGCCGCGCTGACGATCTACGACATGTGCAAGGGCATGGATCGAAGCATCACCATCTCCGACCTTCGGCTGCACTTCAAGTCGGGCGGCAAGTCGGGCACCTTCGAGGCACCGTGATGATCCCGGTCGAGGACGCGACAGCACGGATGCTGTCGACAGTGGCGCCCATGCCAAGTGAGATGGTGCCCATCAGCGCCGCGCGCGGCCGCATCCTGGCAGCGGACCAGCCGGCGCGGCTGTCGCAGCCCCGCGCGCCGCTCTCGGCCATGGACGGCTATGCGGTTCGGGCCGCGGATGTGCAGCGCGGGCATGTGACGCTGCGGATGATCGGCACGGTCGCTGCCGGTCAGCAGTTCGAGGGCTGGGTCGGTCCGGGTGCCTGCGTGCGCATTTTCACCGGCGCACCGCTGCCGCGCGGAACGGACACGATCCTGATCCAGGAAAAGGCCAGCCCCGCTGGCGACCGCATCCTTGTGCAGGAAGCGGTACCGCCGGGCCGGCACGTGCGCGACACGGCGCTCGATTTC
Source organism: uncultured Mycobacteriaceae bacterium (assembly GCA_964613585.1). Classification (GTDB taxonomy): domain Bacteria; phylum Pseudomonadota; class Alphaproteobacteria; order DSM-16000; family Inquilinaceae; genus CAZTHL01. The sequence continues at coordinate 73,006 of CAZTHL010000002.1, read as the reverse complement.
CGGAAGGGCGAGGTTCTGCTGCGCGCGGGGTGTCGGCTGACGGCTCGCGACATCGGCTTGGCCGCAGCCATGAATGTCCCCTGGGTGAGCGTGCGCCGGCAGCCGCGGGTGGCCCTCCTGGCGAACGGCAACGAACTGGTGATGCCGGGTGAGCCGATGGCGGCCAGCCAGATCGTAAGCGCCAACAATCTGGCGCTGGCGTCGCTCGTTGAGACGTGCGGCGGCCTTGCCACCGACCTCGGAATCGTGCGGGACGATCCGCAGGCCGTTGGCGCGGTCGTCGCAGCGGCAACCGGCACGGACCTGCTCATCACCAGCGGCGGCGTCTCGGTCGGCGAGCATGACGTCATGCGGCAGGCCCTGACCGAGCGCGGCCTTGAGGTCGAGTTCTGGAAGATCGCCATGCGCCCGGGCAAGCCGCTGATGTTTGGCCGTCTCGGGTCGACGCCGGTTCTCGGGCTCCCGGGCAATCCGGTGTCGGCCCTGGTCTGTGGCCTGGTCTTCGCCCGCCCGATGATCCGCGCCATGCTGGGACTTCCGCCGGACGAGCAGCCGACCGAGATGGCCTTGCTGGGACGTGCGCTGCCGGCCAACGATGAGCGCCGCGACTACTTGCGCAGCCGTCTCGAGCACGCTGCCGATGGCCGTGCGGTGGTCACCCCGTTCGATGTGCAGGACAGCTCCATGCTGTCCCGGCTCGCCGACGCGAACTGTCTGGTGGTTCGCCCTCCCCTCGGCACGAGCGCGGCCCGCGGCGACCCGGTGCCGGTCCTGCGCTTTCCCGAAGGACCGCTTGCCGTGTAGCGCATATGCATCACTGCGGCATGGCGCCCGAACAGACAGCGAACATCGCTTGACGTTTTACTTTTGTTCCGAGTATGGTTCGCGCCGTCAAATAGGACGCGGTGGACGGCTCGGAACGGGCAATGCTGACGCGCAAGCAACATGAACTGATCCTTTTCATACACCGTCGCTTGACCGAGGACGGTGTGTCTCCCTCCTTCGACGAGATGAAGGAAGCCCTTCAACTGCGGTCCAAGTCCGGTATTCATCGACTGATCACCGGCCTGGAGGAGCGCGGGTTCATTCGTCGCCTGCCGCACCGCGCCCGCGCGCTCGAGGTGCTGCGCCTCCCGGACGGCGCCAAGGCGGGGCCCGGAAATCCGCCGCGGGGGATCCTGGCACCGAATGTCATCAAGGGCGACTTCGGCCATGCCATGCCCGGACGGCCGGCCGGCGCCACCGAGGACGGCGAGGTCGGGAGTGTGCAGCTCCCGCTCTACGGGCGCATCGCCGCGGGCACGCCGATCGAGGCGCTGCGTGACCAGACAAGCTTCAGCGACGTGCCGGCCAGCCTGCTGACCCGTGGCGGCGACCACTACACGCTGCAGGTCGAGGGGGACAGCATGGTCGATGCCGGCATTCTCGACGGCGACGTCGTGGTCGTGCGAAAGGTCGACACGGCCGAGAACGGGGCCATCGTCGTCGCGCTCATCGACAACGGCGAGGTGACGCTGAAGCGGCTGCGCAAGAAGGGCAACACGATCGCACTGGAGCCGGCCAACCCCTGCTATGAAACGCGGATCTTCGGACCCGACCGTGTCCAGGTGCAGGGGCGGCTTGTCGGTCTGGTGCGACGGTACGAGTGACCGGCCCTCCGGGGCCGGACGCAGGTCCATCGCCATGGCCATGCCCGTCGGTCATCGGCTCGGCGTCCAAGGCCGCTCGCCGGCAAGGCCGGTCTTCACGCGAACGGTCCCATCGGAGAGGTACAGCGCGTGGGCTCCGCGCTCGCGCAGCTCGCGGAAGCCGATCCCGAGAACGGCGAGACACGTCTCCGGCACGACGGCGGGACTCACCACAATGTCGACACGTCGGCAATCATCCTCGAACGCGCGAGGATCGGCGACAATCGAGACGCGCCAGCCGCTCCGCTCGTAGAGGCATGCCCTGGGATCGCAGGTGAGCCCGCTCCCGGCCAGGCTGCCGGACGCCGGCCACGCCACGGGGGCGGCGCGCGATCCGTCCCGGCGCTGCCAGATCTGCCGCACGAAGCTCTCCCGGCTGATGCTTGAGAAGGCCAGGGAACCGGTGCCGGTCCGGATGGCGATCAGCCGGCCGTCGTCGCTCACCAGGACATCCGGTGGTGTCGCGATGGCGAGGCTGAGCATCCCGCCGACGATTCCGAGGAGGCCGAGCAGACGCCATGTCCGCTGCCAGAGGCAAAGCCAAAGCCCACCGAGGGTGATGGCGATCAGGCCGGCGAGCGGCATCGCCGGCAGGAGCCACACCGCCCCGGGCCATGAGGCGGCCTCGCGGGCGATCCGGAGCAGGAGATCGATCCCCCATCCCATCGGCTGCAGGGCCCAGCCTTCGAGGCCGAGCGGCATGACGAGATAGCTGACGAGACCCCAGGGCATGATCCAGAAGGCCGTCAGCGGCACGGCCAGGAGGTTCGCCGCGATGCCGAAGGTGGCGATCCGCTGAAAATGAAAGAGGGCAAAGGGCGCGGTCGCGGTAGACGCCACGAGGGTCGTCAGCGCCACGCCGCCGACATAGGTGGCAGCGGTGATCAGGGCTACGGGCAGCGCGTTGCGGCGCACAGCCCGGCGCGCGGCATTCTCGTAGGCAGCGACCAGGGCGATGACCGCGGCAAAGGACAGCTGAAAGCTGGCTCCCACGATCGATTCAGGCGTGAGCACGAACACGACCACGGCAGCCCAGGCGACCAAGCGCATGGAGATCGCCGTCCGGTCCACCAGGACGGCGAGAAACACTAGCCCGGTCATCACGAAGGCACGTTGCGTCGGCACGGGAGCGCCGACGAGGACCGTGTAGCCGAGCGCCGCAAGCAGCCCACACAGGGCCGCCCATTTCTTGATAGGATAACGCAGCGCCAGCGGCTCGACCGCGGCGAGCAGCAGTCGCACCGCAAAGAAGACCAGCCCGGCAATCAGGCCGACATGCAAGCCGGAGATCGCCAACAAGTGGGCGAGACCTGATTCGCGAAGGGCCTCGTACACATCGTCCGACACCGCGGCCCGTTCACCCACCAGCAGAGCGGCGGCAAGGGCCGCCCGGTCCGCCTCCGAAAAGGCGCCCCGGATCCTCTCGGCCAAACTCTCGCGCAGTGCTTCGAGGGGGACAGCGGCGTCCGCCGCCGGCCCGGACCGGATCTCGATCGCCCCGACCGCATAGCCGATGGCGCCGATGCCCTGAAAGTAGGCACGGCGCCGGAAATCGAAGGCGCCCGGGGCCACGGGCCCGCTCGGGCCATAGAGAATGGCCAGGACCCGGACACGCGCACCGACTGGCGCCGGCGCATGGCCGGGCAACAGGCTGACACGGATCCTGCGCGGAACCTCGGCGGGGCGGAGGCGATCGACCGTGGGACGGTCCAGGACCACGCGTGTCCGACCGTTCGGCAGAATGTCCCGGACAGTGACCGTGCCTTCGACCTCGGTTGGACCGATCTCGCGCGACAGCATCGGAGTGGCCACGACGGCGGAACGGATCTGGGCCGAGGCGAAGCCGGCGACGATCGCCGTGATCGCGACGACCAGGACCGCCAGGCGCTGCCGATGCCTTACCCACAGCGTCAGGTGGATCAACGCTGTCAGCAGGCACGGGCCGATCCAGGTCGCGGGCTCGAGCGGAGCTGAGAAGTAGAGAGCCACGCCGAGGCCGGCGGCAACGGGGATCCACAGGGGCCAGCGCTCGCGCTCTGCTGCCAGGTTGCGACCGATCCAGCCCAAGATCGGCAACGGGCGCGCTGGCCGCTCCTCCTCCAGGTCGGTCCCCGTCATCTCCGTCGCCGTAGCGACGACCGGCCTGCGTCGCTATCTTGCCCAACCAGCGGAAAGCTTACGGCCCTTATGTTTCACAAGACTTGCTCGATGACCGTCGTCACCCGCTTTGCTCCGTCACCGACCGGTTTTCTCCACATTGGTGGCGCGCGCACCGCCTTGTTCAATTGGCTGTTCGCGCGTCACCACGGAGGCCGATTTCTGCTGCGCATCGAGGACACGGACCGCGCCCGCTCCACCGAGGACGCGGTCGCCGCGATCATTGACGGGCTCCGCTGGCTCGGCCTCGACTGGGATGGCGAGGTGGTGTCGCAGTTCAGCCGCCAGCAGCGGCATGCCGACGTCGCGCGCCGCCTGCTCGAGTCCGGTCTCGCCTACCGGTGCTATGCCAGTCCGCAGGAGCTGGCGGCAATGCGTGAGACGGCCCGGGCGGAAGGCCGGCCGATGCGCTACGACGGGCGCTGGCGTGACCGACCGGCCGATGAAGCGCCACCGGGGGTGCCGCCGGCGATCCGGTTCAAGGCCCCGCAATCCGGCGAGACAATCATCGACGACGCCGTACAGGGGCAGGTCAGGGTCGCCAATGAGCAGCTCGACGACATGGTTCTGCTGCGCGCGGACGGCACGCCGACCTACATGCTCTCGGTCGTCATTGACGACATCGACATGGACATCAGCCATGTCATCCGCGGCGACGATCACCTGACGAATGCCTTCCGGCAAACGCAGCTTTTCCGGGCTCTGGACGCGCCGCCGCCGGTCTTCGCCCATGTTCCGCTCATCCATGGTCCGGATGGCGCCAAGCTCTCGAAACGGCATGGCGCGCTTGGGATCGAGGCCTACCGTGAGATGGGCTACCTCCCGGAGGCCTTGCGCAACTATCTGCTCCGGCTGGGCTGGGCTCACGGGGACGATGAGGTGATTTCCACCAAGCAGGCGGTCGATTGGTTCGATCTGGATGGCATCGGCCGGTCCCCGGCGCGGCTGGACTTTGGCAAGCTCGACAATCTGAACGGCATCTATCTTCGGCAGGCAGACGATGATGATCTCCTGGCGCGCCTCCAGCCGAGCATCGCCGATCGGATTGGTCGGCCGCTTGGGCAGGAGGATCGTCGCCGGCTCGCGGCCGGTCTTTCCGGATTGAAGCAGCGGGCCAGGAACCTCAAGGAACTGAGCGAGAATGCTCTTATCTACGTGCAGCGGCGTCCGCTGACCCTGACGCCGAAGGCAGAGGCCTTGCTGACGCCCGAGAACCGGTCCATGCTGGACCGGCTGGCGCGAAGGCTGTCCGAGGTCGATGATTGGCGCGAGGCGACGCTCGAGCGGGAAATCCGCGCGTTTGCCGAGTCGGAAGGGCGCAAGCTCGGTGATGTGGCCCAGCCGCTGCGCGCTGCCCTAAGCGGGTCCACGATCTCACCGGGAATCTTCGAGGTGGCAGCAATCCTTGGACCTGGGGAAACCCTTTCGCGACTGCGGGATACGCGACCCGACGTCGCCATCGGCGCCGGGTGACGACCGGTCCGGCTCGTTGCCATGCGAAGACTGCCCATCTAAGTTGGTGCGTCGAAGCCCGGGCTTTGGTTAATGCAGGCCGCACGTGCGCGCCCCCCGCCGGCGAGCCCGACCACCGTAACGGAGGACTTAGGCCATGTCGCAGCAGACCGCCCTGAAGCCCGAGGCTGATAGCGAAACGGTTACCTTAACGGACAATTCGACCGGCAAGACGGTCACGCTGCCGATCCTAAGCGGCTCGTCTGGTCCTCGTGTGGTGGACATCCGCAAGCTTTATGGCGAGACGGGCATGTTCACCTATGATCCGAGCTTTACGTCGACGGCCGCGTGCGAAAGCGCGATCACCTTTATCGACGGTGACAAGGGTGTCCTGCTTCATGGCGGCTATGCCATCGACGATCTTGCCGAGCACACCGACTTCATGGAGGTGTGCTACCTGCTGCTCCACGGCGAGCTTCCAAATGTGCAGCAGAAGGCCGAGTTCGAGCACGCCATAACCTACCACTCCATGCTCCATGAGCAGCTGACCACCTTCTTCCGCGGCTTCCGTCGGGATGCGCATCCGATGGCGATCATGTGCGGGGTGGTCGGCGCGCTCTCGGCCTTCTACCACGACAGCACGGATATCCGCGATCCGCACCAGCGCATGGTCGCGTCGCGACGCCTGATCGCCAAGATGCCGACGATCGCCGCGATGGCCTTCAAGTACTCCATCGGTCAGCCGATGATGTATCCGCGCAATGATCTGCGCTACGCGGACCGGTTCCTGCACATGTGCTTCGCCACTCCCTGCGAGGAGTTCAAGGTGAACCCGGTCCATGCGAAGGCGATGGACCGCATCCTGATCCTGCACGCCGACCACGAGCAGAACGCGTCCACCTCGACCGTGCGGCTCTCTGGCTCCTCCGGCGCGAACCCGTTCGCCTGCATTGCTGCCGGCATCGCCGCCCTCTGGGGTCCGGCCCATGGCGGTGCCAACGAGGCGGTGCTGAAGATGCTTGAGGAGATCGGCGAGCCAAGCCGCGTGAAAGAGTACGTCAATCGGGCGAAGGACAAGAACGACCATTTCCGCTTGATGGGCTTTGGTCACCGCGTCTACAAGAACTACGATCCGCGAGCCAAGGTCATGCGCGAGACGTGCCATGAGGTGCTCGAGGATCTTGGCATGGTCGGTGACCCGCTGCTCGATCTTGCCATGGAGCTCGAGAGGATCGCCCTCGAGGATTCGTTCTTCGTCGAGAAGCAGCTGTACCCGAACGTTGATTTCTATTCGGGCATCATCCTGAAGGCGATGGGCTTTCCCACCTCGATGTTCACGGTCCTGTTCGCCGTCGCCCGGACAGTGGGCTGGATTGCCCAGTGGAAGGAGATGGTGGAGGATCCTGGCATGCGCATCGGGCGGCCGCGCCAGCTCTATGTCGGGCAGCAGCAGCGTTCCTTCGTGCCTCTCGAGCAGCGCTCATGATCGACGCCATCGGCTGATCACGGTCACTCCCGGACGGGCGGCGCATCCGCCCGTCCGCCGAGCCTCCCGTCTCTCGACACAACGCCCCTCTCGCGTTGTGCCCTACGTTTGGCCGGCGCGATCGTTTGATCGCGCTGCCCCGGAACGATCTCGCCCCGACTAGGGTGTTTCCGGGTCAGGTGGCATCGCCGGCCCGCTCCCCCGCCCGGCCACCCAACGACCGTGTGCTTGGGGTGGTCAAGCGAGGGAGCGAGCCGGGGCCGATTCCGCCTCAGGCGGAAACGCCCCAAGGTCGAGCCAGCGGAGCACCGCCTCCGCCGCCCTCAGACTTGGCGCGGGGCCACCGGCACCGAGCATGCCGGCCACCACACGGCCCGCCTGCGCCTGCTGCCGCCGCTGAACGGGATCGTCAAGCAGCCCGAGCAGGGCGTCACCGATCCTGGCCGCAGTGCAGTTCTCCTGGAGGAACTCCGGGATTATGGAGCGATCGAGAAGCAGGTTGACAAGGGTGACGTAGCGGACGGTCATCAGCCGACGGACCCCGAACGCGGTCAATGGGTGGACCCGGTAGGCGACGACAGCCGGTGTGCCAAGCAGGGCAAGCTCGAGGGTCACCGTGCCCGATGCGGCGATCGCTGCCTCGCTGGCAGCCAGGGCGTCATACTTGGCTCCCTGATCGTGCACGATGAGCGGGGCGACGGTCCAATGTCGGACAAGGTTCCGGATCTCGGCATCAAGGCTCTCGAGTGTCGGCAGCACAGTCCGCCAGCCCGGTCGGTCGGCCTGCAGGCGCGCCACGACATCCCCGAAGACCGGCAGCAATCGCGTGACCTCACCCTGCCGACTGCCCGGCAGGACCGCAAGGAGAGGTTCGTCCTCCGCGAGGCCGTACCGGGACCGGAAGCGTTCGGGGTCGGCTTCGCGCACCGGGCTTTCGATGATCGGGTGCCCAACGAAGGTGCTGGTCAAGCCATGTCGCTCGAAGAAGGCAGGCTCGAACGGCAGCTGAGCCAGCAGCGCATCGACCAGCTTGGCAAGGCGCCGGGCACGCCCCGCCCGCCAGGCCCATGCCTTCGGCGCGACGAACTGCAGCAAGGGGAAACGGCGCCGGCCGGCGAGTCTCGCGGCCACGCGACTATTGAATCCCCAGGAGTCGATCAGGACGCCGATATCCGGCTGCCACTCCTGGGCTGCCTCGGCCGTCCGCCGCACCAGGGCAAGAAGGGTTCGGGCACGCGGCAGGAGCTCCGCGGCTCCCATGATCGACAGGCTCGAAATCGGAAACAGGCTCTGCAGGCCCTGCTGCTCCATGAGGGGTCCACCGACCCCGCAGAAGCGCGCCTGATCTCCGGTCAGGGTCCGAAGCGCCTGCATCAGGCGCGAGCCCATCAGGTCCCCCGACGCCTCCGTGGCGACGAGGAAGACCAACGGCCGGCTCAAGTTTCGGCCTCTATGCCGACGACGAAGAGCCCATGGCGGTCCGCGAAATCCTGCAGGCTGTCGGGAGCCAGCACGAGGACCCCGCCCGCCTCGACCGCGAGACCCCTGAGCCCCGACGCCGCCGCCGCCTCCAGGGTCCGCGGACCGATGGTGGGCAGATCGAGACGAGCATCCTGTTGCGGCTTCCGAGCCTTCACGAGCACGCCACCGGGCCCGTCCCGTTGAAGATCGAGGCAGCGTCGCAGCATCTCATCGGTTCCCTCGGCCGCCTCCACGGCAAGGACAATGCCTTGCTGGACGACCACCGCTTGGCCGACGTCCACGCGACCGAGCGCCCGGCACACAGTCCAGCCACGATCGATATCGGCCTGTGCGATCTCGTCGGGCTCGTGGCGTCCAAGGATCCCCGGACGCGCCAGGAGCGTGTCCAAGACTTCCGCGGCCCCCACGACCTTGAGGCCCTCGCGTTCCAGCAATTGACCGACCGCGGACAGGAGAGCGTCGTCTCCCAGCCTCAGGAATCCGGCCCGGGCCACCTGACAGGCTGTCCAGAAGTCAGGCCGGAGCTCACTCAGGCTCGGCCTGCGGACGGCGCCGGCGAGGCATACTTCCTGAACACCTTCCGTCCGCAGGCGGTCGAGGATGGCACCACCGGCCCCGAGTCTGGCCGACATGCCGGGAAACCGATCGGCCAAGGCGGGTTCGGCGAAACCCTCAAGGCAGACGACGAAGATGCTCCGGCCGCGGGACTGGCAGGCCTCGGCCAGGCGCCAGGGCAAGGATCCGCCGCCGGCGATGATCGCAAGCTTAGTCGCCATCGACGGCGCGCGGCTTCAACACCAGACGATCACTTTCGGCCCCCAAAAAATCCAGGAGTTGGCGGACCAACGGGCTGTCGCCGTGCTCCCTGGAGACGGCGGCCATGCGCTCGGTCATCTCCCCGGTCGCCGCGAAGAGCATCCGGAAGGCCGCCCGCAGCCGGTGGATGTCGTCCCGGTCGAAGCCCCGGCGCTTCAATCCGACGAGATTGAGGCCGGCGAGGTGGCCCCGGTCGCCCATCGCCAGACCGAACGGAATGACATCCTGCTCAATCCCGGTCATCCCGCCAATCATCGCATGGGCGCCGATGCGGACGAACTGGTGGATCGCGGACAGGCCACCGATGACCGCGAAGTCCTCGACGACCACATGACCGGCCAGGGTGGCATTGTTCGCCATGACCACCGAGTTGCCGATCCGGCAGTCGTGGGCCACATGGACGCCGACCATGAGCAGGCATCCGTCTCCGATGCGGGTCACCATGCCGCCTCCGGCAGTGCCGGGATTGACGGTGACATGCTCACGGATCGTGTTGTTGCAGCCGATGATCAACTCTGACGGCTCGCCCTCATACTTCAGATCCTGGGGCTCATGGCCGATCGAGGTGAACGGGAAGATGCGGGTTCCCGAGCCGATCCTGGTGCGACCGGCGACCACACCATGCGAGATGATCTTGACGGCGTCGTCGAGACGAACGTCCGGTCCAATGACCGAGAACGGGCCGATCTCGACATCGTTGCCGAGATGCGCCCTGGGATCGACCACCGCCGTGGGATGGATGCTGGTCATCAGTTGGCCAGGGCGCGCTCAGGTGTCCATGATCATGGCGGCGAAGGTGGCCTCGGCACAGACCTTGTCGTCGACCTTGGCCTCGCCCGAGAATTTCCAGACATTCTTGCGATGCTGCAGCTTGGCCACCTGGATCTGCAAGCTGTCGCCCGGCACCACGGGCCGCCGGAAGCGGGCGTTCTCGATCGACATGAAGTAGACGAGCTTGCTCTCCGCCTCGCCGCCGAGGGTGGCGACCACCAGCACAGCCGCGGTCTGGGCCATCGATTCGATGATCATCACACCGGGCATGACGGGACGCTGCGGGAAATGACCCTGGAAATAGCTCTCGTTGATGGTGACGTTCTTGATGCCCAACGCTCGCCGGTCCGGGACAACGTCGACCACTCGGTCGACCATCAGCATGGGATATCGGTGAGGGATCATCTTCATGACCCGCATCACGTCGATGTCCGCTCCGGTCTCGTTCGGCGTGGGCACGTCCATGGTTCCAAGTGGCCTCAACGGTAGCTTTGCGGCACAAAAACCCGGCAGCGGCGTGGATACGGCGGTCGCTGATCGCTGTTCGTCCGGCCGTCGGTCAGGGCAGGCTGGGTTGGATCATATCAGCCACCGTCACCGTCGCCACCTCAAGAACAAGGCGCTGGCCGGGGTCGGGCCTATTCCCCGAGCCTTACTTCGGCGTGCGGCAGAGCGGCGTTGAGGCGCGCCAGGCATTCATCGGTCAGGTCGAGGGCGCGGTCAGCCAGGATCACCTGCTGCTTGCTGAGCACGATGGCGATCTCTCTCTCCTGGGCAATCTCCGCGATGACCTCCAGCAGGGTGCCCCGGACACTGTCCATGGCCCGGTCGAGCGCCTGATCTAGCGCGGCACGCCGTAGCTGCGCCTCCCTTTGGGCTTCGGTCACCCGTCTCTCGAAGTCGCGACGTCGCTCGAGGAACTGCTCCTCGGGCACGGCTCCGCGCTCCGCCGTCAACGCCGTCTCCGCCTCCCGCAGATCCTCCTCGATGGCGCCGAACTCGTTCTGATATGCCGTCCGGAACTCGTCGATCTGCGTCTGGATCTGCTGAGCCGCAGCCGATCGCCGAACCACCGCCTGAAAGTCGACGACGACGATGCGGGTTGGCTCGATCCCCGGGCCGCCCCCCGCATCGGACTGTGCGTGGACGCCGCCGGTCCCAGCAGCAAGGACGAGCCACGCCGTCAGCAGCAGCCGAGAGGCGCCGAACCGGGTCAGCATGGATCAAAAGCTCGTGCCGAAGCTGAAGCGGAAGTTTTCCTCCTCATCGAACTCCTCGCTGACGATCGGTACGGCGAAGTCGACCCGGATCGGCCCAAAGGGCGAGCTCCAGGACACTCCGGCGCCGACGGACACGCGGAACGAGCCCTCCTCGAGGATCGGCTCCTCGGCCGTCTCCTCGGATATGAGATCGACCTCACTGAGCGTGCCGAAATCGGTGAAGGTGCGTCCACGAACCCCGAGCTCCTCAGGAAGCCCCACCGGGAAGCTCAGTTCGACACTTCCGGCGACGAATCGATTGCCGCCGAGGGCGTCCCCGTTCTCGTCTCGGGGCCCGATGCCGGACGTGTCGAACCCGCGAAGATTGTTGCCGCCGACAAAGAACCGGTCGTTGATGCGCACATCGTCGCCGAGTCCGACGATGTAGCCGCCTTCGGCGCTCAGGCTGAGCACGGTCTGCTCGAGCACAGGGAAGAAGATGCTGCCGCCGATGGTGGACTCAAGATAGCGAACGTCCCCCCCAAGGCCGGCAATCTCATTGCCGAATCGCAAGATGTACCCGTCTGTCGGTTGGATCCGGCTGTCGAGCTGATCGTAGGTCAACTGATGGCTGACGGCTGAGGTCAAGGTCTCTCCTTCCTGCTCCTGGATGAACAGCGAGGCGTCCTCGCCGACCTCGGATATTTCCCGAAAGGCGAGCCGATACCGCACGATCTGCCGCAATCGCTCGCTCAGGGGGTAGCCGAGCCGCAGGCCGAGGCCGGTCGCCAGCTCGTCGAACGAGCTTTCGTCCTGGTTGTCGCGACTGATCCGGAACACATCGAAGCCTGCGGAGAGATCACGCTCAAGGAAGAACGGCTCGGTGAAGCTCAGGTCCAGCTCCTGTGTCCGGCCGCTGATGGTCGCGCTCAGACGAAGATCCTGCCCGCGGCCGAGCAGATTGCGCTCCCGCAAGCTGACATCGCCGAGCGGGCCATCGGAGGACGAGAAGCCCGCGCCGATCGAGAACTCGCCCGTTGATTGCTCCTCGACATCGACCTCGACCACGGTGCGATCCGCTGTCGAGCCTGGAACCGAGGACACCTCCACCCTCTCGAAGTAGCCAAGATTGCGAACCTGAGTCTCGGATTGCCGCAGCTTGGAATTGCTGAATGGATCGCCCTCGACAAGCTCGAACTCCCGTCGGATGACCCGGTCGACGGTCCTTACATTGCCGGTGATGTCGATGCGCTCGACAAACACCCGCGGACCTTCGTTCAGCTGATAGGTGACGTTGATGAGGCGCTCCTCACGGTTCCTTGAGACGATCGGTTGAACGTCGACGAACGCGAATTGAAGATCGCCGGCCGCCTCCGTCAGGTTGTTGATGCTGACCTCGACCGCCTCGCTGGAATACCAGTCGTCGGGTGCCGTGGTGAGCTCGCCCTCGAGAGCGGAGGGCTCGAGATTGGGCAGCAGGCTGACAACTTCAATGTCGCCGAACTTGTAGCGCTCGCCCTCATCCAACGTGAAGGTGATGAAGAAGTCCTCCCGATCCGGCGTCAGTTCCGCGACCCCGGACACGACCCGAAAGTCGGCGTAGCCCTCGGACAGGTAAAAGCGGCGCAGCAGTTCGCGATCGAAGGCGAGACGGTCCGGATCGTAGGTGTCCTCGCTGGCGAAGATCTTCCAGAAGCGGGATTCCTCGGTCTGAACGATGTCTCGCAGTTCCGCGTCGCTGAAGGCGTTGTTGCCGATGAAGGAGATGCGCTGCACGCCGGTGAGGGGTCCCTCCTCGATCTCGAAGATCAGGTCGACCCGGTTCTGCGGCAGCTGCACCACCTTCGGCTCGACGGTTGCCGCGAACCGACCGCTCCGTCGGTAGAGCTCGAGCAGCCGCGCCACATCGTTCTGAACCCGTGTTCGGGTGAACACGACCCGCGGACGCAGCTGCACCTCTGCCGCCAGCACCTCGTCGTCGATCCGGCTGTTTCCCTCGAACGATATCCGGTTGATGATGGGGTTCTCGACCACCTCGACGACGAGCGTGTTCTCCTCACGGCGGAGCACCACATCCGCGAACAAACCGGTCGCGAACAGCGCCTTCAACGACGCGTCAAGGGCTTCCTGGGTCAACGGCTCGCCGGCTCTGATGGTCAGGAAGGAGACGACCGTCGAGGGCTCGATCCGCTGTGTCCCCTCCACGCGGACCTGCTCGATCGGCTCCGCGGGAACGCCTTGGGCGTGCGCATCGGCGAGAAGACAAAGGGCGGTAATCGCCAGCACGACAGTGATCAGGGCGACTCGCCGAATGCCGTCGAGAGTGGTGACCGTGCCCGTTTGATGGCACGGCATGCCAGACAACAGTTTTCGGGACCCGTGCAAGAGCCTGCACCATGGTGGGTACGCCGTGACGCTTAGGAGATCACGTCCTTGATGAACGCAATAACCCGGAGCTGCACAAGATCATTCCACGTCACGAAGATCATGAGGCTCAATACCAGAGCGAGTCCGATCCGGAAACCGTATTCTTGAGCCCGTTCGCCCAGCGGCCTGCCGCGCACGGCCTCGGCCGCGTAGAACAAGAGATGACCGCCATCCAGCATCGGGATGGGAAACAAATTGATGAGACCCAGGTTGATCGAGAGGATCGCCATGAACCAGAACAGCGCCAGCAGGCCGAGCTGCGCCACATCGCCGGACATTTGAGCAATGCGAATCGGTCCGCCGAGCTCCTCCGTACCGCGGTCGCCGGCGATGATCTCACCGAGCGCCGCTAGCGTCATCCATGTCAGCTCGGCAGTCTCCGCCACGGCACTGCCGACGGCCTCGACAGGTCCCTGGCGAGCGGTGTCGGCGGCGATCCCCAGCCGGTAGATTGTCACCGGCTCGCCGCTGCGGTCCTCCACCGTGACCGGCTCAGGTCGCGCCTCCACGCTGAAGCGCTCGCCATCACGTGCGACCGTCATCTCCAGCGGCTCGTCCTCGGCCCGTTGCACGTGCAGCGCTATCTCCGCGAACCGATAGATGCGCTCTCCCTCCACCGCGACAATCCGGTCACCTGCCCGGAGCCCGACCGCCTCCGCGGCGCTGCCCCGCTGGACCTCGCCCACGACGGGTGGCGGGAACGGATGCCCGGTGAACATCAGCAGTCCCGCCAAGATGACGATAGCCAGCAGGAAGTTGGCCGCCGGACCCGCTGCCACGATCAGCGAGCGTTGCCATAGCGGCTTGTAATGGAAGGAGACAGCCTGCTCCTGAAGGGTCAGACGCGTGGGCTCGACAACGTCGCCCGAGACGTTCAGGCCCGAGTTGCCGGGCTCTCGCTGCTGGCTCGGCCGCGCAGACGACGGGTCGCTGTCACCGAAGAATTTGACGTACCCGCCAAGCGGGATGGCGCTGACCTTCCACTGCGTCTGCGCCTTGTCGGTGAAGCCGAAGAGCTTCGGTCCGAAGCCGATGGAGAACACCTCGACGCGCACGCCGCAGCGCCGGGCCACCCAGTAGTGGCCCCATTCATGAACGAAGACCAGGACGCTGAGAACCAGAAGGAACGGGAGGATATAGTCGATTATGAGATCCATCGGCACCACTCTCAGACGCCCCTCCGGACGCGCGCTCGATCACCCACGCAGGCATTGTGTGATATAGTACTCCGCTTGGTGGCGTGCCTCCTCGTCACAGTCGAAAATATCCTCAAGCGAGCGCACGGGGCTGCCGGAGCACCGGCCGAGCACCGCCTCCACCACGCGCTCGATGTCAAGGAAGCCGATGCGCCGCCGCAGAAACGCCTCCACGGCGATCTCGTTGGCCGCGTTCAGCACGGCGGTCGCCCGGTCACCCTCGGCGAGCGCCTGACGCGCCAGCCTCAGGGCTGGAAACCGGTCCATATCCGGCGGCTCGAACTCGAGAGTGCCGGTCGCCGCCAAGTCGAGGCGGGCGGCGGGTGTCTCCATCCGTCGAGGCCAGCTGAGGGTGTAGGCAATGGGCGTACGCATGTCCGGTGTGCCGAGCTGCGCCAGCACCGAGCCGTCGACATACTCGACCATGCTATGCACGACGGACTGGGGATGAATCAGCACGTCGATCCGGTCGGAGGGCATCCCGAACAGATGGGCGGCCTCGACGACCTCCAGCCCCTTGTTCATCATCGTGGCGCTGTCGACGGAGATCTTCGCGCCCATGCTCCAGGTCGGATGAGCCACCGCCTGCTCCGGTGTCACGGAGGCCATGGCCTGCCGATCCCAGCGTCGAAAGGGGCCGCCCGACGCGGTCAGGATCAGCCGGCTGGCGCTGCCGGCGTCATGTCCCGCGAGCACCTGGAAGATCGCGTTGTGCTCGCTGTCCACCGGCAGCAGCGTCGCGCCGTGCCGGCCTACCTGCTCCATCATGAGCCGGCCCGCGCAGACCAGGCACTCCTTGTTGGCAAACGCAATGATCGCGCCGCGCCGCACGGCGGCCAGCGTCGGTCGCAGCCCCGAGGCACCGACGATGGCGGCCATCACGTAGTCGGCCGGCCGGGAGGCGGCGTCGAGCAGCGCCTCCGGTCCGGCCGCCGCGGCAATGCCGGTCCCGGCGAGCGCGTCCTTGAGGCTCGGGTAGGCCGAGGCATCGGCGACCACCGCCAGCTCGGCCCCCAGGATCCTCGCCTGCTGCGCCAGCATCGCTGCGTTGCGCCGCGCCGTCAGGGCCTTGACCGCGAACCGCGTCGGATGACGCGACACCAGGTCGACGGTATTGCGCCCCACCGAGCCCGTCGAGCCGAGGATCGTGACCGTGCGCAGCGGCACGTTGAGGGCTGCCTCCGGGTCGCTCGCTGTCACCACCATTCGACGGCTACCCCCACGGTGCGATGAAACAGGGCCAGGACCAGGGAAGCGGCAAGGAGCCCGTCGATTCGGTCAAGCAGCCCCCCGTGGCCCGGGAGGAGCCGTCCGCTGTCCTTGAGGCCGTGCCGCCGCTTCATGAAGGATTCGAACAGATCGCCTAGCTGGGTCACGAGCCCGAGGCAGACCGCGACCCCTACTGCCACAAGCGGTCGCTGGGCGTCGAGGGCAATCGCGGTCAGGGCGCCGGCGGTCAGCGCCGCCAGGACACCACCGGTGAAGCCCGACCATGTCTTCATTGGGCTGATGGAAGGCATCAGCTTGGGACCGCCGAAACGGCGGCCCGCCGCGAATGCCGCGATGTCGCTCGCCCAGACGGTCACGAACAGCCACAGGACCAAGGCGAGGCCGATCTCCGGGAGATCCCTCAGCCAGGCCAGCGCGACAAAGGGAAGCCCGAGATACGGCAGGCCGAGCGGCACCGGCCCGCAGGGCCTGAGGACGATCAGACTGGCCATGATGGCCAAGCCGGTGGCGAGCGCGAGCGACATGAGCCCCGGGAGCGGACCCAAGCCGACCGCGGCGAAAATCGAGCCGAGGAGGCCGAGGATCAGCAGCGCCTTGAGAAGGCGGGTCGCGACGCGGGAATTGTCCAGCTCGGAGAGCCGACACCACTCGGCCATGGCGAGGCCGCCGGCTACCAGCAGCATGATGTCGAAGGCAAGATCACCAATTACTATTATTGTTAGAATTATGGGCCCCAGCACAAAACCAGTAATAAGTCGCTTGACAAGGTTGCTCCTGTCACTTGCCACCGAGGGATACACCAAAGCGTCGCTCGCGCCTTTGGAACTCTCCGATAGCCAGCTCCAGGTCGGCCCGGGAGAAGTCCGGCCAGGGCGTGTCGACGAAGACGAGCTCGGCGTAGGCCGCCTGCCACAGCAGGAAATTGCTGATCCTTTTCTCGCCGCTTGTCCGAATGATCAGGTCCGGATCCGGCAGGCCCGCCGTGAACAAACGGCCCGAGAGCGCCGCCTCGTCGATCCGCTCGATCTCGATACGACCCGAGACGGCATCCCGTGCCATGCTGCGCGCCGCCTCGGCGATCTCCTGGCGGGAGCCATAGCTCAGGGCCACGGTGACATGCATCTTCTCGTTGTCCGCCGTGGTCACCTCGACCCGCTCAATCATCTGCACGATGTCCGGCTCGAGTCGGCTGCGGTCTCCAATCACCCGAAGCTTGACGCCGTTCCGGTGCAGCTCCGCCGCCTCGCTCCGGAGATAGAAGCGCAGCAGCCGCATCAGCTCGGCCACCTCCTCCTGAGGCCGCCCCCAGTTTTCCATGGAGAAGCCAAACAGCGTCAGGTAGCCGATCCCAAGCTCGGCGGCCGCCTCAACGGTGCGCTTGACGGTCTCAACCCCTCGTCGATGGCCGACGGTGCGCGGCATGCCCCGGGCCCGTGCCCACCGGCCATTGCCGTCCATGATGATGGCCACGTGCGTCGGCAGGCTCGGCTCGTGCTGCTGCAAGGGGTATGACATCTTTCCCCGGTCAGACTTGCATAATCTCTTGTTCTTTGCCAGCTAACGCGTCATCTATTAATTTTACGCTTCGATCCGTCAATTGCTGGATCTCGTCGGCGAGACGCTTGTGTTCATCCTGGGAGATCTTTGAGTCTTTTTCGAGGCGTTTCAGGCTTTCCATGCCGTCGCGGCGCACGTTGCGAACCGCGATCCGGGCCTGTTCAGCGTATTTCCCCGCCACCTTGGACAGCTCACGGCGGCGCTCCTCGTTGAGCTCGGGGATCGGGACGCGAATCAAGCTGCCGTCGGACTGCGGATTGAGGCCGAGCCCGGCTTCACGGATCGCCTTCTCGGTCGCCTTGGCCAAGCTGCGGTCCCAGACCGTGACCGTGAGCAGGCGCGGCTCTGGCGAGCCCACAGTGCCGACCTGATTGAGCGGCATGGTGCTGCCGTACGCCGGGACCTGCACCGGATCGAGCAGGCTCGGCGAGGCCCGCCCGGTGCGCAATCCGCTGAACTCCTTCCGCAAGGTGTCGACCGCGCCCTTCATCCGACGATCCATGTCGTCGAGGATTCCTTCCTCTGCGGTCATGCGCCATCCTCCTGTGTGTCAGTCGCTTATTATAGTATATTGCCCCCGTCCGGCGAGGACGTCCGTCAGCCCGCCGGGCCGCTGTATGGAGAAGACAAGGATGGGAATGCCGTTCTCCCGCGCGAGCGACACGGCGGCATGATCCATTACCTTCAAATCGTCTGAGAGCACGGTCATGTAGCTGAGGCGCTCGTAGCGGTGCGCTTCCGGTACCTTGCGTGGATCGGCGTCGTACACGCCGTCGACCTGGGTCCCCTTGAGCAGCACATCGCACTCCATCTCGGAGGCGCGCAAGGCGGCGGCGGTGTCGGTGGTGAAGAAGGGATTTCCGGTACCGGCGGCAAAGATGACTATTCGACCCTTCTCCATGTGGCGAATGGCCCGGCGCCGGATATAGGGTTCGCAGACGGTCTGCATCGGGATCGCGGACAAGACCCGGGTCTGCAGGCCCAGCCTCTCGCACGCGCTCTGCAGGGCCAGCGAATTCATGACCGTGGCCAACATTCCCATGTAGTCGGCGGTCGCCCGCTCGGTGCCTTGCGCCACACCGGACAGACCGCGGAAGATGTTGCCGCCGCCGACGACGACCCCGATCTGGTAGCCTTGGCGGTCAACCTCGGACAGCTCCTCGGCAATCCGCTCGACCGTCTCGCGATCGAGGCCGTATTGACGCTCGCCCATGAGCGCCTCGCCGGACAGCTTGAGCAGCACCCGGCGGTAGCGAGCTCCCGCAGACATCCTCGACTCCTCGATACGAGCGTCAAAAGACGGCAACGCGGAGCCGCGCTCCGCCAAGATCAATTGCCCAGGGTCGCGGCCACCTCGGCGGCGAAGTCGTCGTGGCCCTTGTCGATGCCCTCGCCCAGGGCGAACCGGATGAAGCCGGCCACTCGGATCGGCGTCTGCAGCTGGCCCGCCATGCGCTCGATCACCTGCTTGACCTTGCTCTCGTTGTCGAGAACGAAGGTCTGCTCCAGGAGGACCACCTCTTCGTGAAAACGGCGCAAGCGACCTTCCACCATCTTCTCGATGATGTTGTCCGGCTTGCCGCTGGCGCGTGCCTGCTCAACCAGGACGTTCCGCTCGCGGGCGACGAGGTCCGGATCCAGGTCCTCGACGGCGACCGATTCCGGCCGTGCCGCCGCGATGTGCATGGCCAGCTGCCGCGCGAGCTCGGTCAGTCGCTCGACGTCCCCCGTCGACTCGATGGCCACGATGACGCCGATGCGCCCGAGGCCGGGGGCAGCCGCGTTGTGGATGTACGATCCGACGATGCCCGACCCCACGGAGAGCCTGCCGGCCCGGCGAACCAGGATGTTCTCGCCAATGGTGGCGACGAGCGATACTCCCTGATCGGCAACCGTGTGCGAGCTTCCGGGATATGGCGTCGTCTTCAGCGTCTCGACGTCACCGTCGCCGTCGACCGCCAGATCGGCCAGGGTCGCGACAAAGTCCTGGAATGTCTTGTTGCGGGCGACGAAGTCCGTCTCGGAATTGCACTCCACCAAGGCCCCGCTGGTACCCTTGACCGCGACACCCACGAGACCCTCGGCGGCCACCCGGCCCGCCTTCTTCGCCGCCGAGGCCAATCCCTTCTTGCGAAGCCAGTCGATCGCCGCCTCAAGATCGCCGCCGGTCTCGGTCAGGGCCTTCTTGCAGTCCATCATGCCGGCGCCCGTCTTCTCCCGCAGGTCCTTGACCAGCGCCGCGGTGACCTCTGCCATGGTCGCTCCTTTGATCTTCCGGGAACCCGCCCGACCGGCTCCGGCCGCGAGAGGCCTACCAGACGACCCTCATGCCGAGCCAGCGGTTCCGATCGTCTCGGCCTCCGCTGCCTTCTCGACTCGCTCCGCCGGCTCCTCTGCCGGCTCCTCTGCCGGGATCGGCTGCTCCACCGGCTCCTCCATGGCGCCGACATCGGCTCCCGACGCCACCATTTCCGCCTCGATGCCCGACAGAACAGCTTGCGACAGAAGATCGCAGTACAGGTCGATCGCGCGGAGGGCGTCGTCGTTACCCGGGACCGGAAAGTCGATGCCTTCGGGATCGGAATTGCTGTCGATCACGGCGATCACCGGTATGCCAAGCTTGTTGGCCTCGCGGACCGCAATCGATTCCTTGTTGGTGTCGATGATGAAGAGGATGTCCGGCAGGCCGCCCATGTCGCGGATGCCGCCCAGCGCCCGCTCGAGCTTGTCACGCTCCCGCGTGAGCTGGAGCCGCTCCTTCTTGGTCAGGCCCAGATCCGCCTGCGCCAGCTGATCATCGAGCTCCTTGAGCCGCTTGATCGACTGCGAGATGGTCTTCCAATTGGTCAGCATCCCGCCTAGCCATCGATGATTGACGAAGTATTGACCGCAGCGCCGCGAGGATTCAGCGATTTTGTCCTGCGCCTGCCGCTTGGTCCCGACAAACAGCACGCGGCCGCCGCCGGCGACCACGTCGCGCGCCGCCTCCAAGGCCCGGTGCATCATCGGCACGGTCTGCTCAAGATCAATGATATGCACACCGTTGCGAACCCCGAAGAGGAAGGGCTGCATCTTCGGGTTCCACCGCCGGGTATGGTGACCAAAATGCACGCCGGCCTCCAGGAGCAGGCGCATCGTGAACGTAGGCATGGGCATGAGAAGGAAGCTTCCTTTTCCGGTTCAGCCGCCGCGGACTCGTCTCGCGCGCCCCCGCTCCCGGACGCGGCGCAGGACACCGGATCGAGATCCTCCGGGACAGGTCGCCCCGTCCGCCCGAGATCCCGTTAATCCGCGTGTGGTTTTGGACAACGCCGGTAGATAGCTGCGCCTGCCACGATTTGCAAGGCCGGGCGCAGGGCGGGTCAGGCCTCCCGCACGTCCAGGATGCCGGCGGCCGCCATGACCGAGGCGCGGGCCTCGGCTGTGAGCGCATATCGCTCCGGCAGAGCCACCTCGATGTCATGACCCGGCCGCCACGGCACCAGAAGGCTCACCCTGGAGCGTCCCGGTCCGCCACGCGCCAGCTCGCGACGCACGGCCTCGACGCTCTCCTCCTGACCGACCCGTATTTCCAGCGTCGTGCCGAGCCGGGCCATGGCGCTCTCGAGCGGCTCGATCCCGTTGGCGGTGAGGCGATAGCCGCCCTCGCCCTGGATCTGCACCTCGACATCCAGCAGCACGGCCATGTTCTCCTCAAGGAACGCCTTTGCCGCGGCCAGCACCTCGGAGAACACGGTGACATCGAAAACGCCCGTCATGTCCGACAGGGACAAGAAGGCGAAGCGCTTGCCGGTCTTCGAGACCCGCTCCCGTCGACCGGTCACCACGCCGGCCATCTTCACGCGGCCCCCCTGCCCGCGGCCCGCCGCGTCCTCCACCTCCGCGAACGATCGCGCCCCGAGCTTGCCGACGTTGAAGTTCGCCATGGGGTGGGCGGACAGATAGAAGCCGATGGCCTCGTGCTCTTCGCGCAGACGCTCCAGCGCGTTCCACTCGGCGACCGGCGGCAAGCTCAACGCCTCGACGGTGTCGCCGACGCCGCCCGGGAACAGGCTTGTCTGCTGGCTGGCGCGATCCGCGGCGGCAGCATGGGCGTGCCGCATGATCGTGTCGACCGCGGCGATCAGCGCGGCGCGCCGGCCGTCGAGCCCGTCGAGCGCGCCGGCGCGGATCAAACCTTCGAGCTGCCGCTTGTTGACGACCCGCCCGTCGAGCCGCCGGGCAAGGTCGAGAACGGAGGCGAACGGGCCGTTGGCGGCCCGCTCGGCGACCAGCGTCCGCATGGCCTCGATCCCGACCCCCTTGATCGCTCCCAGCGCGTAGCGGATGGCCAAGCCTCCGTCTGGTTCCTCCTCAACGCCGAACTCCGCCCGGGACCGATTGATGTCCGGACGCAGCATGCGCGTACCCAGCCTCGCGGCCTCCTGGCGGAAGACGTCAAGCTTCTCCGTGTGGGCGATATCCAGATTCATGGATGCGGCCAGGAATTCGACCGGGTAATTGCACTTGAGATAGGCCGTCTGGTACGCAATCAGCGCGTAGCAGGCCGCGTGCGCCTTGTTGAAGCCGTATCCGGCGAACTTGTTGACGAGGTCGAAGATGTGCGCAGCCTTCTCCGGCTCCACGCCACGCCCGACGGCGCCGTCGACGAAGATGCGCTTCTGAGCGTCCATCTCGGACTGGATCTTCTTGCCCATCGCCCGCCGCAGCAGATCAGCCTCGCCCGGTGAATAGCCGGCCAGAACCTGCGCGACCTGCATGACCTGCTCCTGGTAGATCATGATCCCGAAGGTCTCGGTCAGGATCGGCTCCAGGGTTGGATGCAGGTAGTCGGGTGCCGCCTCGCCGTTCTTGGTTGCAATGTAAGTGGGGATGTTGTCCATGGGGCCGGGTCGATACAAGGCCACCAAGGCGATGATGTCCTCGAAGCGATTGGGCTTCAGGCGCTTTAGGACATCGCGCATGCCTGCGCTTTCCAGCTGGAACACGCCGACCGTCTCGGCACGCGACAGCATGGCGAAGGTGCGGTGGTCGTCGAGCGGGATGGCCTCGGGCGACAGGGACCGGCCGGTCTCGCGCAGCAGCTGGAGGGTGCGATCGATGACCGTCAGGGTCTTCAGGCCCAGGAAGTCGAACTTCACCAGCCCGGCCTGCTCGACATACTTCATGCTGAACTGCGTCACGGGCATGCTCGACCGTGGATCCCTGTAAAGCGGGATCAGCTCCTGCAGGGGTCGGTCGCCGATGACCACCCCGGCGGCATGGGTCGAGGCATGCCGATACAGGCCTTCGAGCTTCAGGGCGATGTCGATCATGCCGCGGACCGTCGCGTCCTGTTCGCGCTCCTCGCGCAGCTGGTCGATGGTGTCGAGGGCCTGCTTCAGGGTGACCGGGCTGGCGGGGTTGTTCGGCACGAGCTTGCAGATCCGGTCGACCTGTCCATAGGGCAACTGCAGAACGCGCCCGACATCGCGCAGCACCGCCCTCGCCTGCAGCTTGCCGAAGGTGATGATCTGCGCGACACGATCGTCGCCGTATTTCCCTCGCACGTAGTCGATCACCTCATCCCGCCGATCCTGGCAGAAGTCGATGTCGAAATCCGGCATCGAGACGCGCTCGGGGTTGAGAAACCGCTCAAAGATCAGGCCGAAACGCAACGGGTCCAGATCCGTGATCGTCAGGGACCAGGCCACGACAGAGGCGGCACCGGAGCCGCGGCCCGGGCCCACCGGGATGCCTCGCGACTTCGCCCACTTGATGAAGTCCGCGACGATCAGGAAGTAGCCGGCGAAGCCCATCGTGATGATAACCTCGAGCTCGAACTCCAGGCGCTCGTGGTACGGTCGGATGATCTCGTCACGCGGCTTGGTGTCGGCGTGGCCGTGGGCGAGTTGGCCAGCGAGCCGCCGCGCGAGCCCCTCCGCGGCCTGGGCACGCAGCTCGTCGGCTTCCCCGCGCCCTGAGCCCGTCTCAAAATGGGGCAGGATCGGCGGCCGCCGCGTCGGCATGAAGTGGCAGCGGCGCGCGATGACCAGGGTGTTGTCCACGGCCTCGGGGATGTCCGCGAACAGCGACCGCATGCTTTCGGCGGATTTGAAATGGTGCTCGGGGGTAACCCGACGCCGCTCCGGGTCCGACACATAGGTGCCGTCGGCGATGCACAGGAGGGCATCGTGGGCGGTATGCAGGGTCGGGTCGGCGAAGTAGACATCGTTCGTGGCGACGAGCGGGAGCTCGAGCCGATAGGCCAGCTCGATCAATGGGCCCTCGATCCGGTTCTCGAGCCCGAAATCAAGGCGCATCAGCTCGACATAGAGCCTGTCCGAAAAGATGTGACGGAGCCGCTTCAGCGCCGCTTCCGCCTCTCCGGGCTTGCCCTCGGCAAGGAGTCGCCCGATCGGCCCCGTCGGCCCACCGGTCAGCGCGATCAGCCCGTCGGCATGGTGCTCGAGGAGGCACAGGTCCACCTGAGGCGGCCGTCCATGCTCGGTTTCAAGGAACGCGCGGCTGACCAGCGCCAGAAGATTGCGGTATCCGGCCTTGCTCTGCACGAGGAGCAGGACATGATCTGGCGGCGGCGTTCCGGCAAGCCTGTGGTTGCCGTCGCCGTCGCCACGCGACAGGCCGAGGATGGTCCCGATGATCGGCTGCACGCCGCTGTCCTTCGCCAACAAAGCGAACTCGAGCGCGCCGAACAGGTTACCGGTGTCCGTCACGGCGACGGCCGGCATGGCATGGTTCTGACAGAGCGCCACCAATTCCTTCAGCCTGATGGCGCCCTCGCTCAGCGAGTAGGCGGAATGAACTCGAAGATGAACGAAATCAGCGTGCGCCATGGGACCTCCCGACTCGCAGGGAGTCTGTCAGGCCCCGTCCTCGGCGTCACGACCGTAGAGAGACGGCGCCGCCACCGGCTTCCGGCGGCGACACCGCTCAACAGTCAGGTCGATGAAGGCACCGCGCCTACCAGCCGAGCCAATCCGGACGCAACGGCAACTTGGTGCGATAGATGGGCTCCATGACCGATTGGCCGAAGCTGAAGGTGCTCTCGTACAGCACCACCTCGGTCGTGCCGCGGTGATCATCGGCCGTCCAGGTCGAGGGCAGGCAGACCCCCTCGAGGCCCTCCGGCACGTGCTCCTGGAATGACTCGAGGGCCGCCTTCACGCGCGGTCCGGTGACCCCGCCGGCGCTCGCCGCCAGTTCCATGGCGTCCGCCATGAAGGCGACCGAGCAGATGCCCCGCATGTAATGGACCGGGCGGTACGTCTCCCCACTCGGATCGGACATCCGGGAGATCTCACGCACCCGCTCCATGCCCGGGACATCGGCGTTCCAATGCGACGCGGTCACCACCCAGACCAAGCCGTTGCCCGATTCACCAGCGGCTTCCGCGGCGAATTCGTCCCATCCGTATATGTTCGTGAGGAACTGGGTGCGCACGCCGAGATTGGCGCAATCGCGGACCAACTCGACATTGGAGTCCGCGGTGTTGGCCAGAAAGGCGTAGTCGGCGTCGACTTGGCGGAGGGCCCGGCACTGGGCGCTGAAATCGCCGGGCCGCAAGGAGTAGCGGATCGGCTGAAGCACCTCGAAGCCGAGCTCCTCGGCGTAATCGGCGCAGGCGGCCTGAGGTGCGCTTGGATAGGGATGATTGTCGCCCATGTGCACGAAGGTCGGCGCGGTCAGATCCTGCAGGAAGACCGAGCGCCCGGCCCCGCCGGTCCGGCGCCAGTCCTCCGCAGCCCATTGCACCAGGCCGCGGCAGCCGTCGGAATAGGACGGTCCGTAGAAGAAGTTGTAGGGCGCCGGCTTGTCGGCCCGATCCGACCGGCCGGTCGGATCGGTCAGATGACCCGACGACGACCCGGAAAAGAAGACCGTCTGATCCCGGGCGACGAAGTCGACGAGCGCCTCGGTATCCGCGGTGCCCCAGCCCTGAATGGCCACGGGCTCAAGCGTGTTGCGCCACTCCGCATAGGTGGATACGGCCTGGAGCGCATCATAGGCGTAATCGACCGTCTCGAAGTTCAGCGGCCGGCCGGAGATGCCCCCCTGCTCGTTCAGCCAGGTCATGGCATCCGCCACGCCCTGGCCATAGACGCTGGCCACCGATGCGGTCTCGCCGGTGTTCGTTGCCAGATGCCCGACCGCGATCGGGTCGTTCGCCTGGGCATCGACCCCGCTGCTGCCCCCCAGGAGAGCGGCCCCCAGCACCGCTCCGATCAGTGTCTTGCCGTACTTCATGGCGTCCTCGATTTGTGAGCCATCAACCGACGGGACGTTCGTGTCCCCTGTCCGCCGCTCTCTCGGCATGCGTTTGTTTGCGGAGCGCCCCTGGCCGGTTGCCCACGACGACCGGCGCGCAGGCAGCCGCAGACCGACGGCATCCGGATGCTCAGCCTAGTGATCCCAAACGCCGGGCGAATTGACGGAAATCAAAGACCCAAATGGAGCAGCCACCCTAAATCTCCTTCCGGTGGCGTGAAGTGGTCGGCAAGGCTTCGTAGCCTTTGGGGTTGTGCCACCAAGAACGAGCAAACGGAGGGGGCAGCGTTCCGCTTGGGACGCATCAGTCGGCTGATCGACTAAAGGTCTCACGGACCCCGGACATAAGTCCGTCGCGCAGAAATGCTTTTGATCGGGCTCGTGGATCTTTGGACGGAGTCACCCCGGCTGGCTGCGCGGCGGTCCTGTCTCCATTGGATTGCCCGGGTCACGGGGATTGAGCGGAGGAACCCATGGACGCGCGAACGGCAACGAGCGAACCTGTCGTGTCGGAGACGCAAGTGATCAAGCTGGCCGAGATGCCGGGCCTGGCCGTCAAGGACAGCACCGCCAACCCCGGCCCCCTTGGCCTGTGCGCCTTCGGACTGACCACCGTCCTGCTCAATCTCCATAATGCCGGCCTGTTCGGGCTCGATGCCATGATCGTCAGCATGGGCATCTTCTACGGCGGTCTCGCGCAGGTGATCGCCGGCATCATGGAGTGGCGGAAGAACAACACGTTCGCCACCACAGCGTTCATCTCGTTCGGCTTCTTCTGGCTCGCCCTCGCCGGGATCATCCTGCTGCCGGCCACCGGGCTCAGCGCGGCCCCGGATTCGACGGCGATGGCCTCGTTCCTGGCCATTTGGGGGCTGTTCGCCGCCGTGCTCTTCATCGGCACGTTCCGGCTGAACCGCGCGCTGCAGATCGTCTTCTTCCTGCTGGTCGTGCTGTTTGCCCTTCTCGTGCTCGGCGACATCACCGGCAGTCAAGCCATCAAGCAGCTGGCCGGCTTCGAAGGCATTGTGTGCGGCTTCTCGGCGATCTACACAGGGCTCGCCCAGGTCATCAACGAGGTCTATGGCCGGACCATCGCGCCGTTGGGGCCGGTCAATAAGTAGTGCCGGCCGCGCGGCCCGCGCCTCATCGCGTGATGATGACAGGCGGGGACTTTACCGTCCCCGCCTGTCTCTTGCGTGAAAGGTGATGGAGCCGGTTGCCGCCTTTAAAGCGTTTCCGTCTCAAGTGGCATCCTCGGCCCGATCTCCGCTGGGCCACCGGGCGACAGCATGCTCAGGCTGGCCAGCGGGGGAACAAGCCGGTGCCGATCCGCCTCAAGCGGAAACGCCCTAGGCCGCGCGGACGGCCGACAGGAAGTCGGCGACGCGGGTGCGCAAATCCTCCGATTGCTCGAGAAGCTTGCCGGCGGACGCCTCGACCTGCTCTGCCACCGACATGGTCTGCTGAGCCGCCTCGACGACCTCGCCGATGACGCTCGATACGCCTCTCGTGCTGGTCGCCGTGTCCTGAGCGTTGTGGGCGATGTCCTGCGTGGCACGTCGCTGCTGATCCACCGCCGTCGATATGTGAGAGGCAACCTCACCAATCTCGGTGATGGTTCTGCCGATCGCCTCGATGGCGGTCACCGACTCCCTCGTGACCTGCTGCATCGAGCCGATCTGCCGCCCGATCTCGTCGGTGGCCCGACCGGTCTGCGTGGCCAGGTTCTTGACCTCGCTGGCGACCACGGCGAAGCCCTTCCCGGCCTCGCCGGCGCGCGCTGCCTCGATTGTCGCATTGAGTGCAAGCAGATTCGTCTGCTCGGCGATGTCGCTGATCAGCTTGACCACCTTACCGATATCTCCGGCCGCGGCGCTCAGGCTGCGCACCGTTTCGTTGGTGCGCGCGGCCTCGCCGGCCGCCCGCTCGGTCACGGAGACGGATTTGGACACCTGGTGGCCGATCTCCTCGATCGAGGCCGACAGCTCCTCGGTCTTCCGAGCGACGGTCTCTACGCTTTGCGCCGCATCGGCGGAGGCGGCGCAAACGGCGTTCGAGCGCCCCGTGCTGTGCTCGGCCGCCCGGGAGATGGTCGCGGCCGACTCGTCAAGCTCGTTCGCGGCAGCGCCCAAATTGCTCAGCACTGCGCGCATGGCGGTATCAAAACTTGCAATCTGCTGCTCGATGCGCCTCGTGCGCTCGGCTTCGGCAGCCTGGCTCTCGGCTTGACTGGCCTCGAGATTTCGCCGCTCCAGGGCGTTCTGCCGAAACACCGTCACCGCATCCGCCATCGCCCCGACCTCGTCGCGGCGACCGTATCCTGGGATATCGATATCAAGTTTTCCGCCGGCGAGCCTGCGCATGGAATCGGTCATGCGGCGCAGCGGCACCGCCACACCACGCGACACGAACGTATTGAAGACGATCAGGAAGGAACAGCCTCCCACCACAAAAACGAGGATGAACAAGCTCAAATCCGCGCCTCTTGCGAGCGCGTTCTCGACCACGCTGGTGACCTCCAGCACGCCGCGCACATCGCCGAGCGACCAGTGGGTCTCCAGAGAATCAGGATGTGCGTTGTGGCAGTCGACGCAGGACTCGGAGACCATCACATCAGCCACGGCGACACGGATCACATCGCGGCCGTTGATCGTCTCCTGCCGCACGAAGGTCGATTTCGGATCGTCGTTGAGCGCGGCCCAGGCCGCTCGCTGGAACGGGTCCAGCTCCCGGTCCTGACGATTGCGGAAAGGGAACGGGCTGACAAGGCGCACCCGGACGTCCTCGTCCGACAGCGATTCCGTCATGTCGAGGAGAAAGGCCGCAGGATTGGGCACCGCGTTGGGATCGTCGCGGTGCCGATGGGTTGCCCGCATGCTGTCGCTCTGCAGAACCTTTTGGACCACGTTCTCGTTATAAAAGGAACGCATGTCCTTGAAATGGCTGACCGTCAGCAGCCCGGTCTCGATGGCCGACTCGCGCGTGTTGTTCTCGACCAGCCAGGGGACGATGAACGCCAAAGTGACCGCGCCCAGGATCGTCACCACGGACATGGGCAGTGTCAGCTTCCATACGATGCTGCTCTTGAGCTTTTCCATGCTCGCCACGCCGCCTGTCGTCGGATGACCGTTGTGGCGACGCTACGTCGGAAATCTTTCAGAGCCTTTAAGTCCTTTGATTGCGCTCTATAACTCAATTACTGATAAGGTTAAGCTGTCTCCATTGCGGTACCGTTTCGCAGCTCAAGCATCCGGCTCATACGGTGGGCCAAGTCCCGATTATGGGTGGCAACGACCGCACCGATCCCGGTGCGCGCGACCAGTGTCTCGAGCACCGCGAACACACTAAAGGCGGTCGCGGGATCAAGATTGCCGGTAGGCTCGTCGGCCAGCAGCACCACCGGCTCGTTGGCCAGGGCACGCGCGAGAGCAACGCGCTGCTGCTCGCCGCCGGACAGCTGGGCCGGGCGATGGCTTGCCCGTTCGGACAAGCCGACAAGCGCGAGCAGGTCCTCGGCGCGGCGAGCCGCCTGCCTCCGGGACCGTCCCGCCACCATCTGCGGCAGCATGATGTTCTCCGTAGCCGAGAATTCCGCGAGCAGGTGATGAAACTGATAGACGAAACCGGTCACATCGCGACGCATCAGGGTGCGTTCATGATCCGGCAAAGACTCGCAGCGTTGTCCCAGGATGACGACCTCGCCCGCGTCGGGTCGCTCGAGCAGGCCGGCGATGTGAAGCAACGTCGACTTGCCGGAGCCGCTCGGACCGACCAGGGCCAGCATCTCGCCGGCGCGGACACCGAACGACACACCGCGAAGCACCTCCAGCGTCCGTTCGCCTTGCGTAAAGGTGCGCCGGATCCCGCGTAGCTCGATCAAGGGCTCGTGCACGCCCTCGGACACTCGGAGGGTCCCAGCCGGCGGCGCTTCCGCGCTGGGCGTGGTCACCGGACTATCCATACCGCAGGGCCTCGACCGGATCGAGCCGCGCCGCTCGCCAGGAGGGGTACACGGTCGCGGCGAAGGACAGCCCCAAGGCCATGCCGACGACGGCGGCTACCTCCATCCAGTCAATGACGGCAGGCAGCTGAGACAGGAAATATATCTCGGCGCTGAACAGCTCGGTCCCCGTGAGCCGCTGCAGCGCCTGCCGGATCGCCTCGATGTTCTCAGTGAAGAGCACCCCGAGGACGACACCGGCGACCGTGCCCACGAGACCGATCGACGCTCCGGTGAGCAGGAAGATCCGCATGATCATGGCGCGGGTGGCGCCGATCGTGCGCAGGATGGCGACATCCGCGCTCTTGTCCTTCACGAGCATCACCAGGCCCGAGATGATGTTGAACGCGGCCACGACGATGATCAGCGTTAGAATGAGGAACATGACGTTCCGCTCGACCTGAAGGGCGGTGAAGAAGCTCGAATTGGCCTGTTGCCAGTCCCAAAGCCGGCCGCGGCCGCCGACGACCGGCTCCAGGGACGTACGGGCGCGATCGAGCCGATTGGGATCCTCGACGAAGACATCCAGATTGGTGACGGCATCGTGCAGGCGAAAGAACACCTGGGCTGCGGAGAGCGGCATGTAGACGAAGTTGTTGTCGTACTCGAACATGCCCGACTCGAAGATCGCGGCGATCTCGTAGCCGCGCATCCGCGGCACCGTGCCGAACGCGGTGGCGCTGCCCTCGGGCGATACCATGGTCAACTGATCGCCAAGGCGGACGTTCAGCCGCTCGGCCATACGCCGGCCGATGGCGATGCCTCCCTCGGCGAAGTCGCCAGGATGACCGATCCGCAGATCGCTCGCGATCGACTGCCGCTGCAGGAAATCCTCGGGCTCAATGCCACGCACGGCGACGCCGGTGGCCTTGCCCTCGTGAGCCACGAGGGCCTGGCCCTCGATGCTTGGCTCGACCGAGACAACGAAGTCCAGGCTCTCGATATCCCGCGACAGATCCTCGTAGCGCTGCAGCGGTCCGCCGAGACCGTAGACGCTGAGGTGGCCGTTGAGGCCGAGGACACGCGAGACCAGCTCCTCACGGAAGCCGTTCATGACCGCCATGACGATGATCAAGGTGGCGACGCCCAGGGCAATGCCGAGGAACGAAAAGCCTGCAATGATCGAGATGAATCCTTCACGGCGACTAGCCCGGAGATAGCGGAACGCCACCATCCGCTCGAAGGCATTGAACATCCTGTCTCCTGATGCGCCGGTGGAAGCCGGGCCGGCCGATCAGGGGCGCCGGGCCGGTGATCGCCCCCCGCCCGGGCCAGGGACCGTCCAGCCCAGGTCAAGCAGCCAACCGCGCCGTTTTAGTCGGCAAGTCGTGCAAGAGCGCTTTCCAGGGACAGCTCCTGACGCTCACCGGTCGCACGCCTCTTGAGCTCGGCTCGGCCGCTCTTGAGCCCTCTGGGCCCGAGAATGAGCTGCCACGGAAGACCGACCAGGTCCATATCGGCGAACTTCGATCCAGCGCGCTCGTCACGATCATCGTAGAGCACCGTCGTGCGCCCGCGCAATCGGTCATAGACAGCGTTGCAGGCGCGGTCGCACTCGGCATCGCCAGCCTTGAGGTTGATCAGGCCCACCTGAAAGGGGGCGACGGCATCGGGCCAGATAATTCCGTTGTCGTCGTGGCTTGCCTCGATGATCGCCCCCACGAGCCGCGACACACCGATGCCGTAGGAGCCCATGTGCACGGCCGATTCCGTACCGTCGGGCCCGGTCACGCGGGCTGCCATCGGCTCCGAGTACTTGGCCCCGAAATAGAAGATGTGGCCGACCTCGATGCCTCGGCGCCGAACGCGGTCTTGCTCCGGGACCTCCCTCTCGAAGGCTGCCGGATCGTGCTTGTCATCCGTTCGCGCGTAGCGGCTGGTCCAGAAATCCACCAGCGGCGCGAGATCCGAGGCATAGTCCACGGGGTCCCGGAGCACGTCCTGCTCGACGAGCTCGCGATGGCAAAACACCTCGGACTCTCCCGTATTCGCCAGAATGATGAACTCGTGGCTGAGATCGCCGCCGATCGGGCCGGTTTCCGCGACCATGGGGATCGCCTGAAGCCCCATCCGAGCGAAGGTTCTGAGATAGGCTACGAACATTTTCTGGTAGGACGCTCGTGCGCCTTCATAATCCTGGTCGAAGCTGTAGGCGTCCTTCATCAGGAACTCGCGGCCCCGCATCACGCCGAAGCGCGGCCGAACCTCGTCACGGAACTTCCATTGAATATGGTAAAGTAGAAGCGGCAGCTCTTTGTAGCTGCGAATGGTGGTTCGAAAGATGTCGGTGATCATTTCCTCGTTGGTCGGGCCGTAAAGCAGCTCCCGATCATGGCGATCGGTGATGCGCAGCATCTCCTTTCCGTAATCCTCATAGCGGCTCGATTCTCGCCAAAGATCGGCAGACTGGATCGTCGGCATGAGCAACTCCTGGCAGCCGGCGGCATCCTGCTCCTGACGCACGATCTCCTCGATCCGGCGGAGCACCCGCAAGCCGATTGGAAGCCAGGAATAGATTCCGGCGCTGGCCTGCCGAACCAGGCCGGCGCGCAGCATCAGCCGATGGGAGACGATCTGGGCTTCGCTCGGCGTCTCCTTGAGTGTCGGCAGGAAATAACCGGACAGGCGCATCGAAAGCCAGTTTCTGTAGATGGCGGACCGAGGTCGTCCGGACCTTAGAAGAAAGCCGAGCCGACTGTCCATCGCCCAGCCGCCGGCCGGGTCATCGGCGAGAGCCCGGAAAGGCTTTGCAGGCGTCGATCAGCCTCGCCGCTTCGGGCGGCTCCAGCCGCCGTCCATTGAAAAAGAGCCCGTCCTCATCGACCAGCACCGTGCCGATGACGACGTCTCCTTCGAACAGCGAGGGGTCGAAGCGCAGGCCGAAGCGACGCGCCAGATCCACGGTTATGGCAACCGGATAGCTCTCGGGCAGATCGAGTTGCATCCCGCCCTCCAGGTCAGCCGCGGCGACGGGGTTGCCACGAACGTCACGACCCGGGACGTGCTCGGCATCGGCAGACGGAATGTGCCGGATCAATTGTCGACAGGTCTCCGCCGTGACCCGCGGCGCCGATGGCTCGCTGTTCGTCACGGGACCGGCTGTCTGAGCCTGCGATGCGGCGGCGATCCCGAGCGCGAGCAGCGCTGTCGCGATAGCGAGGGCATGTCGACGGCGAGTCATGGCGGAGTTGTGCCTGCTTGCCTCTTTAGCGATCGCTAAGAGATTGGAACGCTCCTGTACGGCCAGAGCGTTTCCGGGTTGGGTGGCATCGTCGCCCGCCGCCCCGCCCGGGCCACCCAATACGACCGTATGCTTGGGGAGGTCCGGCCGGTGCCGGCACCGCATTACGCGGAAACGCTCTAGGCGTTGACGTCGATGACCACCCGGCCGCGGGTCTGGCCCTTGAGGATCCGCTCGGCCAAGTCCGGAAGAGCCGAGAGCGGCTCGACCGTGGTCATGCGCTCAATGGCCTCGCGCGGCAGATCCTCAACCAGCCGCGACCAGGCGTCCCGACGGCGATCGAGGGGGCACAGCACGCTGTCGATGCCGATCAGGCGCACGCCGCGCAGCAGGAAGGGGACAACGCTGGCCGGCAGATCCGGTCCGCCGGCGAGACCGCATGCCGCTGCCACCCCGTGATAGCGAAGCTGCGACAAGGCCTTGCCGAGGGTCGTGGAGCCGACGGTGTCAATGCAGCCGGCCCAGATCTCGCTGTCGAGGGGCCGGATCGGCCCTTCCGACAGCTCAGTCCGGTCGATGAAGCGGCCGGCCCCGAGCTCTGAAAGATAGGGCCGGGTCTCCTGCCGGCCGGTCGAGGCCACCACCGTAAAGCCTCGCCGCGAGGCCAGCGCCACGGCCACGCTGCCGACCCCGCCGGCCGCGCCCGTCACCAGAATGTCCCCCTGGTCAGGCGTCACCCCGTGCTCCTCCAGCGCCATCACGGCGAGCGCCGCGGTGAAGCCGGCGGTTCCCATGGACATCGCGGCTCGGCTGTCGAAGCCTTCGGGCAGCGGGATCAGCCAGTCTCCCTTGACCCGCGCCTTTTGCGCGTATCCACCCCACCAGGTTTCGCCGACGCGCCAGCCGGTGAGGACGACCTTGTCCCCTTCACGGAAGCCGGGGTGAGCGGATCGCTCCACCGTCCCGGCAAAGTCCACGCCCGGCACATGCGGATACCGACGGACGAGCTTGCCCAGGCCCTTCAGGATCATCCCGTCCTTGTAGTTGAGATCGGAATAGTCGATGGCGACGGTCACGTCGCCCTCGGGCAAGGCGTCCTCCGTCAGCTCCTGGATCGACGAGGACAATCGGCCGTCGGTCAGATCGAGAACGAAGGCCCGGAAAGGTTTCGCCATCTTGAACTCCTCCGCTCAGCGCATGACGGAGCGTCAGCCGCCCAGTCATAGGTCCTCGTCCTTCGGCACTCAACGGTTTGCCGGCGGGCTTCCAGGGTCGCCGCCGGCGTCCTCGCCCCGGCCACGCCGACCGTGCCGGTCCAGCAACTGAGCGCGGTGCTCGGCCTCGAGCGAGGCGGCGGCCTCGACGAGCGCGCCGTGGACGACCGCCTGGGCGCTCCGGGTTCGCCGCCGCAGCTCCGCCAGTGCCGCCTCGGCCCGCTTCGGGTCGTAGGGCTCCGCTGCCAAGGCGCGCGCGGCCGTCAGGCGGCTCTCCTGCAAGTCCCGCATCCGCTCGTGCAGCGGCCGCCGATAGCTTTCCAGGACCCGCCTCAGCTCTTGACGGGCCTCCGGCGCGAGGCTGGCGCCACGGAGCCCCAGTCCGCCGAGCAGCGGTCCCGCGACCGTCGGTACCGGGTCGCGCCACTGCGCCAGCCGGTCGCCGATCAGGACCCCGGCGAGAAAAAGATTGAGCGCCAGCGAGACCATCAGCGCCGTGCCCATGCGGCTCATGGCGAGCCTTCGTCCGGGAGGAGGAGGTGGCTGCTCGTGGCGAAGGCCAGATCCTCCAGCACGTCGGCAGAGAGGCCCAGTTGGCCGCCGTCGGGGCCTTGGAGCGGCGTGGTCGTGACACCGACCAGGATCCCGAAGGCCGCGCTGGCCGCCATGGCGACCGACGGCCACAAGGGAACGCGGCGGCCCGGCGGCTTCAGATGTCCCTCCGCAGTCCGCCCAAACCCGGCAGGCTTGGGCGCGTCGGCCAGGGTGCTCTCGATGACGGCCGGGGAAGGCTTCAGCTTCGGCGCCTGATCGAGCAGCGCGTCGAGTCGGGCCGCCTCGGCGCGCGCCGATCGCGCGGCGGCCGACCGGGCGAGACAGGCATGAGCCCGGGCCCGCTCGGCGGCAGGCCAACGGTCGGCGCGGGCCCCATAGGCATCGATCAGCGCCAAGACCCGTGCCTCCTCGGGGTCCGTGCTCCGGGACCGCGGGTGGTCCTGGTCAATCTTCGGGTCGGTCATGGAGGAAGTCCGGCAGCTCAGCCATCGCCCGCTGCCGCAGCGTACGCCGGGCACGGGCAAGCAGGGATTCCAAAGCGTCGACGCGGATCCCCATCACCGCGGCCGCATCGTTCCCGGACAGGCCCTGCTCGTGACAGAGCGCGAGCGCGGCCCGCTGCCGCTCGGGAAGGGAGCCGAGCGCGCCGGCCAGCCAGCGATCGAGCGCCTGTCGCTCCAGCCTCCGACCGGCGTCGGCTCGAGGATCGGGCGGATCGAGCCCTTCCGGCCACGGCAAGTCCCGGCTGCGGCGCAAGCGGTCGATGCAGAGATTGTAGGCAATCCGGTAGAGCCATGGCCGAAAGCGCCGCGGCGGCGGACGCCATTGACGCGTCCGTTCCCAAACCCGCAGGAAGGCATCCTGGGCAACATCCTCGGCCTCGGCGGCATTGCCGAGCACCCTCCCGGAAAACCCGACAAGCGCGGGGAGATGGCGCTCGACCAGGACGCGGCAGGCGACCGGATCGCCCCGCCCCACCTCCCGCAGAAGCGCTTCGTCGGAGGCCTGCGAGGGTGCCCGAGGGCGACCGCGAGCCATCGTCGCCGGTGGCATGATGGCACACGCGTCGTGCCGGAGCCGTGACGCGCGTGCCCTCAAGGCCGATCACCGCCCGCGACGCCCCAGCCCGACCTCGTCCAGCGTGACCGCGCCATCTCCGTCCGTGTCCAAACGAGCGAAGCGGCGGGTGGCGCGAACTCCCCATTCCTCGTCGGTCAGCCGTCCGTCGCCGTCCGTGTCCATCCCGTCGAAGCGTCGCTCCGCGCGTTGACCGGCTTGCGCCTGGACACCGACGATGAACTCCCCGCGATCGATCACGGCGTCGCTGTTGGCGTCGAACTCGGCAAACCGCCGTGTCCGGAACTCGGAGAGCTCCAGCTCGGTCACCCGGCCGTCGCCGTCGCGGTCCATGAGCTGGAACATCTGATACGGGTCCTGGCGGATCCCGCCTTGCGGCTGCGCCAGGGCCGCGCCGGCCGCGCCGATCGCGACCAGGGAAGCAAGGGCAAAGGGTCGAAGCATCGTTCCGGTCCTCAATCAGGTCGTTGGGAGCGGGTCCTTCGTCACCGCTCATTCCCAGGACGCGGTCGGCCGGCCGATCCGTCGCGGCGCGATCAGATTTTTTTCGGGGCCAAGACGTCGATGAAGCGCGCCGGACGGCCTGAGGGAGCCCCGATCAACTCGCCGTCGCGCATGACCGGCCGTCCCCGCACGACGGTCATGATCGGCCAGCCGGTCACCGTCCGGCCGGCAAAGGGTGTCCAGCGGCAGCGGGAACGGATCCAGGAGTCCTCGATCGTCCGCCGAGCGCGCAGATCGATCACCGTCAGGTCCGCGTCATAGCCCGCGGCGATCCGACCCTTGCCGGCAAGGCCGAAGATGCGCTGCGGCCCCGCGCTGGTCAGGTCGACTAGACGCTCCAGGCTCAGCAGGCCGGCAGCCACGTGATCCAGCATCAGAGGGAGCAGAGTCTGCACCCCGGGCATGCCGCTCGGGCTCGCCGGGTAGGCCTGCGCCTTCTCATCCAGCGTGTGTGGGGCATGGTCGGAGCCAAGCACATCGACCGTGCCGTCGAGGACGGCCCGCCACAGAGCGTGGCGGTGCTCGGCGGTGCGGATCGGCGGGTTCATCTGCGCACGGGTTCCCAGCCGGTCGTAGCAGTCCGGCGCCTCGAGCGTGAGGTGCTGCGGCGTGACCTCGACGGTGGCCAGGTCCCGGTACCGTCGCAGCACATCCATCTCCTCGGCGGTCGAGATATGCAGGACGTGGACCGGACGACCGGCAGCGGTCGCCAGCTTGAGGAGTCGCCGGGTGGCCGAGATGGCGGCTTCGGCGTCGCGCCACTCCGGGTGCATGCTTACGGGTGCGCCGTCGACGACGAGCGTCCGTCGCTCGCGAAGCCGCGCCTCGTCCTCGGCATGCACGGCGACCCGGCGACGGCCATGCTTCAGCACCAGCGCCAGCGCATCCGGCTCGTCCACCAGCAGGCTGCCCGTGGACGATCCCATGAACAGCTTCACGCCGGCACAGCCTGGCAGACGCTCAAGGGAGCCAAGATGCCGGGCGTTCTCGGCCGTGGCGCCCACGAAGAAGGCGAAGTCGCACCAGGCGCGGCCATCCGCGCGGGACAGCTTGTCGGCGAGCGCCGCGGCGCTGTCGGTCGGCGGCTTGGTGTTTGGCATCTCGAACACCAGCGTGACGCCTCCGCAGGCGGCTGCGGCCGTTCCGGAGCCGAGATCCTCCTTGTGGGTCAGGCCGGGCTCACGGAAGTGCACTTGGCTGTCGATCACCCCCGGCAGCAGGTGCAGGCCGACGCAATCGATCGTCTCCGCGGCCTCGGCCCGCGACAAATCGCCGAGGCCGGCAAAGCAGCCGTCCCGGATCCCGACGTCGGCGGGTTCAATTCCGTTCGGGGTCGCGACCTTGCCGCGGCGAAGCACGAGGTCGTAGCGAGCGGTCATGCGCTTGCCTTTTCAAGCGGCGGTCGATACGGATCCCGCGGGCAGGCGGGCGGCTGACGGGCCCGGAGGGTCGCTGCCGCCGCCAGCACCTCCTCGACGGCCACGCCGTCCATCAGGCTCGGCACGGCATGCGGATCGGCCCGGCCGCGAGCATACAGCACATGCCAGGGCTCCGCTGACCGGACAAAGGCCGCGTGGCGGCCCCAGGGTGCATAGTGGCAGTCCGGGCTAGGGCCGAAGACGCCAAGTGTCGGCGTGCCAACCGCTGCCGAGACGTGCATGAGCCCGCTGTCATTGCCCAGAAAAAAGCCGGACCGGGCAAGGCAGGCGGCCGCGTCGGCCACCGAGGTCCGGCCGATCAGGTCGATCGGATCGGCGCCCCTCAGGCCCTCAAGCACCGGCATGGCCCGGTCGCGTTCGGCCTCGGCGGCCAGAACGGCCGGGCGGTGCCCTTCAAGAACCCCGCCACGTCCGGTCAGATGGCGGGCAGCCGCGACGAAGCGCGCCGCCGGCCATTCCTTGCCCCGCCAGCTCGCGGTCGGGGCCATGGCCAGGATCGGCCGATCGGACGGCAAGAGCCTGGCGGCTTTCGCCAAGGCCGCGGGATCCAGCCAGAGCCGCGGCGCTGCCGGCGGATCAATCGCGAAAAGCCGGCTAAATTGCTCAACCATTGGTATAGGGGAAGCCGTCTTGCGGAAGACCCGGCGTTGGCGGGCCGGCAGCAGCCGGGACACCGGGGTGTTGCGGATGTCGACGATGAGGTCCCAGCGATGGCCCAGGCACTCCCGCCACAGCCGGAGCCAGTGTCGCCCCCGGGGCTGCTTTCTAAGCACGATCAAGCGCTCCAGCCCGGGCATCGACCGGAACAGCGGCGCCGCGAGCGGGCCGCAGGCCAAGGTGAAGCGCGATGCCGGATCGGCCTGCAGAAGATGGTCATGCAGCCCGGAGGACAAGACCGCGTCGCCGATGCGGGTCGAGCTGATGAAGAGGATGCGCACCGAGAGTCTGCCGACCGGCTGGCTGAAGCAGCTCCAGCATTAGCGGGCCGTGCGTGGCTTGCCAAGCCGCAGGCCCTGTGCCACCTGTTCGTCCGAGGCTCGGAATTCGGCGGAACGGCATGCCAAGCGTCAGCATCCTCGACGGGCGCGCGGTCCTTGCGGTCCGGGGCGACGATCGCGCGCCCTTCCTTCAGGGGCTCGTCTCCAATGACGTGACGGGGGTGTCACCCGACAAGGCGGTGTTTACGGCGTTCCTGACACCGCAGGGCAAGTATCTGCACGACTTCTTCGTGGTCGCCGGCGAGAGCGCCTTCCTGCTCGACGTGGAGGCCGACCGGCGCCCGGACCTGCTCCGCCGTCTCAAGCTGTACAAGCTTCGCTCGAAAGTCGAGCTCTTGGATCTCGGGCCGGATATGGTGGTCGCCGCCGTCTTTGGGGAGGATGCCGCCGAATCCTTGGCATTGCCCGACGAGGCCGGCGCGGCTCGTTCGGCCGGCGGATGCACCGCCTTCGTTGATCCGCGTCTGCCGGCCATGGGCGTCCGGCTCCTCGGCACCCGCGAGCAGCTTGCCGCGGCGGTGGCCGAGGCGAAGCTGACGGCGGTGGATACGGATCAGTATGAGCGGTGGCGGCTTGCCCTCGGTGTGCCGGACGCCAGCCGCGACCTGCTCGTTGAGAAGTCGGCCTTGCTCGAGAGCAACTATGACGCTCTGAACGCCATCTCCTGGTCGAAAGGCTGCTACATGGGCCAGGAGCTGACGGCCCGCACGCGCTATCGCGGCTTGGTCAAGCGGCGTCTGATCCCTGTCGAGATTGAGGGCCCGCTGCCTGCGCCCGGGACGCCGGTGACCCTGGACGGCCGGGAGGTGGGCGATATGCGCAGCGCTGGCTTCGGTCTGGGGCTGGCGTCGTTGCGGCTGGACGTGCTCGGCGCGGGCGCCGGGACGTTGAAGGCCGGCTCCGCTGTGCTGCGGCCCCGCAACCTCTTCTGGTTGAACGCGGAGCTGAACGGGGCGGACCAGACGTCCGGGCACGCCGTGGACTAGGCAGCGGACGCCGGCGTCTCGGGCTTGGGCGCCTGTGTCCGGCGCGTCCGGGCGACCTTGACGAGCTGCCGGTAGAGGTTTCGCTGACCGCGATTGAAGACCAGGAACTCCGGGTGCCACTGGACGCCGACGACAAAGCGATCGCCCGCGCACTCGATCGCCTGGACAATGCCGTGCGCGTCCCGTGCGACGATGACGAGGTCGTGACCGGTCCGGTTGATCGACTGGTGGTGCAAGGCGTTCACCCGGCAGCGCGCCTGGCCGAGGATCGTGAAGAGCCGGCTTCGCGGCGCCACATCAACCGTCTTGCGCGGCAAGATCGTGCGCATGCGCCGGACGTCGGCGAAGGTCTCATAGATGTCGCCGTGCAGATTTCCGCCGCCCGCCACATTGATCATCTGGGCCCCGCGGCAGATGCCGAGAACCGGCAGATCAAGCTTTTCCGCAACTCGGAGGGCGTCGACCTCCATTGTGTCGCGCTCCGGGTCGACTTGCACGGTCGGTGCCACGGACAGCTCGCCGTTGCCGATCTCGAGCCCGATATCGTCGCCGCCGCCGACGATGAGACCGTCGAGCTCGGCGATGGGGGCCGGCCGCGCGGGTGTGATCCGAAGCGCCCGCCCGCCGGCCCGCCACACCGCAAGGCGGTTGAACAGCCACATCCAGCGGCCACGGCCGGCCGATCCGGTGATGCCTATGAGGGGACGGTGGCTCATGGCGACAACCATCGTTCCATGGTATCGGCCCAGCGCTCGATCGGTCCGCGGCTTCGGTCCCGCCACCAGGCGCTGATCGCTTCGCGCAAGCGGTCGGGGGCGCAGGCCAGGGCCTCGACCCCAACCCATCGGTTCCATTCCGGTGCCAGACGCCAGTCCGGGTCGCCGATGCGGCAGTCCGGAAGCCGGTAATGGAAGGTGGGACGGCTTTTGACCCGAATATCCCGGACCGCGTCGCTCACCCGGGCGGGATCGAGCTCAGCCAACAGCGGCAGCAAGTCGAGCCCCCGGTTCCGGGTCGGGTTGTCGGTCAGATAGTCGTCGATCAATTTTTCCATGGCTGGTTCGTAGTCGGGATCGAGCACCCGCTCGGCGTAGCGGAGCGGAAACGGATCCACGAAGGCAAGCGTGCGCCGCAAGCGATCCGCCGTGG
The DNA here is from genome assembly GCA_964613585.1 of uncultured Mycobacteriaceae bacterium. GTDB lineage: Bacteria > Pseudomonadota > Alphaproteobacteria > DSM-16000 > Inquilinaceae > CAZTHL01. The sequence goes on along the minus strand of CAZTHL010000002.1, from coordinate 32,174 downwards.
CCCGGCTCCGCAGCGCCGGCTCTGCCAGCAGGAACGCGCGGAGATGATCGAGCACGTAGCCCACGTCGCGTCGCGCCACCTCGGGGTTGAACTGCAGGCCGAACGCATAGGCGAGGGCGGCGTCCGTGCCTTCCGCCCCGGCGACCCGCAGCCGCTCGATCAGGGTCTCGAGCCGCGGCAGCCTCTCAATGGTCACCGGCGGGGCGGTAACCTCCGTGGGCATCCAGATTTCGGCAATGTCGCCGACCGTCTTGTGCGCCCAGCGCGCCATCTCGCCGGCTTGCGGCTTCTGCGGCGGATGAGCGAACTGGGTGTCGAGCTCGACCGCGAATGTGCCGAGGTCGGTATCGTCGACCGTGTAGGCATGAGGGTCATGCTCGGTGATGTGTCCGCCAAACAGTTCCTGGACCACGGACGCGGTCTGTCGTGAGTCGATGCCCCCGAATTCGAGCTCGATTCCGATCCGGCGCGGCTGGCCGGCCTCATTGACCCGAATGGGCAGCGCCTTGAACCGGTGCTCCATGCTCGTCGTATCCGCTGGTCGTCCAAGGGCAATGACAACCGGCCGGACCGGACACGGGTTCCGCGAGATGAAGGATCGGGTGCACACGGCTTGACCGGTGCGGTCACAAGCGGCTCTCAGAAGCGTGTCGGCAAGAGCCTGCGACTGGCGTGATTTTCCGTATCAAGCAGGAACCAGGGGGTGATACGGTAATTCGCAGCATAATTGGCGGGGCGGCGTCTGGTTTTGGATCGACTATTGCCCGCGTGTCGCCAAGGTGATGGCGACTGTCGCCAAGGTGATGGCGACCTCAAGATGCGTGTAGGATAGCGGCCGGGAATTACCGTCAACGGTGCAGGGCGGCTCCAGTCGGCCGGCCCTTCGACGCCGGCCTGATCACTGGATGCAAACATCCGGGCCGGGCCCATCGGGCTCCCCGATCGACGCAGGGGCAGGACGACATGAAGCTGTTCGAGCGATGTGCCGTCGGGTTGAGCGTTCTTGGTGGCGCCAGCTTTGGCCTGGACGGGTGCTTCGGCTACGATCTGATCGACGCCGTTTTCGGAGCAAGAGGCTCTCTTCTGCCGGAGATGGTCTACGCGATGCTGGTGGTCACCGGTGCCTACGAGCTTGTGCAGGCTGGACAAACCTACCTGGAAAGCCGGGCTGCCGTCCGCCACGCGGACATCGACGTCCAAGCCCGAACCTGACCGCGCGCGGGCCGACCGGCGCCTGGGTCGCCGAGAACGGCCGAGACTTGGGCGCGCGGCGGCTCGCACGACGCGCGGCCTGCCGAATTTTGCCACATTCCCACTGTTTACGCCGCTGTCAGAACGGTTCGCGAGCGACCGCGGCCGCACCGAATGGGGTGAGCATGGGCAATCCGACCAGCGCCTTGATGTTCCTTGGCTTCGTCAGCGTTCCCTACCAGTTCTTCATGGCGCCGCCACTGTGGATCCTGGCCCTTATGGCGAGCAGCAGCTAAAGGGTTTCCGCCTGAGGCGGAATCGGCACCGGCCCGCTCCCTCGCCCGACCCCCAAGCATTCCAGGCGCATCCCAGGCATACTGTCGTTGGGTGGCCGGACGGGGGAGCGGGCCGGCGATGCCACCTGACGCGGAAACGCTCTAGCCTGGTTTCGTCCGATCCCTGACCCTGTCGCCCCACCCGCTAACTCTTTGAAACGGCTTCCGCCCCGCGCCTCATGACACCGCTGCTGCAAATTGATCATTTGAAGAAGCGCTTCGGATCGGTGGTCGCGGTCGACGACGTCAGCTTCCAGGTCGGGAGTGGCGAGATCGTCGGGCTGCTCGGCCCCAACGGCGCCGGCAAGACGACAACCATGCGCATGGTCGCAGGCTACCTGCCGGCCGACGCCGGCCATGCCGCCATATGCGGGTTCGATGTCTCGGATCGGCCGCTGGAGGCCCAGCGCCGGCTTGGCTACCTGCCGGAGGGCGCGCCCAGCTATGGCGACATGACCCCGTCCGGCCTGCTCGACTTCGTGGCGCGGGCACGAGGCATCGACGGAGCGGATCGGCGGAAGCGGATCGGCGCGGCGGTCGAGCGTCTGCAGCTCACGAGCGTGCTTCATCGGCCCATCGAGACCTTGTCAAAGGGCTTCCGGCGCCGTGTCGGCCTGGCGCAGGCGGTGCTCCACGATCCTCAGGTGCTGATCCTGGACGAGCCCACCGACGGCCTCGATCCCAACCAGAAGCATGAGGTTCGCGCCCTGTTGAGCGAGATCGCCGGCAACAAGGCGATCGTTCTCTCGACCCACATTCTTGAGGAAGTCGAGGCCGTGTGCACCCGGGCCATCGTGATCGCTGGCGGTCGGATCGTCGCCGATGGGCTTCCCGAGGAGCTCCAGGAACGTTCGCCGACGCACAATGCCGTCTGGCTGCGGCTCGCCACCGGCGATCCCGGCGCCGCCCGGTCGGTTCTCGAGCGCTTGCCGGAGGTGGACCGGGTCGAGGTGCTCCGCCACTCTGCCGGGAGCGCCCAGGTGCTCGTGGTCCCGGTAAAAGGTCGCGACATTCTCTACGCCGTGCACGATGCCGTCGCCGACCATGATCTGCCCGTGGATGAGATCCATCGACAACCGGGCCGGCTGGACGACGTGTTCCGTCAGCTGACCCAGGCCGCAGCCTGACGCCGACGCGCGTGCATCCCGCGCGTCGCGTCCTCCTGAACCTCGACGGCCTCGCGAAGGCCGGCGCCTCAACAGCATTCCGATCGAGAGGAGCCTCAATCCCGTCATGCGCATCCGCCCCGTCACGGCCGTGGCGCGCCGCGAACTGGCGGCCTACTTCACCTCACCGCTGGCCTACGTCTTCATCGTCATCTTCCTGGTGCTGAGCGGGGTGCTCACCTTCCACGTGGGTGGTTTCCTTGAGCGAGGCCAAGCCGATCTCAGCGCCTTCTTCCAGTTCCATCCCTGGCTCTACCTGTTCCTGATGCCGGCCATCGGCATGCGGCTGTGGGCCGAGGAGCGCAAGACAGGCACGCTCGAGTTCCTGATGACCTTGCCGCTGACCGCCGGCGAGGCCGTGGTCGGCAAGTTCATCGCCGCCTGGCTGTTCGCCGGCATCGCGCTCCTTCTGACCTTTCCCGTTTGGATCACGGTCAACCTGCTCGGCAGCCCCGACAACGGCGTGATCCTGACCGGCTATCTCGGCTCATGGCTGCTGGCCGGCGGCTTCCTGGTGCTGAGCGCCTGCGTGTCGGCGCTCACCCGCAACCAGGTGATCGCCTTCGTGCTTGGCACGGCGCTCGGCTTCGTGTTCATGGTCAGCGGCATCGATATCGTGCAGGCCGCGTTCCGTGGCTGGGCCCCGGATGCCTTCCTCACCGCGCTTGCCGACCTCAGCCTGCTTGGCAACTTCAACGCCGTCGTCCAGGGCGTCATCGATCTGCGCGACATCGTATACTTCGCCTCGCTGATCGGGATCGGCTTGGTGGTCAATACCGCGCTGCTCGACCTCAAGAAGGGGGACTGAGCCATGGCCAAGGCGAACGCACCGGCCAGACGAACGCTTTACGCTGCCGGCGTCATCGTGGCCGGACTGATCGTCTTTGTCTCCGTGAACATCCTCGCGAATCTCTGGCTGACCGATGCTCGTCTGGATCTGACCGAGGATCAGCTGTACACCTTCTCCGACGCGACCACCGAGGTCCTGGCCGCAGTGGACGAGCCCATCGACATCCGCTTCTACAAATCCGAGGCGGTCGACGAGCTGGGCCCTTTCTTCGTCGATTACGCCCGGCGCGTCGAGGAACTGCTCGTCGAATACGAAAGGCGTTCGGGCGGCCTCGTCAACGTCGAGCTCTATGAGCCTGAGCCCTACTCGCCGGAGGAAGATCTGGCGGTGGCCGACGGCCTTCGCGGCGTGCCCGTCTCCCTCGACGGCCAGCAACTGTACTTCGGCTTGGCCGGCCGCAACCGGACCGACGATCGCCAGGCAATTCCCTATCTCGCGCCCGAACGGGCCAGCTTCCTCGAATATGACCTGACGCGGCTCGTCTTCGATCTCGCGAACCCGGAGAAGCCTGCGGTCGGCCTGCTCGGCGAGTTGCCGATGACCGGCGACGCCGGCACGCAGTTCCAGCCCTGGATCGTCATGGAGGCGATGCAGCAGGCCTTCGACGTCCGCAGCTTGACCACGCCGATCGAGAGGATCGAGGAGGACATCGAGATCCTCATGCTGACTCAGCCGGGCGAGCTGGATCCAGCCACCGTCTACGCCATCGACCAGTTCGTCATGCGCGGGGGACGGGTTCTGGCCTTTCTCGATCCTCTGGCGGAGGTGCTGGCGGCGCAGGCGCCGGCCGGGGCTCCGCCGACGAGCTTTGACAGCCTGGCTCCGCTGCTGGACGCCTGGGGCATCGAGGTGCCGGTCGACCGTGTCGTCGGGGACAGGCAGCACGCCGTCCGGGTGCAGGCCACCGATCAGGGACGACCGGTGATCATCGATTATCTTCCGTGGGTCTCCATCGATCCGGCCGGCATGGATCGCAATGATGTCGTTCTCGCCAACCTGACCCGGCTAAACTTCAACACCGCCGGATACATACTGCCCATCGAGGATGCCGGCACCAGCGTGCAACCGCTCGTGGTCTCAAGCGCCGAGGCGATGACCATTGATGCCAACGTGCTTCGATTTGGCGCCAATCCGATCGACCTCATGAACGACTTCGAGGCGTCGGACGAGAGATTTGTGCTCGCGGCGCGGGTCGTCGGGCCGGTCACCAGCGCGTTTCCGGAGGGGCCGCCCGAGGCGGTCGAGGAGACGCGGAATGCCGCCGAGCACCGCACCGAGGCAGAGCGGCCATTGAACCTGATCGTGGTCGCCGATTCGGATCTCCTCAGCGACCGAGCCTGGGTACAGAGCCGCTCGGTCCTCGGCCAGAGCTTCGCCGTGCCCACGGCGAACAATGGCGATCTGGCGGTGAACGCGCTGGAGAACCTGAGCGGCAGCGACGGGCTGATCGCCCTGCGCGGCCGTGGCCTGAGCGACCGTCCGTTCGAGGTGCTGGAGGCGATGCGCCGCGAGGCCGAGCAACGCTACCGCGACACCGAGCAGCAGTTGGTCGCGCGCATCGAGGAGACGGAGGAGCGGATCCGCCAGCTGCGGCGTCAGGAGCAGGAGGGAGGCGTGATGCTGACCTCGGCGCAGATCGAGACCATCGACGAGTTTCGCGACGAGATGCTGGCCCTGAGGCAGGAGTTGCGGGGCGTCCGCCACGCGCTGCGCCAGGACGTGGAGCGCGTCCAGAACGCGATCCGGGTCGCCAACATCTGGGGCGTGCCGGCGCTCGTCGCGCTTGTCGCGCTTGGGCTGGCCCTGCTCCGGCGTCGGCGCGCCTCCCGCCGCCAGGCGCTTCTGGGCTGACACCGCCGACCGGCCGGAAAGGAAGGATCAACAGCATGACCCGAGGCGCCTTCCTCGGATGGGGTGTTGCCGCGGTGATCACCGTGACTGCGGCAATCGTGTCGATCGTGATCCAGCCCGGCGTGGCGACAGCGCCCCGGGACCATCGCCCTGCCTTCCCTCCCCTTCGCGACCAGCCGGAGGCCGTCGCCCGGATCGAGGTGCGCACGCCCGCGCGGACGATCGCGCTCGAGCGGGCCGCCGACGGGTCCGGCTGGGGGGTTGCCGACCGGAGCGGCTACCCGGCGGATGCGGAACGCGTGCAGTCCCTGGTCGCCTCCCTCGCCGAGATGCATCTGATCGAGCCCAAGACTGCGCAGCCTGACCGCCATGACCGTCTCGGGGTGGAGGATCTCGATAACGAAGACGCGCGGTCACGGGTTGTCCGGCTGCTCGACGTCGATGGCGAGGCGCTTGCCGAAGCCATCATTGGCCGGGCATCCGGACGGGTCGCCGGCTTCAGCCAGGGAGGCATCTATATGCGCTTCCCCGAGGATCCGCAGTCTTGGCTGGCAAGCGGCAGCGTTGACCTTGCCGAGGATCCGGCGGACTGGCTCGACCGTTCGCTCATCGACCTGCGGCGGGACGAGGTGCGCAGGGTCGAGGTGATGCCGGCCGATGGAGAAGCCTTCGCGGCCCGCCGCACCAGCCCTGGTGACGATCTTGAGCTGGTCGACCCGCCCGCGGACCGGTCCGTCGACGAGGCGGCGGTCAGCAGGTTGGCGGCGGCGCTGTCCGCCGTACGGCTGGAGGACGTCCGCCCAAGAGATGCCATTGATCTGCCGACGGAACGGTCCCGCGCCATCGTGACCACCTTCGACGGCGTCGAGGTGGCGGTCGAGCTGGCGGAGATCGACGGCGACCACTGGGCCCTTCTGGAAGCCCGCGCGGTCGATGTCGGCCCGTCGGCGAACCCTGCGCAGCCGGCCCTAAACACCGAGAGCCAGACGGACCGACGGCCGGATACCGGCTCAGAGGACGAGGTCAGCGAGCCGGCTCGCCAGAGGGTCGGCACGATCAACGACCGGGTGGCTGGATGGGTGTACCAGCTTCCGACGTTTGTCGCCGAGCGGCTGAGCCGGGATCTCGATGCGCTGCTGGCGGAGCCTGACGCCGGGACCTCGTGACAAGGCGGCCGCCGAGGACGGGCATCCTCCACCGTGGCGGTCGGGATGGCCCCGCGTCTACTGCCGGACATGGCAGTGCCTCAACGGCGCAGCCGTGTCCGAAGTGCTTGTGATACGAGCCCTTTGCCTTATTCTCCCGATATGGCAGACTTTCATCGCGTCGTGGTACGCGTCGGCCCAAGCGCCGTGACGACACCGTTAATGGACCTCAGTCAGGGAGCATCCTAGGAGAGCGCCATGTCGCAAAGCCACGCGGTCGCGCAGGACTACCCGGTGGTTCTCTTTGCCCACAGGGCGACCGGAGCCGGATGGTATTTCCGGGGGGCCGACCAGGATATCTTCCACGGGCCGTTCCTGCGGCGGGACGAAGCGGTGCAGTTTGCCCTGGAGTCCATCGCGGCGCAGGTTGCCGGCACACCGACCTCGCCGCCGAGCCGCAGGGCTGCCTGACGACCGCGCCCGTGCGCGGCGCTGCTGAATGGGCAACACCGATCCCTGCAAAGCACCAAACGGCGTGTCAGGGAGCAAGAGGGCGAATCAATCCGGTGTTGCCTCCCCGGTTGCTGTCTGCCCTATCCTGCGGCCAAATCCCGCGTCTCCAGAAACACCATGCCGGGCTCTGAGTCCGGCCGATGGCAGCATGACCTCCGCAAGTCTGCCTTTGTCGGGAAACCGGGCGCGGCACCTTCCAGTGCACTTCCTGTGAACTTCGCTGCGACCCCGTGGCCGTATCCGTGGCCGTGACGCGCGGCTTGGCGCGCGAGCCCACTGGCCCAAGGGCCCAGGGGCGTAGTGGTCGGAGTGAGTGGATTCGAACCACCGGCCCCCGCCTCCCGAAGACGGTGCTCTACCAGGCTGAGCTACACTCCGTCCCTAGACCCCGCGATATAGCCGGTTCATGACCTTCGCGCAACCGTGGGACAAGCCAGCATTGAGGATCAGTAATCGCGGCCGATCGCGAAGTCGACGACCTCGAGCAGGGCCCGGCGGATCGGGCCGTCCGGAAAGCGCTGCAAGCTTTGGCGGGCCAAGGCGCCATACCCGTGCGCACGCGCGATCGTCTGGTCAAGCGCACCGTGCCGACGGACAAGCCGGATGGCCTGCTCGAGATCATCGTCCGTCTGCTCCTGGCGCTCCAGGGTGCGGCGCCAGAAGGCTCGCTCCTCGTCGGACCCGGCTGCGTTCGCCAGCACGACCGGCAGGGTGATCTTGCCCTCGCGGAAGTCGTCGCCGATGGACTTGCCGAGGCGCGCTTGCAAGGCGGAATAATCCAGAACGTCGTCAACGAGCTGGAAGGCGATGCCCAGGTTCATGCCGAAGTCGCGCACCGCCTGCACCTCGCCCTTGTCACGCTCGGCAACGACCGCCCCCACCTGGCAGGCGGCCGCAAACAGCTCCGCCGTCTTGGCGCGAACGACCCGCAGGTAGATGGCCTCAGTTGTGGTCACGTCGTGGGCTGCGGCAAGCTGCATCACCTCCCCTTCGGCGATAAGCGCCGAGGCGTCGGACAGGATGCGCAGCACCTCGAGCGAGCCGGCCTCGACCATGAGCTGGAAGGCGCGTGCGAACAGAAAATCGCCCACCAGCACGCTCGCCTCGTTGCCGAACACCTCGTTGGCGGAGGCTTGGCCCCGACGCAGGTCGCTCTCGTCGACCACATCGTCATGCAGCAGGGTCGCCGTGTGAATGAACTCGACGGCACCGGCGAGGCCGAGATGCTTTCGACCCGTGTAGCCGCACAGCTTCGCGGTGGCCAGGGTCAGCAGCGGCCGCAGCCGCTTGCCTCCGGAGGCGATGATGTAGCCCGCAAGCTGCGGGATCAGCTCGACCGGGCTCTCCATACGCTCGAATATGATCCGGTTGACCTCCTCGAGGTCAGTGGCGACCAACTCAAGCAGGGGCTGCACCGAAGCCTCGGCCCTGCCCGCCGGCTCCGGGTATACTCCCGCGGCTACGGTCACGCCATCGATCTCCAAGTCATTGAAAAGGTATTAACGAGCAGCCAGCATAGGGGCCGTCGTGCTTCGGTCAAGCCTGTGCTGGCCGGCGCGGCGGCCGTCCTGTGAGAGGTCGGCGCGGCGACCGCGAGGCTTGGACAGAAGGCCACCATGAAGGAACTTCTTCGGAGCACGGACGGAGTACGGCTGTCCTGGCTGACGGCGCTCCTGAAGGACGCCGGCATCGAGTGCATCATCCTCGATGGGCACACCTCGGTGCTGGAAGGCAGCGCCAGCGCCATTCCCCGGCGCCTTGCCGTATCCGACGACGATTATCGTCGCGCGCGCCGGGTGCTTGAGGAGGCCGGCGAGAGCCTCCCGGATGGATAGCTCCAGTCAGGCCACCCGGCCGCCGGTCGCCATGCCCGACACGCCCAGGGAGGTCACGCTGGATCGCTTTCTGGGCGGCCGGCTGGTGCTCCGTCAACCGGCCGAAGGCTACCGTGCCGCCATCGATCCGGCCCTGCTGGCCGCGGCGGTGCCGGCGCGTGGAAACGAGCGCGTGCTCGACCTCGGCTGCGGCGTCGGCGCGGCGGCCCTCTGCCTGCTCTGCCGGGCGCGCGGATGCACGGTTGTCGGGCTCGAGCAGGATCCGGAGCTTGCAGCGTTGGCACGGGTCAATGCGCTCGGCAATGGTGTCGCCCACCGCCTCGAGGTCGTCACCGGAACCGTCGAGGCGCCGCCGCCGGTGATACAGCCGGGCAGCTTCGACCTCCTCATGAGCAATCCGCCCTTTCTGCCGGCGTCGGCCTATGCGCCGTCGCCGCATCCGGGTCGGACCGCGGCGGCCGCGGAAGGCCGGGCCGGTCTCGACCTCTGGATCGCCACCGCGGCCCGCCTGCTTCGCCCGCGCGGCAGCCTGGTCATCATCCATCGCGCCGACCGGCTCGATGCCCTCTGCGTCGCCCTTGGCAAGCGGTTCGGAGCCATCACCGTGATCCCTCTGTGGCCGAAGGCGGGGACTGCGGCGAAGCGCCTCGTTGTGCGGGCCCGGCGCGACAGCCGCGCGCCCGCTCGGTTGTTGCCGGGGCTGGTGCTGCATGAGCATGACGGCCGGTTCACCGCCAGGGCCGAGGCGGTGCTGCGGGACGCCGCGCCCCTGCCGGAGTGAAGGGTCACCATTTGACCGAGCAGTATCCTTGTGCGCCCATGGCCATGCGGCTATGCCGCGGTCCGGCGTGGTGTGCCTGATGCCGTTCCCTTCCCTCCTTTACGCGTTCAGACGATGTCACGATCCTTGCTTTCCTGGCTGCCCATTCCCGGCCTCCGAGAGGCGGGGCCCTTCGTGCCGGTCCTCCGCCTGTCCGGGATCATCGGCAGCGTCGGCGGGTTTCGCCGCGGCTTGTCGCTGGCATCGCTGGCCGGCGACATAGAGCGGGCCTTCGCCTTCAAGAAGGCACCGGCCGTCGCCCTGGCCATCAACTCGCCGGGCGGCTCCCCGGTCCAGTCGTCCTTGATCGCCCGGCGCATTCGAGAGCTCGCCGACGAGAACGAGAAGCCGGTCTACGCCTTCGTGGAGGACGTCGCCGCCTCCGGAGGGTACTGGCTGGCCTGCGCGGCCGACGAGATCTATGCCGATCCGACCTCCATTGTCGGCTCCATCGGCGTGGTGTCGGCCGGCTTTGGCCTGCAGGACTTGATTGGCCGGTACGGCATCGAGCGGCGGGTCTACACCGCCGGCTCCCGCAAGATGATCCTCGACAGCTTCCAGCCCGAGCGCGATGCCGATGTGGCAAAGGTCCGGGCGATCCAAACGCGGATTCACGATGCCTTCAAGCAGCAGGTGCGGGTCCGGCGCGGCGGCCGCCTCAAGACCGATGAGACCACCTTGTTCGACGGTGAATTCTGGACCGGGGTCGAAGGGGTGGACCTGGGCCTGATCGACGGGCTCGGCCACCTGCGCACGGTCCTTCGAGAGAAGTATGGCGACAAGGTAAGGCCGAAGGTTGTCACCAGCCGCAAGGGCTGGGTCCGGGAACGGCTCGGCATGCGCCGTTCTCCGGTCTCAAGCCCGCTTCCGGATGCGGTCGACGGTCTCCTTGCCGGCATCGAGGAAAGGCTTCTCTGGCATCGCTTCGGCCTTTGACCGTCTTGACCGTGGCGGGCGGCCGCTCGTTTACTTCCGGGCATGCTCAGCGTCTCAAAGCTGGTGGTGCTGGTCGCCATCCTGATCATCGTCTGGCAGGGCTTCAAATGGGCCGGCCGTCTGCAGCGGCTGCGTGACAGCGGTCGGCCGCGGGCCCGACGGCGGCAGGTGGAGGATCTCACCCCGTGCCCGCTGTGCGGCGTCTACGGCGCGGCCGGGCGGATGCGCTCATGCGGACGCGCCGACTGCCCGTACGGCTGAGCGCGCCTCCATTGCCGGCCCGCAGGCCCGGCAGGACGTGCCGGCAAGCCGGGCCTGCGGATCCGGGCTCGATCTTGCCACACCCCACGGCCGTCAGTACGGTGCTGCTCGCCGGACGCAAGCCATCTGGGTTCCATGACGACGGTCCAGCCGCCCCCTTCCAGCTTCCAGGAGTTGATTCTGCGCCTGCAGGACTATTGGGCCCGGCAGGGCTGCGTCATCCTCCAGCCGCTCGACATGGAGGTCGGCGCCGGCACGTTCCATCCGGCGACGACGCTGCGAGCGCTGGGCCCTGAGCGGCACTGGAACTGTGCCTACGTGCAGCCCTCGCGCCGGCCGACGGACGGTCGCTACGGCGACAATCCGAACCGGCTTCAGCACTACTATCAGTTCCAGGTGCTGTTGAAGCCATCGCCCAACAACGCTCAGCCGCTCTATCTGGAGAGCCTGTTCGCGCTCGGCATCGATCCCGGCCTCCACGACATCCGCTTCGTCGAGGACGACTGGGAGAGCCCGACACTGGGCGCGTGGGGGCTGGGCTGGGAGGTCTGGTGCGATGGCATGGAGGTAACCCAGTTTACCTACTTTCAGCAGGTCGGAGGCATCGAATGCGATCCCGTCGCGGTCGAGCTGACCTATGGGCTCGAGCGCCTCGCCATGTACGTCATGGGCAAGGACAACGTGTACGACCTGCCGTTCAATCGTCCGAACGAGCCAGGCTCGCTCACCTATGGCGACGTGTTCCTTCGGGCCGAGCGCGAGCATTCGGCCTATAATTTCGAGTACGCGGACACGGATGTCCTGCATCGCCATTTCCGGGATGCTGAGGCGGCCTGCCAAGCTCTCATCACGCGTAGACTTGCCCTGCCCGCCTACGATCAGTGTATCAAGGCGAGCCACCTGTTCAATCTTCTCGACGCCCGCGGCGTGATCAGCGTCGTCGAGCGGGCCGCCTTCATCGGACGCGTGCGGGCGCTGGCGAAGGCCTGCTGCGAGATGTGGCTCGAAGCGGCCTAGGCTTCGTCGGATCCGCCGCGGACACGGACGCCCCATGCCGGAATTCCTGCTGGAAGTCTTCTCCGAAGAAATCCCGGCGCGCATGCAGGCGCGCGCCGGCGATGATCTGAGCCGGCTCGTCGAGAGCGGCCTGCAGGCGGGCGGCCTGGACTGGACCACCTCCACGGCCTGCAGCACGCCGCGCCGGCTGATCGTTCATGTCGACGGCATCCCGCCCACCCAGCCCGACGCCCATGAGGAGCGTCGCGGCCCGCGCGAGGACGCGCCGGCGAACGCGATAGACGGCTTCCTGCGCTCAACAGGCAAGACCCTCGAGGAGTGCGAGCTGCGGGAAACGCCCAAGGGGCGGGTCTGGTTCGCCTCGATCCATCATCCCGGCCGGCCGACGGAGACGGTGCTCGTCGAGATCATCCGCCACGCCCTGACCAACATGCCGTGGCCAAAGAGCATGCGCTGGGGCGAAAGCCGCTTCCGCTGGGTTCGCCCGCTGCACCATGTGCTGGCGCTGTTCGACGGCCGTCCCCTGGTCGGCGGCTTCGAGCCAGAGCCGCACATTCGCTTCGCCTTTTCCGCGATCGCCCGCGGGCACCGCTTTCTGGCGCCGGCCGCCTTTCCGGTGCGCAGCTTCCAGGAATACCGTGAAGGACTGCGCAAGGCTTTCGTCATCGTCGACCGTGAGGAGCGCAAGCAGAAAATCCTTCATGAGGCGGCCGGGCTCACGGCGGCGGAGGACCTCGCCCTGATGCCGGACCCGGATCTTCTCGAGGAGGTGGTCGGGCTGACCGGCTGGCCCGTGGTCCACATGGGCCGCATCGACGACGAGTTCATGGAGCTGCCGCGGGAGGTCCTGGCCACCTCCATGCGCACGCATCAAAAGTACTTTGCGGTGTTGCGTCGGGACGGCTCCGTAGCGCCGCGCTTCGTCATGGTCGCCAACACGGTGACCCGCGACGGCGGCGCCGCCGTCGTCGCCGGCAACGAGCGTGTGCTGCGGGCACGACTCTCCGACGCGAAATTTTTCTGGGACCAGGATCGGCGGACACGGCTGGAGCATCGGGTGACCGCCCTGGCCGACATCGTCTTCCACGCCCGGCTCGGCTACGTCGATCAGAAGGTCGATCGCTTGGAAGCCCTGGCCGCGGACCTGAGCCAGTCGGTGGCCGGAGCCGATCCGATGCAGGCCCGCACCGCGGCGCGTCTGGCGAAGGCCGACCTGACCACCGGGATGGTCGGTGAGTTTCCCGAGCTGCAGGGCGTGATGGGACGCTACTATGCTCTGCACGACGGCGAGCCGACCGAGGTGGCGAACGCGGTTGCGGAGCACTACTCACCGCTCGGGCCGACCGATCGTTGCCCGGGCGCGCCGATTTCGATCGTGGTGGCCCTGGCGGACAAGCTGGACAGCTTGGCCGGCTTCTTCGCCATCGATGAAAAGCCCACCGGCAGCCGGGATCCCTATGCGCTGCGTCGGGCCGCCCTGGGGGTGATCCGGCTGATCCTCGAGAACCGGCTGCGGCTGCCGCTGCGTTCGGCCTTCGCCAACGCGCTCGAGCTCTATCGCCACGTCGACGGGATCCGGCCCGAGCCTGTGATCGCGGATCTGCTGGCGTTCTTCGCCGATCGGCTCAAGGTGGCGCTTCGCGAGAAAGGGGTACGTCACGACCTGATCGATGCCGTGTTCGCCCTCGGCGACGAGGACGACCTCGTCCGTTTGCTGGCCCGGGTGGAGGCCCTCCGTGCGTTCCTCGACAGCGAGGACGGAACGAACCTTCTGACCGCCTACCGGCGAGCGGCGAACATCGTGCGCATCGAGGCGCGCAAGGACGGCGTCGACGGCTATGGCGAGCCGAGCGCCGAGAGCTTTGCCGCGCCCGAGGAGCATGCACTCGCGGAGGCGCTTGCCGCGGCTGCGCGCGACATCCGACCGCTCATCAAGGCGGACGGCTTCAGCGAGGCCATGGCCAAGCTCGCCGCGTTGCGCGGGCCGGTTGACGCCTTCTTCGACCGCGTTACCGTGAACGCCGAGCGACCAGTGTTGAGGCGCAATCGTCTCGCGCTGCTGGGAGCCATGACCGGCACGATGAACCAGGTCGCCGATTTTTCGAGAATCGAAGGTTGATCCCGCTTTTCGGGCTTGGTGTTCGCGCCCGCCGCGCAGATCATCCGGCCTGCCTGCATCGGACCGTTGGGTGGCCGATGAGCCCCTTCAAGGTTACCCTGTCGGCCGAATCTTGAGCCCGCTCGACCTACAAGAAGCGCTGGGGACGGCGCACAGCTCCCGGGGAGACAAGCGACAATGACGAAATGGGTCTACAGCTTCGGTGGCGGCACCGCGGACGGGCGCGCCGAGATGAAGAACCTGCTCGGAGGGAAAGGCGCCAATCTTGCTGAGATGAGCGCCATTGGTCTCAACGTTCCCCCGGGCTTCACGATCACAACGGAAGTCTGCACCTACTTCTACGCCAACAATCGACAGTATCCGCCGGAGCTGCGCGAGCAGGTCGACAAGGCTCTGATCAGGCTGGAGGAGTTTGCCGACAAGAAGTTTGGCGACCCAGACAATCCGTTGCTGGTCTCGGTGCGCTCGGGCGCACGTGCTTCGATGCCGGGCATGATGGATACGGTCCTCAATCTCGGCCTGAACGACGAGACCATACAGGGCCTGATCCGCAAGACCAACGATCCCCGCTTTGCCTACGACAGCTACCGTCGCTTCATGCAGATGTACAGCGACATCGTGCTGGGCGTTGATCTGCATCATTTCGAGGAGGTGCTCGACACCGCCAAGCGTGAGCGCGGCTACACGCTCGACACGCAGATGACGGCCGACGATTGGCAGACGGTGGTGGCGCTCTACAAGGAGGTGGTCCAGGAAAAGCTCGGCGCGCCGTTCCCGCAGACCCCGGACGATCAGCTCTGGGGCGCGATCGGCGCGGTGTTCAGCTCCTGGATGAACCAGCGCGCCATCACCTATCGCCGCTTGCACGAGCTTCCCGAGAGCTGGGGCACCGCTGTCAATGTTCAGACGATGGTGTTTGGCAATCTTGGCCAGGACTGCGCGACGGGCGTCGCCTTCACGCGCAATCCGGCCAACGGCGACAACAATTTCTACGGTGAGTATCTGGTCAACGCGCAGGGCGAGGATGTGGTTGCCGGCATCCGGACGCCGCAGCCGCTGACCGTCGCCGCCCGTGAGGCCGGCAGCAGCGACCTGCCCTCCATGGAGGAGATGATGCCGCAGCTCTACAAGGAGCTGCACGATGTGCGGATCAAGCTCGAGAACCACTATCGCGAGATGCAGGATCTCGAGTTCACCATCGAGAAGGACCGGCTCTACATTCTACAGACGCGCAACGGCAAGCGCACCGCCCCGGCCGCGCTCAAGATCGCCGTGGACATGTGCAGCGAGGGGCTGATCTCGCGGGAGGAGGCGATCAAGCGGATCGAGCCGCAATCCCTTGACCAGTTGCTGCACCCGACGCTGGATCCAAAGGCGGAGCGGCAGGTCATCGCGACCGGCCTGCCGGCCTCGCCTGGCGCGGCCTCGGGCAAGGTTGTCATGACCGCGGACGAGGCGGAGGCTCAGGCCAACAAGGGCGAGCGCGTCATCCTTGTGCGTGAGGAGACCAGCCCCGAGGACATCCATGGCATGCACGCGGCGGCGGGCATCCTGACCAGCCGGGGCGGCATGACCAGCCACGCCGCGGTGGTTGCGCGCGGCATGGGTCGGGCCTGCGTCTCCGGCGCGGGCGAGCTGTCGATCGACGTCAAGCAGGGGATGTTCTCCGTCGGAGACACGGTGGTCCGTGTCGGCGACCTGATCACCATCGACGGAACCAAAGGCCAGGTGATCCTGGGCGAGGTGCCGACCATTCAGCCGGAGCTGTCCGGCGACTTCGGGATCCTGATGGAGTGGGCCGACTCGCTCCGCCGGATGCGGGTCCGTGCCAACGCCGAGACGCCGCTCGACGCCAAGACGGCGCGCAAGTTCGGCGCCGAGGGCATTGGCCTGTGCCGCACCGAGCACATGTTTTTCGAAGCCGATCGCATCACCGCGATGCGTCGGATGATCGTCTCGGAGAGCGAGGCCGACCGGCGCAAGGCGTTGGCCGACCTGCTGCCCATGCAGCGGCAGGACTTCGTCGAGTTGTTCGAGATCATGGCGGGCTACCCGGTGACCATCCGGCTGCTCGATCCGCCGCTGCACGAGTTTCTGCCGAACACCGAGACCGAGTTCGAGACCGTGGCTGCCGCCGCCGGCGTCGATTCCCTGCGGGTCCGGCAACGAGCCATGCAACTGAAGGAGGCCAACCCGATGCTCGGCCATCGGGGCTGCCGGCTCGGCATCACCTATCCGGAGATCTCCGAGATGCAGGCCCGCGCCATCTTCGAGGCGGCGGTGCAGGTGCACAAGGAGACCGGCGACACGGTGATGCCGGAGATCATGATCCCTCTGGCGTTCTCCAAGGCCGAGCTGGACATCCTGAAGCGGGTGATCGACCGCGTGGCTGAGGAGGTGCAACGCGAGCACCATTTCGACCTGCAATATCTGGTCGGCACCATGATCGAGTTGCCGCGAGCCGCCCTGCTGGCCGACGAGCTGGCGCAGACGGCCGAGTTCTTCAGCTTCGGGACCAACGACCTGACCCAGACGACCTTCGGCATCAGCCGCGACGATGCGGCCCACTTCCTGCCGGAGTACATCAATCAGGGTATCCTGGAGCACGATCCCTTCGTTCAGCTTGACCGCAGCGGCACCGGCAAGCTGGTGCAGCACGCGGTCGACTACGGCAAGCGCACCCGCAACAACATCAAGCTCGGCATCTGCGGCGAGCACGGCGGCGATCCCTCTTCCGTCGCTTTCTGCGAGGAGGTCGGGCTCGACTATGTGTCCTGCTCGCCCTACCGCGTGCCGATCGCCCGACTGGCGGCGGCGCAGGCGGCGATCCAGGGCGAGGGATCGAGCACCGCCTGATCCACCTCCGGTCTTCTGGCCAGACGGAAACGGCGCGCCACGTTGCGCGCCGTTTTCCGTTCGCGTACCCCATCCTGGGCCGGGCCGCGGTCGGTCGTCGAGAGACGGCCGGTTCGACTGGCGACCATCCTGAGGAGGCCACGTTCCCGATGCCGACCGACGCCGCGCCGGACACCGCCGAGCATCGGCGCCTCGCCGAAGCCGATCGCAAGGAGCGCAAATGGCGCCGCTGGGGACCGTACTTGAGCGAGCGGCAATGGGGGACCGTGCGGGAGGACTACAGCCACGACGGCAATGCCTGGTCCTATTTCCCGCACGACCACGCGCGCAGCCGCGCCTATCGCTGGGGCGAGGACGGCCTCGCCGGCGTCAGCGATGTGCTTCAGCGGCTTTGCCTGTCGCTGGCCCTATGGAACGAGCGGGATCCGATCCTCAAGGAGCGGCTGTTCGGCCTGACCGGGCCTGAGGGCAATCACGGTGAGGACGTCAAGGAGCATTATTACTATCTCGATGCAACACCGACCCACTCTTACCTGAAATATCTGTACAAATACCCGCAAGCGGAATTTCCCTACGGTTGGCTGATCGAGGAAAATCGGCGCCGCGGCAAGCTCGATCCGGAGTTCGAGCTGATCGACACCGGTGTCTTCGCCGACGACCGCTACTTCGATGTGGTCGTGGAGCACGCCAAGGCGGTGACCGACGACATCCTGATGCGGATCACCGTCAGCAATCACGGGCCGGACCCGGCGCCACTTCACGTCCTGCCGCAGCTGTTCTTTCGGAATACCTGGGCCTGGCACCTGGATGCGCCGAAGCCGGGTTTGCGTCAGACTGGCGACGGGGCGTTGGTCGCGGAGCACGAAAAGCTCGGCGTCTTTCACTGGTACTGCGAGGGCGCTCCGCCCATACTTTTTTGCGACAACGAGACGAATGTGCGGCGGCTCTACGGGGCACGCCATGCCATCGGCAGCTTCAAGGACGGCATCAACGACCTCATTGTGCACGGCGATGACGGCGCAGTCCGGGCCGACGGAAGAGGCACGAAGGCGGCGGCGCGCTACCGTCTCGAGGTGCCGGGCGGCGGCCAGGCGGTCGTCGTGCGCGTTCGCCTGAGCAAGGACCCCCACGAGGACCCGTTCGGGGGCTTCGATGCCATGGTCGAGCAGCGCCGCCACGAGGCCGACGAGTATTTCGCGGCGATCCAGGCGGACGTCGAGGATGAGGATGCGCGTCGGGTGCAACGCCAGGCCCTGGCCGGCATGATCTGGGGCAAGCAGTTCTACTACTACGATATCCCAGAGTGGCTGAACGGCGATCCGACACAACCCGCTCCGCCGCCGCAACGCCGCCGGGGCCGCAACGCCGATTGGGAGCACGTGAACAACGCCGACATCCTGTCGATGCCGGACAAGTGGGAGTATCCCTGGTTCGCGGCCTGGGACTCGGCCTTTCATTGCCTGCCGCTGGCGCTGGTCGATCCGGAGTTCGCCAAGGGTCAGCTCGTGCTGTTCACTCGGGAATGGTATGCTCATGCAAATGGGCAGCTGCCCGCCTACGAATGGAACTTCGGCGACGTCAATCCGCCGGTCCATGCCTGGGCCACCTGGCGGGTCTACCAGATCGACCGGCACCAGCGCGGCGGCCAGGGCGACATCAAGTTCCTCGAGCGAATCTTCCACAAGCTGCTGCTGAACTTCACCTGGTGGGTGAACAAGAAGGACAAGTTCGGCGACAATGTCTTCGAGGGCGGCTTTCTTGGCCTCGACAACATCGGTGTGTTCGACCGCAGCGCCGAGCTGCCGACCGGGGGCCATATCGACCAGGCCGACGGCACCGCCTGGATGGCCATGTACTGCCTCAACCTGCTGCGCATCGCCCTCGAGCTGGCGCTGCATAACGAGGTTTACGAGGATATCGCCACCAAGTTCTTCGAGCACTTCCTGCACATCGCGCTGGCGACGACCGAGAAGGGGCGCGGCGGCATCGGCCTGTGGGATCAGGAGGACGGCTTCTACTACGATGTCCTGAACCCGCCGCACGGGGCACCGATCCGGCTCAGGATCCGTTCCATGGTTGGCCTGATCCCGTTGTTCGCGGTCGAGGTGCTGGAGGACGCCGAGCTCGAGCGCCTGCCCAATTTTCGCCGGCGCATGCGCTGGTTCCTGCGCTATCGCCCCGACCTCGCCGACATGGTATCGCGTTGGGAGGAGCCGGGCGTCGGCGGCACGCATCTGCTCTCGATGCTGCGCGGTCATCGGATGAAGCGGCTGTTCCGCCGGATGCTGAACGAGTCCGAGTTCCTGTCCGATTACGGGATCCGTGCCCTGTCACGCGAGCATCGCGACACACCCTACTGCTTCGACTGCGACGGCAGCGCGCTCACCGTGCGCTACACGCCGGCGGAGTCGGACACGTACATGTTCGGCGGCAACTCGAACTGGCGCGGGCCGATCTGGTTTCCGGTGAACTACCTCTTGTTCGAATCCATGATGAAGTTTCACCACTATTACGGAGATGACTTCAAGATCGAATGCCCGACCGGCTCCGGCCACTTCGTCACGATCCGCGAGGCGGCCGAGGAGGTGCGCCGGCGCTTGTGCCGTATCTTCCTGAAGGATCCGGACGGGCGGCGGGCCGTGTTTGGACACACTGACAAGTTTCAGGCCGACCCGCATTTCCGGGACCACATCCCGTTCTATGAATATTTCCATGGAGACAGCGGTCGAGGGGTCGGTGCCTCGCACCAGACCGGCTGGACCGGGCTGATCGCCATGCTGCTGCAGCCCGGCTTCCGACCCTAACCCGGCGCCGGACACCAAGGAGGAGCCTGAAGCCCATGAGCCCTCATCACGACGGCGATCATGCCGAGGGGCCGCAGCGCGTGCCGCGTGGAGTTCATGTCTGCCTGAAGGGCCAGAAGGCCCTGGTGACCGGCGGCAGCTCGGGCATCGGCAAGGCGGTCGCCATCGGGCTCGGCCAGGCCGGCGCCGATGTCTGCGTGAACTATCGTTCCGGGCCCGAGCGGGCCGAGGAGGTGGTCGAGGAGATCCGGCAGGCCGGCGGCGACGCCTTCGCCCATCAGGCCAACGTCGCCGACGAGGGCGAGGTGCTGTCCATGTTCGAGGCGGTGCGCGCCCGCTTCGGGACCATCGACATCCTGGTCGCCAATGCCGGGCTACAGCGCGACGTCGCCTTCGACGAGATGACACTCGACCAGTGGAGCATGGTGATCCAGGTCAACATGACCGGCCAGTTTCTGTGCATGCGCGAGGCGGTGCGCGAGTTCAAGCGTCGCGGACCTCGCCCTGAGGTGTCGTGCGCGCTCGGCAAGATCCTGTGCATGAGCTCGGTCCACGACGTCATCCCATGGGCCGGGCATGTGAACTATGCGGCGTCCAAGGGTGGCGTCATGCTGATGATGAAGTCGGTGGCGCAGGAGGTGGCGCCGCTCAGGATCAGGGTGAACAGCATCTCTCCGGGCGCGATCCGCACCCCCATCAATGTCGAGGCGTGGGGCACCGAGGCCGCCTACAACGAGCTGATGAAGCTGGTCCCGTACAAGCGGATCGGCGAGCCGGACGACATTGCCCGCGCCGCCGTGTTTCTCGCCTCCGACGACAGCGATTACATCACCGGAACGACGCTCTACGTGGACGGCGGCATGACGCTGTATCCGGGCTTTGAGGCGGGCGGCTGACGGCGACCACAAGACCGGCCGGGCACGGGGGCGGCCACGGCCGGCCCGCAGACCCACGCGGTCGTGATCGCAAGTGAGCTGTCCGCCGGCGCGCTTGCCGCTACCTCCCTGGCGGCGTAAGAGCGGCTTGTCGACCGGCCCGCTCGAGGCCGTGTGAAGACGCGCATTCCAGGACCCCTCATGCCCGACACCCGGCACGACGTCATCATCATCGGCAGCGGCGCCGGCGGCGGCACGCTCGCCCACGCCCTGGCGCCAAGCGGTAGAAAAATCCTGCTCCTGGAGCGCGGCGGCTATCTGCCGCGTGAGAAGGACAATTGGCGCTCGAGCGCGGTCTTCGTCGACAACAAGTACAAGGCCGACGAGACTTGGACCGACAAGACCGGCCGGACATTCCACCCGGGCATTCACTACGTCGTCGGCGGCAACACCAAGGTCTACGGTGCCGTGCTGCTGCGCATGCGAGAGAAGGACTTCGGCGAGGTAAGGCACAAGGACGGCGTGTCGCCGGCATGGCCCCTTACCTATGCCGATTTCGCGCCTTGGTACACGAAGGCCGAGCAGCTTTACTCGGTGCACGGCGAGCGTGGCGCCGATCCGACCGAGCCGCTTTCGGACGACCCCTACCCTTTTCCGCCGCTCAGCCACGAGCCGCGCATCCAGCAGCTGTGTGACGATCTGGAGCGGCTGGGGCATCGCCCGTTTCCTCTGCCGGTTGGCATCAAGCTTCTGGAGCAGGACCGGCCGTCGAGCCCCTGCATCCGGTGCGACACCTGTGACGGCTTCCCGTGCCTCGTCGATGCCAAGGCCGATGCGCACATCGCCTGTGTCCGGCCAGCGCTCGAGCATCCCAACGTCACGCTGATGACCGACAGCCTTGTGGAGCGGCTGGAGACGAGCCGCTCGGGCCGCGAGGTCACCGGGGTGGTCGTGCGCCGCGGCAACGGCACCGAGACCTACCGCGGCGACGTCGTTGTGGTGGCCTGCGGGGCAATCAATTCCGCCGCGCTGCTGCTGCGCTCGGCCAACAACGCGCACCCGCGCGGGCTCGCCAACGGCTCCGACGTGGTCGGCCGACACTATATGTGCCACAACAACTCGGCGATGCTGGCGCTGTCGACGACGCCGAACCCGACACAGTTCCAGAAGACGCTCGGCCTCAACGACTTCTACTTCGGCGCCGACGATTACGAGCATCCGCTCGGCCATCTGCAGATGTTGGGCAAGACCCAGCCCGAGATGTTCAAGGGCGAGACCCACGGCCTGCTGCCCGGCATGGCGCTCGAGAAGCTGGCGCTGCACAGCCTCGACTTCTGGGCGACGACGGAGGATCTGCCGCTGCCGGAGAACCGGGTCACCCTGCACGACGGCTCGATCCGGATCAGCTACACCGACACCAACGTCGAGCCGCACCGGCGACTGCTGGAGAAGCTGAAGTCGCTGCTGCGCGGCGCCCGCTGCGAGCCGACGCTGATCCCGCGGGAGACCTATCTCGGCAAGCGCATTCCCATCGCCGGCACGGCTCACCAGTGCGGCACCATCCGCTTCGGCCCGGACCCCGCGACCTCGGCGCTCGACCTCGATTGCAGGGCGCACGAGGTCGACAACCTGTATGTCGTTGACTCCAGCTTTTTCCCTTCGAGCGCCTCGGTGAACCCGACCCTCACCATCATCGCCAACGCGCTTCGGATCGGAAACCACCTGGCCGGTCGGCTTGAACGAGGTGCCTGATCGTGACGGCTGCCGTCTCACGCCTACGGATCCGCATCGCTGCCGGCTCAGCCATCCTGCTGCTGGGCACCATGATCCTCCTGGCGGCTGCACCCGCAGCGGCCCAGATGGTGCGCGCGGTCGACGCCGTCGGCATCACCGTCGCGGACATGGACCGGTCGGTGCCGTTCTATCGCGACGTGCTCGGCTTCGAGCCGGTCGCCGATGTGGAGATCGCCAGCACCGACTTCTCGCGCCTCGTCGGCGTGTTTGGTGCGCGGGTGCGCATGGTGCGCATGAGGCTCGGCGATGAGCACATCGAGCTTATCGACTTCCTGGCGCCGGACACCGGGCGGCCGATGCCCGAGCCGACGCGTGGCAACGACCGCTGGTTCCAGCATATTGCCATCGTCGTCAGCGACATGGACGCCGCCTTTACCCGCCTGCGCGAAGCCGGGGTGCAGCATGGCTCGACCGCTCCGCAGACCCTGCCCGAATGGAATGCCGCAGCGGGCGGCATCGAGGCGTTCTACTTCCGCGACCCGAATGGCAACTTCCTCGAGCTGATCGCCTTCCCGCCGGGCAAGGGTGATCCGCGATGGCAGGAGCGCGGCGACCGACTTTTCCTGGGGATCGATCATACCGCCATCGTCGTGGACGACACCGAGACAAGCCTCGGCTTCTATCGGGACACCCTGGGCCTTAATGTCGCAGGGGGGAGCGAAAACTATGGCCTGGAGCAGGAGCGGCTCAACAACGTCTTCGGCGCACGGCTGATCATCACCACACTGCGCGCGCCGGATGGCCCGGGCATCGAATTGCTGGAATATCTGGCGCCGGACACCGGCCGATCGGCTCCGCAGGACACGCGGGCGAACGACTTGTGGCATTGGCAGATCCACCTCACGGTCGACGACGCGTTCACCGCCGAGGGCGCCATTCGCGAGGGGAAGCATAGCTTTGTCTCGCCAGGGGTGCAGACCCTGAGTGCGGCAGCGACCGGCTACTCTCAAGGCTTGATGGTTCGCGATCCGGACAAACACGGCATCATGCTGCTGCAGCCCTGAGCCGTACCGAAACCGATCGACCGCTCATTCAGCGGCGGAGGACCTCAATGACCGACATGGTGGCCGCGGGGGCGCCCCCCTCTCACGGCAGCAGCAGGGTCACGCACTGGGTGACCTGGGCCGAGGACCTGTTCCGGGTCAGCGAGCGCGGTCTGATGCCGCTCCTCGACCTCTTCATCCGGCTATGGCTCGCCCAGGCCTTTTGGGTGTCCGGTTGGTACAAGATCACCAACTGGGAAACCGCGAAGGTCCTGGCCGCCACGGAGTATCCGGTGCCCGGCCTCGACCCGCTGACCTGGGCCTGGCTCAACACCGGCATCGAGCTGGTCGGGCCGATCCTCCTGGCGCTTGGCCTTGGCACTCGCTTCGGCGCGTTGCTGCTGCTGCTCGTGGCCTTGGCCTACGAGCTGTTTTACGTGCAGGTGGTCGCTCAGGAGTTCCAGGCCATCCTGTGTGGCTGGTACCTGGTCATGGGCGCCGGACCAATTGCGCTCGACCGCGCCATCGGCCGCGGCTTCGGGGAGACGGCGCTGCCCTTCGCGCGCACCCTGAGCGCCATCGGCCAGACCCTGCGCCGCTACGGCGAGCCGGTCTACATGCTCGCCTTCCGGATCTGGATCGCCTGGTCGTTCCTCATGATCGGCCTCCACGGCGCCGGCCAGATGTCCGATCTGCTCATGCTTGCTCAGCACATCTTTCCGGTGCTCCTGGCGATCGGCCTCGCCACCCGGCTGTCGTGCCTGCCGCTGATCGCCCTCACCGTGGCGATCCAGATGAGCACGGCCCAGCAGCCCGATCACATCTACTTCACTCTGGTGCTTGCGCTGATCCTGCTGCGCGGACCCGGGCCGTTGTCGGCCGACCATGCGATCAGCCGCTACATCCGCAGCCGGTTTCCGCTGATCGACGACCTGCCGGCGTCCGAGTGGAGCCGTCTGCCACATGTGGTGATCGTCGGCGCCGGCTTCGGCGGCACGGTGCTGGCGCGCAAGCTGGTGCACGCCCCCTGCCGGGTCACGCTGATCGACCGACGCAATTATCATCTGTTCCAGCCGCTCCTCTACCAAGTCGCCACCGCGGCGCTGTCGCCGGCCGACATCGCGGTGCCGATCCGCACCATGTTCCGCGAGCAGCCGAACGTTCGAGTCCTGCTCGGCCGGGTCACCGGCGTCGACACCGAGCGCCGGGAGGTCCTTATGGGCGACTCCCGCGTGCCCTATGACACCCTTGTGTTGGCCACCGGCGCCCGCCACAGCTACTTCGGCAAGGATCACTGGGAGCCTTATGCGCCGGGCTTGAAGAAGATCGACGACGCGACGGAGATCCGCCGCCGCATCCTGCTCGCCTTCGAGCAGGCCGAGAACAGCACGGATCCGCAAGAGCAGCGCGACCTGATGACCTTCGCCGTGGTCGGCGGCGGCCCCACCGGTGTGGAGCTAGCCGGCGCCATCGCGGAACTGGCCCGGCATGGCATGGCCCGGGAGTTCCGCAACATCGACCCGGTGCAGGCGCGCGTCCTGCTGGTCCAGGCCGCCCCGCGGCTGCTTCCACCGTTCCCGGAAAGCCTGTCGGCCAGGACCAAGACGTCGCTCGAGCGGCTCGGCGTCGAGGTGATGCTCGACAGCATGGTCGAGGAGGTCGACGAGCTCGGGATCACCGTCAAGGGTGAGCGGATCGGCGCGCGCACCGTGTTCTGGGCGGCCGGCGTCGCCGCCTCCCCCGCCGCCAAATGGATCGACGGCGAGAGCGACCGGTCGGGACGCCTCAAGGTCGGGCCGGATCTGTCGGTGCCCGGTCATCCCGAGATCTTCGCCATCGGCGACACGGCCCTGTCCGAAGCCTGGGACGGCAAGCCGGTGCCGGGTCTGGCGCCGGCGGCCAAGCAGCAGGGCGGCCATGTGGCGCGCGTGCTCAAGGCCCGGCTGGAGGGTCGCCGACCGCCCGCGCCCTATCGATACGTCCACATGGGCAACCTCGCCACCATCGGCCGAGCCGCCGCCGTGGTCGACTTCGGCTGGCTCAGGCTCAGCGGGGCGCTGGCTTGGTGGCTGTGGGGCTTGGTCCACGTTTACTTCCTGGTCGGCGCCCGAAACCGGATCGCCGTGGCCCTCGAGTGGTTCTGGGCCTATCTGACCTTCAAGCGCAGCACGCGCCTCATCACCGGCGAGGGCAGCTAGACCTTCGCCCGGTCCGACAACGAGGACCTCCATGGCAGGCATCGCGTCCCCGGCCTTTGGCCGGATCTCAGCGCCGGTGGTCGTGCTCTACGGCGCGGCCCTGCTTCAGGGGCTGACCCTGGTCAGCTTCCCGGCGCTGAGCGCGGTGCTCATCCAGGACGTCGGGCTGAGCAACGCCCAGTACGGGGCCATCTTCCTGCCCCAGGTCGCCTTCGTCGCCGCGGCGGCCGTCCTGGGCGGCGTCCTGGCCCGGCGGCTCGGGCTCAAGACGCTGCTTGTCCTGGCACTGATCGGCAATGCGTCCTCGCAGCTACTGCTCGCTCTGAGCGCGGCGGTGCCGGAGGCGGCCGCCTATCCGGTGGTCCTGCTGGGGACGGCCGCCCTCGGCATCGGTTTCGGGCTGTTCGGCGCGCCGCTCAACAGCTATCCGCCGATCTTCTTCAAGGCCAAGAAGGATGCCGCGGTCGTCGCCGCCCATACCCTGTTCGGCGCCGGGCTGGCCGTTGGGCCGCAGATCGGCAATCCCTTCGTCACGGCCAACCTCTGGTACGGCTTCCCGCTCCTGCTGCTGGCGCTCTGCCTGATCATGGCGGTGGCGGCGGTGGTGGTCGCCTTGCCGCGGGATGACGGCCGGGTTGCCGAGGGCGGAGTTGGTGCGCCGTCAGCCGGTCCTCTGCGCTCTCCGGTGTTCTGGAGCTTCGTCCTCATCGCCGTGCTCTACGCCTTCGCAGAGGGCACGTTCAGCAACTGGGCGGTGATCTACCTGAGCGAGGTCAAGGCGCTGCCCGATAGCGTGGCCGGCTCGGCGCTGTCAATCTTCTGGACCGCCATGGTGCTCGGCCGGCTGCTCGTTGCGGCCCTGCTGGTCCGGCTGCCCGGCACGCCGATCTGGCTGGCCATGCCCGCCTTGATGATCCTCGCCTTCCTGCTCATGCCGCTGGCTGAGACGCCGGCCCTGGGCGTGGCCCTGTTCGCCTTTGCCGGCCTCGCCTGCTCGGCCTTCTTTCCGCTGTGCATCACGCTCGTCTCGCAGCGCTTCGAGGAGCATACCGCCTGGGTCTCCTCCATGATGATCGCCTCGCTGATGACCGGTGTCGGCCTCGGCACCTTCCTCATCGGCACGCTCCGGGACCTGTTTCCCTTGGAGCAGCTCTACCAGATCTCCGCCGTCTACCCGATGGCCGTGCTCCTCCTGGCGGGGGCGGTGCTGATGCGGGAGCGTCGCCGGGCGGTGGTCGAGACCGCCGAATAAGCGACGAGGGCACGCGGTGAGCCTCGACGCGCTGCTCGATCGTCAGAGCGCCGACACGCCGGAGATCCGGCAGATCCGCGAGAGCGTGCGGGCACTGTGCGGCCGCTTTCCCGGAGCCTACTGGCGGCGGCTCGACCGTGAGCGGCGCTATCCCGCCGAATTTGTCGAGGCCATGCAGGATGCCGGCATGCTGGCGGCCCTGATTCCCGAGGCCTATGGCGGCAGCGGCCTTGGCCTGACCGAGGCGGCGGTGATCCTCGAGGAGGTGCACGCCAGCGGGTCGAACGGCGGTGCCTGTCATGCCCAGATGTACATCATGGGCGCGCTCCTGAAGCACGGCAGCGAGGGCCAGAAGGCCGCGTGGCTGCCGGCCATCGCGTCGGGCGCGCTGCGCCTTCAGGCCTTCGGCGTCACCGAGCCCACCGCAGGCACCGACACGCTCAGCATACGCACCACGGCCCGACGTGACGGGGACTGCTACCGGATCCACGGTCAGAAGGTCTGGACGTCGCGGGCGGAGCATTCCGACCTGATGCTTCTGCTGGCGCGGACCACGCCGGCCGACCGGGTCGCCAAGCGGAGCGACGGACTGTCCCTGTTCCTGATCGATCTGCGCGAGGCACCGGCTGATCGGCTGCGCATCGAGCCGATCCGCACGATGCTCAACCATGCCACCACCGAGGTGTTCTTCGACGGCCTGGACGTGCCCGCGGCCCACCGGATCGGCGAGGAGGGCAAGGGATTTCGCTATCTCCTGGACGGGCTCAACGCCGAACGGATCCTGATCGCCGCGGAGTGCATCGGCGACGCCCGCTGGTTCGTCGAGACGGCCCGCGACTACGCCGCCGACCGCCAGGTGTTCGGCCGGCCGATCGGCCAGAACCAGGGCGTTCAGTTCCCGATTGCGCGCGCCTTCGCCGAGGCCGAGGCGGCGCGGCTGATGGTCTACCGGGCCGCCGCCCTCTACGACGCCGGCCGGCCCAGCGGCGCCGAGGCGAACATGGCCAAGCTGCTGGCCTCCGAAGCCTCGTGGCGTGCCGCCGACATGTGCCTGCAGACCCATGGCGGCTACGGCTTTGCCGAGGAGTATGATGTGGAGCGCAAGTTCCGGGAGACGCGCCTTTACCAGGTCGCGCCGATCTCGACGAACCTCATCCTGTCCTATATCGCCGAGCACGTGCTCAAGCTGCCGCGGTCCTTCTGACCTCGAGCGCGCGCACTCCGGTCCCCGCCCTTATGGACGCCCGCCCGTCACCTCCCGGACCCAGCCCCACGCCCCGGCGACGAAGCCGTCCGGAAGGACATGGCCACCCGGGTGCAGGCAGAAGCGCACCTCGTGCCCGCTGCCGCAGGCCGACCAGATCCGGCAATGAAGGTTCCCCTCCGTCACGAACGCGTCCGGACGGTCGTCGCAGCCGTTCAGGCCCCGCCAGAGATCAAGGCCAGCAAAGACATCGCCCTGATGGAACACCTGTCGGATCGGTCGCCCCTCGAGCGGCACGGTCCGGTCGGTGAAGCCGTGGACATGGCGCATCGGCACCGGCCCGCCGGGACACTCCTCCGGCAGCGGCTCCCAGAACGCGCCGGCGACCGGCGCCACGGCCGCATAGTCGGCGCCGCGCCGGCAGGCCAGGTCCCAGGCCATGGAGCCGCCCTGGCTGAAACCGCTGAGCCAGAGCCGGCCCTCATCGACCGGCCAGCGCCGAAGCACATCCTCGCGCACCTGATCAAGGAAAAGGATCTCGTCTCGTGCGTCGCTGGGGGAGCCCTGATGCGCCCAGCTTCCCTCGAGACCGTCGGGGGCGATCAGCAACACGCCGGCGTCGGCGAATGCCGCGCGCAGGGGGCTGTTCCCCATCACCCCGGCCGCTGAATCCTGCCAGCCGTGGAAGTAGATGGCCGCCGCCAGCATGCCCTCGCCGCTCCATCCGGGCGGCGGCGCAGCGCGGTACTCACCAAGCGGCACGCGGCAGGGCACCTCGGGCCCGCAGGCGGCCGAAGCGACCGGCCCGCCGAGCAGCATCAGGCAAGCGAGGAGCGCTTGTCGGGCACGCATGGCGGCATCCTACACCAGCGGGCAAGACGACCACGCCACCTTGGTCTGGTGGCTGGACGGCCTTGAGGCAACGGCTACCACGATCGTCGGGCATCATGCGCAAGGCCGGTGCGCCCGCGACGCCCCCGGGAAGGTATGCTAGCGTTTCTGGCATGTGTCGTGTCCAGGGGTTGCCGCCCCGCCTCCTCCTCATCGACCGGGAGCCCACGCCGATGGTCCCTTCGCTTCGCCAGCTAGCGTTCGCGGTCGTCACCCTCGCCCTCGCCGTCGCGACGAGCCAGTACCCGGCTCCGGCGGCCGCCCAGGATGCCATCCGGCTCGGCGAGTTGAACAGCTACAGCCGAATCGCCGCGTTCACGGTGCCCTATCGGCAAGGTTTCCGCCTCGCTCAGGAAGAGATCAACAGCCGGGGCGGCGTCCTTGGGCGGCCACTGGAGATCGTCTCGCGCGATGATGGCGGCACCTCCGGGGACGCGGTGCGGGTCGCTCGCGAGCTGCTCACACGAGAGGACGTGGTGCTGCTCTTTGGCACCTTCCTGTCGAATGTCGGGCTCGCCGTCTCCGATCTCGCCACCCGGCGGGAGGTCCTGTTCGTGGCGGCCGAGCCGCTGACCGACGCCCTCACCATGCGCGAGTTCAGCGAGTACACCTTTCGTATACGCCCGAACACGCGCATGCAGACCGCCATGCTGGTGGACGCGGCCAGGGACCTTGACGTGACGCGCTGGGCCGTCATCGCGCCGAACTACGAGTATGGGCTGTCGGCGGCGGAAAGCTTCAAGGACCTCCTGGAGCGGCAGGCCCCGGAGGCCGAGGTGGTGGTCGAGCAGTATCCGGCGCTCGGCCAGATCGACGCCGGGACCACCATACAAGCGATCCTGCAGGCGAATCCGGACGGCATCTTCAACGCCCTGTTCGGGCCGGATCTGGCGCAATTCGTACGCGAGGGCGACATCCGGGGCCTGTTCGACGGCCGGCAGGTGCTCAGCCTGCTGACCGGCGAGCCGGAGTGGCTGCGTCCGCTGAGCGAGGAGGCGCCGGTCGGCTGGATCGTCACCGGCTATCCCTGGTACGCGATCGAGGACCCGGCGCACGAGGCCTTTGTCCGCGGCTATCATGTGCGCTGGCAGGAGGATCCCCGGCTGGGCTCCCTGGTCGGCTACATCACCCTGCACATGATCGCCGCCACGATCGAGGAGGCCGGCTCCACCGAGACCGATGCCATGATCGCGGCGCTGGAAGGCCTGGAGATCGTCACGCCGATCGGACCGATCCGCATGCGCGCGCTCGACCATCAATCGACGATGGGCGCCTATGTCGGCCGGCTCGGCCGGGACGAGGACACAGGGCGCCCGATCATGGTCGACTGGCGCTACGCCGACGGCGCCGATTATCTGCCGTCCGAGGCTGAGGTCCTGGCCGCCCGCGGCCATGAGTGAGAGCTGAGACCAATCCGTCCTGTCGCTCTGTCGGACGGGCCGAGGGCGAGGCGGCCCGGCCGCCCTGACGCGCGATGGATCCGGCGTTCCTCTTCATCCAGGCTCTGAACGGGCTGGCAGCCGCCAGCCAGTTGTTCCTGATCGCCTGCGGGCTGACGATCGTCTTCGGGGTGACCCGGATCGTCAATTTCGCCCATGGCTCCTTCTACATGATCGGGGCCTACCTCGCGGTCACGCTGACCGGCCCGTTGATGGACACGCTGGGCCCGGTCCCCGGGTTCTGGGTGGCCGTGGTCATGGCAACCATCGCCGCCGGCCTCCTGGGAACGGTCATGGAGGTCCTGCTGCTCCGCCGCATCTACAGGGCGCCGGAGCTGTTCCAGCTGCTGGCCACCTTCGGCGTCGTCCTGGTGGTGCAAGACCTCGTCCTGCTGATCTGGGGTCCGGAGGACCGGCTGGGGCCGCGGGCGCCAGGCCTCGAAGGCGCCGTGACGATCCTTGGCCAGCGCTTTCCGCAGCACGACCTGCTGATGATCGCGCTGGGTCCGCTGGTGCTGATCGGCCTGTCGCTCCTGTTCCACCGGACCCGCTGGGGTGTGCTGGTGCGAGCGGCAACCGAGGACCGGGAGATGGTGGCGGCCCTTGGAGTCAATCAGGCGCTCCTGTTCACGGGCGCCGTCTTCCTTGGCACCGCGCTCGCCGGCCTCGCCGGAGCGCTCGATACCCCGCGGCAGCCGGCGAGCCCCGCCATGGACGTTAGCGTCATCGTCCAGGCCTTCGTGATTACCGTCATCGGCGGTCTCGGCAGCGTCCCGGGCGCCTTCCTGGCCGCTCTCCTCATCGGCCAGCTGCAGGCCTTCGGCATCCTGGTGCTGCCGAAGATCACGCTCGTGCTCTCCTTCCTGGTCATGGCGGTCGTGCTGACGATTCGGCCGGCGGGCCTGCTGGGGCGGCGCGAGCCGGCCCGCGCCGGCGCCTTCGCCGGCGGCCGAACGCTGCGTCCCTGGGCAGCCGGCGCACGCACTGCGGCCGTCGCCGTGGCGGGCGGGCTGCTGGCGGCGCCGTGGCTGGCCGGCCCGTACACCCTCGACCTGCTGACCGAGGTGGTTATTTTCGCGCTGTTCGCCCTCAGCCTCAACCTGCTGATGGGCATCGGCGGCATGATCTCCTTCGGCCACGCCGCCTATTTCGGGCTCGGCGCCTACGCCGCGGCGCTGCTGGTCGAGCACGCCGATGCCGGCATGGTGTCCGGCCTGCTGGCGGCCCCGGCCCTCGCCGCCACCGCGGGCCTTGTGTTCGGCTGGTTCTGCGTGCGCCTCTCCGGCGTCTATCTTGCCATGCTGACTCTCGCCTTCGCGCAGATCCTGTGGTCAACCGCCGTGCAATGGACGACCATCACCGGCGGCGACAACGGCCTGTTCGGGATTTGGCCGGCCGCGTGGGCCGACGGGACTGTCTTCTACTACCTCACGCTCACGCTGGCAGGCGGGGGCATCATGCTGCTGCGGACGGCAAGCCTGGCTCCCTGGGGCTTCGCGTTGCGGGCCGGCCGGGACCATGCCGACCATGCCGAAGCGATCGGTCTGCCCGTGCGCGGGCTCCGCTGGAGCGCCTTCGGCCTTGCCGGCGCGGCGGCAGGACTCGCCGGCGGGCTCTACGCCTTTTCCAAGGGCAGCATCGATCCCGCCGTACTGGGAATCCCGACCTCCGTCGACGCGCTCGCCATGGTGCTTCTCGGCGGAGTCCAGACGGTCAGTGGACCGATCGTCGGCGCCGCCGCCCTGTCCCTCCTCGAAGCCTGGCTGCTTCCGCTGACCGACCACTGGCGGCTGGTCCTGGGCAGCCTGATCATCGGGCTGGTGCTCGCCTTTCCCCAAG
>CAZTHL010000001.1:115284-142405 GCA_964613585.1 uncultured Mycobacteriaceae bacterium | reverse complement strand
TGGCGGCTGGTCCTGGGCAGCCTGATCATCGGGCTGGTGCTCGCCTTTCCCCAAGGGATCGTCGGAGCCCTCGCCGACGCGCGAGCACGGGCGCGGGCGCCATGAGCGTCGGTCGGCCTGCCATGAGCGATCTGCTCCAGGTGATCGCCCTGACCCGCTGCTTCGGGGCGCTGCGTGCCGTCGATCAGGTATCGTTTGGCCTGCGGTCGGGCGGAATGACCGCCATGATCGGGCCGAACGGCGCCGGCAAGTCGACCTGCTTCGATTTGATCACCGGCCGGCTCGCCGCCGACGCCGGATGCGTGCTGTTCCGGGGAGAGCCGGTGGACCGGCTCTCAGCGCGACGCCGCGCCCGGCTTGGCCTCGGGCGTACCTTCCAGATCGCCGGGACCTTTGCCTCCATGACCGTGCGGGAGAACGTGCAGGTCGCTCTGCTCGCCCGGCACCGCCGCTTCTGGCGTCCCTGGGGCGCGGCCCGGCAGCAGCATCGGACGGAGGCGGATGCCTTGCTGGAGCGGCTCGGCATCGCCCCGCTGGCCGCGCGCTCCTGCGGCGTGCTCTCCTACGGCGACGTGAAGCGGGTCGAGCTGGCGATGGCCCTGGCCGGCGCCCCGTCCCTGCTGCTCATGGACGAGCCGACCGCCGGCATGGCGCCGACCGAGCGCCGCGCCTTGATGAGGCTGGTCCGCGACTGTGCCGACGATGAGGGGCTGTCGGTTCTATTCACCGAGCATGACATGGATGTCGTCTTCGGCCATGCCGATCGGATCCTGGTTCTCGACCGCGGCCGGCTGATCGCCGACGGCGGGCCGGAGAGCGTGCGTGCCGACAAGGAGGTGCGCCGCGTCTATCTCGGCACCAATCCGGCCGACCTTGGCACGCGGGTCGCCTGACGCATGTCGGCTCCCGCCCCTTCCGACCCGTTCCTCGTGGCCGAGAACATCGATGCCCATTATGGTCGGGCCCTGGTCCTGCTCGGGGTCGGCCTGATGCTGCGGCCGGGCGAGGTGGCGGCGCTCATGGGCCGGAACGGCGCCGGGAAGTCGACCACCCTGCGCCGCATCATGGGCCTGGTCTCGGGCAGGAGCGGAACGATCCGGCTCGACGGGCAGCGGATCGATCACTGGCCGGCGCACCGGATCGCCGCCGCCGGCCTCGGCTACGTGCCGGAGGACCGCCGCATCTTCGGCAGCCTGACGGTCGGGGAGAACCTGTCCGTGGGCTGCCGGCCACCGCGCCCGGACGCTCCGGCCTGGACGGTCGAGCGCGTGCACGCCCTGTTTCCGGCGCTGGCCGACCTGCACGGACGGCTGGGCAGCCGGCTCAGCGGCGGCGAGCAGCAGATGCTGGCGGTGGCGCGCACCCTCATGGGTCAGCCGCGCGCCATCCTGCTGGACGAGCCGTCGGAAGGGCTCGCGCCGTTGGTCGTCGAGCAGCTGGCGGAAGCCGTGGCGACGCTCAAGGCGGAAGGCATGGCCGTGCTGCTGTCTGAGCAGAACCTGGGCTTCGCTCGGAGTGTCAGCGATCGCGTCTATGTGCTTGAAAGTGGACGCCTGCGCTTTGACGGAGCCATGACCGACCTCGCCGGCGATCCGGCGTTGCGGGAAGCCTTCCTTGGTGTCTGACGACGTCGGCCGCGTTTCGCCGATCGGCCCGGAGGCCTGGGCACGGCTGCCGGCGCTGGATGCCGTCCGCGGCGGCGCCGTGATCGCCATGATCGGCTATCACCTGTGCTGGGATCTGACTTTCTTCGGTCATGTCGCTTGGCCGCTGCTCAGCCATCCGGCATGGCTGTTGGCTCGCGCGCTGATCCTGTCCAGCTTCCTGATGATCGTCGGCGCCAGCCTCACCCTTGCCCACGGTCAGGCCATTCGCTGGCGACCCTTCGGCCGGCGGCTGCTGATCCTGGTGGCGGCCGCCACCACGGTCAGCGGCGTGACCGCCCTGCTGATGCCGGACAGCTTCGTCTTCTTCGGTGTGCTGCACGCCATCGCCGTGTCCAGCCTGATCGGCCTCGCCTTTCTGAGGGTGCCGCTGCCATGGCTCGGGCTCGCCGTCACGGCTGCCGTGGTGCTGCCCTTGGTGGCGGCCGACCCCCTGTTCGACGCGCCGGCGCTGCGCTGGGTCGGTCTCATGAGCTACGCCCCCACCTCCACGGATTATGTCCCGCTCCTGCCCTGGTTCGGCGCCGTGCTGGCCGGGATTGCCCTCGGCCGGCTGCTGTCCCGCCGCGCCCGGCCGCCGTCGACGCCCGTTGCCGAGACCGGCCCGGCCTGGCGCGCGCCGCTGGTCTGGCTCGGGCGCCGCAGCCTTGTGATCTATCTCGTCCATCAGCCGTTCCTGTTCGGCGCCCTGTTCGCCCTGTCGGCCGGGCTTGGCGTCGGCAGCCCGTCCCTCGACCACTTCCCCTCGGCCGCAGGCTCCCTCACCGGCCAAGCCGGCGCCGCGTTCGAGACCGAATGCCGTCAGGCCTGCGTTGGGCAAGGCACGCCGGCCGGGGAGTGCGCCCGCCGCTGCGCCTGCGCCGTCGAGGCCATTGGCGAGGCCGACCTCTGGCAGACCCTGATGAGCGAGACCGACATCGCCGCGCTGCAACGGATCATCGGCGAGATCGTCGAGTCCTGCGCCACGCCATGACCGACTGTAACCATGGGGATCGAAAGCGTGGAACGGCGTCCGCCCGTCGTTGCTTGCATCAACATCACCTGTCGGTCCTCAAGCCCGGGAGAGGAAGGTGGAACGATCGCTCGACGGGGTGGCGCTGTTCGCGCTGGACGCCAGCCGGCCCTTCGGCGAGCGTGTCGCTGACGCGCTCGGACTGCCGCTGTCGCCGCATGAGGAGCGTGACTTCGAGGACGGCGAGTTCAAGGTCCGCTCGCTCGAGGAGGTGCACGCCCGCAGCGTGCATGTGATCCATGCGCTCCATGGCGAACCGGGCATCAGCGCCAGCGACAAGCTGAGCAAGCTGCTGTTCATGATCGGCGCGCTGAAAGAGGCCGGCGCCAGTCGCGTGACGGCGATTTGCCCCTACCTCTGCTTCGCGCGCAAGGACCGCCAGACCCAACCGCGCGACCCGGTGTCGACGCGCTATGTCGCCCAGCTCTTCGAGGCCGTGGGCACCGACCGGGTCGTCACCATCGACGTCCACAACCTGGCGGCCTATCAGAACGCCTTCCGATGCTCGACCGAGCATCTGGAGGCGCTGCCGCTGTTCCTGGAGAAGGTCGGCCGGGAGCTTGCCGACCGGGAGGTCGCGGTCGTCTCGCCGGACATCGGCGGCGCCAAGCGGGCCCGCCGTTGCGCCGAGGCGCTGGAGGCGGTGCTGCGCCGGGATGTCGGCACCGCCTTCGTCGAGAAGAAGCGCGAGGGCGGCGTGGTGACCAGCGGCGCTCTCACCGGCGAGATCGAGGGCCGCGTGGCCCTGGTGCTCGATGATTTGATCAGCAGCGGCACCACCATCGTCCGCGCGGCCAGGGCGTGCCGCTCGCAGGGCGCCATCAGCGTCATCGGCGCCGCCACACACGGGCTCTTCAATCCGCCGGCCGGCGACACCCTGGCGGACGACAGCCTTGACGAGATCCTTGTCGCCGACACGGTGCCGCCATTTCGGCTGCAAGGATCCCCGGCCGCAGACAAGGTCACGGTGCTGCCGGCCGCGCCGATCTTCGCTCGGGCCATCGAGCTCATCGAG
Organism: uncultured Mycobacteriaceae bacterium; assembly: GCA_964613585.1. Lineage (GTDB taxonomy): Bacteria > Pseudomonadota > Alphaproteobacteria > DSM-16000 > Inquilinaceae > CAZTHL01. The sequence continues at coordinate 138,714 of CAZTHL010000001.1, read as the reverse complement.
ACCGGCAGCGGCGCGCAGATCTCACGCGGGCTCTGACCTGGCGGTCAGGCGGGCCGCCGCCGCCGCGGCAAGCTCGAGATAGCCACGCGCCTTGCCGACCCACTTGTCCCGGTCGACCCGGCCCGGATCGCGCAGGTGCCAGACCGCGAGCTTCGCCCGCAGCAAAGCTCGGCAGCCGGCGTAGAAGCTCTCGAGATCGCGCCCGGCCGGGTCGCCGCTGAAGGTCCGGTATAGATCGAGAATCCGGCGCCCGACCTCGGGAGCGCCGAGCCGCGTGCATTCCAGGGCAAGGAAGGCCAGTTCATCGACCGGGTCGACCAGGCGCAGTGCCCGGTCGAACTCCAGGCAATCGAGAACGACCGGGTGCTCGAGCAGATAAATGTGCTCCGGTCGCAGATCGCCATGCCCTTCGACGATCCGCCCGTGCTCGGCCCGCCTCCGGAGCTCGTCGCCCTGAAGGCGCAGATAGCCGAGGAGGGCGCCGAGGGTGGCCCAGGGGACCCGATCGGCGACGGCCAGATCCGGGTCGCCCAGCTGCCGGCTTGCCTCGGCAAGCTCGTCCTCGAAGCGTCCGAGATACAGCTCCGGCACGATGCGGGCCGGCTCCGCGGTGCGATAGAAGCCGCACAGCGTCTTCGTCACCGCAACCGCTTCCGGCTCGCCCACCTCCCTTGCGCGAATGCGGTGCTCAAGGGTGGCGTCGTCCGGTAGCCGGACCATCCTGACGAGCCAGTCGACCGGCGTCCCCGCGCCGCCGAGCCGCAGCGCGTCAGTCGTGTCGAGCCTCAAGGGCACCACATCCAGGTAAACGTCGGGCGCCAAGCGCCGGTTCAAGGCGACCTCGGCCTCGCTGTTGTGCTTCCGGGAAGCGACCGTCCGAAAGTCGACGAAACGGGTATGGACCGGCTTCTTCAGCTTGTAGGCATGACGGTCGGTCAGGAACACCCAGGAAGCGTGGGTCTCGCGCGGCTCCACTTGACTGGTCGGATCCGGATAGGCGGCCGGCCGGGACAGGAACGCAATCTTGTCGTCGAGCGGGACTTCCTTTCCGGCCTGCCCCACGGAGGGATCGGCGTCCTGCTCGGGCACGGTGTTCCGGCGTCAGATCACGGCGCCGGCGGCCGCCATCTTCGCCAGGGCGTCGCGGCCGCCCTCTTCCGTGACCGGGCGGGTCGCCTCCTTGATCAGCATGACCTCAAGACCGGCTCGGCGCGCGTCGAGCACCGAGGCCAGCACGCAGACATCCTGCGCCAGCCCGCCAACCCAGAGTCGACGGATGCCGTCACGCGTGAGCTGGTCGGCCAGCCCGGTTTCGTCGAACGCCGAGTTCTGGTCGTGATCGAAGCGCGTCCCCTTGGTGACCTTCACCGTCCGTGCCGGCAGCCCAAGGTCCGGGCGGAACGCCGCACCCTCGGTGTCCTGGACGCAGTGCGGCGGCCAGGGCCCGCCCTGCTCGCGGAAGCTGACGTGGTTCGACGGGTGCCAGTCTCGCGACGCGTAGATCGCGATGCCCGCGATCTCGGCCGCCTCGAGCCAAGTGTTGAGAACCGGAATCACCTCGTCGCCGCGCTCGATCGGCAGCGCGCCGCCGGGACAGAAGTCGTTCTGAACATCAACCACGAGCAGCGCGTCGCCCGGCTGCAAAACGTCCCCTGGATCGATCATCGGCTCCTCCGCCCCGCACTCTTACTCCCCGCCACCATGGGGGCCGGCCACGCGCTCCCGAACCCGCTCCTGATAGTCCCTGAGCGCCCGGCTCACCGTCACGGGATATGCCGGGTCCGCCGGCCGCAGTCCCCGCACCGCCGCCGGCAGCTTGGCCCGCTCGGCCGCGGCGTGGGCACGTGCGGCGTCGAGCTCGACCCGGCCGGCCGGCAGACGCTCGCCGCCGCGCATCACCGGCTCCAGCAAGGTCGCTCCCGGCAGATCCTCGCCCAGCCGGCCGATGTGGTCGCCCCGGTAGAGGCCATCCCGCTCCTCACGGAAGACCTGCTTGGACCCGGGGAGGATCGGCTTGCCGGTCGACGTCTTGAGGCGACCTTCACCGGCATAGTCGCAGAGCTTGTAGGCGATATCCAGGCTCGGCGCGTCCTGCGACACGCCCATGCGGGTACCGACGCCGAAGCCGTCGACCGGCGCCCCGGCCTCGAGCAGCTCGTCGATCGCGTCCTCGTCAAGGCTGTTGCTGACGAAGATGCCGACCTCGCCCAGACCGCCGTCGTCGAGCACCCGCCGCACCTCGTGCGACAGGGCTATCGGGTCGCCGGAATCAAGACGGACCGCCCGCACCTTGAAATCCTCGCCGAGCTCGCCGGCAAGGCGCGTCACCATCTTGGCCCCGGCCAGCGTGTCATAGGTGTCGAGCAGCAGGACCGTGCCGGGATACAAGCGGATGAAGCGGCGGAACGCCTCGGCCTCTTCGGCGAAGGACTGCACGAAGCTGTGCGCCATGGTCCCGGACGCGGCGACACCGTAGACCGCGCTCGCCAGCACGTTCGACGTCGCCTTCACCCCTGCGATGTGGAAGGCCCGGGCCGCTTTCAGCGCCGCGTCGAGACCGTGCATGCGGCGCGGCCCGAAGTCGACGACGCCACGCCCGCGCGCCGCGGTCACCACCCGGGCGGCCTTGGATGCCAGCACCGTCTGCAGATGCACCTGGTTCAGGATCACGGTCTCGGCGAGCTGCGCCTGGGCGATCGGCGCCGTGATCTCGAGGATCGGCTCGCCGGCGAAGATCGGCGTGCCCTCCCGGACCGCCCGCACCTCGCCGGAGAAGCGCAGATCCTTCAGCCAGTCGAGAAACCAGTCCCGGAAGCCGCCGAGCGACGCCAGATGCTCGAGGCTGCGGTCATCGAAGCGCAGCCGCTCCAGGTAGCGCAGCACGTCGTCGAGCCCGCACGCCACAAGGTAGTTACGCTGCACCGGCAGGCGCCGAACGAACAGGCTGAACGTGGCGTTTTCGTGCATGCCGGCCTCGACGTAGGCCTGGGCCATGTTCAGCTCGTAAAGGTCGGTGAAGAGAGCGACTGTGGCGTCGTCGACCCAGGGAGGAAAGGCGCTCATCGGCGAGGGCATCCCGGCACGCGGGCGGATCGGTCTTCGTGAGGCGCCGGGCACAGCGGCGCCGGCTGCGCCTCTGTGGCCAACGCCTGCCTTGGGCGAGGGGTTCCCGGCGGTCGATAGCGAACCGGTTGCGGCCGATCGATCGATGGTCAATCCTTTGCCGACGGCCGGCCACTCACCGATGATCGCCGCTGTTCAACCAGCGGTCCCTGAGGGTGGCGACGTGCTTGGCGTGGGTGATCAGGATCACCTCGTCGCCCCGCCGGAGGCCGAACCCGTCGTCGGGGATGCAGAAGTCATTGTCGCGATAGACGCAGATCGGTCGGGTCCGGCTCGGCAGCTCAAGATCCCTGACCGGCCCGGCCGTGGTGTCGTCGACGAAGAACGAGACGAACCGTACGTCGCCGCGGATCAGGGTCGACAGATCGAGCAGGTGCTGTCCTTCAATCACGTCGGACAGGGTCCGCGCCGTCGCCTGGTCGGGGATGATGGTGTCGTTGAGCCCGAGCTCGGCCGAGATCGGCTCGTACTCGGCGTCGGCGATCTTGGGGATCACCCGGCCAAAGCCGAGAGAGCGCCCGACCAACGCCGCCAGCAGGTTGTCCTGGTCATCGTCGGTCAGGCAGAGCAGGACATCGTCCTGTTGCGGGCCGGCCTCCCGCAGGATCGCCGGCTTGCTGCCGTCGCCGTGGATGAAGCCGCAGTCAAGCTCCTCCTCCAGGTCGCCGATCTTCGCCCGATCGCGCTCGACGATGATCACGTCATGGCGGCGACGAAGCAGGATCTCCGTCGTGGCCCGCGCCAGGGGCGTGGCGCCGATCACCACCACCTTCATCGCTTCATCGTCCTCCGGTCCAAGTCGTCGGATAGGTCAGGATCAGCAGGGCCACGAACTCGAGCCGGCCCAGGAGCATGTCAACGCAAAGCAGCAGCTTCAACCCATAGGGCAGGTCCGGGCCGACGATGCCGGTCGAGAGCCCGGCGGTCGAGGTTGCCGACACCACCTCGAAAAGGCTGTCGAGCGGTGGGTAGCCGGCCAGCAGGAACGCCAGCCAGGAGACGAGCACCGTCAGCAGATAGCAGGACAGGATCGACAGCGCCGTCTCGACCTCGCCCGGCTCGGCCGGCTTGCCGCCCAGGCGCAGACTGGCGACCGAGTGCTGGGTGAGCGCCGTGCGCAGCAGGACGATCCTGAGCAGTTGCAGGACCAGCATGAGACGGAGGATCTTGATGCCGCCCGAGGTCGAGCCGACGTCGCCGCCGATCGCCATGGCCACCATCAGCACCAGCTTCGAGGCCGGATCGAACTCCGCGAGGTCCAGCGAGGTGAAGCCGGCGGTGGTCTGGGCCGACAAGCCGATCAGGGGCGCGTTGGCGAGGATGGCGCGCCAGCCGTGCTGGCCGCTCGCCAGCATGGTCGCACCCAGCAGCAGAACGGTCACCAGCGACGCTGCCAGGAACAGCTGCACGGCCGGGTCGCGCCACAGGTGTCGACCGCCGTCTGTCCAGGCCCGATGGTACAACAGGATGGAGACCGACCCGAGCACACAGAAGACCATGATGACGAGCCTCGGCAGGACACCGTCGAACCCGGCCAGGCTGTTGCCGAAGGATGAGAAGCCTCCCGTCGACACCGTCGTCAGGGTGTGCGCAAGCGCGTCGAAGGGCTCACCGGTCAACGCCAGAAGCAGCACTCCGAGGATGATGGTGAACGCGGTGTACACCATGATCGCGCGCCGGGCGCGGACCCAGGTACCGCCGATGACGTCCCCGCTCTTGACATCTATGGCGGCGACCCGCTTGGCGATGGTGCCGGGTCCGAGCACCAGCACCAGCGCCAGCGCCAGGATGATGAGCCCGCCGGTCCATTGCAGCCAAGCCCTCGCGAACAGCAGGCTTCGCGAACGGTCCTGAACGGTCTCGACCACCGTCAGGCCGGTGGTGGTGATGCCCGAGACGCTCTCGAACACGGCATCGACGAAGCCGAGCCCGCCGCCCATCAGCGGCCAGGTCATGGCAAGGCTTCCGCCCACGAACACCAGGCTTAGAACGGCGAGGCCCTCGTTCAGCCTGAGCTCATCGGGCCTGGGCAGCCGGGACAGCAGCAGGCCCAGTCCCACGAGGACGGCCACCACGGCACCGAAGCGGCCCGCCATCGAGAAGTTTCGGTCCGCTAGCGCGAAGAGCATCGGTACGGCGGACAGCACGGTCAGCGCCAGGGCGGCATGGCCGAGATACCGGCCCAACGCACTCAAGCGCACGGGAAAGGCGAGGCTGGCCGCTCCGGAGATCGCCAAGATAGGTCTCGTTCGCGATGGAGAGGTTCGGACGGCGGGATGGCGTCCCGGTGCGACGCGCCTGACCCCGTGAGAAGGTCAACGCCCAAGTTCAGTTCCGGGACGAGTCGAGCAGGCCGCCAATTTCTATCGGCGCCATTGGCGCGCTTACGGTAGGCTTGCACCCACCGTTGCTGAGCGAGCCTGCCGATGACAACGAACCCGGGTCCGTTGCGCTCCATCACGGTCTGCGACCTGAGCCGGATCCTCGCCGGCCCCACCTGCACCCAGCTCCTCGGCGACCTGGGGGCTGACGTCATCAAGATCGAGAAGCCCGGCGCCGGCGACGACACACGGGCGTGGGGACCGCCCTACGTCAAGGACGGCGGCGGCGCGGACACAACGGAAAGCGCCTACTACCTGTCGACCAACCGCAACAAGCGCTCGGTGACGATCGACTTCACCACGCCGGAAGGCGCCGATCTTGTCCGACGGCTGCTGACGCGCTGCGACGTGCTGATCGAGAACTTCAAGCTGGGCGGCCTTGCCCGGCACGGCCTGGGCTATGAGCAGCTCAAGAGCGAGTTCCCGGGGCTGGTCTATTGCTCGATCACCGGTTTCGGGCAGACCGGGCCGAAGGCGCATCGGCCCGGCTATGATTTCCTGATCCAGGGGATGGGCGGGATCATGGCGCTGACGGGTGAGCCAGAGGGCAGGCCGATGAAGGTCGGGGTCGGCATCGCCGACGTCATGTGCGGCATGTACGCGACGGTCGCGATCCTCTCCGCGCTGCACGAACGTGCCGCGTCCGGGCAGGGCCAGCATATCGACGTGGCGCTGCTGGACAGCCAGGTCGCGTGGCTGATCAACGGGGCGCTCAACTACCTGACCAGCGGCAGCCGCCCGAGGCGGCACGGCAACGCCCACCCCAACATCGTTCCCTACGAGGTCTTCCCGAGCGCGGACGGCCACTTCATCCTGGCCGTCGGCAACGACCGGCAGTTCGGACAGTTCTGCGAGCTTGCGGGCGTCCCCGGGCTGGCCGTTGAGGAGCGCTTCGCCACCAACGCCGCGCGTGTGCGCAATCGGGAGGAGCTGGTGCCGCTTCTGGCCGAGGTGACCCGGCAAAGGCCGACCGCGGAGTGGCTCGCGGGGCTGGAGTCGCGCGGCGTACCCTGCGGACCGGTCAACCAGGTCGATGAGGTTTTCGAGGACGAGCAGGTGCGGCACCGAGGCATGAAGATCGCCATGCCGCATCCGTGCTCCGGGACCGGCACCGTCGACCTGATCGGCAATCCTCTCAAGCTGTCGGAGACGCCGGTGTCCTACCGACACACCCCGCCGACCCTGGGCCAGCACACCGATCAGGTGCTGACGGACTGGCTCGGCCTCGACACCGCCGACCTCGCGGACCTGCGCAGGCGCGGGATCATCTAAGGCGGAGCCCGGCCATGACCGCCGCGGAGATCATTGCCGCCCGGCTGCGCGCCGCCGGTTGCCGCTTCGCCTTCGGCATACCCGGCGGCGAGGTGCTCGCGCTGATCGACGCGCTCAGCCGCCAGGGCCTGCGCTTCGTCCTGACCAAGCATGAGAACAGCGCCGGGTTCATGGCCGAGGGCGTCCACCACATGACCGGCGCCCCCGGCGTGCTGGTGGCCACCATCGGCCCCGGCGTCGCCAATGCGGTCAACGTTGTCGCCAACGCGCAGCAGGATCGCGTGCCCCTCGTCTTCCTGACCGGCTGCGTCGACCCGTCCCTGGCCCAGACCTACACGCATCAGGTGTTCGACCATCAGGCGGTGCTGCGGCCGTTGGTCAAGGCGTCGTTCGCGGCAGTCGACGGCGCGGTCGACGTCATCATCGACAAGGCGCTGTCGATCGCGCAGGACGGGCAGCCCGGCCCCGTGCACATCGACCTTCCGATTGGCCTCGCCGGCCGGGAGCAGCCGGATCCGGTCGCCCCGCCTCTGCCGCCCGCCGCTCCGGCCGCGCCGGCACCGGGCCCCGGCCTCGAGCGGGCGAGGAGTTGGCTGGCGGAGGCCGAACGGCCGCTGATGATCGCGGGTCTTGATGTCGTCAACCAAGGGGCCGGCGCGGAGGTCGCCGCTCTGGCGCGGGACCACGGCATCCCACTGCTCACCAGCTACAAGGCAAAGGGCGTTCTTTCCGAAGACGATCCTCTGTCGCTGGGCGGTGCCGGCTTGTCACCCAGGGCGGACGCCCTCGTTAAGCCGCTGCTGGCGCAGAGCGACCTGATCCTGCTCGCCGGATACGATCCGATCGAGATGCGTGCCGGCTGGCGTGATCCGTTCCCGTCGACGGCGCGCGTGCTGGAGTTCGCGGCGGTCGCCAACACACATTTCATGCATCGAGCGTCGATCAGCTTTGTGGGCGATGTCGGCGCCGGGCTGCGCCTGCTCCGGGATGGAGTCAGGCCGCGACCGACCTGGCCCGGTGGCGAGCCGGAAGCGGCTCGGGCGAGCCTGCGCCAGGCCTTCTCGGCCGGTGCGGCATGGGGTCCCGCTGCGATCTTCGCCACCGCCCGCCGCGTTCTGCCGCCAGCCACCGTCGCCACGGCCGACAGCGGGGCACACCGGATCCTTTTGAGCCAGATGTGGCGCTGTCCGGCCCCGCGCACCCTGCTGCAAAGCACCGGTCTGTGCACCATGGGCTGTGCCCTGCCGCTGGCGATGGGCGTGCGCCTGGCCGATCCGGCCCGCCCGGTGGCCGTCTTCGTCGGCGACGCCGGTTTGGAGATGGTTCTGGGCGAGCTTGCGACCTTGCGCGACTGGCGTGTTCCCCTCATCATACTGGTGCTTGTGGATCGCTCGTTGGCGCTCATCGAGCAGAAGCAGCGGGCCATGCAGCTGCCGAACCAGGGGGTAGACTTCGGGTCGACCGATTTTGCCGCGGTGGCCCGGGCGCTCGGCGGACACGGGGCGTGGATCGACGGCGTTGCCGCGCTCGAGGACGCCCTCCATGTCGCGCTGAGCCACGACACCTTCACTGTCCTGGCGTGCTCAATCGACCGCCGGGCCTACGACGGGACCTTCTAGGACATCGGGACAGACACCTGTCCGCCGGACCTATCGAGCCTTCGATCTCCCATCGACAAGGACGCCTCACCCGTGAGCACGAAGCCGGCGCAAGCCTCGAAACGGGATCCCAGGGTCGACTTCTTCCGGGGTCTCGCCTTCATCATCATCCTGATAGCGCATGTCCCGGGCAATCACCTGGTCCACTTCATCCCTGCGCGGTTCGGCTTCAGCGACGCCACCGAGATGTTCGTGTTCATGTCGGGCTTCGCGGCGGCCATCGCCTTCGGCGCAACCTTTTACAAGGCCGGCTTCTGGCGCGGGTCGGCACGCGTCGCGCTGCGCGTCTGGCAGGTCTACACGGCGCATCTCACCCTGTTCTTCTTCTCCGCGATGCTGCTGGTCGCCGGCACGGTGCTGCTGGGCACGCGCGACTACGTGGCACAGCTCAATTTGACCTTCTTCTTCGAGGAGACGACCACCGCCCTGCTCGGCATCTTCACGCTCACCTATGTCCCCAACCTGTTCGACATCCTGCCGATGTATATCGGTGTTCTGATCATGATGCCGTTCGTGGTGGGGCTGTCGATGATCCGGCCCTGGCTCGGGCCGCTCGCCTGCGTTGCCGTGTACCTGTTCGCCTGGACCATCGGCGGCCTCGAGCTGCCGGCCGAGCCCTTCTCCGACCGCACCTGGTTCTTCAATCCGCTGGGCTGGCAGCTGATCTTCTTCACCGGCTTCGCCATCAGCATGGGCTGGATCAAGGGGCCGGTCGGCTCCCGGGGCCTGATGTATGTCTGCGTCGGCTTTCTGCTGTTCGGCGTCGTGGTCGGCTACTGGCCGCTCGCCCAAAATTTCGAGGCCCTCCGGGATTTCCGCGAATGGATCTGGCCGCTGCTGGACAAGCATGACCTCGGCATCCTTCGGTATCTTCATTTTCTCGCCCTGGCCTACGTGGTCGTGGAGCTGCTCCGCGGACGGGAGTGGTGGCTGACCACGAAATGGGGCACGCCGATCCTGAAGTGCGGTCAACAGTCCCTGCCCGTCTTCATGTTCAGCATCGTCTTCTCCCTGCTGGCCGGCATGGGGCTCGACGTGCTTGGGCGCAGCTGGTGGTCCGTCATCGTCGTCAACGGTGTGGCAATCGCCGCGTTGATCGGCGTCGCCTATCTGCTCGGCTGGCTGAAATCCAACCCCTGGCGCGGCCGGCAGCCCGACAAGGCGCCCCCGCCGTCGCGCCCGGCCGAGCCGGCGCCCGGCTCCACGCTGGCCACGGGCAGCCCCTCCGGACGAGCAGCGCCGATGGGGTGGAAGCCGGCCGAGGCCACGGCCCGGACGGACTGAGCACGATGGCCCGGCGATCGTGCCCGGTAGCGCGCCTTCCCGACTCAGGTGCCGGCGGGATCCGAGAGGATGTCCTGGAGATGGGGACGGATTATCGAACGCCAGCGCTCGTAACCGCGGCGGCTCAGATGCACGCGATCCGGCGCGTACAGATGAAGGAGCGGCGCGCCGTTTGAGGCCAGGAGATCGGAGGCCACGTCGACGAAGAACACGCCGGGATCCGCGCTGGCATAGGACTCGATCAGCCGGTTGGCGTGACTCATCTCAGCCCAGCGCCCGAAGCGCGCCGGGCTGGGCTTGATCGCCAGGTACACGACCGGCAGGTTCGGACGGCCGGCCCGCACGTCGTCGACGAAACGCCGAAACAGCTCGGCCACGTGGTCGGCATCCGCCCCGGTTTCCGGACCCACCAGATCGTTCTCGCCCGCATAGAGGACGATGGCGCTCCAATCGTGCGGCAGGACGAAGCGCGGCAGATACCGCACGACATCGGCCAGCGTGGCGCCGCCAAAGCCGCGATTGAGAACCGGCAACGGCGCCATGTCCTGCTCGAGCAGGCGCCACAGACGAATGCTGGAGCTGCCGACGAACAGAACGGTCCCCGGCTCGGGTGGGCGCTCGGCGTCGGCGGCTTCGAAGGTGCGGATGGCACGCTCCCAGCGCTCGGCCAGCGCCGGCGGAGCCAGGGCCAGCATGGCCACGCCAAGCATGCAGAGGAGCGCTGCTCGTGCGGCCGCTCCCCCAAGGATCCGGGCGCTGGGTCTCATTAAGGGTCGCCTTTTGCGGGACCGATCGCTCAGGCCGTGCCCAGCGCGAGCAGCCGCTGCCGGGCCTGAGCCACACCGGAGACGTCGTGCAGGAGATCGAGGGTCCGCTCCATGCGGCGCCACCCCCAGCGATTGCCGGGACGGGCGCTCAGCCGTTCACTCAGGGCGCTTCGGGCCTCGACCAGCCGCCCGGCGGCGATGGCCAGATCGATCAGCATCTGTCGAAAAACATCTCGCTGGGCATGGCTGCCCCCGAGCCGCTGAAGGGCGGAGCGGAGCGGCATGAGCAGGTCGACGGCGCGGCCGTAGTCGTGGTGATGGGCGGCCAGGATGGCCTCGCAGACCGGCACGCCGATGTCGCGCATGACCTCCGACTGGGTATCGGAGCCTGACATGGCCCGCGCGCGCATGGCCTCGACCAGGGCCATCGCCGCCCCCTCGCGGCCGGCGGCGGTCAGGGCGCGCAGATAATGGGCATCGGCAAAGGCAAGGCTAGTATCGTCGACCCGCGCCTCGGCCTTGTCGGCAAGCTCATCCCAGCGAGCGCCGACATCGATGCCTTCACGCTCGAGCCGGCACAGCAGCGACGCCGCGTTGGCGATGTCCCGGAAATCGTCGGTGCAATCAGCCCGGATGCGCCGGTCATACAGATCGAGCGCCGCCGGCCACTGCCCGAGCTCGAGGTAGAACAGCGCCTGATGCCAGAGAATGTGGTAGCCGAAATTGTTGCTGCCTCTCCAAACGTTCACGCCCGCCTCGATCCAGGCCACCCCCTCGCGCGGACGATCCTCCATCTCCATTACATGGGCCACCGCATGCAGGCCCCACGCGTCCCTCGGGGCGCGCGCCACCGCCGCGCGGCCCGTCGCTTCGGCCTCCCGATAGGCGCCGGTCTCCTCGAGCGCGAAGGCATGGCAGCCGAGGATATAGCCGTGCTCCGGCACAGCGTCGCTCCAAGCCGGCAGGACGGCTTCCAGCGCGGCGCGCATACCGTGATTGTCACCCGCCATGAACCGGATCCCATGGGCCAGCTTGATGGCCAGCGCGTCGACCGGGTGACGGTCCGTGATGCGGTCGAGCCGCGCGACCGCCGCGAACATGTCGCCGCTGAGCAGAGCGCGCAGCGCGTCGATGTAAAGATGCTCCCGATCGGTCGCGCCGCGGTCGCGAGCGGACGCCACCGCGGCGTCCAGGGCCGCCCCGGCGCCGGCCTCCAGCTCGCGGCGCGCCAGGAGCAGCAAGAAGAAGCCCTTGGCGCAGTGCGCCAGCGTCATGCCCGGGTCCGCCGTGAAGGTCTCCGCAAGCCGATCCGGCGTGGTGCGAGCATGGGCCAGAACATCTTCGACCGTGCGATCCAGTCGATCGACAGCATCCTGGTTGGCCGCGGTCAGAGGCAATCCTCGTCGATCAAAATGCACGAGCCTTCACTCCGTCGCCTGGCGAGCTACCTGCCCCGGCATCGCAGTCTGCGTGTGCAGCCAGCTACCGGCCAATGGTGGCGTCAAGATGACAGCAGACCATGCCAGATTGGTGGATTGACAGGCATCCCAAGGACTTGACCAAGCTGCTACGGTCGACGGCCGAGTTGTCGCCAAGAGCTTCCAGCAGCAGGGCGGAGCGCCTTCCGTGGGGGCCGCCAATCCATTGGAGATCCGGGGACCCGCTGGTCATGACCGTTGCCGACGCCGGCCCAAGCCCGCCCCGCACAGGTCCGGAGCGCCGGCGCATGCCATCCGCCGGAGCTGTCGCCTCCGGCCTATGCCTGCTCGGTGCAGCGGCCACCCTGGCTCTTGGGGTCAGCGTCGGCTGGCGTTTGGCCGGCCTGTTCCTGGTCGGCGCCGGGCTGGGCCTTGCGCTCTATCACGCCGCCTTCGGCTTCACCGCGGCTTGGCGCCGCTTCATCGTCGCGGGACGGGGTGACGGCCTGCGCGCTCAGATGCTGCTCCTTGGGCTCGCGGCCATCCTGTTCTTTCCGGTGCTGGCGGCAGGCGACCTGCTCGGCCGCCCGGTCGGCGGCTTCATTGCGCCCGCCGGCGTCTCGGTGCTGGTCGGCGCCTTCATCTTCGGCGTGGGCATGCAGCTGGGCGGCGGCTGCGGCAGTGGCACCCTGTACACGCTGGGCGGCGGCAGCACACGCATGCTGGTCACCCTGGCCGGCTTCATCATAGGATCGCTGGCAGCCACCCACCATGTCGACTGGTGGCTGGCGCTACCGGCCCTGCCGCCGATCTCGTTCATCCACGTTCTCGGCTGGGCGGAGGCGCTGGTGGCGCACTTGGCGATCTTCAGCCTGATCGCGTGGGTGACCTGGCGAATCGAGCGGTCCGGCGGGTCGGCCGGAGAGCAATCAGCCCCGGTCCCGCGCCTGACTCCGCTCCCAGCTCGTCGCCTGATCGCCGGCCCCTGGCCATCGGCCGCCGGCGCACTCGCGCTGGCCCTGCTGAGCCTTGGCTATCTCGCGCTCGCCGGGCACCCATGGGGGATCACCTCGGCGTTCGCGCTCTGGGGCGCGAAGCTCGGCGACGCCGCCGGGCTCGGGGTCGCCGACTGGCCCTATTGGCAGGCCCGGGCCGGGGTGCTCGAGGCCAGCGTCCTCACCCACACCGTCTCTGTCAGCAACTTCGGCATCGTGCTCGGGGCCCTGGTCGCGGCTGTCCTAGCGGGCCGGTTCGCGCCGGTCTGGCGGCTGCCGCTCGGCTCCCTGGCCGCGGCCCTGCTCGGTGGGCTGCTGCTCGGCTACGGGGCGCGGCTCGCCTTCGGATGCAACATCGGCGCTTATCTTGGCGGCATCGTCTCCGGCAGCCTGCACGGGTGGCTCTGGCTCGCCGCCGCCTTCGCCGGAAGCATCGTGGGCGTCCGGCTGCGGCCCTGGTTCGGCCTGCCTCGGAGCTGATCTCTCTGCCGCCGATTACGGAGCATTGCCGGAGCCTTCCGGCAGCACCTCCCGCAGCACCACCGCTGCATTGCGGCTGCGGTCGCGCGCGGCGAACACAGGGGTCAGGGGCGCGTCCTCGGCGAGCTTCAGCAGCCGAGCCACGACCGCTGAGTTATCCCCGAGCTCCTTGTCGGTAGCGCTCCCGGACCTCGGGCCAGTGATCGGGGACATGGGCGCTCCCGGACCTCGGGCCAGTGATCGGGGACATGGGCGCACCAGGACCGCAGCGCCATGCTTGGCGCCACCTTCTTGAGCCGGAGATCGATCGCGGCCTTGTCCTTGGAAAGGCCACGCGGCCGGGGCCGCTCGACCAGCACGCACCTGCCGTCGGTCGATCCGGTCGGCTCTTGCACACGCTTTAGGTGAATATCCCTCGTCAATGGCGCCACCGCCGGCTGACCATTTAGTTCTCATGCGCAAGGCCGAGAGGGTCACCGTCGAGCAAGGCGCCGTGGGCCTGCACGGTGCCGTTCGGCCGTTGCAGGGCAACGCCGCGGTCGCCCCGATCCACGATGCTGTAGCAGCCCCACACATCGGGATCGAGATCAAGCCAGCGAGCACAATACTGGTCTCCGCTGATGCGCCATTCGCCGATCCGCAGGCGGCTGTGGAACATGGTGAAGACCGTGCCTTCCGGGGCGAAGAAGCTCTGCATGGGCGTGCCGTCGGACATGCGGCCGTCAAAGGTGTGCCCAATGACCTGCGAGCGAATCGAGTCGGCGGCCAAGCGACCTTCGGCGCCGGCGACGGAGGCCACCACGTCAAGGACGAGGAGAGCGAGTATCCCTGGAACAACGGCAGCGACGGGCAAACGCATCGGTTCGGCCTCCGGCGTATGTCTTCGGCAACGCCGGTAGAATAGCCCGACCGGCCTCGCCTTACCGAACGCGAAGGCCTTGCCTCACCCGATCTGGTAGCGGTTGTGGGGTAGCCGTTGCGGTCCGGTGTGACTGGCCGAGACCACGAGGACGCTACAGGATGGCGATGAGGGCAGCCCCGATCCCGGTCCACAAGGCGGAGGAGGCGCCCGCGATCAGGGCGATTCGGCGGCGCCACGACCACGCGGAATCGCGACGACCAACATTGCCGACGCCCCTGGAGAACCCGGCTCGCGCCTCAAGCCCGAACCCGTGAAGCAAGGCAGTTGCCGGCGCGTGAGGCTTGCGGTTGATCGACATGGCGCGTTCCTCCCAACCTGTATCAAGCTCGGCGGTTATCTTCCACCTGTTACGGTACGATCCTGCATTTCCCGCCCGGCTGCCAGAGATATCATTGGGACGCGCGGTCGACTCCTCAATGCTGCCCCGTCAAACCGAGCACAACATCGTTGCGGAACGCCTACACTCCGCGGGCCAAGGGCCCTTAGAACGGACCCTGGTCCACGGGGTGCTGGACAGCCGGGTGTTCCTTTAGCGTCGCGGCGGCCGGCCTGCCGCTACCAAGTTCCAGTGTTGGGCATTGACGCCCAGGGCTCGCGCGGCTCGAGCGCCTCACCCTTCTGGAGCAGTTCGATCGAGATGCCGTCCGGCGAGCGGATGAAGGCCATGCGCCCGTCACGCGGCGGCCGGTTGATCGTCACACCGCGATCCATCAGCCGTTGGCAGACACCGTACACATCCTCAACCCGATAGGCGAGATGGCCGAAATTCCGACCGCCGCTGTACTCCTCGGGATCCCAGTTGTAGGTCAGCTCCACCAGCGGCGCCTGCGCGGCCTCGGCGCGCGCCTTGTCGCCCGGAGCGGTGAGAAAGATCAGGGTGAAGCGGCCCTTCTCGCTGTCCGTCCGCCGCACCTCCTCGAGGCCAAGCTTGTTGCAGTAGAAATCGAGGCTCTCCTCGATATCGCGAACCCGCACCATGGTATGAAGGTATTCCATGGCTCCTCTCCTTCGCTCGTTCGGCTGTGTCCCGGCGGTTAGTGTCGAGCTGCGCTCGACCGCACAAACCTCGTCTGGATCTAGGCGGGCTCCGTCCCCTGGGGAAGGTCGGCTATCGGATGTCAGTAGAGCCTGCCTGCCCGGCAGTGGCCGAGCGTAGCCTGGAAAGAAGGAAGCCGGCAGCGACCAGGTGCCCGCGCCCGGCGCTGGAACAATCGCCGGACGGATTCGTTTGTCTGGCGGTTTTTTCGTGCTTCTGGCGGGTCTTCTGCGGCATCGGCAGGGGCAGCTTCAAGCTGCCGGGCGCGATGCCAAATCGCTTGCATGGCAAGCCTGCCGGCGTGCCTCGAACCTCTGTGGAATGCTTCACGACCAGTGGAGAAATCACCGTACCGCTTGTCATAACGCCAATTGCTCGTGCTGCCGATTGAAACGAGTGCCAATAAATTCAATACCGACAAGATAATGCAGAAAAAATTTAACATAAGCTGTTCCGAATTGGCAAGTGTTCCCGGACCGCAACAATATGCAAGAAATATCGTGCCTCCGCTTTTTTTATCTTGATGTTCATGTTCTTCTCCTCAGAACACGTCATTGACAGGATCGCGCTTAGACGCTGCACTGCAGCACTTTAAAATGCCTCGACACTCAAATCATCATGACGAGAAGATCAAAAATCGGGTCATGTTTTTGCGCGAAGGTGCCGTGTGTTCTCCAGGACTTACCGTGTCAAGAGCATTAAGTCCTTTGTAGTACGATTAACCTATTTTTAACTTGATGACTGAGGAAATTCGGTGCAGGTTACTACCATGGAAGTTGATACCACTTACCTGAGTCGCGTGCTCGCCGTTTGAAACAACCTCCTGGGTTGCAGTGTCGCCGTCGACATCCTCGCCTTCTTGAAGCCGGCGTGGATCTCTGCGAGCGCATGCTGCTCTTCCAACCGGTGATCGGAGTTCATGAGGAAATGCCAAATACAAATCCGAACAAGCCCGAGCAGCGGTCCGTTCTTATTGTTGACCCCATGAGCCTGCGTCGGGCTCAGATTGCGGCCTTCCTTCAGCCATGGGCCGAAAGGACGGGCGTCACCCTCGTTGAGGTCCAGTTCTGGCCAGAGCAGCTTGTCGAAAGAAGCGGCATTGTCATGACCATCGTCAACGTCGGCAGCAGTAATTTTGAGGACGCTTACGGCGAACTGAAGTTGACGGAAGTGTTCGCCCGCCTGCCCGACATTCCGATCGTGATCATGTCCGACCGTGAGGATTCACGGCAGGTGATGGCCGCGCTGCAGGCCGGTGCGCGCAGCTTCATACCCACCACCATCGAGCCCCATGTGGCCTTGCAGGCGCTGACCTTCATTCTCAGTGGTGGCTGGTTCTACCCTCCGACCACCATCCTCGAGGAACGCATCGTGCCCGATGGTGGCATGTTCGGGTCCTTCGACGCGGCGGGCTCGGACGAGCGCGCCGATTCAATGCGCCGGCTGACGGATCGGCAGACGGAGGTTCACCGGCTCCTGCGCCAAGGCATGTCAAACAAGATGATCGCCCGGGAGCTCAACATGCAGGAATCGACCGTGAAGATTCATGTCCGGCACATCATGCGCAAGCTGCGTGCCGCCAATCGAACCCAGGCGGCGCTCATGACGCCGACCACCCCATCAGCACCCCTCGGCACCTCTCACGCCTCGGGACGCCCCAATGGCGCTGGCCAGCTGGATCCGCTCTGAAGCGGCGTCCCGCCGGATCACCGGCAAGAAAGATGGTTCGGCGCGCTTCCGACAATGACGCATCCGGACAATGATGGGTTTGGACAATGATGGGTTCGGACAATGATGGGTTCGGACAATGATGTGAATGCGCCGTCGGCGCCTTTGGCCGCCGTGGCGAAGATAATGACGAATTAAATGGCGTGCCCGACTACCCTCAGGGCCAAGATTGTCCGCGTCTTTCCCGATCCCGTTGAACATGGCTGAACAATGCACAAAATGGCTTAAGGCTTATGCACTGTCGCGACACCAAATGATGTGCAGCCGAAGAGACACAGTCGACCATTGGAATTGAACTGGTCGATTCGAGATTTAAAGTGGTCGATCCAAAATTTATACCTTCCTGCAGACTTCTTTCTGTTGTCAGATACAGTCGATATTTTATCGGGTCGGGCCGTGTATTCGGCCGAGCCGCTCAGCGAGGAGCCGACGATGATGGAGGACGGCTGGAGCCGTGATGGCGACCGCTGCTTCGCGCTGCTGATAGATCCGCTCAAGCTTCGACGGGCTCAGATTGCCGCCTTTCTGAAAACATGGGCCGATGCCGCTTGCCTGACGATCATCGAGGCGGATCGCGTCCCGTCTCAGCTGGAGCAGCCAGAAAAGATCAAGATCGCCATCATGAACACCGGGGCGCTCGGTCTCCACCAGACGATCTGGCAGACCAGTCTCGCCGAAAGCCGGCAATATTTGCCAAACGCTCCTGTCGTGATCATTTCGGACTGCAATGACGCCCCCAGTATTGTCTCAGCCTTTCGGTCGGGTGCCCGTGGTTTCATCCCCAGTGTCACGGAGCCGGAGATCGCTCTGCAAGCGTTGACCTTCATCCTCGGCGGCGGCACCTACTACCCGCCATCCGCGATCGACGGCTCGTCCGGAAGCGCCGACGGCGGAGCGACTCCCCATGGTGGGAACGGCGGGGTACCGGTCACCGAACGTCAGGCAAGACCCGGGTGCTGAGCGGCGATCGAAGGTCGAACGGCGCCCTTGCCCCATCGGCAACGTCCACCACGCCCAGCCGCGACGGGATTGAACGCCTCGATGGGCCGGGTCGCTCCCGTGGAGCCGACTAGAGTGCCCGTGCTACTCGACAACCGAGGTGACAGCACTGCTTATGCCGGAATACGTGTCGGTCGTCAGGACCGAGGCTTCAACATCCACGAGCGAATCGGTCCCTACGGCGGTCGCATCGATCGCGGCCTGTGCCGTGCTCCCGCTCACGTCGGCGATCGCGTCGACCTCGAAGTCGATATCGACCGAATGCTCCAGCTCGAGGTTCTGGTCGAGGCTCGTGGTCGCGCTGCCGTGCGCCAGGGCCACGGAGAGCTCCGGGCCGTCGATCTGAAGCGACGTCCCCACGGCGATGTCGCCATCGACGATGACGGACGCATCAGCGGACGGATCCGTCGGGCCGGACGCGACCGCCTGAGCCACGCCGGTGCCGGTGCCGATGCTGTCGGTCTCAACAGCCAGGGTCTCCGTCGTCGCCGTCGTCGCGGCCGGGCTACCGGACGCGGCACCGTTCGCCTCGGCGCCCACGACCACCGAGCTGTCGGTGCTGTCGCCGATACCGGAGAGGCCGGCACTGTCGGCGGTCACCGTCCCGGACGTATCGCTCGACCCAGCTCCGACGCTGGCCGTCGAGGACGCCTCGGTCCCGGCGATCGTCGAGGTGCCCGTCATGCTGGAGGATGTATCCTGCTCGCCGGTCACCACGCTGGCGTCGCCGCTCGCCAGCCCGCTCGTGGTCGAGTCGCCCACGGCGAACGACCCTCCCTCCGAGCCGACAACGGACACCCCGCTCAGATCCGTCAGCGCGAGCTCGTCTCCCGCCGCGACGGCGGCAAGCTCGGTGGCTGCCGACGTGCCCTCGGCGGTTTGGCTCGTGCTGACGCCGGCGCCCAGGGCAGCCAGCGTGTCCTCGCCCAGGGCCAGGATCTCGACCTCGACCTGCGCACCCGCACTATCGCTCATGGGCTTGTTCCAGATCAGGGAAAGTCGCGGTAACTCTCGTCAGGGCTCCGGCCATCCATCAGCAATGCGCCCATGGTGCCGTCCGGGAAAACCACTTGGACGACCGTGTCCGCCGGCGCCGCACATCGGCATGGCTCCTCGGGGCACCGGACCGGATCACGCCCAGTGGTCGAGCCAGTCCGGCAGGTCGATCCCGATGCCCACCGCCCCCGCAAACGTGCCATTGGGCAGATACGGATTCTCGTTGCCGCCGAGCTCGCGCGTGATGGTGATGTCGCCTTCCAGCGTGACCCAGGCGTCGGCGTCCTCGAGGTCCTCGCCATGAGCGCGTGAGCCGGCGAAGCCGAACGCGATGTCCACGTGCTTCGCGCTGATCGCGAGCGTCTTCACGCGGCTGACGGCCTGGGCGTCCTCACCAACGGCCGTCGCTTCGGTGCCGGCCGTGACCCCGGCGCCCGACCCGTCGCTGCCCTCGGCATACGACGACGCCTCGACGAAGGTCAGCGCCAGCCGGTCTCCGGCGGCGATCGCGGTGGTGTCGGTGAAGGCCCGGCCGACGAGACCGTCCCTGGTCAGAACGTCCGCCATCAAGCTCGCCAACGTGTCCTCGCCCAGGCTCAGCACCTCGGCCTCGACCCAGGCTGTCAGCTTTGGTCTGCTCATGTCCGCAAATCCTCGCTGAGGAGCAGGACGCCATCGAAGGCGCCCGGCTTGCGAGCATCAATGCCAAAGCCGGAGTGCGATGAAAACCACGCAGCGGATGCATACACCAATGCCGCGTTGAAGGTTTAAAGGAGTACTCCTCAAGCTGTACGGCCACCCTGGTTATCAACGCCTTGCGGGGGCAGCCACGCTGCACGATGGCGTCGTCGGACAATGGTGGATGCCGGGGCTTCAGGACGCCGGCCGCAACCCGCGCCGGCTTGGCACCTCACTGCGCAGGCACAGCCGACCTGACGAAGCCGTCGGGCTGCTCCGGCAGATCGGCCAGGGCGCGCGCGGCGTCCCGGTGGCCGGGATCAAGCTCGAGCACCGTGCGGAAGCTTCGGCGAGCCGAGCCGAGCGCGCCCTGCCGACGATAGGCGACGCCGAGGCCGTAGTGGGCTTCGACAAGATTTGGCTTCAACCGAATGGCGCTTCGATACTGGTCAACGGCTTTCGACAGCGTCGTCTCCGCATCGCTGCCTTTGGCCGCCGTCTGGCACCCGGCGCCCTGGGAGCGATCCGTCGACGCGGCCGTCGACGCGTGCATGACCAGCGCATTGCCCAGGTTGAGCGCGGCCTCGGCGTAGTCCGGCTGGCATGCCAGGGCGCTTTCCAAGGCCTCGACCGCTTGGCCATAACGGCCGAGCTGATGCAGGGCGTGGCCGATATTGTTGTGCGCCATCGCGTGGCTCGGGGAGCGCTTCAGGACCTGCCGATAGGCATCGGCCGCCTCGGTAAACCTCCGCTCGGCCTCGTAGCATCGACCCAGCCGAAGCCAGCCGACGTCCGTGTCAGGCTCGATCGCCACGAGCCGTTCCAGGAAAGCCCTCGCCGCTGCGTGATCGCCCCGCGCCATGAGCCGCCGCGCCAAGCCCAGTAAGGCCTCCCGGCAGTCGGGAGCCCAATCGAGGATCTGCCGATAGCCGGCCATGGCACGATCGCCATGCCCGGACCGATCCAGGGCCATGGTCCGCTCGAGGACGGCTTGAACGCCACTCCGATCGCTACGGCTCGAGGATCGAGCAGGGCACATCACGAGAAAGTGGTGTATCTTCTGGTCCCTGGCTCCAAAATCATATTTATAAGGCTCATTTCCTCGCAGAAAATCGTAGGTGCGCCATCCTAGCTCAATCGCCGCCCGAATGCTGTAGGCGTGGAGCACCACGCCCGGCGGCGGATTGTGCGCCGACTCGTCGCGCGCGCCCATGAGGAACCTCATGGAGCGCTTCTCGATGTCGAGCAGGATGGCGAGTGCCCCCGTCGGCACTCCCCGATGCCAGAGCACGGGCATGAACAGGGCGTCCTGACGATGCATGTCGAGCAGCAGGCGCCTCTGGACATTCAGGACCGCCTTGATGGTCTCTCCTTTGCGATGCGCCCACTTGCGCTCCCAAAGCTGCAACAGGATGTTCAGGTCCCGCTCGATCGTGTGGCGGTCGGCAACGGTCAGCTCCAACGTCGGATCCTGATCGACCTTGCGCAGGTATCGCCGGATCTTCTGCCGGGTGTTCGAGCCCAGTGTTCCGAGATAGGCGTCCCAGTCGTCCGGAAGGCTGACACAAGGGCAGATGCAATTGTCGACATTGTCGACTTCATTCAGCTGGCTGACCGGCCTGATCCGAAATCGGTCTGCTGGAAACTGGCTGAGCAGGAGCTCGAGCCGAGCCGGCGACATGCGCACAAACTCCAGATTCAGGCGCGACCACCGGCGCGACTTGATCGTGCCGGCGAAGGCCGGAATGACCTGCGTCTCGACCGCCGGGTCGATGATGAAGCCGGTGTAGTCGGCCCCCCGGTTCCCGGCCATCATGAGATCATCCTGGAACCCGCCGTCGCGGACCTGCCCGGTCTTCAGGCGCAGTGGGAAGAACCCCTGATAAACGCCAGAATCGACGTCCTTCTTTGCGGCAAGGACAAGCCAGCGTCCGTCGAGCTGCCGAAGCCAGGTCGACATCCATGTCCAGGACAGGAAGACCTGAGCCTCGGGATCGCGCCGGTACACGGCCTCCCAGTCCTGGCGGCAGCTCAGCAGGCGCGGCCACTCGTCAATCACGTCGACATGCACGAAATTCTCCTGTCGACCGACTGGTGTTGGCCGTGCGTCGATCGACGGACATGGCCCCTGCGCCCGTCGGAACCGTGCCGCCGATGGCTCTCATGGAAGCGAGCCAACGGCTTCAGCCAACGGCTCGCGACGGCACGCCCGGGCGGCGGCAGGGTCGGCGGGTGCGCCCCCGGCCGAGCCGACGGGTCGTCTCGTCGGATCGGCGATATCAGAAGGGCCACGAGAGGAGGTCCAGATAATCGGCGGTGCTGGACGCCAGACCCACCTGTCCAGCCACCACATCGAACGTCAGATCAGGGACCACATCCTGCACCAGGACCGTTTGGCCCGATGGCACCACAACGGCCTCGGCCAGGGCGGCGTCCGGCTCGCCGGACGCGCCGGAAAACGCCTCCGCAAGGACGAGGTCGGCATCGTCATCGCTTTGCAGCAAAAGGTCGAGCCGGCTCAGGCTGCCGGCCTCGTCCCCGGCTGCCGCCGCTGCGGTGGACGCCTCGATCTCGCTCGGCTCGACCGCGGTGTCGCTGCCGGTGCTGCCGAGCGCCTGGACCATGGTCTCGACCGACCCCGACCCCTGCGCCATCACCGTCGTCGTCGCGGTGGAGACTTCACCGTCGCCAAGACCTCCTGCGGAGATCTCGCTCGACAGGCGGATCTCCCCCGACTCAGTCATGCCGCCGGCAACGAGTTGGATGCTGCGGAAAGCGCTGTCTGCCATGGGTAATCATTCCCGTCTCAGGCTAGAACGCCGTGTGCTTCTCTCGCGTCGCAATCGACCTCGGCAACATGATCGCGGGTTCAAGTCCCGTGCAAGTCGTCATTGGGCGATACTCCCGATAACTGCGTGTCTCCTGTGACGCACCTCTTTCGGCTGAGAGCAGGAAAGACATGGTCCGACGCAGCGCCCCGAGATACACCGCTTGCAGTGCATATCGAAAATATCATTGACGTTTCTGCCCCGAAATAAGCCTTTTGACATTCATTCCGTTGAGCCTTTGACAATCCATGCCCAGGTTCTCAGCCTGAGTGCGCTGGCCGGCAATTGGTCGACACGGCCAGTAATCCGTTACCATGACCATAAAACTGCCATCGGGAGTGCTGAAACATGAGCGGTACCGATCTCAAGGTCGAGAAGGAGCTTTATCTCGACGTCAACTACGACTTCAAGGTTGATGCCAATATCGACCTGGACAAGAATGTTAATATTGACTTCGACGTCGACGCCAAGACCGATGTCGACGGCAACTCGGCCAACGCGATCATCGACGTCGAGGCCCTCGGCAAGGACACCTTCACCGAGCTCGACCTGGTCATCCTGACCGTCGAGGACGAGCTGTCGAGCATCAGCGCCGTGGCGACCTCGGCCGTCGGCTAAGACAAGCACCCGGGATCACTGATCGCCTGAAAACGGCGGTGCTCGGCCCCTCCCGACTCGGGGCCGAGCAATGCGTGTCTCCTTCTGGACCCCGCAACACGGTTGCGGGGTCCTCTTCCATCATCCGGTTTGTCAACCAAGATGGTGCCCGGCGAGATGGTGCCCGGCGAGATGGTGCCCGGCGAGATGGTGCCCGGCGAGATGGTACCCGGCACCAAAGGCTCGGCACGGGCAGTCAGGAGTCGCC
>CAZTHL010000001.1:79444-115184 GCA_964613585.1 uncultured Mycobacteriaceae bacterium | reverse complement strand
CCCGGCGAGATGGTACCCGGCACCAAAGGCTCGGCACGGGCAGTCAGGAGTCGCCGCATTCCAGGCCGACTTCAAGAAGTGGTCTCCTACCCCTTACGATACTTCCGTCACATACCCCTTTCCGCACCCGATTACGCCTGAAGAGTGGCCACCCAAGGGGCCGTTGTATCCATGACAATCCCGCATAGAGTTCGCCCAGTGTCTTCATTCTTCGCCTGCTACTACCGGGCGCACCAGCCGCGATTGTGGGAGAGTCTTGATGCCAGACTTCGAGAATGTTGTAACTTTGGAGCCCGATGAGACAAGCTTTGTCCTGCGGACGCCCGGCAGCTTCCAGATCAACGGCAACGACCTCGACAACACGATCCGGGTGCTGGTGTCCCGCCGTCAGGTCGATCAGGACGATGGCGATCACCTCGTCGGCGGCGAGGGCAACGACACCCTGATCGCCGGCGAGACCGGCGGCGATGTGCTGGACGGCGGCCCCGGCGACGACCTGCTCGACGGCAACGACGGCAACGACAGGCTCATCGGCGGCGCCGGGTCCGACGATCTGCTGGGTGGTGACGGGGACGACGAGCTTGAAGGCGGTGATGGTGACGACACCCTGCTGGGCTCTCGCGGGCTCGACCGCCTGCTCGGCGGTGCTGGTGACGATCTGCTCGACGGCGGGCGCGACGCCGACGAGCTCCAGGGTGGTGAGGGTGACGACACCCTGATCAGTGGCGCCGGTGACGATGTCCTGCTCGGAGGCGGCGGCGCGGACACCCTCGCCGCTTCGTCGGGCAACGATCGGCTGTCCGGAGGTGCCGGCAACGACGACCTGTTCGCCGGCAGCGGTGACGACGTCGTCTTCGGCGACGAGGGCGACGATCGGATCATTGCCGACAGCGGTACCGATTCCCTCTTCGGCGGGCCCGGCAACGACAGGCTCGAGGGCGGCGACGGGGACGACAGCCTGAACGGCGACGCGGGTGACGACACGCTGGTCGGCGGCGCCGGGATCAACCGGCTTGAGGGTGGCGCTGACGACGACAGCTTCATCGGCGGCGTCGGCGCGGACATCCTGCTCGGTGGCGACGGCACCGACACGGCGGACTACTCCGGCTCGCCCGCGGCCGTGACGGTGACCGCGGCCTCGACGGCGGTGACCGGGCCTGGCGGAGCGATCGGAGCCTCCGGCGGCACGGCCGAAGGTGACGTGTTGAACAGCATCGAGAATGTCATCGGCTCCGCCTTCAATGACACGCTGCAGGCCTTCTCCACTGACATCTTTGCCAATCGGTTCGTCGGGGGGGACGGTCTCGACATCCTCGTCGGCGGCGGCGGAGACGATGTGCTCGAGGGCGGCGCCGGCGACGACCAGCTGTTCGGCAACGATCAGAACGACATCCTGGTCGGCGGCGACGGCGTCGACATCCTGTCCGCCGGCAACGGCAACGACGTCCTTCAGGGAAGCGCGGGCGCTGACCAGCTGGTCGGAGGCGCCGGGGCCGACCGCTTCGAGTTCACCTCTCTGGCGGAGGCCGGCGACGTCATCCAGGATTTCCAGTCCGGGGTCGACGAGATCGCCATACCCTTCGTGCTCAGCGTTCCGGGCACGCTTCGCTTCGGCTTGTCCGGCACGACGGGGGTTCTGTTCCTGGATACCGACAACAACGGAGCGGTCGGTGCCGGTGAGATCATCGCCCTCCTGGTCGACACGCCGACCATCTCGGGCGCCGACCTCGCCTTCGATCCGCTGATCGCCTAGAGCGATTCCACGTGATCCGGGCCGGCGCTGCCACCTGACTTGGAAACGCTCTAGACGCCGGCCGCGGGCGGGCAGACGGGCCCTGGCGTGGCGCAGGGCTCGCCCGCCCGTCCCGCTCACCAACGCCGATTGGCCGCCACCAGGGAACGGACCATGGC
The DNA here is from genome assembly GCA_964613585.1 of uncultured Mycobacteriaceae bacterium. GTDB lineage: Bacteria > Pseudomonadota > Alphaproteobacteria > DSM-16000 > Inquilinaceae > CAZTHL01. The sequence continues at coordinate 113,273 of CAZTHL010000001.1, read as the reverse complement.
CACAGGGGCGAGTTCCGGCGCAACAACCGGCGGTGCAGCCCGGACGCCGAATGCCAGGCTGCTCGATCAGTTCCGCCGTCGCACCGAGCTCGAGGAGGTCGTCTCGGTGTGCCGGTCGGCCGTCGGGACCATTGCCTTGTTCAGCCTGGGCATAAATCTGCTCTACTTGGCGCCACCGCTCTACATGTTGCAAGTGTATGATCGGGTGCTGTCGAGCGGCAATCTCGACACCCTGATCACGCTGACCGTGGTGGCGGCCGCCGCGCTCATCCTGCTCGGGGCGCTCGACTCGCTGCGCGCGGCGGTCACCGGTCGCATCGGCCGCTGGTTCAGCGAGCGGCTCGGGCCGGCCTACCTGGCCAACGGCGTGCGCCTGCGCCTGCAGGGCGACGGCGCCGGCAGCCAGTCGCTGCGCGATCTGAGCCACATCCAGGGCTTCATTGGCTCGCCCGGCCTGACCGTGTTCTTCGATATGCCCTGGGTGCCCGTCTTCGTCGGCCTGATCTGGCTGCAGCATCCCGTGCTGGGCGTGCTGGCGCTCGGTGCGGTCGTCGTGCTGCTCGCGGTGACCATCGCGACCGAGCTGCTGACCCGCAAGCCCAGCCTGTCGGCCAATGTCACCCAGATCTCCGCGCACCAGCACGCCGAAGCGATCGTCCGCAACGCGGAGACGGTGCGCGCCATGGGCATGCTGCCGGCCGTCACGGAACGCTGGCGACGCGTCAACGGCGAGGCGCTCGACGCGTCCGAGACGGTCTCGCTGCGCAGTGGCGCCCTCTCGGGACTCACGAAGTCGATCCGCCTGCTCCTGCAGATCGCCGTGATCGGACTCGGCGCCGTCCTGGTGCTTCGCGGCGAGCTGACGCCGGGCGCGATGATCGCCTCCTCCATCCTGCTCGGCCGGGCGCTGGCGCCGCTCGACCAGGCCATGGGCGCCTGGCGCAACTTCTCCGCCGCCCGCTTCGGATACACGCGGCTCAAGGCGCGGATGGAGTCCCTGCCCGCCGAGCCGGAACGGATCCGTCTGCCGACGCCGGTCGGAGGGTTGACCGTCGACCGGCTGACCTACACGCCGCCTGGCGCAAGGCATCGGGTGCTGCTCAGCATCTCCTTCTCGACAGAGCCCGGCCAGGCCACCGCGGTGATCGGGCCGTCGGCCTCCGGCAAGAGCACGCTGTGCCGCCTGCTGCTCGGCCTGGCCGTGCCCAATGCCGGGCAGGTCCGCCTGGATGGCGCCGATGTCGCGCACTGGGATCCGGAGCAGCTTGGCCGCCACATCGGCTATCTGCCCCAGGCCGTCGAGTTGTTCTCGGGCACCGTGCGCGAGAACATCGCCCGCATGGTCGAGGCGGGCGATGACGAGGTCATCGCCGCCGCCAAGCTGGCGCATGTGCACGACATGATACAGCAGCTGCCGGAGGGCTACGAGACACAGCTCGGCGACGGCGGCGCGCCTCTGTCGGCCGGCCAGCGCCAGCGCATCGGCCTTGCTCGGGCGGTGTTCGGCGATCCAAGGCTGGTGATCCTCGACGAGCCGAACTCGAACCTCGACCAGAGCGGCGAGTCGGCGCTGGCGGCCGCGATCGAAGCCCTCAAGCAGCGCGGCGCCGCCGTCATCGTCGTCGGCCATCGGCCGTCCACCCTGGCGCAGGCCGACCTCATCCTTCTTCTGAAGGAGGGCCGGGTGAACGCCTTCGGTCCCCGCGACGAGGTGCTTAGAAAACTGCGGGAGGCGTCCGCCGCGACACTGAAGCCGGCGGACACCGGCCCGATTGCCACGGCGCCCGGCGCACCACCCCCAGACGCCCCCATCAAGGACACGGCGGACAGCGATGTTGTCGACACCGAGCAGCGCCACCACGCGGCTGGCCCGTGACCGGCGCCAGCTGAAGCGCACCCTCCGCTGGCCGGTGCATGTCGGCCTGGCGCTGATGCTGGCCTGGTTCGGCGGGCTCGGCACCTGGGCGGCGACGGCGCCGCTCGCCGGGGCGGCCATCGCGCCCGGCGTGATCGGGCCGGTCGGCAGCCGGCGCACGGTGCAGCACCTCGAAGGCGGCATCATTCGTGAGTTGAAGGTTGCGGACGGCGACCGGGTGGCGGCCGGCGAGCCCCTGCTCGTCCTGGAGGACATCAGCGCCCGGGCCACGCGCGACGCCGCGCTCGCCCGGGTGCGCTCCCTGTGGGCGATCGAGGCCCGGCTGGCGGCCGAGGCCACCGGCGCCGCCACCATCCGCTTCCCCGACCCGCTGGCCGAGGCCGCCGACAGCGATCCGGACGTGGCCGAGGCCATCGCCGACCAGCGTGGCCGGTTCGACGTTCGCCGCCGCACCCAGGAGGGACGCAAGGCGATCCTGCGTCAGCGGATCGGCCAGCTCGAGCAGGAGATCGCCGGCCTCGCCGCTCAGATCGTGAGCCAGGATCGGCAGCTCTCGCTGATCGGGCATGAGATCGGCAATGTCGAGGACATGGTCGACCGCGGCCTGGAGCGGCTGCCGCGGCTCCTGTCCCTGCAGCGTCAGGAAGCGGAGATATCCGGAGACCGGGCGCAGAACCATGCGGCGATCGCCCGGGCCCGCCAGGCGATCGGCGAGGCCGAGCTGGAGGTCCTCGACCTCGACGCCCGGCGCGAGGACGAGGTGACCGACGAGCTCTCCAAGGTGCGGGCCGAGCTGGCCGAGGTCGAGGAGGAGCTGCGCGCCAGCGAGGACGTGCTGGCCCGCACGATCCTGGTCGCGCCCATCGCCGGCACCGTCGTCGACCTCCGCTTCCACACCGACGGCGGCGTGGTCGGGCCCGGCGAGCCGATCCTCGACATCGTTCCGGCCGAGGAGGACCTTGTCATCGAGGCCCGGGTCGCACCGATCGACATCGACAATGTGGCGCCGGGCCAGACGGCCCAGGTGCATCTCACCGCCTTCCGGCAACGCAACCTGCCCCGCATCGACGGGACGGTGCGGCACGTGTCGGCGGACCGCCTGCTCGATGAAGGCAGCAATCAGCCCTACTTCCTGGCCCGGGTTGAGGTGGACCGGGAGCGTCTCGCCGCGCTGGGCCCGGGGCTCGACCTGGTCAGCGGCATGCCGGCCGAGGTGATGATCCTGACCGGTGAGCGCACCGCGCTCGGCTACCTGACCGACCCGCTGATCGACACGGTGCGCCGAAGCCTTCGCGAGGAGTAGGCGGACGCGTGCGGCAGGTCCAGACGCACGAGGGTCCGGCCTGTCTGCCCAGGCGCGGGCCGAAACCTCATGAACTAGAAGGGAAAATTGGAAGAACCCCCCTTTCTTCTACCGAGCGCCCTTCACCAAGGCTTTCGAGCGCGCGGATGGACAAATGCATGTACAGCCGCTGCCGTGCGCGCTACATCTGGTGGCCTATACCAATGATAGACACAGCGGAGAGCGGTTACCATGCCTGCAGCGCACGCCTGCGCCTGGGACGTCCCCGAGCCCTACGGGTCTGACTGGAACCAGGAGCTGATCAAGACGCCGGAGCGGCTGCGACCGGCGCTCGTCGACATGACCGCTGCCGTCCTGGCGCACGTCCCGCCGGTGCAGATGAAGGCGACGCTGAAGCGCTTGCTCCCCCGCCGCTTCGAACCCTGTCCGGGCGATCTGCGGCCGTTGCATGACATGGCGCTCGATCTCTTGATGTTCGCTCCCGACTCGAAAGGACGGACCGGCTTTCACCGCCTGCGGCAGCGTCGCCGCGACGATGCCGACCATCATGAGCGGGCCGCGCTCGATCTCCTGTGCAGAGCCTCCTTCGCGGTGCTGCAGGTGACGAACGACCCGCCGGACGAGGCGGGCCGGGTGGTGGCCGAGGACCTGCTCACCGAACAGGCGCATGTCATCAGCATTCCGGGCGCGGGGCCCCGCGATGTCATCGCTGGCCGAATTGCGCTCGCGCCGGACGGGGTGACGGTCCCGGTCGGCCTGGTGCTTGAACTGCCGGACGTTCTGGAAGGCCTGCCGGCCGAGGCCGATGCCTGGGACCGGCGGTCATCGCGATTCGCCAACCGGCTTGCCGAGGCGGTCTATCGCCTTGCCGTCGAGGCGGTCATGGTGCTGAAGGACCCGCTCGACCGGTGGATGGTCGATACGCCAACCCGGCGTCGCCAGCGTGAGATCACCTTCCGGCGTGGTCGGGTGCATGTGCCACCGGAGATGCCCGGCCCGGTCCGTGATCTCGTGGCACTTGCCGAGCAGTGGGCCGCCTGGCGCGACGGCGAGCCGGCGGAGGCCGACACGGAGGGGGCGACTTGGCTGCGCGGCATCGCCGAGCCCGACCATGTCCATCTGCTGCTCCTGATGGCCCAGCAGATCTCAAGCGATCGCGCGCTGGTCAAGGCGCTGGAGGCCATGGCCGCGGTCATGCTCGACGTGGTCGAGCGTCGCGCGACTCTCGGCTTCGGCGAGACCATGGAAGAGTATTTCGCGATAGATGAGGACGGTCGTGAGCCCGACCCGGGCGTGCTCGAGCGCCTCGAACGCCTGCGCGCCCACACAGGCGCGCGCGGCCGCGCCGGCGGGACGGGCGAGCTTGATCGGGTGATCACCCGGATCCGGGCGCTGCAGGCCAAGACACAGGAGGCCGGCTGCACCGAGGCCGAGGCCATGGCCGCCGCCGCCAAGGCCGAGGAGCTGCTGCGCCGCTACGATATCTCCCTGACGCCGGAGCAACTGGCCGCCCAGGAGTGCGCGATCGAGCGGGTGCCGACCGCGCGCAAGCGGCATGAGGGGCTCGATGACTGCGCGCCGGCGGTCGCTCGCTTCTGCGAATGCTGGACATGGACCGAGACCGACGCGGAGGAGCGCCTGACTCACGTGTTCTTCGGCATGCCGGCAGACGTGGCCGCGGCGCGCGCCCTGTACGAGCTGATCGAGACCACGTTCCAGACCGAGACGGCCCGCTTCAAGACCGAGAGCATCTATGCCGAGACCCCCAGCCCGTGGCGTGGCCAAGCGACCCGCTCGTTTCGCCTCGGTCTCGGCAGTGGCATCGGCGCGAAGCTGAAGGAGCTTGAGGCCGCGCGCCTGCGCCATACCATGGCCGCGACGGGACGCGACCTCGTGCCGCTCAAGACCCGCACCATGGAGGAGGCTCTCGATCGGCTGGGCGTCCGGCTCGAGACGAGGACGCTCGGCAGCCGCAGCGTCGATGCCAAGAGCTTTCGTCTTGGTCAGGTCAAGGGACGCGCCTTCCAGCCCGGGACGCCGGTGGCGGAGGGTCGGGCCTAGAGCGTTTCCGCGTGACGCGGAATCGACACCGGCCCGCGCCCCCGCCCGTCGAGCCCGAGCATGCTGTCATTGGGTGGCCGGGCGGGGGCACGGGCCGGCGACGCCACGTGAGCCGGGCGCGCGCTGGTCGGGGCTGACGTTGGCGCCGGCTCAAGCCGGTGCGGTACCGGTGGAGCCCACGCCACCCCGGTCCACAGCGGCGCTGTCGGCCTCCTGCCGGTCAATGATCCGGACGGCATCGGCGAGCCCCCTTGGGGAAGGGCCGCCGTACGATGGCGTTCGGCCGGCGCAAGACCGTATGCCATGAACCGGCGAATGGCGGAGAGGGTGGGATTCGAACCCACGGTACGCTTGCGCGTACAACGGTTTTCGAGACCGCCCCGTTCGACCGCTCCGGCACCTCTCCATCCCGCGGCCGGGCCGGAGCCTCGAACGCTCCGGCTTACCGAACCCTGCATGCTGGACGGCCTTCCTCCTAGCTAAGGGCCGACGTAGCCCATGCCAGTGTCGCCGATCCGCAGGCGCGTCGGACCGTAGGCAAAAGCCCGGGGTCAATCAAGCGACGCGCCGGCTCGGCCCTGCCCCGCCCCGGCGAGCCCCTTAGGGCCGCGCCCGCGTGGCTGTCGGCTCCCCGCCCGATCGCCCAGGCAGCGGCCCATCCCCGGTCCGCCCTTTGCGGACCCGCCTTGTCCGCCGCCGCCCCGGCATGGCACCTTGTCCCTGCCATGGACAGTACTCGGCCCTCCCTCCCGGCTCCGCCGCTCGCCGGCTTGCTCGAGGCGCCGGCCTATGTCGACGACCTCGAGCGGGCCGACCGCTTCTATGGCGAGGTGCTGGGCCTCGCGCGGATGACCGGCGGCGACCGGCTGCGCGCCTACTCCGTCGGGCCGGGCCAAGTGCTCCTTGTTTGCCGGCGCGGCGGCACCGACGACGACATGCGCCTCGCCGGCGGTCTGGTGCCGGGCCATCGCGGCGAGGGGCCCGGCCATTTCGCCTTTCGCATCGCGGCCGACAAGGTGGACGACTGGCGCGCCCGGCTCGAGGCGTACGGCGTGCCGCTCTACAGCACGATGCGCTGGCCGCGCGGCGGAGTGAGCCTCTACGTCCATGATCCCGACGGGAATGTCGTGGAGCTGGCCTCGCCGGGCTTGTGGCCCAATTATTGAGCGCCAATCTTTCCAAGCAAGCGGGATGGCACGACGACACTGCGTTGACAACGCCCGGCGCTTCCCGGTACCAGCAGCGTGCGGCCGCTACGGGATATCCTCGAGCGGCCGGTTTCTCATTGTGGCCGCGCATCTGGCGCGCGCGGCCCCGAACGAGGCGGAACTTATGTTCGCGGTGATCAAGACCGGCGGCAAGCAGTACAAGGTCGTCCGGAACGATGTCATCGATGTCGAGAGCCTGACCGCCGAGCCGGGATCGGAGATCGTGCTCGACCAGGTGCTCATGCTCGGCGGCGACGGCGCCACGCGCATCGGCGCGCCGCTGGTCGACGGCGCCGCGGTCACCGCCGAGGTGGTCGACCACCATCGGGGCGACAAGATCATCGTGTTCAAGAAGAAGCGCCGTCAGGGCTACCGGCGCACCCGCGGCCACCGGCAGGAGCTGACCCGGCTGCGCATAACCGGCATCCAGGCCGGCGCCTGAGGCTCCCTGGACGACGCAGGACGGATCGGAGGACGGCATGGCTCACAAGAAGGCGGGCGGCTCATCGCGCAACGGCCGCGACTCGGAAGGGCGGCGCCTGGGCGTCAAGAAGTATGGCGGAGAGCACGTCATCCCGGGCAACATCATTGTGCGCCAGCGCGGCACCAAATGGCATCCTGGGCGCCATGTCGGCCTGGGCCGGGATCACACCATCTTCGCCCTCGTCGAGGGGCACGTGACGTTCCACAAGACCCGGGACCGCACCACCGTTTCGGTGACCCCGGCCGCCGAGCCCATCCCGGCTCCGCTCGAGCCGGAGCCCGCCGCCGCCGAGGCCGCCGCCGAGTAGGTGTCGCGACCGGACCGGCCGGTGGCTGCTCCCCGCTCGCGTTTGCGGGGACCGGGCCCACCTTAGGCTCATGAAGTTCCTCGACCAGGCCAAGGTGCTCATCAAGAGCGGCGACGGCGGCAATGGCTGCGTCAGCTTCCGCCGCGAGAAGTACATCGAGTTCGGCGGGCCGGACGGCGGCGACGGCGGCCGCGGCGGCGATGTCTGGGTCGAGGCGGTCGAGGGCCTCAACACCCTGATCGACTTCCGCTATCAGCAGCACTTCAGGGCCGGGCGCGGTCAGCACGGGATGGGGAGGAACCGCACCGGCGCGCGCGGCCGCGATGTCACCTTGAAGGTGCCCACCGGCACCCAGGTCCTCGACGATGATCGCGAGTTCCTGCTGGCCGACCTGACCGCGCCCGGGCAGCGACGGCTGCTCGCCCGCGGCGGCGATGGCGGGTTCGGCAACGCGCATTTCAAGAGCTCGGTCAACCAAGCGCCGCGTCGGGCCGACCCCGGCTGGCCGGGGCAGGAGTTCCAGGTCTGGCTGCGCCTGAAGCTGATTGCCGACGCCGGGCTGGTCGGTCTGCCCAACGCCGGCAAGTCCAGCTTCCTGGCGGCCGTGTCGCGCGCCAGGCCCAAGGTCGCCGAGTACCCGTTCACCACCCTCCACCCGCACCTGGGGGTGGTTGGCCTGGGGCCGGACGAGTTCGTGCTCGCCGACATCCCAGGGCTGATCGAGGGCGCGCATGAGGGGCATGGCTTGGGCGACCGCTTCCTCGGCCATGTCGAGCGCTGCCAGGTGCTGCTGCACCTGGTCGACGGCACCCGGGACGACGTGGCCGCGGCCTATCGGACCGTGCGTGCCGAGCTCGAGGCCTATGGGGCGGGTCTGGCGGAGAAGCCGGAGGTCCTCGCGATCAACAAGATCGATGCCCTGGACGACGAAACGCGCCGGGACCGCGCGAAGGCCGTGGCCGACGCCGCGGGGCCGTCGCCCCTGCTCGTCTCCGGCGTCAGCGGCGAAGGCGTGGCCGACGTTCTGGCCGCCGTGCTCCGGGAGATCCGTGAGCAGGCGGCGACCGCGATGGAGACACCCCGGGAACCGGCTTGACCGCGGCGGCCATGGCTCGCGGCATCTGCCGTTCCCCTCTTCGACCATGCTAAGCTCGCGCGCGCTGTCCCGATATTGAGCCGATCCGTGCCTGGGGCACCCGCCATGACTCCGACCTTTGCCCGTCCCCGGCTTCGGGGGAGGAGCCCATGCCTCGTCGGCCGCCCGGCCGGCGCGTCACGACGGGCCGGCCGGGGCGCGCCGGCGGCGATGGCGTGGCGGAAACCGAGGTAGTGGTCCGTGTCCGACTTCGCCGCCGCTCATCATGCCGGATTGGCCTCCAGCGCCGCCCCGCTGCTCGCCGCACGCCGGCTGGTGGTCAAGATCGGCTCGGCGCTGCTGGTTGACGAGACCTCGGGCCAAGTGCGGCGCGCTTGGCTCGATGGGCTGGCCGAGGATGTGCATCGCTGCCGGGAGCGCGGCCAGGAGGTGGTGGTCGTCTCCTCCGGCGCCATCGCGGTCGGCCGGGAGCATCTGGGCCTGACCGGCCGTATGCTGCGGCTGGAGGAGAAGCAGGCCGCTGCCGCCACCGGGCAGATCCGCCTTGCCCACGCCTATCAGGAGGCGCTGGCCCGCTTCGGGATCACTGTCGCGCTGATCCTGCTCACGCTGGACGACACCGAGAGCCGGCGCCGGCACCTCAACGGCCGTGCCACCATTGACCAGCTGCTCAGGCTCGGCGCGGTGCCGGTGATCAACGAGAACGACACGGTCGCGACACAGGAGATCCGCTTCGGCGACAACGACCGTCTGGCCGCGCGGGTCGCGCAGATGATCAGCGCCGATGCCCTGGTCCTGCTGTCGGACATCGACGGGCTCTACACGGCCGACCCGCGTCTCGTCCCCGGCGCCCGCCACCTTCCGGCGGTTCATGAGTTAACCCCCGAGATCGAGGCGATGGGCGGTCCTCCCCGCCCGGGGCACGCCTCGGGCGGCATGGTCACCAAGCTGGTCGCCGCGCGCATCGCCATGGGCGCCGGCTGCCACATGGCGATCGCCCAGGGGCGGACCCTTCGACCGCTGGCGGCGCTCGAGGGCGGTGCGCAGGCCACCTGGTTCATTCCGTCCGCCGAGCCGCGCACGGCCCGCAAGCGCTGGATCGCCGGCTCGCTCAACCCGGTCGGGCGCCTGATCGTCGACGACGGCGCCGTGGCGGCGCTGGCCACAGGCAAGAGCCTGCTGCCGGCGGGCGTGACGGCGGTCGAGGGATCGTTCCAGCGCGGCGACCCGGTGGCGGTCGCGACGCGCGACGGCCGGCCGGTGGGACGCGGGCTCTGCGCCTATCCGGCCGACGAGGCTCGCCGGATCGCCGGTCACAAGAGCGGCGAGATCGCGGCCATCCTCGGCTTTGCCGGCCGTGCCGAGATGATCCACCGGGACGACCTAGTCCTGGAGTGATCCCCGGGATCCGGAACCCGGTTCCCGGAGCCGGCGGTCTGCGCTATGCGTGAGACACACGGATATCGGCCGGGAGGGCCCGGCGTGCTCTTGGAAACCCCGATGGCAGTGGCATTCGACGAGACGAGGACGGCCGACGACGGGGACGCCGCCGCGGCGATGATCGACCAGCTCGGACAGGCGGCCAAGGCGGCGGCGGCCACATTGGCGACAGCCTCCGCCGACGCGAGGGATGCGGCGCTACGCCAGGCGGCCGCGGGGATCCGGGCGGACACGGCCGGGATTGTCGCGGCGAACGCGCGCGACCTTGCGCGCGCCCGCGCCATGGAGGTCGGCGACGCGTTTCTCGACCGGCTGCGCCTGGACGAGGGGCGTGTCGAGGCCATGGCCGCCGGTCTCGAGGCGATCGCCGCCCTGCCCGACCCTGTCGGCGCCGTGCTTGCGGAATGGACGCGGCCGAACGGGCTGCGCATCCAGCGCGTGCGCGTGCCGCTCGGCGTCATCGGCATCATCTATGAGAGCCGGCCGAATGTGACCGCCGATGCCGGCGGCCTGTGCCTCAAGGCGGGCAACGCGGCGATCCTGCGCGGCGGCTCGGAAAGCCTGGAATCCTCGGCGGCCATCGTCGAGCAGCTCGGCCTCGGCCTGGAGGCGGCCGGACTGCCGCGGGCGACCGTCCAGTTGATCGCGACCCGGGACCGGGCGGCGGTGGGCGCCCTGCTTCGGGCCAGCGAGCACGTCGACATCATCGTGCCGCGCGGCGGCAAATCGCTGATTGCCCGTGTGCAATCGGAGAGCCGGATCCCCGTGATCGCGCATCTCGACGGCGTCTGCCACGTCTACCTGCACCGGGCCGCCGATCCGGACATGGCCCGCAGGATCACGGTGAACGCCAAGATGCGGCGCACCGGCGTCTGCAATGCGGCCGAGACGCTGCTGGTCGATCGCGAGGCGGCGGGGCGGCTGCTGCCGCCCGTCCTGGACGCCCTTGTCGCCGCCGGCTGCCGGATCCGCGGCGATGCGGCCACCTGCGCCCTCGAGCCGCGCGCCGAGCCGGCGAGCGAGGAGGACTGGGGCACCGAGTACCTCGACGCCGTGCTGGCGGTGCGCCAAGTCGAGGATCTGGACGAAGCGGTGGAGCATATCGCGCGCCATGGCTCGCGCCACACCGAAGCCATCGTGACCGAAGACGCCGACGCCGCCGAACGCTTTCTTGCCCGGGTCGACAGTGGAACGGTGCTGCATAACGCCTCGACCCAGTTCGCCGATGGCGGTGAATTCGGTATGGGCGCGGAGATCGGCATCGCCACCGGCAAGCTGCACGCGCGCGGTCCCGTTAGCGCTGAGCAGCTCACCAGTTTCAAATATGTGGTCCGCGGCGCCGGCCAGGCACGTCCCTGATGCCGTCCGCGCGCCGTGCCTGAGAGACGGGCCCCGACGCCGGCCATCGGCCGTCAGGGGCCGCATGCCCGACCCGGCCGCCTTGCCTCCCCCTTGTGGGATGGAGTGCGCATCGGCCTGCTGGGCGGCTCCTTCAACCCGGCCCATGCAGGCCATCGCCATATCAGCCGCCTGGCGCTCGCGCGGCTCGGGCTCGATCAGGTCTGGTGGCTGGTGTCGCCTCAGAATCCCCTGAAGCCGAGCGTCGGCATGGCCGGGCTTGAGGATCGCCTGCGCGCGGCCGAGCGGGCCGCCGCGCACCACCGGATCGTGCCGACGGCGATCGAGGCTCGGCTCGGCACACGCTTTACGGCGGAAACCCTGGCGAGGTTGACGCAGACCTATGCTCGCGCACGATTTGTCTGGCTGATGGGCGCGGACAATCTGATCCAGATACCAAAGTGGCGCAAATGGACTCAGATCTTTCACACGCTGCCCGTTGCAGTCTTCGACCGCCGTTCATACTCTTTCAATAGCGTATCCGGTGTTGCAGCCACGCGCTTCGCGCACCGGCGTGTTCCGGAATGGGAGGCTGCGACCTTGATCGGGCGAACACCGCCGGCCTGGGTCTTCCTGCATATTCCGCGGCATCCGGCGTCCAGCACGGCCATCCGGGCCGGACGAGCGGAACAATCGAGGCGCGCGGCGGCCCGAGGCCGCCCATAGCAGCATGAGGTAGGAGCCATACTGAGCAAGCCCCTCAACGGAGCCGAGCAAGGTTCCGTGTACCCGAGCCCGCTGGGGGACCTTTCCCGCCGGCTCGCCGATGTCGCCCTGGCATCGCTCGAGGACGACAAGGCCGATGACCCGGTCATCATCGACCTTCAGGGCAAGACGACCATCGCCGATCGGATGATCATCGCCTCCGGCCGCTCGAGCCGTCAGGTGCAGGCCATGGCCGAGCACCTCATGGTACGGCTCAAGGCCGCTGGCGCCAACGGCGTGCGCGTTGAAGGACGTGCCTCGGCCGACTGGGTGCTGATCGATGCGGGCGATGTGATCGTCCATCTGTTCCGCCCCGAGATCCGTGCCTTCTACGACCTGGAGCGCATGTGGGGCGACGACCTGTTCAACGGGGCATCGGAGGCGCGCGTGCAGCACGCGTGAGCCGGCGGGCGTGGCACCTTCATGCGGGTCTGGCTGGTGGCCGCAGGGCGCATGAAGGCGGGCCCCATGCGCAGCCTGATGGATGAGTATGGCCGCAGGCTCCCCTGGCCGCTTGCCGAGCGCGAGATCGAGGCCCGCGGGATCCCGGCCGGCCCCACGAGGGTTGAGAGAGAGGGCCAGCTTCTGCTGGCGTCGGTGCCGCAGCGGGCACGGATCGTCGCGCTCGACGTGGGTGGTCGGGCGCGCAGCAGCGAGAGCTTCGCCGCCGCCCTGTCCACTTGGCAGGAGAGCGGCATCGCCGACTGCGCGTTCCTGATCGGCGGCGCCGACGGCCTTGCGCCGTCCGTGCTGCGCCGGGCCGATGAGCGCCTCTCCCTCGGGCCGATGACCTGGCCGCACCTGCTTGTTCGGGTCATGCTCGCCGAGCAGATTTATCGCGCGGCCGCGATCCTGGCCGACCACCCCTACCATCGAGCCTGAGACAGGAATGCCACGCTCCCGGCTCCGGGCGGCCACCGCAAATCCATTGCGTCATGCGCCGCCGCGCCGTATCAGGAGGGCACGCATCACAGGGAGCTACCGCGGGGGGACGCCATGGCCGCAACGCTGATCCTGCTCCGTCACGGGCAAAGCACCTGGAACCTGGAGAACAAGTTCACCGGCTGGGTCGACGTCGATCTGTCCGACACCGGTCGGCAGGAGGCGCAGCGCGCGGGCGAGATGATCCGGGACGAGGGGTTCGCGATCGACCTCGCCTTCACGTCGGTGCTGAAGCGGGCGATCCGGACTCTCTGGTACGCGCTGGATATCTCCGATCAAATGTGGGTGCCGGTCGAGCGCAGCTGGAGGTTGAACGAGCGGCATTATGGTGCCCTGCAGGGCCTCAACAAATCAGAGATGTCGCAGAAGTACGGCGAGGACCAGGTCAAGATCTGGCGCCGGAGCTATGCCACGCCGCCGCCGGAGCTCGGCACCGACGACCCTCAGCATCCGCGTTTTGAGCGGCGTTACGCCAATGTCGACCCGTCGCTGCTGCCGGCGACCGAATCGCTCAAGCTGACGCTCGAGCGGGTCCTGCCTTACTGGGAGCAGAGCATCGCGCCGCCCCTGAAGGCCGGCAAGACGGTGCTCATCGGGGCCCACGGCAACAGCTTGCGCGCCCTGGTCAAGCACCTTGACGGCATGAGCGATGACGAGATTGTCGGGCTCAACATCCCGACCGGCATCCCGCTTGTGTACAAGCTTGACGACGCGCTGGGAGTGATCGAGCGCGGCTATCTGGGTGGTGAGGAGGCCGCGCGCGAGGCGGCCGAGGCCGTCGCGCGGCAGGCCGCCGGCCAAGCCTGATCCGCGAGGCACGGCGGCCGGGCACCGTGAGTCGCGGGACCACCGGGTCACGCACCCGCCGGCTCCCGCCTTGCGTCTCCGGCCAATACGTCATCGGCGCGCTTCTGCTCGCGGGCGCCAGCATCGTCGCGGCTTCCGGCCATGGCGCGGAGCTGGCGGAAGCCCGCCAGGCGGCCGATCGGGTGGAGCGGCGGCTGGATGGGATCGAGGCGCGCAGGAGCGTGCTCGCCACACAGGCGCGCGAAGCGGAGCATGATCTGAGGATCCTCCGCGAGAGCATGGTCGACACGGCGCTGTCGATCATGGCTCGCCACGAGGAGATGGAGGCCATCGTCCAAGAGCTTGGCGCTCTTGAGGCGGAGGTGGCCTTGCGGCACCGCCGGTTGACGCGGCAGCGCCAGCGGATGGCGAAGCTGATCGGCGGCCTGCAGCGGATGTCGCGCATTCCTGCGGCGGTTGTCGTCGGCCAGCCGGAGGTGCCTCTCGACACCGTGCGCGGGGCCATGCTCCTGCGCGCTGCCCTGCCGTCGGTCAAGGAGCGCTCGCGAGCGATCACCACGGAGCTCGTCGCGCTCGAGGAGATCCGCTCGGAGCTCATGGCCCGTCACGCCGAAGCTCAGGCGGCGCGTGATGAACTGAACCTGGAGATCGGCGCCCTGGCGGACATGGTGCAGCAGCGCGAGACGCTGCTCGATCGCTCGACGGCGCGACGCGACCACCTCGACCGTGACGCCGAGGCCCTGGCGGAGCAGGCGTCCTCGCTCCGGGACCTGATGGAGCGGATTGAACGGGCCGCGGCATTGGCACCGGCCGACGAGCCGGAGGGAGCTGATTCGGGACAATTGGCGGACCGCCTCGACACGGCGGCCCCGGATGCCGATCGCACGCCGCCGCCGACGCCCGATCCGGCCGCGTCGGCAGCGCTATCGGCGCGGATGCTGCCGCTGCCCCTGCTGAACGGGGTGATCTTGCCGAGCAGCGGCCAGGTGGTCGTGCAGTTCGGGCAGCCCAACCATTTCGGCGAACATAGCAACGGGCTCAGCATCGAGGCCTATCCGGGCGCTCCGGTGGTATCACCGCTCGACGGCTCGGTGCGCTATGCCGGCCCCTTCCGCGGCTACGGACAAATCTTGATCCTGGAGCATCCGGGGGAATATCACTCTTTGATCGCCGGTGTCGGTCGTATTGACGTCGGCATCGGCCAGCAGGTTCTGGCGGGAGAGCCGGTGGGCGCCGCACCGATGCCGCGCACGACGCCAGGCAACGCGCCGCGCTTGTACTTTGAGTTCCGGCGACACGGCCAGCCGATCAATCCGTTGAAGGGTCTGGCTGCCGCACAAGGCAGAGGCAGAGGCTAATGACGCATCGATTCCTCGCGCTCCTTCTCGTGGCCCTGCTTGTCGGGCTGACCCCGGCCTTCGTCCTGGGCCAAGCCGATGACCGCAGCGAGACCTACCGGCAGTTGGACCTGTTCGGCGAGGTATTTGAACGGGTGCGTGCCCAGTATGTCGAGGAGGTGGGCGATCGCGAGCTGATCGAGTCGGCGATCGGCGGCATGCTGACGTCGCTCGACCCGCACTCGAGCTACCTCAGCCAGGACAACTTCGAGGACATGCAGGTGCAGACCCGCGGCTCGTTCGGCGGGCTCGGCATCGAGGTCACAATGGAGAACGGCCTCGTCAAGGTGGTCTCGCCGATCGACGACACCCCCGCCTTCCGGGCCGGGCTGCAAGCGGGTGACTTCATCACCCACCTCGACGGTGAGCAGGTTCTCGGCCTGGACCTCAACGACGCGGTGGATCGGATGCGCGGCCCGGTGGGCAGCGAGCTGACCCTCACCATCCGGCGCGGAGAGGAGGACGTGTTCGACGTCACCCTGACCCGGGCCGTGATCAAGGTGCAGTCGGTGCGGTGGGAGACCGACGGCAACGCCGGCTACATTCGCGTCACCAGCTTCACCGAGCAGACCGAGGAGGGTCTCAAGGAGGCCTTGTCCGAGATCGACAACGAGCTTGGGGACGACCTTGTCGGCTACGTTCTCGACCTGCGCAACAATCCGGGCGGCTTGCTCGATCAGGCCATCGCCGTTGCCGACACCTTCCTGAATCAGGGAGAGATCGTGTCGACTCGCAGCCGGAACGAAGAGGATGAGCAGCGCTACAACGCCCGCGAGGGAGACGCGACCAGCGGCCTGCCCATGGTCGTGCTGATCAACGGCGGGTCGGCCTCGGCCTCCGAGATTGTCGCCGGCGCGCTGCAGGATCACCGGCGTGCCGTGCTCCTGGGCACTCGCACTTTCGGCAAGGGCTCGGTGCAGACCATCGTTCCGCTACCGGGCCATGGCGCCATGCGGCTGACAACGGCTCGGTACTATACGCCGTCAGGCCGCTCGATTCAGGCTCTTGGAATCGAGCCGGATATCGAAGTGCAGCAGGCCCGGATTGAAGAGATCGCCATGCACTCGGCCCGCCGCGAGGCGGATCTGCGCGGCGCGCTCAGCAACGATCAATTCGGCGACGACGGCGCCGGCGACGCGCCGGCTCGCCAGCAGCAACCGGACGGAGCTGGCCCGGACGTGGAGGGCTCGCTCGACACGTCGCCGCAGGGCGACCAGCTCTCGGCCGAGGAGATTGCGGCGATGCAGGACGGCGAGACGCCTTTCGACTATCAGCGGGCCCGGGCGCTCGATCTGCTGCGGGGGGTAGCCCTGTTCAATCAGCGGATCGTTAACTAAACGGCAGGGCCGCGGTTGCACAGTCGGGCGGATCCGACGTTGCTTCGAGGCCTACGTTGTCGGCGCTTTCCAAAAGCCAACGACGCTCTCCTTCTCCAGTGATCGGCGCTTGGCGCTCCCTCGGGAGCGTCAGCAGCCCGTCGATCGGCTGGTTTGTCCTGGTGGCCTCCCTGGCCGTCACGATCGTCTGGCTCGCCGTCACCGCCGAGTCGACCCTGCTCGAGATTCGCGTGGCTGCGGATCGCGCCAGCCTGCAGGTAGCCCGTGCCATCGACCGGCCGGCTCCGCCGCCTCCTTTTGAGGTCATCGATCGGAGCCCGCCCGGGCAGGCTGCCGCGCCGGTCGCGCCCCAGCCGGAATCCGCCGCCCCGTCGGCTCAGCACTCGGAGACAGACGGTGAGGAGGACCGGCCACCGATCGTTGAGGAAGGCGAGCTGCCACCATTGACACGGCCCGGTCAGCCAACCGGAGAGCCCCCCTCGCAGGCGGCGTTGCCTGCGCCATCGTCACCGGGAACGCCCATCGAGATCGGCGCGCCGGCGCGGCCCGCCGTCGAGATTGATGAAGGCCAGTTCACGCAGATTGCGTCGGCCGCGCCGCCGCCCCCGCCGCCCGACCTGATCGAGGTGACGGATATCGGTCCCCTGCCCCGAATCGCTCCGGACGGTCGGGAGCCTTGGCAGGCCTACGCCCGGCGCGTGGCGGCCACCGACGGCCGTTCCCGAATCGCCATTGTCATCACCGATCTCGGGTTGTCGAGCTTCGCTACGGAGACCGCGATCCAGCGGCTGCCGGGCGCGGTCACCCTGGCCTTCTCACCCTACGCGCCCGAGCTCGACGTCTGGCTGCCCCAGGCCAGGGCAGCCGGACACGAGGCCCTGATGATGCTGCCCATGGAGCCGGAAACCTATCCGCAGGACGACCCCGGCCCCCTGACACTGCTTACGTCGCTCGGTCCCGACCGCAATCGTGAGCGGCTGAACCATGTTCTGAGCCGCGGCATCGGCTATGTCGGCGTGGTCAGCACCATGGGATCCCGCTTCACCGCCACGCCCGATTCGCTGGAGCCGATGCTGGCCGCTCTGGCTCAGCGCGGGCTTCTGGTCCTGGACAGCCGCACCACCAGCCAGTCGACCGTGTCACGACTCGCGGCCAGTGTGGGGATGCCCTGGGCGGTGAGCGACCGCTTCATCGATTCGGTTGCCTCCCGAGACGCGATCGATCTCAAGCTGCGCGAGCTTGAGGAGATTGCCTTGGAAGACGGGAATGCCATCGGCGTCGGCCTGCCCTTTCCAGTGACCCTTGAACGGCTCCACGCCTGGATCCCCTCCTTGGAGGAGCGTGGTATCGTCCTCGCGCCCATCTCGGCCGTTGTCGAACGTCAGGAGCCCTCGTGACCGACGATCCTCAAGCGGCGACCCGCGCTTGCCCGCAGCGTTATCGTCGCGGCGTCGGCATCATGCTGGTCAACGATGCCGGAAAGGTCTTTGTCGCCCGGCGAACGGACACGCCCGACGCTTGGCAGATGCCGCAAGGCGGCATCGACGCCGGCGAGGTCCCGCATCACGCCGCCCTGCGCGAGTTGGGCGAGGAGACCGGAACCCGGAGAGCCGAGATCGTCGCGGAAACCCAAAACTGGCTGCGGTACGATCTGCCACAGGAGCTACTTGGCCGTGTCTGGGGCGGCCGATACCGCGGCCAGGAGCAGAAATGGTTCCTGCTCCGCTTCACGGGAACCGATGCGGACATTGCGCTCGACGGCCCGGACGGGGAGTTCGACGCTTGGCGCTGGGCCGAGCCGGATGAGGTGCGCAACGGCATTGTCGGCTTCAAGCGGCCGCTCTATGAGGCCGTCTTCAGAGAATTCGCTCCCCATCTGGACGGCCTTCGGGGTGAGCGTTGAGCCTGGCGTCGCGGACCCCCGGCCTGCTCGCGTTCCTGCTGGTCGTGTCGTGCGCCGGTCCCGCACCGAAGCCGCCACCAAGCCCGATCGGCGGGGCACAGTGCCTCAACACGCTGATCGAGCGCGGCATCCGCTTCACCCCGGTGGCCGACTTTCACAACGGCCACGGCTGCGGCATCACCGACGCCGTCTCCGTGGCGCGATCCTCCGCCGCGCTCAGCCGCCCGGCACGAATGAGCTGCCCGCTGGCGATGACGCTGCACGACTTCGAGATCAAGGTGGTGCAGCCCTTGGCCTTCGAGCTGTTTGGCCAGCCGGTGGTCCGTCTTCATCACTACGGGACCTATGTGTGCCGAAGCATGCGGCGCAACGCCGGGCGCCTCTCCGAGCATGCCCATGGTCGCGCCATCGACATCTCGGCCTTCGAGCTGGCGGACGGCACGCTGCTCCGGATCGACCGGCATTGGCGAACCGGTGATCGGCGAAGCCTCTTCCTGCGGCGTGCAGCCGCCGGAGCGTGCTCCCTGTTCAGCGTCGTGCTGACGCCGAACAGCGATGCCGACCACCAGGACCACTTCCACCTGGATATTGGCCGCTGGCGGCATTGCGGAGTCTGACGAAGCGGGCTGGTGGCGTGGGGGATCCCGGCTGCCGAGAAGGTGCGGAGCGCCCGGGGCGGCCTACAACGATCGGTGGTGTCGCGAAAGCGGTCGCCATTGATCTCGACCGACGGCCGAGGCTGTGAACGGATCGACGCCGCTTCTATCGCCGGATAAGCGAAGCGGGAGAGTGTTGACCGTAAGTCGACCGTCGCACCGCCCCAAAGGACGACTCCCTTGCCGGTCGTCACGCAGAGCCTTTCCGGCTCAAGTGCCTTCCAAGGTGCGCTTCGCTCGACCGGGAAGAGAGGGTTGCATGGCACTCACCGGCGAAACTGGCACGAGCTTGGCGTCACGCGGCCATGTCGGGGGCGTGCTTTTGCCGGCGCTGCAGGTACCAGCGGACACCACGACTGGTCATGTTGAACAAGGTGCTGTGCGGCTTGAGGCCGCAGGCTTTGAATATCATCGCCATGCCGCGGTCGACATGGGGCTCCTTGTAGTAGCGGTACGCCAGATCCCGGTATTCCTTGTTGCAGCGCTCACGATCGTACGCCTCGCCACGGTTGTTGGCGGCGTAATAGGCGTAGGAAAGCTCATCGTCCTCGGTCTCGGCGATGCGGCCGAGCGCCACGCGGATGCGCTGGAAACGGTTCAATCCCTCCATCGAGAGATAGCGCTTGAGGTGGTCATAGAAGAGCTTGTAATGGCGCAGCTCGTCCGAGGCAATCTTGCGGCAAATGGCGCGCAACACGGGCTCGTCGGTGCCGTCGCCGATCGCCGTGTAGTACGAGCTGGTGCCGACCTCGACCATGCATCGCGCCACCAGCTCTCCAGGACGTGAGCCGCGCACCGACTTCTCCGTGTCGAGATCGAGGCGGAAGCCTTCGCGGTAGGCGGCGAAGCGGCTATCGAAGTCGAAATCCGGATCGACGGTGCTGGCCCAGCGCGAAAGCGCCTCACCATGCTGCACCTCCTCGATGCCCCATCGGCGCGCCGCCTCGATGAACAGATCGTCCTCCTGGAAGACGTGCTCAAGGTAGGTGACGTAATCCGCCGCGTTGTACTCCACCATGGCCGCGGCCTTGATGATCCGCACCTGGTCGGCACGGACCTTGTCGGGCTCGAACCGGCTCCAGGGAATGTCGTCGAGTGTCCAGTGCTTGTACGTCATCGCCGGTCGACCTGTGGATGCTCCTCCGCGCCGACATGGCCGGTCTGAGGGTCCCGTGCCGGCGCCTCGGTGCTAGCCGGCGAGCCGTCGTCGGGCTCGAGGATCATCGGTCTGGTTCACAAAGGTTGATCATGAGGACAAGCCGAGGCCGTGATCACGCGGTTCCGGCCCGGCGCCTCGCCTGAGCTACCGTCAATGCCTTCTCGATCCGGGTCCGCTCCGTCGGGGTGGTGGCGTCGGCCAGATCCTCGGTCAGGTCTCGGATCGTCTGCTCGACGGCGGCAGGGTCGATCTCGTTCACCGACACGGCCTCCTCGGCGAGCACCGTGCACCGGCTCGGCGTGACCTCGACGAAGCCGCCGGCAACGAAGATCGAGTCGCTCACGGTCGGCCGATCCTCGTACACCGTGATCACGCCCGGCCGCAGGGTGGAGATCACCGGCGCATGGCCGTGGAGCGCGCCCATGTTGCCTTCGGCCCCCGGCACGATCACCATCTCAACCGGCTTCTCCAGGAGCAGCCGCTCCGGCGCCACCAGCTCGAAATCGGTCTTCGACGCCATTGGCTCTACCTCGTCACGCTCGGTCGCCGGCTCATGCCGCCTCCGCCGCCAGACGGCGTCCCTTCTCGACCGCGTCGTCGATGGAGCCGACCATGTAGAAGGCGGCCTCCGGCAGATGGTCGTAGTCGCCAGCGACGATCCCCTTGAAGCCGCGGATCGTTTCCTCGATCGGGACCAGCACCCCCGGCGTGCCGGTGAACACCTCGGCCACGAAGAAGGGCTGGCTCAGGAAACGCTGGATCTTCCGGGCGCGGGCCACGGTCAGCTTGTCGTCCTCCGACAGCTCGTCCATGCCCAGAATCGCGATGATGTCCTGGAGGGCCTTGTAGGTCTGCAGCACCCTCTGGACATCGCGCGCGACTTGGTAATGCTCGTCCCCGACCACCCGCGGATCAAGGATGCGGCTGGTCGAGTCGAGCGGATCGACCGCCGGATAGATGCCCAGCTCCGCGATGGAGCGGCTCAGCACGGTCGTCGCGTCGAGGTGCGCGAATGAAGTGGCGGGCGCCGGATCGGTCAGGTCGTCGGCCGGCACATAGATGGCCTGCACCGAGGTGATCGAGCCTTTGGTGGTCGAGGTGATGCGCTCCTGAAGCGCGCCCATGTCGGTGGCAAGCGTCGGCTGGTAGCCGACGGCCGACGGAATGCGGCCGAGCAGCGCCGAGACTTCCGAGCCCGCCTGGGTAAAACGGAAGATGTTGTCGACAAAGAACAGCACGTCCTGCCCTTCCTCGTCGCGAAAGTACTCGGCCAGCGTCAGCCCGGACAGGCCCACGCGCGCGCGCGCACCCGGCGGCTCGTTCATCTGGCCATAGACGAGCGCCGCTTTGGAGCCGCCGCCTTCCAGCTGGATGACACCGGATTCAATCATCTCGTGGTAAAGGTCGTTGCCCTCGCGGGTGCGCTCGCCGACGCCGGCAAACACGGAATAGCCGCCGTGCGCCTTCGCGACGTTGTTGATCAGCTCCATGATCAGGACGGTCTTGCCGACCCCGGCGCCGCCGAACAGCCCGACCTTGCCGCCACGGGCATAGGGCGCCAGCAAATCGACGACCTTGATGCCGGTCACGAGAACCTCGGACTCCGTCGACTGGTCGACGAACTCAGGCGCCGATTTATGGATCGGCGAGCGCATCTTGGTGACCACGGGGCCCCGCTCGTCAACCGGCTCGCCGATCACGTTGAGGATTCGGCCAAGGGTCTCCGGCCCGACCGGCACGGTGATCGGGCCACCGGTGTCGACCACCTCCTGCCCGCGCACCAAGCCATCGGTCGAGTCCATGGCGATGCAGCGGACCGTGCTCTCACCGAGGTGCTGGGCCACCTCGAGGACCAGCGTCTTGCCGTCCAGTTCGAGGTGCAGCGCGCTCATGATCTCCGGCAGGTCGCCCTCGAACTGGACGTCGACGATGGCGCCAAGCACCTGCTTGATCTTGCCGGTGACGTTGCTCCTGGTCTTGGCGGCAGCGGCCTTGGTCGCCATGGTCCTCGTGTCTCCTTGTCGAACGGCGGTAGATCTCGGCTTGCCCGGAGGCCTAGACGGCCTCGGCGCCGGAGATGATCT
This sequence comes from uncultured Mycobacteriaceae bacterium, assembly GCA_964613585.1. GTDB lineage: Bacteria > Pseudomonadota > Alphaproteobacteria > DSM-16000 > Inquilinaceae > CAZTHL01. The sequence continues at coordinate 91,110 of CAZTHL010000001.1, read as the reverse complement.
CGATGAGCTCCTTGGTGATCGCGGCCTGCCGGGTGCGGTTGTACTGCAGGGTCAGACTGTCGATCATGTCGCCCGCGTTGCGGGTCGCGTTGTCCATGGCGGTCATGCGGGCCCCGTGCTCGCTGGCTGACGACTCCAGAAGGGCCTTGAACACCTGCACCTTCAGGTTGCGCGGCAGCAGCTCCGCCAGGATGCTCTCCTCTTCCGGCTCGAACTCGTAGGCGGCTCGGCCCTGGCCGACCGCCGGCGCGCCGCCGGTCTCCGGGAGCGCCACCGGGATCAGCTGCTGAACCGTGACGATCTGGCTGATCGCCGAGCGGAACCGGTTGTAGATGATGGTGCAGACGTCGAACTCGCCGGCGTCGAAGCGACCGAGGATGGTGCCGCCGATGGCATCGGCATCGTCGAAGCCGAGCCGCGGCCGACCGACCTCGGTGACGCTCTCGATGATCAGGCTGCTGTAGTCCCGGCGCAGAAGGTCGCGCGCCTTGCGGCCGATGCACATCAGCTTGACCGTCTTGCCCTCGGCCTCCAGCGCGCGGATCCGCCGGCGCGTCTCGCGCACGATGGATCCGTTGAAGCCGCCGCACAGGCCACGGTCGGAGGTGACGGGCACCAGCAACTGCACCTGGTCGGCTCCGGTGCCCCTGACCAGGCGCGGCCCGCTGCCCGAGCCGGCAAGCCGCGACGCGAGGCTGGTGAGCATTCGCTCCATGCGCTCGGAATAGGGCCGCCCGGCCTCGGCCTGCTCCTGAGCACGCTTGAGCCGCGAGGCCGCCACCATCTTCATGGCGGACGTGATCTTCTGCGTCGACTTGACGCTGCTGATCCGGTTCCGCAGGTCCTTCAGACTGGGCATGGCAACGCCCTAACCCGTGATGCTTACCGTCTTGCTGTCTTGGGCGGAGGCCCGGGACGTCCCGGCCCTCCGTCGTCTCCGCCGCCTACACGAACACCTTGGAGAAGTCGCCAATGAACTTGGTCAGGCGCTCCTCCGTCTCGGGCGACAGCACCTTCTCTTCTCGGATCGTCTGCAGCAGGTCGCCGGCCTTGCTGCGGAGCTCGTCGATCAGGGCGCGCTCGAAGCGCGTGACCTCGCTCACCGGCAGCTTGTCGAGGAACCCCCGGGTGCCGGCGAAGATCGCCACCACCTGCTCCTCGACCGGCTGCGGCGAGAACTGCGGCTGCTTGAGCAGCTCGGTCAGCCGCGCCCCGCGCGCCAGCAGGCGCTGGGTGGAGGCATCAAGGTCGGAGGCGAACTGGGCGAACGACTCCATCTCCCGGTACTGCGCCAGCTCCAGCTTGATCTTGCCGGCGACCTGCTTCATCGCCTTGATCTGCGCTGCTGAGCCGACCCGGCTGACCGATATGCCGACATTGATGGCCGGGCGAACGCCCTTGTAGAAGAGCCCGGTCTCCAGGAAGATCTGGCCGTCGGTGATCGAGATCACGTTGGTCGGGATATAGGCCGAAACGTCGCCCGCCTGGGTCTCGACCACCGGCAGGGCGGTGAGCGAGCCGGCACCGTTGGCCTCGTTGAGCTTGGCGGCACGCTCCAGAAGGCGGCTGTGCAGATAGAACACGTCGCCGGGGAACGCCTCGCGTCCCGGCGGCCGGCGCAGCAGCAGCGACATCTGCCGGTAGGCGACCGCCTGCTTCGACAGGTCGTCGTAGACCAGCAGCGCATGCATGCCGTTGTCGCGGAAATATTCGCCCATCGTACAGCCGGAGTACGGCGCCAGGAACTGCAGAGGCGCCGGCTCCGACGCAGTGGCGGCGACGACGATGCTATACTCCATCGCGCCGTAGTCCTGAAGCATCTTGACGATCTGGGCGACCGTCGAGCGCTTCTGGCCGACCGCGACGTAGATGCAGTACAGCTTCTTCGACTCGTCGTCGGTCTGGTTGACGTTGCGCTGATTGATGATGGTGTCGACGGCGATCGCGGTCTTGCCGGTCTGCCGGTCGCCGATGATCAGCTCGCGCTGGCCCCGGCCAATGGGTGTCAGCGCATCGATCGCCTTCAGGCCGGTCTGCATCGGCTCGTGAACCGACTTGCGCGGGATGATGCCCGGCGCCTTGACGTCGACCCGGCGACGCTCCCCTCCCTCGATCGGCCCCTTGCCGTCGATGGGGTTGCCGAGCCCGTCGACGACCCGGCCGAGCAGACCGGGGCCGACCGGCACGTCGACGATCAGGCCGGTCCTCTTGACCGTGTCGCCTTCCTTGATGTCCTTGTCCTCGCCGAAGATGACGACCCCGACATTGTCGTCCTCGAGGTTCAAGGCCATGCCCTTGATGCCGCCCGGGAACTCGACCATCTCGCCGGCCCGGCAGTTGTCGAGCCCGTAGACACGGGCCACGCCGTCGCCCACCGCCAGCACCTGTCCGACCTCGGCGACCTCCGCCTCGGCCCCGAACTCGGCGATCTGCTTCTTGATGATGTCCGAGATCTCGGCGGCGCGGATCTCCATTAGCCAACCCCCTTCAATGCCAGCTGCAGCTTGTCGAGCTGAGTGCGCAGCGATGTATCGACCATCCGCGAGCCGACCTGGACGATCATCCCGCCGAGCAGCGAGGCGTCGACCCGGACGTCCACCGTCACCTTGGCGCCGACCGACTTCTTCAGCTGGTCGGTCAGCTGGGCCGTCTGTGTCTGGTTGAGACGATGCGCCGAGACGACCCGGGCCGTCACCTCGCCGCGCCGGCGCGCCAACTCGGCCAGGAAGGCCTGGATCATGGAGCGAAGCCAGAACAGCCGACGCTTGGCGGTCACCACGCCAACGAAGCGCCGGGTCAGCTCGCTGGCCCCGGCCTGGGTCAGGATGGCGTCCATGGCCCGGGCCTGCTCCTCCCGCGAGAGCGTGGGGCTGCGCACAAGCCGGCGCAGATCCGGGCTCTCGCTCAGCAGGCCGTCGATCGCCCGCAGCTCGTCGGCGACCTCGTCGAGGCTCCTGGCCTCGTCGGCGAGCTCGAACAGCGCCGTCGCATAGCGAGTCGCGAGCCCTCCGCTAAAGCTTTCCGAAGCGGTTGCCACCTAGCCCTCGATACCCCTGCTGACGCCGGTCGCCGTTGAAGCGACGAGGAAGGATGCGGGCCGGCGGCGGAACGCCTTGGCGGATCAGGTTCGTTCCGCCATCCCGCACTGCAAATTTTGCGGTCCCTTAGCACACCGCTCCACGGCCGCGCAACTGAATGCGCCAGCGATGCCGGGCGCCGCGGCACGGCCCGCCGGTCGCCGGACCTGCCGCCGTCGAGCGGCGGGCAGGCGCCCATTCATCGATTGTCCGGAAACAGCCTGTGCCGCCTCCGCCACTTTTCCCGGCGTAGGCAGGTACCCACTCTCCAGCGACGTCCGGGGCGGGATCGCCGCCCCGACGAACCCTCGGAAGGAACGGCATGATGATTGGGAGGATCCTGCGTATGCGACATGTCCTGGCCGGCGCGCTGGCCGGCGCCACCTTCCTCGCCACCGCGACCGGTCCGGCGCGCGCGGCCGAGGCGTACAGCTTCGACACGTCCCACACCCATATCCTGTTCTTCGTCGATCATTTCGGCTTCTCGACCATCCAGGGCGAGTTCCTGGAGTTCGACGGCAGCGTCATGCTCGATACGCAGGCGCCCGAGAACAGCAGCGTGGCCGTCACCATCCGGGCCGACAGCCTCGACACCGGCCACGGCCCTCGTGACGAGCATTTTCGCGACGCCGACTTCTTCGACGTCGAGAGCCACCCGGAGATCACCTTCGAGAGCACCTCGGTCGTGCCGACCGGCTTTCAGCAGGCCCGTGTCACCGGCGATCTCACGATCAAGGGCATGACCCGACCGGTGGTGCTCGATGTGACCCTCAACCGCATGGGCACGAGCCCGATCTCGGGCGACCTCGTTGCCGGGTTCACCGCGACGACCACGGTGCTGCGCAGCGATTTCGGGCTCGGCCGCTTCGCTCCGGCCGTCTCGGACGCGGTGGAGATCCGGATCGAGACGGAGACCAGCCCTGCCGGCTGAGACGCGGCGGTGACGCACCCGAGATCCTGCGACCCGCGCGCTGCGTATTCAGTGCATGGGTGCCGGCACGTGTCCCGGCCGCCCGGATCGTGGCCGCGCCACGCCCGTTCCGGTCTTGGTGCCGGGGCCCATCGTCCAGCCACCGGCGTCACCCACCGGAGGGTGCGGCCGATCCTGATCCCGGCGTCTGCCGCTCGGCGTGGCCGCGCCACCGGCGGGATTGAATCGGAGGAGTGAGATGCAGCTCGTCAACTCGCGGCGGCGATGGGGCGCCGTCTCGGTGACCTTCCATTGGCTGGTGGCCGGGCTGATCGGCGTCATGATCGGGCTCGGCCTGATCATGGTCGAGTTGCCGCTCGGGTCGCGCAAGCTCGAGTGGTACGCGTTGCACAAGTCGCTCGGCATCACGGTTCTCGCGCTGATGACCCTGCGGTTTGGCTGGCGCCTCGTGAATCCGACGCCTCCCCTGCCGGACGATTTGAGGCCGTATGAGCGCGGCCTGGCCAAGGCGACCCATGCCGGTCTCTACATCCTGCTGCTTGCCATGCCCCTGAGCGGATGGCTCATGGCATCGGCGTCCCCGCTGCCGACCTCGCTGTGGGGCTGGTTTCCCCTGCCCCGGCTGATCGGCACCGACGACTCTCTGGTCGGGACCCTGGCCAGCGTCCACCGCTGGCTCGGCTACGCCATCCTGGCGGTGCTGGCGCTCCATATCGCCGCTGCCCTGAAGCATCACTTCGTTCTCAAGGACGACACCCTCCGGCGCATGCTGCCGGTCCGCCTGCGCGCCGCGGATCAGGCCGGCTCCGCCTCCTCCGAAGGATCCTGATCATGCCCGTTCCGCTTCGCCCGGTGGCCGTCGCCGCCGCAACCCTGATCCTGTCCGGCGCCGCCGCGGCACAGGCGCCGTCCTGGACGGTGGACCACGATGAGAGCACCCTGGGCTTCATCGCCTCCCAGGGCGGCTCACCGTTCGAGGGCGAGTTCGGCCGCTTCGAGGCCGACATCGACTTCGATCCCCAGGACCTCGCAAGCAGCCGCGCCGTGGTGACCATCGACGTGAGCAGCGCACGGACCGGCAGCAGCGACCGCGACCAGGCGCTGCCGACCGACCCCTGGTTCGACGCCGGCAGCTTTCCTGAGGCCCGCTTCGAGACGACAGGGTTCCGCCATCTCGGCGGCAACGAGTACGAGGCCGAGGCCGAGCTGACCATCAAGGACATCACCCGTCCGGTGACCTTGCCGTTCACCCTGGTGATCGAGGGCGAGCGGGCGGACGCCGACGGCCGCCTTACCCTTTCCCGGGTCGACTACGATGTCGGCACCGGCGAATGGGCCGGGTCCGGCGTCGTGGCGCATGACGTGGTGGTGGTGGTCGCTCTCACGGCGTACCGGGAGGACGCATAGGACTGGTGGTCGCCCTTGGTCACCCTGCGCCCCGGCCGGGCCGGCCGATGCCGATGGACGGCACCCGGCCGGTCATCGCTCGAGACCGATGCGGCTCGCCATGGCGCCGCTCTGGCCGGCGTACTTGGCATCGTCCCGGGCCCCGTAATGGCGTGTCGCCGGTGAGGACAGCGGCTCAAAGGCGACCGCGCAAATGGCCATGGACGGCCTGAGCCCGAGCGGCAGCCGACCGCAGTTGTAGAACTCGAGGACGATGGCGCCGGACCAGCCGGGATCGACAAAATGGGCCGTCGAATGGACCATCAGGCCGAGCCGCGCCAGGCTCGACCGGCCGTTGATCGTCCCGCACAGGTCGGCCGACAGCGTCAGGGACTCCTCGGTGACGCCCAGCACGAGCTGACCCGGATGGAGGTAGAAGATCTCGCCGTCGGCTACGACGATCTCGTCGGACATCACGCGGTCGATGGCAGCGTTGATCTCGGCGCGCGAGGTTCCGAGGTCGATATGCGAGCCGGTATGCAAGGAGAACACGCGAAAATAGCGGCCAAGGCGCAGGTCGACCGAGGCGCCGTTGATCATCGACGCGGCCGGCGACGGCTCGATCACGATCTTGCCGAGCCGCATGTGCTTGAGGATGTCATTGTCCGAAAGCTTCATTCCGCGTCATCCCGGAGAGCCGGCCCGCCCACCGCCCCGGTCCCTCAGTGGACCGACCGGGCGTGATCCCGGCCACTGTCCGGAAGCGCGCGGTGCGATGCGATGCCGGAGCCTGCACCACGTGACGCGCCGCGTGTCGCCATGAAGGGGTCGGGGGAAGCGATGCGGCGTTCCGGGCCCACCCAAATCCTTTCTGACGAGCTTGAAGCATTGCAACGCGTCATTGAACGCAGGACACCGGATCGAAGGACAAGCGCCGCCATCTCCATCAGCAATAGGCACCTCAACGGCCTGCCGCCTGCCACCCGTTCATGGCGAATACTTGAAATGACCACGGTGTCGTCGGCTCTGTGGCGGCTGCATCTTCGACCGCCCATCCGTCCACCAAGGATGCGGCGAAAGACGGTGCCGTACAAGGGAAAAGCCTCGTTTCGTCGCCCCTTGCGGTCCCGGTGGGGCGGCGGCACGAAGGCGGCCTCACAGGAAGCTGTACGGATCCACGTCGACGGTCACCCGCACGCTGGAGGGCAGCGTCAGCGGCGCCAGCCAGCGTCCGATCACCTCTTGAATGGGCACTTGGCGCGCCGCCTTGAGCAGCAGCCGCCGGCGATGGCGGCCGCGCAGCACCGCGAGCGGCGCGGGCGCCGGGCCCAGCACCTCGAGATGCCGGCCGTTGGGCGCGGTGCGGCCGAGCATGGCGGCGACGCGGTCCGCGGTCGACGAGTCCGGTCCCGACACCACGATGGCCGCGAGCCGGCCGAACGGCGGCAGCCCCCGGCGGCGCCGCGCCTCGGCCTCCAGAGCGAGGAAACCGTCGCGGTCGCCCCGGACCAGCGCGTCGATCACCGGATGGGCGGGCGAGCAGGTCTGCAGCAGCACCCGGCCGGGCCGCTCGGCTCGCCCGGCCCGCCCGGCCACCTGATGGAGCAGTTGGTAGGTCCGCTCCGCGGCGCGCAGGTCGCCGCCGGCCAGACCCAGGTCGGCATCGACCACCCCGACCAGCGTCAGCATGGGCCAATGGTGGCCCTTGGCCAGGAGCTGGGTGCCGATGACAATGTCGACCGCCCGCTCGCCGACCTGCTGCATCAACGCCGCCGCCGACCGCGGCCCGTGGAGGGTGTCCGAGGTGGCCAGAGCCCAGCGCGCTCCGGGCAGCCGCTGGTCGACCTCCTCGGCGATCCGCTCGACGCCGGGCCCGCAGGCCGCCAGGCTCGCCTCGGCGCCGCACTCGGGGCACACCGCCGGCCTCGGCACCTGATGGCCGCAGTGGTGGCAGACGAGCCGGCCGACCAGGCGATGCTCGACCAGCCATGCCGTGCAATGGGGACATTCCAGCCGATGACCGCAGGCCCGGCACAGGGTGAGGGGAGCATAGCCGCGACGGTTGAGGAACAGCATCGACTGCTCCCCCGCGGCCAGCGTCGTCGCCAGCGAGGCCAGCAGCGGCGGCGACAGGAAGCGACCCGGCGGCGGCGGCGCCGCGGTCATGTCGACCGCCTCGATTGCCGGAAGCCCGGCCGACCCGTGCCGCTCGGGCAGGTGCAGCCGGCTGTAGCGCCCGGTCTCGGCATTGGTCAGGGTTTCAAGGCTCGGCGTCGCCGAGACCAGGACGATCGGGCAGCCCTCGAGCCGGGCGCGCACCACCGCCATGTCGCGGGCGTGATAGGGGACGCCATCCTCCTGCTTGAACGCCGCCTCATGCTCCTCGTCGACGATGAGCAGGCCAAGCTCGCCGAACGGCAGGAACAGGGCCGAGCGAGCGCCGACCAGCACGCGCACGCGCCCTTCGGCGACGCCGCGCCACACGCTCCGCCGGGCCGCCGCGGTCAGGTCGGAATGCCACTCGGCGGGCGGAGCGGCGAAGCGTTCGGTGAACCGCTCGAGCCACGGCGCTGACAGTGCGATCTCCGGCAGCAGCACCAGGACCTGGCGGCCGCGCGCGAGCGTCGCGGCGATCGCCTCGAAATAGACCTCGGTCTTGCCCGAGCCGGTGACCCCGTCGAGCAGGATGGTCGTGAACCCGCCTGCTGCCACCGCGTCGACCAGCGAGTCGGCGGCACCGTGCTGGGCCCCGGTCAGCCGTGCGCGCGGCCGGCGCCAATCCGGCATCGGCAGCGCCAGGGTCGCCGGCAGCTCGACCGGCGCGAGCAGCCCGGCCCGGGCCATCTCGGCGATCACCCCCGGGCTGCAGCCGGCCTCCTGGGCAAGCTCCGCCGCCGGACGCGGTGGTCCCTCCGCGAGGACCTCGAGCACCCGCCGTCGCGTCCGGGTCAGCCTTGGCTCGGATCCGGCCGCCGGCGGGGTCGGGGCCGGCCGATAGGCGCGCTGCGGTCGCGGTGGCTCGAGCGCGGACGGCACGCTGATCGCCATGCGCAGGACCGAGCCTGCCGGGGCACAGGTGTACCAGGCAACCCAGTCGACCAGGCGGCGCACGGGAGCCGGCAGCGGCGGCACGTCGAAGCGGCCGCGGATGTCGCGCAGCCGCTCCGCCGCCACAGGGGCCGCGCCACCCGGCTCGGGGGCTCGCGGCTCCCACACCACGCCCGGCAGCTCGCGTCGCCCGAGCGGAACCCGCACGACATCGCCCGGGGCCGGTGCCTCGCCGGGCAGGGCACGGTAATCGTAGGGCTCGCCGAGGGGCAGCGGCAGCAGCACGGGGACCCGGTCGGCGCCGTCGTCCCCGAACCCGGGGGAACTGGCCAGCCCGTTCGTCATCCGATACACTCCGCCACGCGACGACACGGGGCGGCCCGCAGGGAGCGCGGCCGCCAAGGCTCGCAGCAGGAAAGGGACGCGGCCCGATGGGCAGGGACAGTGTGCGCAGCCGGCAGCCGGCGCTGAGGGATCCGACGGCGGAGGAGATCGCCGCCTATCTCTCGGCGCATCCCGACGCCCTGGCGGACCTGATCAGCGGCAACCCGGAGCTGCTCGAGCGGATCGCGCCGCAGGCGCGCCGGGCCGACGGCGTGATCGACCTGCAGGCCTACATGGTGCAGCGGCTGCGGCGGGAGGTGGAGAAGCTGAAGGAGCAGCGCCGCGCCATCGTCAGCGCCACCCGCGCCAACCAGAGCAGCCAGAGTCGAGTGCACACGGCCATCCTGTTCCTGCTCGACGCCGGCGAGTTCGAGCAGCTGATCCACACCATCACCACCGATCTGGCGGTGCTGCTCGATGTCGACGTGGTCTGCCTGCTGGTCGAATCGAACGGGCACGACCTGCCCCATGTTCACAGTTCCGGCGTCCGGGTCATCGGCCCCGGGGCCATAGGCCGCTGGCTCGGGCCGAGCGACGTGCTGCTTGAGGGCAACATTCGCGGTGACGAGGATCTGTTCGGCCCCGGCGCCGGTCTGGTCCGCAGCCAGGCGCTGGTCAAGCTGAACGTGTCAAGCGAGACACCGCCGGCGCTGCTCGCGCTCGGCAGCCGCGAAGCCGACATGTTTCAGGCCGGCATGCGCACTGAGCTGATGGCTTTCCTTGCCCGCGTGCTGGAGCGCTGCATCCGCTCCTGGCTCGAGCTGCCGAAGTAGCGCCGACCCGGCCCGAGCCAGACCATCGCGACCGGCGCTCGGGCCGGCGCAGGCGCCCGGCCGGACCGGCGGGCCGCCGCCCGTAACAGCCGCCCTACAGCGCCCGCGCCGTTCGCAGGAAGGCGCTTATGCGCTCCGGCGACTTGTGGCCCGGCCGATCCTCGACGCCGGACGACACGTCGACGCCGCGGGCGCCGGTCACCGTCACCGCCTCCGCCAGATTGTCCGCGTCGAGGCCGCCCGAGAGCAGCCAGGGCACCGGCCAGTCCCGCCCGGCCAGCAGCGACCAGTCGAAGGCGATGCCATTGCCGCCCGGCAGCGCGGTCACGTTGGCCGGCGGCTTGGCATCGAACAGCAGCCGGTCGGCGACCATGGCGTAATCGGCGGCGGCCTCGAGGTCGTCCGCCGTCTCGACCCGCATCGCCTTGATGACCGGCAGGCCGAAGCCGCGCCGGATCTCCTCGACACGGGCCGGCGTCTCCTGCCCGTGCAGTTGCATGAGGTCAAGCGGCACCTGCGAGACGACCCGCTCGAGCTGTGCGTCGTCAGGCTCGACAAACAGGCCGACGACGCGCACCGCCGTCGGCACCATGCGTGCCAACTCGGCGGCGAGCTCCAGGCTGACGGCGCGCGGACTCCTCGGATAAAATACGAGGCCGACAAAGCGGCAGCCCCCTTCGAAGGCGGCACGCGCGGCCTCGGGCGCGGTGATGCCGCAGATCTTGACGTCCAGCCTCATGCACGGGACGTAGGTGGACCGTCGGAGCCTGTCGAGAGCTCCCCGGCGATGCGCCGCGCCGCGCCCGCCGGATCCGTCGCGCGGCTGATCGGCCGGCCGATGACCAGGTAGTCGGCGCCGAGCGCAAAGGCCCGGGCCGGGCTGATAGTGCGCTTCTGGTCGTCGCTGGTCGACCAGGCGGGGCGGATGCCCGGCACCATCAGAACGAACCGGGTGCCGAAGCGCGAGCGCAGATGCGCCACCTCGCGCGCCGAGCAGACCACGCCGTCGAGGTGCGCGTCCTGAGCCAGGGTGGCGAGGCGGTCGACCTGGTGGAGCGGCGCGGCATCCTGGCCGACATCGCGCAGGTCGTCCTCATCGAGGCTGGTCAGCACCGTGACGCCGAGCAGCCGGGGCCGCGGCACCTCCAACGCCTGGGCCGCCTCGCGCGCCGCCTCGGCCGCGGCGGCCAGCATGGCCTTGCCGCCCGAGGCGTGCACGGTGATGAAGGCCGGACGAAGCGGCACCAGCGCGCGGACGGCGCCGGCGACGGTGTTCGGAATGTCGTGCAGCTTGAGGTCGACAAACACGGGCAGCCCGGTCGCCGCGACACGGCCGATGCCCTCCGGCCCGTGGGCGCTGAAGAACTCGAGGCCGAGCTTGATGCCGCCGACCAGCCCGACCAGGCGTCCGGCCAGCCCCAGCGCCGCCTCCTGCGACACCGTGTCGATGGCACAGAAGACCCGAGGCAGGGCCGGACCCGCCGGAGTCTCCCCTTCCCCGTCCATGACGCCCTCCCGAGTCTCCATTGACGCTGCATCGACGCCGCCGAGCCACGCCTGCCGGGCGCCGGCTCACCGGAAGCAGGCGTCTCGCGCCGGCAACCGCAGATTAATCGAAAGGACCGTCTAGTACAGCCGCCCCCCGTCGGGCACCGGCCGGTCGACCCCTGCCAGCACCACCTCACCCTCCGCGTCCGGCAGGCCAAGCACCAGCACCTCGGACACGAAGCGGCCGATCTGCTTGGGCGGGAAGTTGACCACCGCCAGGATCTGGCGGCCGATCAACTGGTCCGGACGGTAATGCCGGGTGATCTGGGCCGAGCTGCGCTTCTCACCGACCGCCGGACCGAAATCGATGCGCAGCTTGTACGCCGGCCGCCGCGCCTCCGGATAAGGCTCGGCGCCGACGATGGTGCCGACCCGGATGTCGACCCGGCGAAACTGGTCGTGGCCGATGGGCTCGGCCAACCGCTCGGGGCCGGTCATGGCAGGCTCCGACCATTCGAGGAGGGCCATTCGAGGAGGGCCATTCGAGGAGGGCCATTCGAGGAGGGCCATTCGAGGAGG
>CAZTHL010000001.1:0-79344 GCA_964613585.1 uncultured Mycobacteriaceae bacterium | reverse complement strand
CCATTCGAGGAGGGCCATTCGAGGAGGGCCATTCGAGGAGGGCCATTCGAGGAGGGGATGCCGCGACTGGACGGCTTGCAACGAGCAGCGGGGCCGCCCAACGGCCGCCCCGCGCCAGGATCGATGCTCGCCGACCGCGCCCGCACCCGGGGCGGCCGCGGCTTTCGCTCAGCCCTTCTTGGCGGCCATTGACTTCAGTTCCTCGAGGCTCTCGCTGATCCGGCGATTGATCACGTCGGCTGCCTCGATGTTCGACTTCTGCATCATCTCGGCCAACTCTTTCATGTTGGCCAGCACCTTCTCGAAGGTGGTCTTGGCCAGATCGGCCTGCTTGGCGACGCGATCCTCCGGCGAGGACGCGGACATCACTTCGCTCATCATGCCCGAGGTCTCCTCGAGCATCTGGCGCAGCACGTCGGTCTGGCGGCGCACGACCGCCTGCATGCCCTCGAAGGCAAGCTTGTTGGCCTGGGTCAGCGCCTCGATGTTCTTGCGCTGGGTGGCCATCATGGCCTCGACATCAACGCCCGGCATCTTCAGGTCGGCCATCATCTTGCTGATATCCATGTCCCACATCTGGGTCGTTGGTTTCGCCATCGTTCAGCTCCTCGGCAGGGCGTTTTTGTGCAGTGCACAATCGCGAGATTGCGCACCAGGCTTGGCGTTGTCAATGGCTTTTTGTGCAGTGCACAAAAAGACCGCTCAGGCATGCTCCTCCGCATCGGCCGACCCGCCCGGCGCCATGCCCTCGGCCGTGCCGCCGTCCGGGCCGTCGCGTCGCCGCGACGGGCGCTCCACCGTGTTGGCCAGCTGCTCCGCCTGGCTCAAGCGCTGGTCCAGCGCCGCCATGGTACGCGACATGTCGGGGCTATCATCGCGCATCCACACGCGCAACACCAAAGCGTATACGATGCCGAGGGCCCGCACCTTGGCCTCGCCCACCACGCCTTGCACCGGCATGCCGGCGAGATCGAGCGCCCAGCGCATGCTGCGGTCCAGGCTTGGCAGCTGGCTGAGCGACAGAAGCGGATCGCGCTCCATGTCGTTGAGGATGGCGAGGTAGCCGCCGCGCCGGGCGTTCAGCGCGTCGAAGCGCCGCATCAGCACGTCGAACAGCCGGTCGCGCGGCGGCTCCTCCGGCTCCGTCTCGCCGCCGTCGAGCATGATCATGTCGACCCGCCGGCCGAGCGCCTCGAGCAGGGCGTGCTTCGACGGAAACTGCCGGTACAACCCGGCCATCGAGCGGTTGGAGGCGGCGGCGATCTCGCCCATCGTCAGCTGGCGCCAGCCGCGCTCTCCGGCCAGATCCAGGGCCGCGTCGAGAATGCGGTCGGTGTCATCGGTCTCGTTCGCCATCGGTGGGTTCCAGACATCAGGTCGCGCGGGCGCCGCCGAACCCCGGCAACGCGGGGCGCCGGAAGGCGTGCGGGGGCGAGCATACGGAAAGGCGGGCCCGACGCCAAATTCGGCGGCACGGCGCGGCCTCGAACCACACGCCTCCGCCCGAGGCCATGACAGCCGGTGCCGGGCATCAACGCGGTGCCTGACCGGGCGCGTTCCGACCGGCTCATATCGCCCGGGCGGGGTCCGCCAACCCGGGCGTCCCTGCGGGCGGAGCCCTTGACCCTCGATGCAACAATGAGGAGCCGTCGATCCGTAGGGGTGGCGTCAGGGCCTCGGTCTATCCGGAAAGCTCGCGCGCCCGGGAGGCCGCGGCGGCGAGCGCCCGGTCGAGCAGCGGCTCCAGCCCCTCCTCGCCCATCAGCACGCCGAGCGCCGCCTCCGTGGTGCCGCCGGGGCTGGTGACGTTGCGGCGCAGGCTCGCCGGTGTCTCGTCCGACGCCTCGGCCAGCGCCGCGCTGCCGATCACCGTCTCCCGCGCCAGCCGTCCGGCCATCCCGGGATCGAGCCCGGCACGGGCACCGGACGCCGCGAGCGCCTCCATCAGCAGGAACACATACGCCGGCCCGCTGCCGGACAGTGCCGTGACCACGTCCAGCAGCGCCTCGTCCTCGACCCACTCGACCGCGCCGCCCGCCGCCATCAGGGTGCTGCACAGGCGGACCTGGTCCCCGGTCGTCCGGCCGTTGGCGCACAGCACGGAGATGCCACGGCCGATGGCCGCCGGCGTGTTCGGCATGGCGCGAGCGATGGCCGCGCCGTTTCCGAGTGCCTTCTCAAGACTGGCCAGGCTGCGGCCGGCCGCGACGGACAGGAACACGGCGCCGCTTGCGGCGAGATGGCCGTAGGCCGGAGCGACCGACTCCATCGCCTGCGGCTTGACCGCCAGGACAACCGCATCGGGCGCCCAGCCCGACGGCAGATCCTGCGGCGCGGCAACGGTCTCGACCGCGGCGCCGCGCGGGACCCGCCGCGGCTCGGGCTCGACGACGCGCACCGTGCCGACGACCTCTCCGGCCAGCCAGCCGGACAGGAGCGCCCCGCCCATCTTGCCGCAGCCGACCAGAAGAATGTCGGCCCGCGCGCCGGCTCCCACCGTCCCCATGGAGAGCGGATCCGAGGCTCAGGCCTCGGCGACCGTGTCCAGGATCGCCGCCGAGACCGATTCCTCGGCCGACTTGCCGCCCCAGATGCAGAACTGGAAGGCCGGATAGAAGCGCTCCGACTCGGTCAGCGCGATGTCCACGAGATCCTCCATCTGCTCGACGCTGGCCCCCTGGGAGCCGCGGAGCAGAATGGTGTGGCGGAACACCGGCGAGCTCTCCTGGGTGTCGAGGTCGAAATGCCCGAGCCAGAGCCGCTCGTTGATCGAGGCCAGCAGCTCGAACACCGCAGCGCGTCGGGTGGACGGCACCTTCATGTCGAACTGGCAGGAGAACTGCATCGCGCTGACATCGTCCTGCCAGAAGAAGAACATGCGGTAGGTGCACCAGCGTCCCGTCACCTCGACGACCATCTCGTCGATGCTGGTCCGATCGAAGGCCCAATCGTTGGCGCTGACGATCTCCTCCAGGATATCCAAGGGATTGGCGGTGTAGCCGGTGTCTTCGACGGATATCACCGTCATGCCAGGGCCCTCCCCTTGCAGCGTGCAAGCGCGGCGGCGTTGCCGATTGGCCGCCCAATCGCCCCAGCCGCCGGCCGACATGGCGATCGGTCGCGACATATAGTGGACGATGGACAACTGGACACTAGGATCGACACGTTGTCATACGGGCGCCTTAACAGGCAAACCGTTTCCAGCAATTTTTGATTACGGAACCGTGAAAACCGGCAAGCTTCCGTCTCCGTTCCCGTCCTACCCATCCGCGCCGGCAGCGGATCCGGCGGGCGTCTCGCCGTCGGCGGGCGTTGTGCGATGCCCCGGCGCCGCGTCCGCCGCGCGCTCGAGGGCGCTCAACCGCTCCTCCAGGGCCTCGATCCGCGCGGCCATGGCCTCCTGCTCCGTCCTCGCCCGAGCCGCCATGTCATGAACCGCCTCGAGCTCGTCCCGCCGAACCAACTCGAACCGGCCCAGCGCGCGCTCGATGCCGGCGCGCAGCTGTGCCTCGCTCTCGTCCCGCAAGCCGGCGGCGGTGCCGACCAGCCCCTGGGCCAGACGGGCCAGTTCGTCGATGACCCTGTTGTCGACCTGCATGGCCTTAAATGTCCTTTATAATGCGTCTCTATGGCACTATGACCAGCGATTTCCCGCTTTGCAACGGGCGCCCTCGGCGCCATCGCCGCCGCGGCACCGCACAACAGGCGGGCTCTCTCCCGTCGCCTCGGCTGCGCCGGACCCGCACGCCATGATCCTTGTCACCGGAGGCGCAGGCTTCGTCGGCTCCAACCTAGTCGCCGCGCTGGACGCGCGCGCCGACCGCGACATCGCCATTTGCGACCGGCTCGGGCGCGGAGACAAGTGGCGAAATGTGGCCAAGCGACGGCTTGCCGACATCGTCCCGCCCGAGCACCTGCTCGGCTGGCTCGAGCGGCCGGGGCTCCGCATCGACATGGTGCTCCATATGGGAGCCATCTCGGCCACCACCGAGACCGACGCCGACCTGATCGTCGCGGCGAACGTCCGCCTGCCGCTCGAGCTTTGGGGCTGGTGCGCGCGACGGCAGGTGCCCTTCATCTATGCCTCCTCGGCCGCGGTCTACGGGGGCGGCGAGGCCGGATTCGACGATGCCGCCGATGACGCATACCTGGCTGGCCTGCGACCGCTCAATCCCTATGGCTGGTCGAAGCTGCTGTTCGATCGCCGCGTCCTCGCCCTCGCGCTCAGGGGCGGGCCGGCGCCACCGCAATGGGCAGGCCTGCGCTTCTTCAACGTCTACGGACCCAACGAGTATCACAAGGAAGGCATGCGCAGCGTCGCCGCCGTGCTCTATCCAAGTCTTGCCGCGGGCGAGCCGGCCCGGCTGTTCCGGTCCTATCGGGCGGATGTCGCCGACGGGGAGCAGCGGCGGGACTTCGTTCACGTGGACGACTGCGTCCAGGTGATGCTGTGGCTGATGGACCATCCTGAGGTGAGCGGGCTGTTCAATGTCGGCACCGGCCGCGCGCGCACCTGGAACGATCTGGCCCGCGCGCTTTTCGCCGCGCTCGGCCGCGAGCCACGCATCGAGTACATCGACATGCCGGAGAGCCTGCGTCCCCGCTACCAGTACCATACCGAGGCACGCATGGAGCGGCTGCACGCGGCGGGCTACCCCCTGCCCTTCACCACGCTGGAGGCCGGGATCGACCGCTATGTGCGTGATTTTCTGGCGGCGGCCGATCCGTACCGCTAGCCTGCCCGCGGCATGTTCGCGATTCCCTTTCCGCCGCTCGACCCGGTCGCCGTCGAGCTGGGCCCGATCCAGATCCGCTGGTACGCGCTCGCCTACCTCGCCGGGTTCCTGCTCGGGTGGCGCTACTGCCTTTCGCTTGCCGACCGGGCGCCGTTGCGCCCCGACCGCCAGGATATCGATGAATTCCTCACCTGGGCGGTCATCGGCACCATCCTCGGCGGCCGGATCGGCTTCGTCATCTTCTATGATGTCCAGGGCTTCCTCGCCGAGCCCCTGTCGGCCCTGCGAATCTGGGAAGGCGGCATGGCCTTCCACGGCGGCCTGATCGGTGTCGCCCTGGCGCTCCTGCTGTTCTCCTGGCGCCGCGGCATCAGCCCGTTCGCGCTCGGCGACCTCGTGGCGGCGGCGGCGCCCATCGGGCTGTTCTTCGGCCGCATCGCCAACTTCGTGAACAACGAGCTCTGGGGCCGGCCGACCGACCTGCCCTGGGGCGTCGTGTTCCCGATTCCACCGCAGTGGCAGCCCTATCTGCCGATCGTGCCGCGCCACCCGAGCCAGCTCTACGAAGCCTTCCTCGAGGGGATCGTCCTGTTCGTCGTCTGCCTCGTCCTGATCCGCCGCGACGGCGTGCGTCGCCGGCCCGGGATGGTCGCCGGGACCTTTTTGGCCGGCTACGGCGTCGCCCGCTTTCTCGTCGAGTTCGTGCGCCAGTACGATCCCCGCTTCGACCTGTTCCTCGGCGTCTTCACCACCGGCCAGCTGCTGTCGGTGCCGATGATCGCCATCGGCCTCGGCCTCGTCCTGTGGGCACGGCGCCGGCCGCTCGTCGGCGCCGCAGGAGCGGAAGCGACCGACCGGGCATGAGCGCGCTGACGCCGCTGCTGCGCCGGCGGATGGCGCTCGACGGGCCGATGACCGTGGCGCAGTACATGGCCGAGGCGCTCTATCACCCGAAGCTCGGCTACTACGCGCAGCGCGAGCCGCTCGGCGCCGGCGGCGACTTCATCACCGCGCCGGAGATCAGCCAGATGTTCGGCGAGCTGATCGGCCTGTGGTGCGCCCAGTGCTGGCTGCAGCTCGACCGCCCCGCGCCGCTCAGGCTGATCGAGCTCGGCCCCGGCCGCGGCACGCTCATGGTGGACGCGCTCCGGGCCGGCGCCACCCTGCCCGGGTTCCGCGAGGCGCTGGTGGTCCATCTGGTCGAGATCAGCCCGAGCCTGCGGGAGACCCAGCGTGCCGCCCTTGCCCCGGTCGAGGTGCACTGGCACGACAACCTTTCCGACGTGCCGGAGGGACCGGCGCTGATTGTGGCGAACGAGTTCTTCGACTCGCTGCCGATCCGGCAGTTCGAGCGCAGCCCGCGCGGCTGGCACGAGCGGCTCGTCGACTGGGACGAGGCGGCGGGCCGGTTCCGCTTCGTCGTCTCCGCCCAGCTCGATCCAGCCGCCCTGCTGATTCCCGCCCCCCTGCGCGCGGCGGCGCCCGGCAGCATCGCCGAGGTCTGCCCGGCCGGCCTGTCCATCGCCGCGGAGCTCGGGCAGCGCGTCGCCGCGTCCGGGGGCGCGGCGCTCATCGTCGACTACGGCCCGGCGGAGCCGTCGGTCGGCCCCTCCTTCCAGGCCGTGCGGCGACATCGCCAGGCCGATCCGCTGGCCGATCCCGGCAACAACGATCTGAGCGCGCACGTCGATTTCGCCTCGCTGGCCGCCGCCGCCCGGGAGGCCGGCGCGGCGGCGCATGGGCCGGTGCCCCAAGGCGCATGGCTGAACCGGCTCGGCCTGCCCGAGCGCGCGCGTCGCCTGAAGGACAGCGCGACACCCGATCAGCGCAGCGCCATTGACCTCGCCGGCCACCGCCTGACCGCGGGCGAGCAGATGGGCATGCTGTTCAAGGTGCTGGCCCTGGCGTCGCCGCGGCTTGGCGTGCCGCCGGGGTTCGCGGAGCCTCTGAGATAGGCCGGCCCCGAGCACCGTCGGCGGACCAGCCCGGCCGGCCGTCCGCGCTTGCCCGATCCCTCGCCACGCCTTACCTGCGCCCCATGATAACCGCCCAGCCCCTGATCCGCTGCGCCGGCGTGCGCCACGGGTTCTTCACCCGCCGGGACGGCGTGAGCGAGGGTCTGTACGCGTCGCGCAACTGCGGCTTCGGCTCGGCCGACGCGCGCGAGAATGTCGCCGCGAACCGCGCCCGCTGCCTCGCCGATCTTGATCTCGCCGGCTGGCCGCTGGTCAACGGCTTCCAGGTCCACAGCGCCAAGGCGGCCATTGTCGAGGCGCCGTGGGAGCCCGGGCACGCGCCGCGCGCCGACGCCCTGGTCACCAACCGGCCGGGCATCGCGCTTGGCGTGTTGGCGGCCGACTGCGCGCCGATCCTGCTGTGCGATCCGGCGGCCGGCGTGGTCGGCGCCGCCCATGCCGGCTGGAAAGGCGCGCTTGGCGGCATCCTCGAGGCGACGGTCACGGCCATGGCGACACTCGGCGCCGACCCGTCGCGCCTCCGCGCCGCGGTCGGCCCGCGCATCGGCAAGCTGTCCTACGAGGTCGGGGCGGAGTTCCGCGACCGGTTCCTGGCGGCAGCACCGGAGCACGACTCCTGGTTCGCTGAAGGGGCGCGACCCGGCAAGCACCTCTTCGATCTTGCCGGCTTCATTGCCTGGCGCGGACGCGAGGCGGGCGTAAGCCGGATCGCGGTGGCGGAGCACGACACCCTGCGTGAGGCCGATCTCTTCTTCAGCTACCGGCGCGCCTGCCTTGCCGGCGAGCCCGACTACGGCCGATGCCTCTCGGTCATCGCGCTCGAGCCATGACGGCGCCTGCCCCCCTCCACCGCCGATCCGGGACCCGGCCATGCCCTACATGCCATGCCCTACATGATGGTGCTGATCACGCTGTGCGTGCTGGCGTTGCTGGCCTCATGCATGATCTTTGTCGTGGCTCCTTGAGAAGGCCCGACTCAACCCGCCGCCGGAGATCATGATGGCCGGCCTTCATGAAGCCTCAGGCCGGACGCGCCAAACTGTGACGGAGATGTTTCCGCCGGTTCCGCTGCGGCGTTTACAGGGAAGCGGCCCATTGATATACCCAGGTGCGTTCCACGGGCGGCGGTTCCGACACTAGGCGATATCCGTCCGCGACCCTGCCCGTCCCCCCGGCGCAGGCGTCCCTCCCGAGCGTTGCGACGAAGGACCTGTCGCTCCATGAAGATCATCGCCTGCAACAGCAATCGGCCGCTGAGCGAGGCGATATCCGCCTATCTGCAGACGCCACTGACCCGCGCCAGCATTCGCCGCTTCGCCGACATGGAGGTGTTCGTCGAGATCCTGGAGAATGTCCGCGGCGAGGATGTCTTCGTCATCCAGTCGACCTCCTACCCGGCGAACGACAATCTCATGGAGCTGCTGGTGACCATGGACGCGCTGCGCCGCGGCTCGGCGCGCCGGATCACCGCGGTGCTGCCCTACTACGGCTATGCCCGGCAGGACCGGAAGACCGGCCCGCGCACGCCGATCTCGGCCAAGCTGACGGCCAACCTGATCACCGTGGCCGGCGCCAACCGGGTGCTCACCCTCGACCTGCACGCCGGGCAGATCCAGGGCTTCTTCGACATCCCGCTCGACAATCTCTACGCCGCGCCGGTCTTCGTCGACGATATCCGCTCCCATTACGACACCAGCCGCATCGTCATCGTCTCGCCGGACGTCGGCGGCGTGGTGCGGGCCCGCGCCATCGCGAAGCGGCTCGATACCGACCTCGCCATCATCGACAAGCGACGCGAGCGTGCCGGCGTGTCGGAGGTGATGAACATCATCGGCGACGTGCGTGACCGAACCTGCATCCTGATCGACGACATCGTCGCCAGCGCCGGCACTCTGTGCAACGCCGCGCTGGCGCTGGCCGAGGCCGGCGCGGAGTCGGTGAGCGCCTACGTCACCCACGGCGTCCTCTCGGGCGGCGCGGTCGCCCGGGTCACCGCCTCGCCCCTGCGCGAGCTGGTCACCACGGACAGCATCCCGGCGACCGAGGCGGTGCGGCTCGGCCACAATCTCCGGCCGCTCACGATCGCGCCGCTGATGGCCGAGGCTATCCAGCGCATCTCCGAGGAGCAGTCGGTCTCGAGCCTGTTTAACTGACGGAGGGATCCGGCCTCGAGACAGGACGTTTCAGGCGCCGGTCGATGGCCCTGTCGACCGGCCCGAGCGGGCCGCCGATGCCCCTTGCGCCGGATACGTTCTGGCGCTCGAGGGGCCCGAGGCCGTCTGCCGTCAAGGGTCAGGCCAACGCTTCACACCCGACCGGCCAGCCGCTATGTAGCGAGGGCGCTGCCCCTGTTCCTGCCAACATCCGAGGAGAGACACAAATGGTCCAGACCGTCACCCTGGAAGCTCAGCCGCGCGACCGGGCCGGCACGGGGGCTGCCCGGGCGGCGCGCCGGGCCGGCCGCCTCCCCGGCATCCTCTACGGTGGCAAGGAGCCGCCGGTCGGCCTGACCTTCGACGTCCTGGAGTTGCGCCGGGTGCTCAAGGATCCCGGCTACGCGACACACCTCTACGACATCGCGGTTGGCGGCGCGAGCCACCGTGCGCTGGTGCGCGACGTGCATCTTGACCCGGTCAGCGACGAGCCATTGCACATCGACTTTCTGCGGGTCAGCGACGCCACGACCATAACCATCTCGGTGCCCGTGCAGTTCATCAACGAGGAGCACAGCCCGGGCATCAAGATCGGCGGCATTCTCAACATTGTGCGCCATGAAGTGGAGCTGGTCTGCCGGGCCGATGCCATTCCCGACCACATTACCGTCGACCTGACCGGCACCAGGGCGGGCGAGAGCATCCACATCAGCGCCATCGCCCTGCCGGTAGGCGTGCGCCCGGCGATCATCGATCGCGACTTCACCGTCGCCACCATCGCCGCGCCGAGCGGCGGCGCCACCACGGCGGGCGAGGAGGCCGCCTAGAGCAGGCGGCAGTCGTGCTCATCGACCGAAAGCCGGCCTCATGCGTCTCTTCGTCGGGCTCGGCAATCCGGGCGCGCGGCACGCCTATCAGCGGCACAACATCGGCTTCATGGCCTTGGACGACATCGCCGCGCGGCACCGCTTCGCGCCGTTCCGCGCCAAGTTCGAGGGCCAGGTCGCCGAGGGCCGGCTCGGCTCGGAGAAGGTGTTGGCACTGAAGCCCGCCACCTTCATGAACGACAGCGGCCGCTCGGTCGGACAGGCGCTGCGCTTCTTCAAGCTGACGCCCGGGGACGTCACCGTCTTCCACGACGAGCTGGATCTGCCGCCGGGCAGGGTGCGGGTCAAGCGCGGCGGCGGCGCCGGCGGCCACAACGGGCTGCGCTCGCTCGATGCCCATATCGGTCCGGAGTATTGGCGGGTGCGGCTCGGCATCGGTCACCCGGGCCACAAGGATCGGGTGACCGGCTACGTGCTGCACGACTTCGCCGCGGTCGACGAGGCGTGGCTCGATCCGTTGCTGGAGGCGGTCGCGGAGGCGGCGCCGCTGCTCGCCCAGGAGGCGCCTGACAAGTTCATGACCAGGGTGGCGTTGACGCTTCGCCGCGAGGACGAGGCCTGAGGCGCCGGAACCGCCGGGCCGTCCTCATGTCCGGTCGGGCTCGCCGCCGCGCGAGAAGATCGGCCGCAGCAGGAGCGGGGTGGCGATGGTCGTGACAATGGCCATGATCACCACCGCCGAGAACAGGTTGGCCACGATCGGCGGCACCGGCTCCGGCTCGGAGAACAGTCCGGCGCGGAGCGCGATGTCGGCGATGATGAGCTCGACCGCGCCGCGTCCGCTCATGCCGATGCCGATCGCCAGCGCGTCGGCACGGCCATAGCCGGCGAGCCCGGCCGGCACGCCGGCGCCGATGAGCTTGGCAAGGAAGGCCAGCACCGTCAGCGCGAGCGCGAAGAGCGGGACCTCGACCAGGGCCGCCGGCGCCACGTGCAGGCCGATGGAGACAAAGAACAGCGGCGCCAGGAAGCCATAGGTCAACCCCGTGATCCGCTTCTTGACCTCGTCATAGGTGCTGGGGCCGATGGTCCGCCGTCGGACGTAGAGCCCGGCCAGGAAGGCACCGACGATGAAGTGCAGGCCGACCAGCTCCGCCAGCCAGGCATAGGCGAAGCCAATGACCAGGACGGTGCTGATCTCCACTTCCTCGACGCCGACGCGGCCGATCGCTCGGCCGACCGGCGGGATCAGGTAGCGACCGATCAGCCACGCCACCAGGAAGAACAGCGCCGTCTTGCCGGCCAGCAACCCGAGGCCGGCCGGATCAAGCAGGGCCCCCGTTTGAAGCAGCCCGGTCAGGACGGAGAGCAGGATCAGGCTCAGCACGTCGTCGACCACGGCGGCCGAGATGATCGCCCGGCCGACCGGGCTGTCGAGGCGGCCGAGATCGAGCAGCACGCGGGCGGCCACGGGAACCGCCGTGACGGCCAGCGCCGTGCCGAGGAACGGCGCCTGGGCGAAGCGGACGTCCGAGGCGGGCAGGAGCCACCAGCCGAGACCGAAGCCGGCCGCCAGCGGCACGATCATGCCGGCGACGGCAATGACGAAGGCGGAGACCGAGGCCTCGCGCAGCTCTTCCGGTCGCAGCTCGAGCCCGGCCATGAGCATCAGGAAGAAGATGCCCAGATCGGTGAGCGCGATGAACACCGGGTTGTCGACCAGCGCGCCGCCCTCGAGCAGGTCGAGGCCCGTGCCGTGCAGCACCAGGCCGATGGCGATCCCGGCGATCAGCTCGCCGACCAGGCCCGGCTGGCCCAGCTGATGGGCGACGGCACCGAAGGTCCGGCTGATGAGCAGCAGGATCAGCAGGATGTAGAACAGGTCCATCGGCGTCTTGCGCCCGGTGACAGCGGGCATGCCGAACCGCGCCGGACCGCTGATGCCGATCCGCGAGCGGTGCCCGACCGCTCGCCGGAGCAACTGCAAAGCCGGGCCCCGGTTCCCCCGCAAAGCCAACGGGTGCCGACTTGGTCATGCGCCGGGCATGGTCGCCGACAGGCCGGGCCGGACACCATGCGGCGGCGCCCGAATCGACCGAGGAAACCGTCCGAGGCGCCGTGAGTTCTGATGCCAGACTTCCGGTCGGCATTCGAGGAAGCAGGCTGACATTTTCTCAGCGGCGCCTTATTGATCATCGCGCTGTCGCGTCGACCCTCCTCAGCCTGTGGCGGCGCATCGATAAGGACGGAGTAGGGACATGGCCGGTCGGACACTTGGTCACGGCAAGGGTGTGGCCATCGCGGCGTCGGCGATGCTGCTGCTGTCCATGACGGCGGCGCGGGCGGACTGCCCGGGCGACGACGCGGTGGCCGCGCTGGCGACCAGCATCTTGCAGGGCGAGCCGGCCGAGCCGCTCGAGCTCGAGAGCATCGCCGACGGTCTGTGCGCGCGGGACAAGCTCCTGGATCTGCTGATCCCCCACTGGGGTGCCCCGATCGGCTACAAGGCCGCGTTGACCGGCGCGGCCGCGCAAGCCCGCTTCGGGGTCGAACAGCCGATCCCCGGCGTGCTTCTCGCCGACATGATGCTGGAGGAGGACGCCACGGTTCCGGCCGACTTCGGGGCTCTGCCCCGTTACGAGGCCGACCTGATTGTCGTGGTGGCCAACGAGCGCATCAACGAGGCGACCACGCCCGAGGGCATACTGGGGCGGCTCTCGGCGGTGCACCCGTTCATCGAGTTGCCGGATCTGGTCATGGCCTCGCCGGCCGACCTCTCGGGCCCGGTGCTCGCGTCGATCAATGCCGGCGCTCGCCACGGCGTCCTGGGCGAGGCGATCCCGGTCGAGCAGAGCCGGGCCTTCTTCGACGCGCTCGAGGAGATGACGGTCACGGTGACAAACCAGGACAGCGAGCAGCTGGCGAGCGCATCGGGCTCGACGGTCTTGGGCCATCCGCTCAACGCGGTGCTGTGGCTGGTCGAGAACGGCGTCACGCTCGCGCCCGGCGACCTCGTCAGCGTCGGATCGATCGGCCCGCTGCTTGAGCCGGAGCCGGGGTTGACGGCGACCGCGACCTATGCCGGGCTGCCCGGCGATCCCGAGCTCAGCGTCACCTTCGAGTAGCGCGAACGGCGGGCTGCCGGATGGCGGCCGTCCCCGGACCGGCCGGTCGATCACCCGGCGCCGGCGCCGGCAAGGGCCTGCCTCAGGGCACCGCACAGGGTCTCGCGGGTGAAGGGCTTGTCGATCACCGGGCCCGGCGGTCCAAGGCGCGCGCCCGTGCGCCCGTAACCGCTGGCGTACACCAGTGGGACACGGCGGTCGGCGAGGACGTACGCCACCGGCACGCTCATCTCACCGTTCAGATTGACATCGAGCACGGCCGCGTCGAGCGCGGCGGTCCGCGCGTAGGCCAGCCCATCGGCCAGGCGGCTGGCCGGACCGACCACCGTCGCGCCGAGGTCGACCAGCATGTCCTCGGCCATGGCCGCTACGAGGAACTCGTCCTCGAGCAGCAGGATCCTCTTGCCGGCCAAGCAGCCGTTCATGGATCCTCGCCAACGGCCGGCGGCAGCGGCGC
Source organism: uncultured Mycobacteriaceae bacterium (assembly GCA_964613585.1). GTDB lineage: Bacteria > Pseudomonadota > Alphaproteobacteria > DSM-16000 > Inquilinaceae > CAZTHL01. Next base: position 66,070 of record CAZTHL010000001.1, on the reverse strand, counting down.
GTCGATGGTGCACACCAGGCCCTCCGGCCGGAAATCGAGATGCACGCTCGCCTCCAGATCGCACGCCAGGGCCTGCTCGATAAGGCGGGAGCCGAAGCCGCGGCGCGACGGCGGCACCACGGTCGGACCTCCCGCCTCGCGCCACACGAGCCGCAGGCGAGGCTCGGCTCCGTCGCTCACGGCCCAGGCCAGGGATACGATGCCGTTCTCGTTGGACAAGGCTCCATGCTTGACGGCGTTGGTGCACAGCTCGTGCAGCGCCATGGCCAGCGTCACCGCCGGCTTCGGCCGCAGCACCACGGCAGCGCCGTCCAGCCTCACCCGATGGCGGTTCATCCCGCGGATCTGCAGGGCATCGGTGGCCAGATCCGGCAGCAGCGCACGCTCCCAGTTCTCCCTGGTCAGTAGGTTGTGCGCGGTGGCCAGCGCGCCGAGCCGGCCCTCGAACGCGGCGCGCGCCGCCTCCGCGACCGTGTCCCCCTTGAAGGTCTGCTGCGCGATGCCCTGCACGATGGCCAGCGTGTTCTTCACCCGGTGATTGAGCTCGTCGATCAGCAGCTGGCGATGCAGCTCCGCCTTCTTGACGGCGGTCACGTCGTAATTGACCCCCAGCATGCGCCGGTGACCATCGCCGTCGTGGACCCGGCCACGCCCGATGATCCAGCGCTCGTCCCCATTGTTCAGCAGTCGGAACTCGGCGGCGAACTCGCCGGTGGTCTCCCAGGCGCGCCGCACCTCCGCGGCCACCAGGTCGCGATCGTCCGGATGCACCCGGCGGAAGAACCAATCGATGGCCATCCGCTCGGTTCCCTCCGGCAACCCGAAGATCCGGGCCATGCCGACGTCGATGAAGCCGAACCCGGCGCCCTCGGCGACCTCCCAGGCGCCCATCTCGGCGGCATCGAGCGCCAGCCGCAGCCGCCGCTCGCTGACCCGAAGCTGCTCCTCGGCCAGCTTGCGCGCGCTGATGTCGGTCGAGATGCTGCCGACCCCGAAGATGTCTCCGTTCGGCTCGCGCAGGGGAAACTTGACCGAGAGGGCGGTGCGCCGTGCGCCGTCGGCGGCGACCGCCGTCTCCTCGAAGGTGAGCGCCCGGCCTTCCGCCAGGACCCGACGGTCGTTGGCGCTGTGCGCTTCGGCGGCGCCCAGGTGCTCGCGGTCGGTGCGTCCGAGGATCTGCTCGGGAGGGACGCCGAAGGCCTGGGCGAAATGCCTGTTCGCCACGAGATATCGGCCTTCGAGATCCTTGGCGAAGACATGGCTTTGCGAGTTGTCGAGCACCGCGCGCAGCAGCGTCTCGCCGCGCGCCTGCGCCTCCTCCGCCCGGCGACGTTCCGTGATGTCGAGGATGACCCCGGGAAAGCGGCGCGTCCGGCCCCACTCGTCGGCCACGCAGCGTCCGCGCGCCAGCACCCAGCGTTCAGCGCCGTCGCTGCCCACGAGCCGGTACTCGGACTGATAGTCGCCACATCGCTGCACGGCCCGGGCGATCTCCTCAAGGACGCGCGGCCGGTCCTGCGGATGGATGACCCGGACCTGGTCGGGCAGGTCGCGGCCGGTGTGGTCGGCAGGAATGCCGAGGAGCGCCGTGAACCGGGGACCCAGGCGGACCAGGTCGCTCGGCACGTCCCAGTCCCAGGTGTCCACGGCGCCGCCGGCGTCGAGGACGAGCTCGAGCCGCTCCTGAGTGCGCCGCGCCCGCTCCCGCGCCTCGACCTGCTCGCTGATGTCGTACAGAAGCCCGACGCCCAGGGTCGGCCGTCCCGTCGCATCGGGCCGCAGCAGCTCGCCGGCGCTGGCCAGCCAGCGGATACGGTCATCGGCGAGGATAACCCGGAATTCGACGGCGAAGCGCTCGCCGACCCGGGTGCGGGCGCGAGCCGCCTCGATGGCCGGCAGGTCGGCCGGATGGACCTGCCGGTCGAGCTCATCCACGGCAACCTCGTAGCCGGGACGGGCGGCGATGCCCATGAGGGCCTTGCAGCGGGCGTCGACCACCATTCGGCCGGAGCGGATGTCGACCTGCCAGACGCCCATGCCGCCGCTGTCCAGAGCGAGGCGCAGCACCGTCTCGGTGCGGCTCAGCGGCTGCTTGCCGCCGTTGATCACGGTCATCAAGGCATCGGCGGCGGCATCAAGGGCCGGAGCGCCGGTCTCGGAGGCGGCGACGGGCCCGGCGGGCCTTGGCTCGTTCTCTGCGGTCAACGGGCCTGCTCCCTCGGGCGATGCCTGGACGATGGCCTCCGCCGCGGGCTCCCCGGGGCCCGGTTCCGACATGCCCCAGAGAGGTTCCGCCGAGTCGGCAGGAGGCTTCGGCGGCTCCGGCCTGTCAAGCCGTTCGAGGCCGCCCCGTCGGCCCGCACCAGCCCGCCCCCCTGCCCGGCCGCCCCAAGCATGCTGTCGTTCGGTGGCCGGGCGGGGGAGCGGACCGGCGATTCCTCATGAGCCGGAAACGCTTCAAGCCGAACAGACCACCGGCTCAGCGGTCGGCTCACCGGTATGGTGTCCCCCGATCCACGACCCGATGTCGGCGCGGCCAAGCCGGCCTGTGCCCGCTGGAGCGTCCGTTCCCCGGGGCGCGCCGAGGTCGGTGACGATGCCCTCCACGCGAAAAGGGTCGACGCGGCCGCCATAAGCGGGGGCATCATTCGGGCGGTCATCCCGGCGTCGTCGGGCTCGGCCATTCAGCGCACGCCGCGGCCCGCAAATCGACTGCATGAATGCGCCCCCGGCCGACCCATAATTCTTGAGCATTGCATCCCCTTTTGCCGTCGTCAATTGATAATGCTTTCCAAGATTCTCTTCAGCTTGGCTGGAACGGCAAGTCTTCCGTTGCCGTTTCAAGGGAGCTCAAGAAGTCCGGCCGTCGAAAGCGGTCACTCGTTCTTTGCCTTGTCATCAATCGGGTGTCTGCGCCCGGGACGGCCCGGCCGGCACGCGTACCGTCTCGACTCTTGAAGTCGGTGGCCGTCATCGACGCCGGCGTGACTCTGTCCGCCATACCAGAGGCCGACCCGCGCTGCCGCCGTGTCCACTGCCCACGGTCATGGGCGCGCTCGGCAGGATGGCCGAATCTCCCATGGACGTGCCCTCTCCCATGCACGTGCCCTCCTTGAAGACACGCACGCTGACCGGGCGTGGAGGATCCGGCCCGGACAGAGGAAGACCCCCACGATGACGAACGAACGCTTCTTCGTGACGAACGGCGCGCTCGGCCGGATCGATATCTTCGAGCCGTCCGGCATGGAATCGATCGACCCGACGGCGCTCGAGGGGTTCGCCGGGGTGGAATCGGTGCCGCTCGCCGACGGTGTGGTCGCCGCCGCCATAGCCCGGGCGTCCGAGGAGGAGACCGTCGATGGCGAGACGATCCGCGCGGCCCAGCCGGGCTTCATCGCCTTGTTCGGACCTGGTCGGCGTCGAGGATCGGGTGCCGACCAACCTGATCAACCAAGGTCGAGGAGGACGACGCCTACTCCTTCATCTTCCAGGGCAATTCCCAGGCATGGATGAGCCGAGACGAGGAGTCACTTCCTTGGCTCGTCGGCAATGAACCAAGCGCACGTGTCTGCGGCCTGACTCCGGCGGACCACCAGCCGCGGGCATGCCCCTCGGGATCCGTTCGTATGCCGCCCGTGTTGTCTCTCGAAGTTGCGATGCAGGCCGACGTGCCCCGAACCGTTCCCCGGACCGGCCGCGCCCCGGATCGGCCGTGCCCCGGACCGGCGCCGAGCACCCGCGCCCCCCGGATCCAAGGACGGCAGCCATGGCGAACGTTTCCGACTTCATGCTCGAGCGGCTGAGCCAGTGGGGCATCACCCGCATCTACGGCTACCCGGGGGACGGGATAAACGGCATTCTAGGCGCCCTCAATCGGGCCGAGGAGCGCTTCGACTTCATCCAGGCGCCGCACGAGGAGGTGTGCGCCTTCATGGCCTGCGCCCATGCCAAGTTCACCGGGCAGGTCGGCGTCTGCCTCGCCACCTCTGGTCCCGGTGCCGTCCATCTGCTGAACGGCCTCTACGACGCCAAGCTCGACCACACCCCGGTGGTCGCCATCGTCGGCCAGCAGAGCCGCACCGCGCTCGGGGGCCACTACCAGCAGGAAATCGACCTGATGTCCTTGTTCAAGGACGTCGCCGGCGACTACGTCCACACCTGCCACAGCCCGGCGCAAATGCGTCACCTGATCGACCGCGCGCTCCGCATCGCCCAGTCCAAGCGCACCGTCACCTGCATCATCGTGCCCCACGACGTCCAGGAGCTGGAGGCGGTGCCGGCGCCGGCCCACGCGCACGGCACCATCCATTCCGGCGTCGGCTACCGGCCGCCCGTGACCATCCCGGCCGAGGAGGACCTGAAGGCCGCCGCCGAGGTGTTGAACAGCGGCAGGAAGGTCGCCGTCATGGTCGGGGCCGGCGCGCTCGACGCCACGGACGAGGTGCTCGAGGTCTGCGAGATCCTTGGCGCCGGCGTCTCCAAGGCCCTGCTCGGCCGCGCCGCCATCCCCGACGATGTGCCCTGCTGCACCGGCCAGATGGGCCTGCTTGGCACGCGGCCGAGCTGGGACCTGATGATGGAGTGCGATACCCTCCTGATGATCGGCTCGAGCTTCCCCTACTCGGAGTTCCTGCCGAAGGAGGGTCAGGCGCGCGGCGTGCAGATCGACATCGATCCTCGCATGCTGAGCCTGCGCTACCCGATGGAGGTGAACCTCACCGGCGACAGCCGCTACACCCTGCACGCCCTGATCCCGCATCTGAGGCGCAAGGACGACCGCTCCTGGCAGCAGCGGATCGAGGCAGGGGTGCGCGACTGGTGGAAGGTGGTCGAGGCCCGCTCCATGACCGCGGCCGACCCGATCAACCCCGAGCGGGTCATCTGGGAGATGGGCCCGCGCCTGCCCGACGACGCCATCCTGGCCGCCGATTCCGGCAGCGTCTCCAATTGGTACGCGCGCAACTTCCGGATCCGGCGCGGCCAGATGGGCAGCCTGTCGGGCGGGCTCGCCACCATGTGCCCGGGCGTGCCTTATGCGCTGGCCGCCAAGTTCTGCTTCCCCGACCGGCTCGCCGTGGCCTTGGTCGGCGACGGCGCCATGCAGATGCTCGGCAACAACTGCCTGTTCACGGCCGCCAAGTTCCACAAGACCTGGAGCGACCCGCGCCTCGTCGTCATAGTGCTCAACAATCGAGACCTGAACCAGGTCACCTGGGAGCAGCGGGTCATGGCCGGCGACCCGAAATGGGAGGCCTCGCAGAATATCCTCGACTTCAACTATGCCGCCTATGCCGAGTTGCTCGGCCTGCGCGGCATCCGGGTCGAGGATCCGGAGCGGGTCGGCCCGGCCTGGGACGAGGCGCTGGCCTGCGACCGGCCCTGCGTCCTCGACATGGTCACCGACCCGAAGGTGCCGCCGCTGCCGCCGCACGTGAAGCTTGACCAGGCCCGCCAGTACCTGGCTGCCATGGTCAAGGGCGACCCCGAGGGCATGGATCTCGTTTGGCAATCGATGCGCGAGAGCTTTGCTAAATTCCTCAAGGCCTGAGTGCCATGACCGCACCCGGCCGGCCGGTCGAGGAGCCGCCACCCTGGCCTGTTTGCCTGAACGGTGCGGGACGGCGAGGACACATCGTTCATCATGCCGCGTGCCACTCGAGCACGCGGCGGGCTTGAACCCGGCATGCCCCGGCCGGTGTCGAGGCGGGCCCGGGCCAACGCCACCTCGAACGCGACGTGAAACCTGTCACCCGCGGGAGCCGCCGGGATCCGGCATCTGCGCGAGCGTGGACGGACAACGCTCGGGCCACCGCCACAGAGCAATTCAGCACCCGCTTGCGCCGGCTTGCGCCCGGCGAGGCGTCGGACATGACGGCATTTCACGTCCCAATCGAATCGACCAGGAGCGACCGGCCCTGCTCGAGCCCGGGCTCCAAGCCCGTCCGAAGGGTGTCGATCGCGATCCTCCCGTGCTGCACCGGCCGGCAACGGGGCTCATGGCCGACCTTGAGACGGTAGCGCCCCGACGTTCGCGGTGAGCGGCCCCGATCCTCCGGGCACTACCGTGCCATAGGTGCGAAACGGCGGGGGATCGACAAGGCGCCCGCGGCCGGCACGCCCGGGCGCAGGCGAAATCCGCCCGGCGCCCGCGGAACCCCGTCGGGGGGCGCGTGTCACCGAGGAGACATCCAACTACTGGGCATGGGCGCCACCGCGGCCAAGGTCTCGTGAAATAAAGACCCTTTTGTCCGACGAAATACAACTGCTTGACACCAGCACCTCAAGGAACCGGCACAATCATGTCTTGTTCGACCGGCACCTTCAACCCGAGGAGACTGGACATGGCTCAGACTTACGGCAATGTCGAGGAGCGTTCCGCCGACCCGGCGCGCAAGAGCTACGCCGCCTTCCGCGGCCACCCTCTGCACCCCATGCTCGTGCCGCTGCCGATCGGCGCGTTCATCTTTTTGGTGCTGACCGACATCGCCTTCCTCGGCACCGGCGACCCGTTCTGGGCCCGGGCCTCGCTGTGGCTGCTGATTATCGGCACGGTGACCGGCCTTCTCGCGGCGATGGTCGGCGCCGTCGACTTCTTCAGCATCAACACCACCCGCCGTCCGGTGGGCTACGTCCATGCCGGCGGCAACGTGGCGGCGCTGCTGCTGGCCATGGTGAACTGGGGCATCCGCTCGGGCGACCCGGTCGCCGGGGTCGCGCCGTGGGGCATCATCCTGTCGCTGATCATGTTCGTCGGCCTCATCGGCACCGCCTGGGCCGGCGGCGAGCTGTCCTACCGGCACCGGGTCGGGGTGATGCCCAACGACGGCAAGCTCTGACGGCGCGACCTGTGGGCAGCGGGCAAGGGCACGGAAACCGGCGCCGTCTACCATCGGCGGTCACACGGGCCTGGACATTCGTCCATAGCTAGGATAGAGTACCTAGGTTCGTAGCGAGGAGGACCGCCGGTGACCGAGGACCCGACCGCGCCCGCCCCTGTCCCGCGACGCCCGGCCGCCGCGTCGGAGGGCCGGTCCGGCGCGGCGGCGTCGAACGGCGCGCCCCTACCGACGCCTACAAAGAACGACATCGGCACGGCGCGGCCGCCGGTGCCGGAGCCGGGCGACCGCATCGTCGACTTTCGCCGGCCCGGCCCCGACGGCATCCTCGGCTTCTACGAGCATTACTGCGGCGGGCCGGTGCTGCTCGCCCTGCTCGGCGCGCGCCCGGACCTGATCGAGCGGCTGGTGCCGGCGCCCGGCGAGCCGGCGGAGCCGGACGCGCCGGCGCTGGCGGTGCTGATCAACGGCCGCGCCGAGGACACGCTGCTGGCCCGGCCGTGGCATGAGGCGCCGGGCGTCCGCCTGCTCGCCGATGACGGGGCGGTGCACGGGCAGCTCACCGGCGCCGCCGAGCCGGCCGCGCCCATGGGCCTCGTGCTCGACCCGACGCTCAGGCTGGTGGCGCGGCTCGACGGCGACCCGGCCGGTTGGCGCGAGCGGGCGCGGCGCGCCCTGGCCGCTCGGCCCGGGGCATCGGCCGGCCCGGTGGTGCGCGGCGGCGCGCCGGTGCTGATCGTGCCGCACGTCTTGGAACCGGCGCTGTGCCAGGCGTTGATCCAGGCCTGGGAAGCAGACAACGCGCCGTCGGGCATGCCCCGGCTGGTGGACGGCAAGCCGGCCCTGGTCGAGGATCCTGCGGTCAAGAGCCGGCGCGACCACACGGTGGCGGATCCCGGGCTCGGCCGGCGGCTGACCGAGCGGGTCGGCCGGCGCCTGCTGCCGGAGATCCGCAAGGCCACCTATTTCGCGCCGACCCGCTTCGAGGCCTTCAAGGTGGTCTGCTACGAGGCGCCCGCCGGCGACGGCCGCGGCGGCTACTTCCGGCGGCACCGGGACAACACCACGCCCGACGCCGCGCACCGCCGCTTCGCCATGACCCTCAACCTCAACACCGGCGCCTACGAGGGCGGCGAGCTGGTGTTCCCCGAGTTCGGGCCGGAGCGCTACGCGCCGCCGGCCGGCGCCGCCATCGTCTTCTCCTGCGCCCATCTGCACGAGGCGCTCGACGTCACCCGCGGCCGGCGCTTCGCCGTGATCAGCTTCTTCTACGGCGAGGAGGAGGCGCGACAACGCGCGGCGTTCCGACAGCGCGCCGGAACCGGCTAATTTCACACGCGCGTCCGGTGGATGCCGGGTCGCAAACGGCGGCATCGGCGCACCACACGTCAAGGACGCCTCAAGGAGCGAGCGATGAGCGCAAGGGATCGGTCCGGGGAGGGAGTGTTGCGGCCCCGGCGCGGCGTGCTGCTGGGCGCCCTCGGGCTCGCCGGCCTGGGCCTGCTCGGCGGCCGGGGACCGGCCCGGGCGTCGAGCGGCCTGCAGCGGTACAAGTGCATCGCGAGCGAGTGCCCGGGCTATATCTACGACCCGGCGAAGGGCGACCCGGACAGCGGCATCCCGCCCGGCACGCCGTTCAGCGAGCTGCCGGACGACTGGTACTGTCCGCGCTGCGGCGCCGCCAAGATCGAGTTCGTGCCATACAATTTTTGATCATCCGCGCCCCTCTCACCCCAGCACCATGTCGCGCTGGCGGAGGCTGACGAGATCCATGCGCCGGCTGTAGCGCACCGCCTGCGCGCGGAAGCGCGTGTAGGCGGCGTGGACCCGGCCGGTCATCGGGTCGTCGGCCGCCGCCTCCGCCAGGACCTCGCCCGCGACACGGCCCAGCTCCGCCACGATCTCCTCGGAGAAATGGCGCAGCTCCGCGCCGTGGTCCCGCACCAGGGGCTCCAGCGCGACCGCATTGTGATACTGGAAATCGGCCAGGGTCTCGTTGGCCACCGACGAGGCGGCGTGCTCGATGATCTTCTGCTGCTCGGCCGGCAGCGCCGCGAACCGCTCCCGGTTGACGGTCACCTCGAGGCCCGGGCCCGGCTCGTGGAAGCCCGGCATGTAGTAGTACGGGGCGACCCGGTACAAGCCGAAGGCGAGGTCGTTCCAGGGGCCGACCCACTCGGCGGCGTCGACGGTGCCGGCCTGCATGGCGGCGAAGATCTCGCCCGGAGGGGTCAGCACCACCGCCGCCCCGATGCGCCGGAGCACCTCGCCGCCGACGCCGGAGATGCGGATGCGCAGGCCGCGCAGATCGTCCAGCGTCGCGATCTCGCGGCGAAACCAGCCGCCGGCCTGCACGCCGCTGCTGCCGGCGTAGAACGGCTTGAGGCCGAAGCCGGCGTAGATCTCGTCCCACAGCGCTTGGCCCTCGCCGAAATAGATCCAGGCGGCCAGCTCCACGGCGTTGAGGCCGAACGGCACCCCGGTGAAGTAGCTGAGCGCGCGCGCCTTGCCGACCCAGTAGGAGGGCGTGGCGTGCATCATGTCGGCGTTGCCCGCCTGCACGGCGTCGAACACCTCGAACGGCGGCACCAGCTCGCCCGCCGCGTGGAGCCGGACGGTGAGGCGCCCGCCGGTCATCTCGGTGATGCGGTCGGCCAGCCGCTGGGCGTTGACGCCGACGCCCGGGGTGTTGCGCGGCCAGGGCGTGACCAGGGTCCACTGCCTGCGCCCCTGAGCGATGGCCGGGGCGGGAAAGGAGGAGGCGACGGCGACACCGGCGCCCGCGGCGCCGGCGCGGCGCAGCAATCCGCGGCGTTTCATGGGTCGTGCGTCTCCGGCGTCTGGGGCGGCACGGGCGGGAGGCTAGCCGATGCCGAGCCGGTCGGGAAGCCGCTGCCGGCATGGGCCGCCGCTCCGGCGTCCACGCATGGCGCCGGTGGGCGTTGCCTGAGGGCCCGCGGCTGCTATGGTCGGCGTCGCCCCTGCTCCGCCGCCACCGGGCGACCGCCATGATCCCCCGCTATAGCCGGCCCGAGATGGTCCGGATCTGGGAGCCGGAGAACCGGTTCCGGATCTGGCTCGAGATCGAGCTCCACGCCGCCGAGGCGCAGGCCGCGCTTGGCCAGGTCCCAGGCTCCGTGCCCCGGGCGATCCGCGAGCGCGGCCGCTTCGACGTGGCGCGGATCGACGAGATCGAGCGCGAGACCCGCCACGACGTCATCGCCTTCCTGACCAACCTGGCCGAGCACGTCGGTCCGGAGGCCCGCTTCATCCACCAGGGCCTGACCTCCTCCGACGTGCTCGACACCTGTCTGGCGGTGCAGTTGAGCCAGGCCGCCGACCGGCTGACGGAAGGGCTCGACCGGCTGCTCGAGGCGCTCCGGCGGCGGGCCCTCGAGCACAAGGACACGATGTGTGTCGGCCGCAGCCACGGCGTCCATGCCGAGCCGACCACCTTCGGGCTCAAGCTCGCCGGCCATTTCGCCGCGTTCCGGCGCAATCGCGATCGGCTCGCGGCGGCCCGGCGGGAGGTTGCCACCTGCGCAATGTCCGGGGCCGTCGGCACCTTCGCCACGGTCGATCCCCGGGTCGAGGCCCATGTCGCCGCCCGGCTCGGCCTTGAGCCGGAGCCGGTCTCGACCCAGGTGATCCCGCGCGACCGGCACGCCATGTTCTTCGCCACGCTCGCCGTGATCGCCGCCTCGGTCGAGAACCTGGCGACCGAGATACGCCACCTTCAACGCACCGAAGTGCGGGAGGCCGAGGAGTTGTTCGCCGAGGGGCAGAAGGGCTCCTCGGCCATGCCCCACAAGCGCAACCCGATCCTGACCGAGAACCTTACCGGTCTTGCCCGCGTCGTCCGCTCGATGGTCGTGCCGGCGCTGGAGAACGTCCCGCTCTGGCACGAGCGGGACATCTCGCACTCGTCCGTTGAGCGGGTGATCGCGCCCGATGCCACCATCGCGCTCGACTTCGCGCTCGCCCGGCTGGCCGGGGTTGTCGACCGCCTAGTCGTTTACCCGGAGCGGATGCGCCAGAATCTGGACCACCTGGGGGGGCTCGTGTTCTCCCAGCGGGTGCTGCTCGTGCTGACCCAGGCGGGGGTCGGGCGCGAGGACGCCTACCGCCTCGTGCAGCGCAACGCCATGCGCGCCTGGGCCGGCGAGGGCCGCTTCCTCGAGCTACTCAAAGGCGATGTCGAGATCACCGCCCACGTCACGCCCGATCGGCTGGCCGAGGCCTTCACCCTGGCGCCCTACAAAGCCCATGTGGACACGATCTTCGCCCGGGTGTTCACCGAGCCGACCGTGGCGCCGCCTTGACGGAAAAGCTTGACGGGAATGGCCAGGACGTGACGCAGGAGACGGACTTCGGTCCCTTCGAGGATCCGTTCACCGCCCAACCGAGGCGACGGCGGCCGAATCGCTATTTGGTGCTGCCGCCCGACGCGCCGTCCGCCGCCGATCGGCGCAGCCCGGTGTTCGCGACTTCACCCGAAGCCGTGGCGGAGGCCTGGATCGACCTGCTGATGAATGCACCGCGCACCTGGATCCTCGAGGTGTCGCCGGACCGCCGGCAGGTCGACGCGATCCAGCGCTCCCGCCTGCTCGGCTTTCCCGACCGGATCACCGCGCGGTTCGTCGATGTCGCGGACGGTTGCGCCGCTGCGGCGATCCTGAGTCGGGCCTTGATCGGCTACTGGGATCTCGGGGTAAACCAGCGGCGTGTCGATTCGTGGCTCACCCGGCTTGAGGCCCGTTGTCCGGTAGCGGACGCGGCCGGCCCGCGCGCCGACCATGGGTAAGGATCCGTCAGGCGCGCACCTCGGCCATGACCTGCCGGCGCGCCACCGCCATCAACTCGTCCATCTTGCGTCGCAGACGGTGGTCCGAAACCTCAGCGTTGTGAGCCTGCAGATCGGCCAGGATCCGGTCATGGGCATGGCACGGCACGGTCACGCACCCGCGCACCACGTCCTCCGCATAATCCCGCGTGGCTTCGGCATCGAGGCCCATAACCTCGGCCGCCCAAGATGCCAACAGTCGGTTGCGCCGGCACTCCACTCGGAACTGTAGATCCTGATCGTGATGATACAGCTCTTCGAAGGCTCGCTCCCGTGCGTCGAAGGTCGTCATCGTCGCCTCCTCGCGAATGTTTTGGGCCTCATCGAGACAACAAGGCCACCGTTTCCGCTTGGATATATGGGCACGACTTCGGCCGATGTTAAGGAAGGGCGGGCTTGTCGGACGGATCTCCTAGACTGCTTTCTGCGCTGACGAGCCCGGCAGGGCCGCCACGCCCGGCCGCCGCGCCCCCGGAGTGGCGCATCGAGGGCCCGGCGAATTGTGAAGACCGCGGCCCCTTGCTATATGCTTGGTGCAGGTAGGCAGCGCCGCGCCTCCGCGGCCGCGCCTTTCACGCGCGAAAGGCACTCGAGAATGAGCCCTCAGCCATGACCCGGCGTCGGCGAATCTACGAGGGCAAGGCCAAGGTCCTGTTCGAAGGGCCGGAGCCGGGGACCCTTGTCCAGTACTTCAAGGACGATGCGACCGCCTTCAACAACGAGAAGAGGGGCGTCATCTCCGGAAAGGGGGTTCTGAACAATCGGATCTCCGAGTACCTCATGACCAAGCTCATGGAGATGGGCGTGCCCACCCACTTCATGCGCCGGCTCAACATGCGCGAGCAGCTCGTGCACGAGGTGGAGATTGTCCCGATCGAGGTGGTCGTCCGCAACATCGCCGCTGGATCCTTCTCCAAGCGCTTCGGTATCCCGGAGGGAACGCCCCTGCCCCGCTCGATCGTCGAGTACTTCCTGAAATCGGACGAGCTCGGCGATCCGATGATCTGCGAGGAGCACATCACCGCCTTCGGCTGGGCGACGCCACAGGACCTGGACGACATGACCTCGCTCAGCCTGCGCGTGAACGACTATCTGTCGGGCCTGTTCCTTGGCATCGGCTTGAAGCTGATCGACTTCAAGCTGGAGTTCGGCCGGCTGTTCAACGAGCACGGCGAGATGCAGCTGGTGCTGGCCGACGAGATCAGCCCGGACAATTGCCGGCTTTGGGATGTCCGGACCAACGAGAAGTACGACAAGGATCGCTTCCGCCAGGACCTTGGCAGCGTCGCCGAGGCCTATCAGGAGGTGGCGCGCCGGCTTGGCATCCTGCCCGAGGCCGGCGCCGCCGACCTCAAGGGCACCTCCGCGATGCAGTAGCGCCAATCCGAGGCGTGATGGGAGAAGGGGCGGCGATGCGGGCCACCGTGCGAATCGAGTTGAAGCCGGGCGTGCTTGATCCCCAGGGCAAGGCGATCGAGCACGCGCTCAACACCCTCGGCTTCCATGAGGCCAGCAGCGTTCGCCAGGGCAAGCTCATCGAGATGCAGGTGGACGCCGCCGACGCCGATTCGGCGCGCGCCCGGGTCGAGGCCATGTGCCGGACGCTGCTGGCGAACCCGGTGATCGAGACCTACTCGATCGATCTGGCTCCGTGACCGCCGATCCCCGGATCGCCTGCCTTCGCCGGGACATGGCCGCGCTGGCCGCCGAGGACCAGCGCCTGGCCGACCGGCACGGCGGCGTGAGTCCGTTTCCGCTGTCCCTGCGCGAGCCCGGGTTCGGCACGTTGCTGCACATCATCCTCGAGCAGCAAATGTCGATCCAGGCGGCACGCGCCATGCACCGCCGGCTCGAAGCGATGATCGGTCCGCCAAAGCCGACGGCCTTTCTCGCCCTGTCGGACGCCGATCTGCGTCGTTGCGGCTTCAGCCGCCAGAAGAAGGCTTGCGCGCGTGGTGTCGCCACGGCGATCGCCGACGGCAGCCTCGACCTTGAGGGGCTCGACCGGCTCAAGGACCAGGACGTGCTGGACCGGCTCACGGCATTCAAGGGCATCGGCCGCTGGACTGCCGAGTGCTATCTGCTGTGGGCGCTCGGGCGGCGCGATGTGCTGCCTGCCGGCGATATGGCGCTGCAAGTTGGCTGGCAATGGCTGGCAGGGAGTGACGCCCGCCCTTCGGCCGACACCCTGCGGCAGGAGGGGGAGGCTTGGCGGCCGCGCCGGACGGCGGCATCCCTCCTGATTTGGAAGCACTATCTGCGCGTGATCGCGGAGCGCCGGAGCGCGGCGCGTCCGGCGGCCGCCGCCATCGCGTCCGGAGGTTGACCCGAGATGAAGGCCGCCGTCATCGTCTTCCCGGGCTCGAACTGCGACCGTGACGCCGCGGTCGCTCTGGAACGCGTCAGCGGCAGCCGACCGGCCATGATCTGGCATCGAGATGCCACGCTGCCCCCGCTTGACCTGATTGTCGTGCCCGGCGGCTTCTCCTATGGCGACTATCTGCGCTCGGGCGCCATGGCGGCCCGGTCGCCGGTCATGGATGCGGTCCGGCGGCAAGCCGAGCGAGGCGTCGCGGTGCTGGGCGTCTGCAATGGCTTCCAGGTGCTGACCGAGATCGGCCTGCTGCCCGGCGCGCTGATGCGCAACCGCGACCTGAGATTCGTGTCGAGGACGGTTCGGCTCCGCGTCGAGACGACCGACAGCCCGTTCACCGGCCGGTACGGCCTCGGCCAGTTCATCCGCCTTCCGGTCGCACATCAGGACGGCAACTATTTCGCCGACAACGCCACGCTCCGGCGGCTCGAGGACGGGGACCGGGTGGTCTTCCGTTATGCCCCCGTCGGCGACGGCGAGGACGGAAACCCGAACGGCTCCGCCCACAACATTGCCGGGGTGCTCAATCACCGCCGCAACGTCCTCGGCATGATGCCGCATCCCGAGCGGGCCGCTGACCCGGCCCTTGGAAATAGTGACGGCCTTCCCCTGTTCGAGGGATTGCTGTCCGCGCTCGGCTCCACGAACCGGCACCCGGACGCCACGGCCGGAGCGGCATAGCCCGGCCTTTTCATCACCGTCGATCGGCGGGGCACCCGGACCCCGGGCGGCCGCCGTCGGAGCCTTTGGAGACCCATGCACCGCCGCCGTTTCTGCGCCGCATTGGCCGGCGTGCCCGCCACCCTCGTTCTGCCGTCCCTTGCCCGCGCTCAGACCGCGGACAGCCCGATTCCCGAGCTGCCGGCGGACGCGGCGTCGTTCGACCGCGGCTGGCTGGTCGACTTGGCGCGACGCGTGGCCGGCAAGCCCTACCACCCGAATGAGCGCCCGCTGCCGCCGAGCCTCTCTGGCCTCGATTGGGATCAGTACCAGGCCATCTCGTTTGATGCCGACCATGCCTTGTGGCGGGACACGGACCTGCTGTTTCAGGCGCAGTTCTTCCACCTGGGCCTCTTCTTCCACGACCCGGTACGCCTGTTCGAGGTGGTTGATGGCGAGGCGCGACCAATCGAGTACAATGCAGCGTTGTTTCATTATGGAGCGACCGGCTTCGATCCTCCGCTGCCGGACGATCTCGGCTTTGCCGGCTTCCGGTTGCACTTCCATACCAATTTCGACCTCGACATGGTCGCCTTCCTCGGCGCCAGCTACTTCCGGGCCGTGACCGGGACCTACCAGTACGGGCTGTCCGCCCGCGGCCTCGCGGTCAAGACCGGCCTGCCGGAGCCCGAGGAGTTCCCGATTTTCCGCGCCTTCTGGCTCGAGCGCCCAGCCCCGGGGCAGGCCTTCGTGCGGGTCCATGCCCTGCTCGACGGTCCGAGCGTTGCCGGCGCCTACAGCTTCGTGATCGAGCCTGGTATGGCCACGGTGATGGATGTCACGGCGACCCTGTTCCCGCGGGCCCGGATCGACCGGCTCGGCATCGCGCCGCTCACGAGCATGTATCAGACCGGCGAGAACGATCGCCGCCAAGCCAACGATTTCCGCCCCGAGATCCATGACTCGGACGGGCTGAGCCTATGGACCGGAGCCGGGGAATGGGTCTGGCGACCGCTGGTCAACCCGACAACCGTCCGGGTCAATTCCTTCGTCGACGAGAACCCGCGCGGCTTCGGCCTCATGCAGCGCGACCGCGCCTTCGCCAACTACCAGGACGACGGTGTCTTCTACGAGCGTCGGCCCAGCCTTTGGGTCGAGCCCAGGGGTCCATGGGGACGCGGCGCCGTGCAGCTGGTCGAGATTCCCACCGAGGACGAAACCTTCGACAACATTGTCGCCTTCTGGAACCCGGAGCGGCCGGCCGAGCCCGGCGACGAGATCAACATCGCCTATCGGCTGCACTGGTGCCTGGAGCCGCCG
Source organism: uncultured Mycobacteriaceae bacterium (assembly GCA_964613585.1). Lineage (GTDB taxonomy): Bacteria > Pseudomonadota > Alphaproteobacteria > DSM-16000 > Inquilinaceae > CAZTHL01. The sequence goes on along the minus strand of CAZTHL010000001.1, from coordinate 50,037 downwards.
ATTGAGCCGCCCCTTGCCACGGTCAGAGCGAGCCGGACCGGCATCGGCGGCGTGGTCGGCCAGCCACGCGAATACTACTCTCGGAAATTCGTCGTCGACTTCGCGGGCGGCGACCTGTCGATGCTCCCGGACGACGCCGCGGTGGAGCCAGTGATCACGGTGTCGAGGGGCATGGTCGAGCTGCCCTCAGCTCGGCCGCTGCACGCGATTCGGGGCCGCCGGGCGATCTTCGACCTGCGTCCGACCGAGGATACCCGTGAACCGATCGATATGCGCCTGTTCCTGCGACTCGACGGCCGGCCGCTCACGGAGACCTGGGTCTACCAATGGGCGCCACCGGCGCCTTGACCGGCGGCGGCGGCATGGGCATCGAAGGCTCGACCCGCCTCCTCGCCCGGCTCTCAAGGCACGCTCCATGATCCCTGCCGACCCCCCGGTCACCGACGAGCTGGTCCGCGAGCACGGCCTGTCACCCGAGGAGCAGCAGCGCATGTCGGGTGTGCTCGGCCGCCCACCCAGCTTCACCGAGCTCGGCATCGTCTCAGTGATGTGGTCGGAGCACTGCTCTTACAAATCCTCGCGGCGCTGGCTGAAGGAGCTGCCGACCGAAGCTCCCTGGGTCATCCAAGGACCGGGGGAGAACGCCGGCGTCATCGACATCGGCGACGGCCAGGCCGTTATCTTCAAGATGGAGAGTCACAACCATCCCTCGTTCATCGAGCCCTATCAGGGAGCAGCGACCGGGGTCGGCGGCATCCTGCGCGACGTCTTCACCATGGGCGCCCGGCCCGTTGCCAACCTGAACGCGCTCAGCTTCGGAAGCCCGGATCATCCCAGAACCCGCCATCTTTTGGCCGGCGTGGTGGCCGGCATCGGCGGCTACGGGAACTGCGTGGGCGTGCCCACGGTGGCCGGCGAGACCCGGTTCCACGCCAGCTACAACGGCAACCTCCTGGTCAACGCTATGACCGTCGGGGTCGCCGAGCGGGACCGGATTTTCTACGCGGCGGCCGGCGGCATCGGCAGCCCGGTCGTCTATGTCGGCGCCAAGACCGGACGCGACGGCATCCACGGCGCCACCATGGCCTCGGCCGAGTTCAGCGAGGACGCCGAGGCCAAGCGCCCCACGGTGCAGGTCGGCGACCCGTTCACCGAGAAGCTGCTGCTCGAGGCCTGCCTGGAGCTGATGGCGACCGACGCCATCATCGCCATACAGGACATGGGCGCCGCCGGCCTGACCTCCTCGTCGGTCGAGATGGCCGACAAGGGCGGGTGTGGCATCGAGCTCGACCTTGACCAGGTGCCGCAGCGCGAGACCGGCATGAGCGCCTATGAGATCATGCTCTCGGAAAGCCAGGAGCGCATGCTCATGGTGCTGCGGCCAGGCCGTGAGGCCGAGGCCAGGGCCATTTTCGAGAAGTGGGAGCTGGACTTCGCTATTGTCGGGACCGTCACCGCCACTGGCCGCCTGACCGTCCGCCACGCTGGCGAGGTTCGGGCGGATATCCCGGTGGCGCCGCTGGTCGAGCAGGCGCCACGCTACGACCGACCCTGGACCGCAACGGTCCCCCCTGAGCCCCTGGCGCCGGCGAGCGCGCCGCTGCCCGAGGCCCCGGACCGGGTGCTGCTGCGGCTCATGGGCTGCCCGGATCTCGCGTCGAAGCGCTGGATCTGGGAGCAATACGACAGCACGGTGATGGCCGACACGCTGGCCGGCCCAGGCGCCGGCGACGCCGCGGTGGTGCGCGTCCACGGCACGGGCAAGGCGCTGGCCATCACCGTAGACTGCACGCCCCGCTACTGCCGCGCCGATCCGGAGAGCGGCGGCGCCCAGGCCGTGGCCGAGGCGTGGCGCAACCTGACATCGGTAGGCGCGCGTCCGCTTGCTGTCACCGACAATATGAATTTCGGCAATCCGGAGAAGCCGTTGATCATGGGGCAATTCGCCGGCTGCATCCGCGGCATGAGCGCCGCCTGCCGCGCACTCGACTTCCCGGTCGTCTCCGGCAACGTCTCCCTCTACAACGAGACCGATGGCGAGGCCATCTCACCGACCCCGACGATCGGCGGCGTCGGCCTGCTGCCCGACCTGACCCGGCGAGCCGACGCGGCACTGAAGGCGGAGGGAGAGACGCTTCTGCTGGTGGGTGATACGGTCGGCTGGATTGGGCAGTCTCTCTACCTGCGTGAGATACACGGCCGCGAGGACGGCGCGCCGCCCCCGGTCAATCTGTCGGCGGAACGACGGAACGGCGACCTCGTGCGCGGCTTGATTGCCGATGGCCTGGTCTCCGCCTGCCACGACTTGTCGGATGGTGGGCTGCTGGTGGCTGCTGCCGAGATGGTCCTGGCCGGTGGCACGGGATGCGACGTGCGTGTGCCCGAGCAGGAGGACCCGGCGGGCTTCCTGTTCGGCGAGGACCAGGGCCGCTACCTTATCGCGTGCCCGGATCCCGAGCCGGCGCGGCGGCGCGCGGCCGCGGACGGGGTGGCTGTCCTGGCGCTCGGGCGCACCGGGGGCGGCGCGTTGACAGTGAATGGCGAACACGCCATATCCGTCGGCACATTGCGGGAGGCGCATGAGCGCTGGCTACCGGCCTTCATGACGCGTCCGCCGAGTTGACTACCGCCTCTGACCGGGCGGCTCGACTGAACCAAGAGGCACGACTCGACATGGCGATGGAGCCCGCGGAGATCGTCCGGATGATCAAGGAGGGGATTCCCGACGCCGACGTGCGGATCGAGGATCTTCGCGGTGATGGCGACCATTACGCGGCGTATGTCATCAGCCCGGCTTTCGCCGGCAAGACCCGGGTGCAGCAGCACCAGATGGTCTATAAGGCGCTGCAGGGCCGCATGGGCGGAGAATTGCATGCGCTTGCCCTGCAGACGGCTGCTCCCGACGCCGTGCGCTGACCAACCCTTGGCAATCTGAAGGGCTCATCATGGAAAATGCGGTTCACGAGCGGATCCGCCAGGAAGTGAACAGCAACGACGTGATTCTGTTCATGAAGGGGTCGCCGGTCTTCCCTCAGTGCGGCTTCTCGGCCGCGGTGGTGCAGGTGCTGACCCACCTTGGCGTCAAGTTCGGCAGCGTTGACGTCCTCATGGATCCGAGCATCCGGCAGGGCATCAAGGAGTTCAGCAACTGGCCGACGATCCCCCAACTCTACGTGAAGGGAGAGTTCGTCGGCGGCTGTGACATTGTCCGTGAGATGTATCAGACCGGTGAGCTGCTGGAGCTGCTGAACAGCCGCGGAATCGAGGTTCAGCCGGCTGCGTAGCAGCGGTTACAGGGGAGCGGTCACAGGGGAGCCTTTCAGCTGCGCTACGCTCCGCACAAACCGTAAAGCGCCCTTCGGCAACCACGCATCATTACGGGTTGAGTAAGGCGGTGTGTGACACCCACGGCTCACACACCCGCTGCGCGACATCAACCCGCGTACACTTGTTCCGTCCATACAGCCACCCGCCGCCTCACGGCTGAGCGGGTGACAGATGCGTACCGCCCGGATGGCGCAAAAAAGAAGGAGGATACCGGTCGCCGTGATTGCCGCCCGCGTCACCGCGAATAGAACTCGATAACCAGGTTCGGCTCCATGGTGACCGGATAGGGCACGTCGGCGAGCTGCGGCGTGCGGGCAAGGCGACCCTTCATCTCCTTGTCGTGCACCACCTCCATGTAGTCCGGCACGTCGCGCTCGCCTGAGGCCACGGCCTCCAGCACTACGGTCAGCTCACGAATCTTTTCCTTCAACTCGACCGTGTCGCCGTTGCGCACCTGGAAGGACGGTATGGTCACCCGGCGCCCGTTGACCAGCACATGGCCGTGGCTGATGAACTGCCGCGCCGCGAACACCGTTGGCGCAAACTTCATTCGATAGACGACAGCGTCCAGGCGGCGCTCCAGCAGCTCGATCAGGTTCTCCCCAGTGTCGCCCTTGCGGCGCACCGCTTCCTCGTAATAGCGGCGGAACTGGCGTTCCCCAATGTTGCCGTAATGGCCCTTCAGCTTTTGCTTCGCCATCAGCTGTGTGCCGAAATCAGTCGGCTTCTTGCGGCGTTGACCATGCTGACCCGGCCCGTATTCTCGACGGTTGATCGGGCTTTTGGGCCGACCCCATAGGTTCACCCCCAGACGTCGGTCGATCTTGTATTTCGATCGTGCTCGCTTGCTCATCAAACCGGTCCATTTCCGTCTTGCTGATCGGCTGTCCCGATAGGTCCGCTGGTGCCGGGCCAAAAGCCGGCGCGGACGGGACAGCGATGACGCGCGCCGACGACGGCGTCCGCGAAAGCTGCCCGCGTTCTCGGGAATGAGGGGCACATTAGAACGCCCGACCGCCCTGTCAAATGTTGCATCATTGCTACGCTTGCTTCATCGTCGATCGCGTCCGCTCGCGGCGACTTGAATATCCGTTCCTTGGCTCCGTTCTTAGGGGGCGCTAGGTAGAGGCATCGGGACTTGACAGGCGTCGCTGACGCATTTCCACAACGCTGTTGCCGCCGGATCAAGGGCGCAGGCGGGAGACGGATATGTCCGCTATCGTCAGGATTGGCACGCTGCTGGCCGTGCTGCTGGGCGCCACCCAGGCGTTGGCGCTGCCGGGCCGTCATACGGCGGACCAGGATCTGACCGGCCTGTGGCTGACCCGAAACGGCAACGCGGCCGTGGAGATTGTCCCGTGCGGCGCCTCCGTATGCGGCCGGCTCGCCTGGTTCGCCGATCAGGACGGGAACCGCCGTATGGCCTCCCAAGGCGCCTCTGACAGCCAGCGGCCGCTCTGCTCCGTGCAGATCTTGGGCGGCTTCGAGGCAGACGGCGACGGCCACTGGCGCGACGGCTGGGTGGTTGATCCGCGCAGCGGCGATCGTTATGGGGCCGAAATTACTCTCGAGCACCCGGACACCCTGGCTTTGCGGGGCTATCTGGGCGTGCCGCTGTTCGGCAAGACCGAGGAGTGGACCCGCCTCCCCGACAATCACGAGCGCTGCGCTCCGGTGTCGGCCGCTCTCGTGCGTTGACCGATCCTGGCGCGCCGAAGACCGATAATCTCCGCTTTCCCAGAGCGTTTCCGCGTGACGCAGAAGCGGCATCGGCCCGCTTTCCCACCCGGTCACCCCAAGCATGCTGTCGTTGGGGGGCCGGGCGGGGGACCGGGCCGGCTATGCCAACCTTACCCGGAAACGCCCTAGCCCCGCCCCCTCGGCTTGCCGCCGAGCCGCCGCCCCGACAGCGCCGTGACCACGCCATGCAGCGTGCGAACCTCATGCTCGGTCATGCCGGCGCGTTGCAGCACGTTGCGCAGGTTGCGCACCATCCCGGGCCGCTTCTCCTTGGGATGAAAGAAGCCTGAAGCGTCCAGCTCCTGCTCCAGGTGCTCGAACAGGCCGAGCAGGTGGTGCTTGGTGGCGGGCGCCTCCGTCGCGCCGGCGGGGCTCGGCATGCGGGTGGCGCCGGCGGCCTGATACCATTCATAGCCGACCAGCAGCACGGCCTGCGCCAGGTTGAGGGACGAGAAGGCTGGATTCAGCGGCGCCGCGATGATGGTGTCGGCCAACACCACGTCCTCATTGTCGAGACCGGATCGCTCAGGCCCAAAGAGAATGCCGGCGCGCGCCGCCCCCTCCGGCATCTCCGCCATGCCGAGAGCCGCCTGCCGCGGGGTCAGCACCGGCTTCACCATGTCGCGTGGCCGAGCGGTCGTGGCATAGACGGCGGTCAGATCGGCGATGGCCTCCTCGGTGCGCCCATACACCGTCGCCCTCAGGAGCACCCGGTCGGCCCCCGAGGCGGCGGCTGTGGCGCGCTCGTTCGGCCACGGGTCGCGCGGCGCCACGAGTCGCAGCCGCTCGAGACCGGTGTTGAGCATAGCCCGCGCCGCGGTGCCGATGTTCTCGCCAAGCTGCGGCCGGACCAGGATCACCACAGGCCCTTCGTCCCGCACCGGGCCGCCCGCGGCCTCCCTCGTATGGTTCGTGCCGGACACTCGCGGTCCCGCCCGTCAGACCCGCCCGCGGCCCTGCCCCGACGCGTCGCGACGGCCCGCGCCGCTTCGGCCCTTTCGGCTCTCCGGGCTCACGCAGCCGGGGTCCCGGCCTGGAACAGCTTGTAGACGAAGCTGTCGCCAAGCGCGTCGAACGAGGCGTCGATGATGTTGGTGGAGACGCCGACCGTCGACCAGCGGGCGCCCGCCGCGTTGGCGCTCTCGATCAGCACGCGCGGCAGGGCGGCGGAGGCCTCCCGCGCGCGAAGGATGCGCACCCGGTAGTCGACCAGCTTCATGTCGCGGAGCGCCGGATAGGTCGGCTCCAGCGCCTTGCGCAACGCGAGGTCGATGGCGTTCACCGGGCCATTGCCGTCGGCCACCGTGTGCCGCACGGCGTTGGCGACCCGCACCTTCACCGTCGCCTCCGATTCGGTCACCAGTTGACCCCGGGCGTTGAAGCGTCGCTCATCGGTGACCGAAAATCGCAGTAGCTCGAAATAATCGGGCACTTGGCCCAGCATGCGACGGGCCAGCAACTCGAAGCTCGCCTCGGCGCCGTCATAGGCATAGCCGTCGAACTCACGCTCCTTCACCAGTTCAACCAGCCGGCCGACATTGGGGTGGTCGGGGTCGACCTTCATGCCCAGCTCGGCGAGCCGCGCGAGCACGTTCGCCCGGCCGGACTGGTCGGAGACGACGATGCTCCGCCGATTGCCCACCGCCTCCGGCTCGACATGCTCATAGGATCGCGTGTCCTTGGCCATAGCCGAGACATGGGCGCCCCCCTTATGGGTGAACGCCCGCGCCCCGACATAGGGCGCCTGGGTGTCGGGCGAACGGTTCAGGTGCTCGTCAAACCAGCGGCTCAGCCGGGTCAGACCGCGCAGGCTCTCGCCGTCCAGGCCCGTCTCGAAGCCCAGCTTCAGCATCAACGACGGGATCAGACTTATGAGGTTGGCATTGCCGCAGCGCTCGCCAAGCCCGTTCAGGGTGCCCTGCACCTGCCGGCACCCGGCGCGGACCGCCGCCAAGCTGTTGGCCACGGCGTTGCCGGTGTCGTCATGGGCGTGAATGCCGAGGCGCTCCGGCGGGATATGCCGGGATACCTCGTCGACGATAGCCTCGATCTCGTGGGGCAAGGTGCCGCCATTGGTGTCGCAGAGCACAACCCAGCGCGCGCCCGCCGCCGCCGCGGCTCGTGCACAATCAAGGGCATAGCCAGGATTGTTCTTGTAGCCGTCAAAGAAATGCTCGCAGTCGAAAAGCGCTTCACGATCGCGACGGACCACTGAGGCGACGCTGTCGGCGATCATCCGCAGGTTCTCCTCCCGCGGCACGCCGAGCGCGACGTCAACGTGGAAGTCCCAGGTCTTGCCGAACAGGCACACAGCCGGCGCCCTGGCCTCGTGCAGGGCGCGCAGACCGGGGTCGTTGTCGGCAGAGCGGCCGCCGCGTCGGGTCATGCCGAAGGCTGTCAGCCTCGCCCGCTCCAGACGGGGCGGTTCGGCGAAGAACGCATCATCGGTCGGATTCGCGCCAGGCCATCCACCCTCGATGTAATCAATGCCGATGCGATCGAGCTCGCGGGCAATCGCCACCTTGTCGACCACCGAGAAGTCGATCCCCTGCGTCTGCGCGCCGTCACGCAGCGTCGTGTCAAAGAGGAAGATGCGCTCGGCCATGACCCCTATCCCGCGCGCCGCCAGACCGTGAGGCCACCCGGCTTGTCCTCGAGGATGACGCCACGGGCCGACAGCTCGTCGCGAATGCGGTCGGCAGCGGCAAAGTCCTTGGCCTTTCGCGCCTCGCGACGACGTCCGATCGCGGTCTCGATCTCTTCGGCCGAGGGCCCGTCCGTCGCGCCACGCTGGAGCCATGCCTCCGGGTCCTGGCCCAGCAGCCCGAGCAGCCCGCCGCCGGCCAGGAGTTCCGCCTTCGCCGTCGCACAGGCAGAGCTGCTTTCGGCGCGGTTGAGCCGGCCCGCCGCCTCATGCAGCTCGGCGATCGCCCTTGGCGTGTTCAGGTCGTCGGCCAGCGCCTCCAGAACGCCTGAGGGCTCGACATTCTCGGCCGGCCTCACGCGGGCGGCATCGCGCAAGGCGGCATAGAGCCGGTCCAGGGTCGCGGTCGCCTCGTGCAGCTTGTCCAGGGTGAAATCCAGCGGCTGCCGGTAGTGTGCGGAGAGCAGGGTCAGGCGGATCGCCTCGCCCAATCCCGGGTGCTCCTCGAGCAGGTCGCGCACGGTGATGAAGTTGCCGAGGGACTTCGACATCTTCTGGCCCTCGACCATCACATAGCCGTTGTGCAGCCAGTATCTGGCCATAAGCGGTGTGCCGTGGGCGCAGCGGCTCTGGGCAATCTCGTTCTCATGGTGTGGGAACACGAGGTCGAGGCCGCCGCCGTGGATGTCAAAGACCGGCCCCAGATGCGTGGCCGACATGGCGGAGCACTCGATGTGCCAGCCCGGGCGGCCGCGGCCCCACGGGCTGTCCCAGCCCGGCTCGTCGGCCCCCGCCGGCTTCCAGAGCACGAAGTCCGCCGGATCGCGCTTGTAAGGCGCCACCTCGACACGGGCGCCGGCGATCAGGTCTTCGCGGCTGCGCCCGGAGAGCCGGCCGTAATCAGCCATGGAAGTCACGTCGAACAGGACGTGGCCCTCGGCGGCGTAGGCATGGCCGCTCTCGATCAGGCGAGAGATCATGGCGATCATGGCGTCAATGTGCCCGGTGGCGCGCGGCTCGCACGTCGGTTGAAGCGCACCCAGGGCCGCCATGTCCTCGGCGTAGGCGGTGGCTGTCCGCGCGGTCACCCGCTCGATGGGCTCGTCGTTGCGGCGCGCCGCCTCGATGATCTTGTCGTCGACGTCGGTGATGTTGCGGACATAGGTCACCTGCCCGCCGCCGTAGCGATCGCGCAGCAGCCGGAACAGCACGTCGAACACGACGACCGGCCGGGCGTTGCCGATATGCGCGAGGTCGTAGACCGTCGGCCCGCAGACATACATGCGGACCGAACCGGGCTCGAGCGGCTCGAACACCTCTTTGCGCCGGCTCAAGGTGTTGAACAGCTGGACAGGCGTCATGGTCGGCGACGGCGGGAGATTGCGGGTGCTCTGGACAGGCGTAGCAGACCCGGCCGGCGATGGCCACGTCCGGTCGTGCCGCGCGCCTCAGTCCTGCCGATCCTCGTAGGGGCGGCGCACCCTGGGGGACATCAGGACATGGTCCGGCCGTGCCGGGCGATGGCCGCTCTCCTCCGCCGGCGCCTCGCCGGACGACGACGCCTCCTCGGCCGGCGGTGCCTCAGGCTCCGCCGGGCGGGCCGGTCGCGGCGGCCGCGGACGGCGCACCTCGGGCAGCCGTGGCGTGAAGTCGAGTTCGACGTCCTGCCGCTCATTGGCCGAGCTGCCGAGCCAGTCGTCATCTAGGTCACGCGGGTCGAGGCCAAGGGCATCGGCGGTTCCGGGGCCATTGCCACGCTCCACCGGCCGTGGACGCGCCGGTGCCGGGCGCCACGCTGGCCGCGTGCCGGCCCGGCCGGGGGGCTGGCGTCCCGGTGCTGCCTCCTGATCGGCGACCCGGGTCGGCTCGACCGGGAAATCAGGGTCGCTGAAGCCGAGGTCGGCGAGCATATCCGCAAAGATCTCCGCGTCGGTATCGTCCTCATCGAGCAGCCGCGACCAGCCGCGGGCGTCAAGGACGATGCCGGCGGCAATGGCGCGGGCGATGAGCTGCTTGTCATGCTCGAACACCAGATCGTCGAAATCCCGGACATGGGTCCCGAGCCTGACGAGCCAGGTCATCGGATCGGGGCTGTTGCGCTCCTCGACGATATACGCCTTCGCCTCCCAGAGCAGCCGCTCGACCCGCTCGATCTCGGCGCGCCCGACACCGTCCAGTGCCTGCTCCGCGAGATCGACGATCCGGCCCCGCTCGAACGTGTCGGACTCCTTCTCGAACGCCTGATGCAGGGCGTCGAGCACGTCGTATTGCTCGTCCCGCCCGAGAAAGCCCACGGGCTCCTCGGCGATGCGGCGGGCCGCCTCCTCCGGGGCCACCGGCGCCAGCCCGTCCTCGACGTCCCCGATCCGCATCGCCCCGGGCAGGTAGACGGTGAAGCCCGGGCCGGCGCCGGGCCCGCGCCGGAGCAGCGGATGCGCGTTGACCAGACCACTCAGGGTGCGGAAGCCGAAGGCCGTGGTCTCGACTCCACCGTCCTCTCGCCGGAGCGCCGCCGCCAGAAAGCGCGCAGGGATGCCGGCTCCGGCTCCGTTCTGCGCAATCAGCCGGGCAATGGTCCCATTGAGCGCGGTCAGCGGACGGGTCGCCTCGGGCGCCTCGGCGCCGTCAGGCAGGCCCGGCCCGGCTATCGGACGCGCCGGTTGGACGCCTGCCGCCGCCACGGCCGGGACCGCCTGAGCCTCGGCCGGTACCCCGGCCAGGGATTCGTAGGGGATGAACTCATCGCAATGGCCGCGGAACACGGCGTTGGTCTTGTCGAGCCAGCCTATGGCGACGACTCGCCGACCGTGGCGCCGAATGGAGCGCGCCAGCGGGCTGAAGTCGGAGTCGGCAGTGACCAGAACCACGGCCTTGATCGCCGGGTCGAGCAGCACGGTCTCCATCGCGTCGACGCACATCTGCATGTCGAGCGTGTTCTTCGATCGATTGATGTAGGTGGTCTGCACCTGATCGAAGCCGTGCCGCAGAAACGGATCGCGCAGGCCACGCAGGCGAAACCAGTCCGCGTACGCCTTCCGCACGATCGGCCTCATCATACCGTTCACGCGATCCATGACCTGACCTATGTGAAACTCGGGCCGCCCGGGCTGCCGGTCCATGGTCATGTTTTCAACATCGACGAACACGGCCGCGAGCGGCGTCTCGTCATTGCTGGTTGTCGACAACGTGTCCTCTCAATCTGCGCAACGCGCCACCGCCGCATGGTCCTATAAAAATCTAGGTATTTAAATGGCGCACTTGGCGGGATCGGGGCATACCCTTGACGCTTTCGCGTCACCGCTCAGGCCGCCTCGCCGCGCAGCCGGGCCGTGGCGCGGTGCCGTCCGATGAGCGGGAGCAGCGTCCTCAGTTCCGGGCCGTGCTCCCGACCGGTGAGCGCCAGCCGGAGTGGCCGGAACAATGCCTTCCCGCCGATTCCGGTCGCCTGCTTGACCGCACCGGTCCAGGCCGACCAGGTATTCTCGGTCCAAGGCTCCTGCGGCAGCATCGACGCCGCCCGCCCCGTGAGGTCGGGCTCAACGATGACCGGCTCGATCTCACCCCGGGTGATCGCGATCCAGTCCCGAAGATCGGACAAGCGGGTCAGATTCGGCCTCACGGCCGCCCAGAAGGCTTCATCGACCGCGCCGGCCCCCATCGCCGCGATGCGGCTCGCGACCGTCTCGTAGGGCAGTTCGTGCAGCAGCCGGGCGTTGAGCCGAGACAGCTCATCGAGATCGAAGCGCGGGGTCGCCCGGCCGAACTTCCGCCAGGAGAAGCCCGCAATCAGCGCGTCCAGCCCGATCACCGGTTCCACCGGATCCGAGGTGCCGAGCCGGGCGAGCAGGCTGTTGATCGCCATCGCCTCCACGCCCTCATCCTCGCGTAGCGCCCGGATGCTGAGGCTGCCCTCCCGCTTGGACAGACCGCGGCCCTCCGCGTCGGCGATCAGCGGCAAGTGCGCAAATCTCGGCGGCTCGACCCCGAGCGCCCGGAACATCTGCACATGCGCTGCGGTGTTGGCCACATGGTCCTCGCCCCGCACCACGTCGGTGATGCCAAAGTCGGCATCGTCGATCACCGAGGAAAGATGGTAGAGCGGCCGGCGATCCTCGCGGATGACCACGGGATCGGACAGGTCGCGGCCGTGGAAGCGGACCGGGCCGCGGACGTGGTCGTGCCACTCGATGGGCTCATGATCCAGCTTGAAGCGCCAGTGAGGGCGTCGGCCCTCGGCCTTGAGCCGTCGACGATCGCTGTCGGTGAGCGCCAGCGCTGCGCGATCGTAGATGGGCGGCTGATGCCGCTGAAGCTGGACGGTCCGCTTGAGCGCCAACTCCTCGGGAGTCTCGTAGCAGGGATAAAGCCGCCCGTCGGCCTTGAGCAGTTCGGCTGCCGACTCATACCGACTGAGGCGGTCCGATTGGCGGACCCGGCGGTCCCAGGTCAGCCCGAGCCACGCCAGATCACCCTCGATCGCCTCGGCAAACATCTCGCTCGATCGGTCGAGATCCGTGTCGTCCAGCCGCAGCAGAAAGGTACCGCGATGCTGGCGGGCGAACAGGCAGGTCACCAGCGCCGTCCGCGCGTTTCCGACATGAAGGAGCCCGGTCGGGCTCGGGGCAAAGCGAACGGTGACGGTCATTCGATGGCTTCTTGCGACTCCTTGCCAATTCCGACCGATCAGGCCGGACGCCGGCTTTTCGACCCCGGCACGTGACCGGGACCGTTCCATGAGGGCTATATGACACTCGTAAAGGCGTTCGTGATCGGGTAGCGCCGGTCACGGCCGAACGAGCGGCGCGTGAGCTTGACTCCCGGCGGCGCCTGCCGACGCTTGTACTCCGCCCGGTCCAGCATGCGCCAGACCCGGTTCACCGTTTCCGGGTCGTGGCCCCGCGCGACGATGTCCCGCGCGCCCATCTCCTGCTCGATCAGGCAACTCAGGATATCGTCGAGGACCTCATAGGGAGGCAGGCTGTCCTCGTCGCGCTGGTCCGGCTTCAGTTCCGCCGACGGGGGCTTCGAGATGATGCGCTCAGGGATCACCCGTCCGCCCGGCCCGCGCGCGCCATCGGGCCGAGCCTGATTTCGCCACCGCGCCAGATCGAACACGGTCGTCTTGTAGACGTCCTTAAGCACCGAGAAGCCACCGGCCATGTCGCCATAAAGGGTTGCGTAGCCGACCGAGACCTCGGACTTGTTGCCGGTGGTCAGCAGCATGTGGCCGAACTTGTTCGACAGCGCCATCAAGGTGATGCCGCGGGCCCGGGACTGTATGTTCTCCTCGGTGATATCGGCCGGCAGCCCTTCGAACCGCGGCCCCAGCATGGCCTCGAAGGCGCGCATCGCCGGCTCAATCCCGATCGTGTCGTACCGGACGCCAAGCAGCCCGGCGGCCGTCCGAGCGTCTTCCAGGCTGGCCTCCGACGTGTAGGGCGAGGGCATCATGACACAGTGAACCCGATCGCGCCCAAGGGCGTCCACAGCCACCGCGGCCGTCAGCGCGCTGTCGATGCCCCCTGAGAGGCCGATAATCACGCCAGGGAAGCCGTTCTTGTCGACATAATCGCGCACCCCCACCATCATGGCACAGTAGAGGCTGTCCAGCCCGTCCGGCGCCGGCGCCATCGGACCCGACTCGCAGACCCATCGGCCGCCGGAGTTGCGGCGCCACCGCGTGAGGCCGACATGTTCCTCGAACGCCGGCAGGACGGCCGCCACGGCCCGATCGGCACCGAGCACGAAGGAGGCGCCGTCGAAGACCAACTCATCCTGTCCGCCCGTCTGATTTACGTAGGCCAGCGGCAGACCGGTCTCGTGAACCCGGCGATCAGCCAGATCGATCCGGACGCTCGCCTTGTCCACCTCGAAAGGGCTGCCGTTCGGCACCAGCAGGATCTCCGCGCCGGCCTCGGCCAGCGAGGCCACCACTTCCGGCGTCCAGATGTCCTCGCACACCGGCACGCCGAGCCGGACCCCACGGAACTCGATCGGCATCGGCAGCGGTCCCGCGGCGAACACCCGCTTCTCGTCAAAGACACCATAGTTCGGCAACTGATGCTTGAGGCTCGTCGCCGCGATCCTCCCTTCAGTCAGCAGCACGGCGGCGTTGTAGACCTTGCCGTCCTGAGGCCAAGGCGTGCCGACGATAAGGCCTGCTCCAGTATCCTCAACGGCGCGCGCCAGCCGCTCTACCTCCTGCCGGACCGTTTCCACGAAGAACGGCTTGAGCACGAGGTCCTCCGGTGGATAGCCGGACACCGCCAGTTCGCTGCCGACCACAAGATCCGCGCCGCGGCCGACGGCCTCGCGGCACGCGGCCACCAAGCGGTCAACATTGCGGCCGATCGCCCCGACCACCGGGTTCAGTTGCGCAAGCGCTATTGTCAGTTCATCCGTCATCCCGCGTGGCCCGGCAGCGAGCAGACCCTGGAAGCCTATCAGTCGACCGGGTCCTGTCAATTCGGCCCGGCGCAGGCCAAATCGACGTGAGCCCGAGCCATGGCAGCCGGCTTGACCGGATGATTGCGCGGCTCAGCACCCAGCGCACCGTCCTGTCCATAGCGGCGCTACGCATCAATCCCATACCTGGATATGTGCTAGAGGTCGGCCTTGGCAAGGGGCGGACCTTCGACCATCTGCGGCGGCTGCTGCCCGGCCGCGTGATTCTCGCCTTCGACCGAAGCGTGCATGCGCCGCCCGACTGCGTGCCGGACCCGGATTGTCTCATTCTCGGCGACTTTCGCGACACGCTGGCCGGCGCGCGCGATCGGCTTCGGGGCAAGGCCGCGCTGATACATGCCGATATCGGCAGCGAGGACCGCGACCGCGACCACCGGCTGACCGCCGCCATCGGCCCGCTGCTCGGGTCCCTCCTGGCACCCTGCGGGATCCTGCTGAGCGACCGGCCGATGCCGGGTCTCGATCGGCTCCGGCCGCTCCGGCTGCCGGCATCGAACTGGCCCTACCACGGCTGGATCGCCCCCGGTCCGGCGACCACCACGCTCGACGATGTCGGAAGCGACAATGGCAATAAGGCTGCCGACCTGCCGCGCTGACCGGCATCATGGTCGCCGAAGCAGGAACTCGCGGCCGACCTTGACCCGGGGCTCGCGGTCGTATTCGACCACATCGGCCGTGGCGTAGGTCTCGCTCCATGCCTCCGGCAGGAAGCTGCCGGTACCGATCACGTCGACCGGCGCCTTGGCCAGCGCCATCACCCGGCACTTCACCGGATTGAATCCGGATGAGGCAACGATCCGTACCCGCTGGAAGCCGGCATCGTCGAGCCGATCGCGCAGATGGTGCACCGCCGCCGCCGACACACCCGTTCCGATCAGGTAGCGCAGCTCGGTCTCGGTGCGATAGCCGCGGATCGACTCCGGCACGTGCCGCTCGAGAACAGCGTAGGAGGTTGGGGGATCGAGTCCTTCCAGATACCGGCCGCCCGGAGTGTCGATCCTGACGCTGAGATGACCGCTGGCGGCAAGCTCGGGGAACCGGCGGCACACCGCCAGGCTGTCGGTCACCTCCCGGCCAAAATAGTCGACCAGTACCGTCAGGGACCGGTCGGGGTGCGTCTCGTGGAACATCTCCGCCGCGCGCACGGTGGATCCGGCATAGCCGATCAGGGCGTGAGGCATCGTGCCCAGCCCTTCGGCCTGACCGAAGAAATGAGCCGTGGCGTCGGTCGCGTTGCCGACGAAGCCGACCGCACCGTCCTTGCGCTGGGCCCGGGCCGAGCCGACGCTGGCCGCGTAGGCCATGAGTTCGGCCATCTCGGTGCCGGCGCAGTGCCGGGCGTCCATCGCCAGGAAGGCGATGCGCGGCAGCTCGGCGCACATGGTGTAGGCGTTGTAGGCGGCGACCGAGGCCGGGCCCAGCTTCTGCAGGAAGATCGTCTCCGTGTCGCACAGGTGGTACAACGAGCCGGACACATAGAGGATCGGCTCACCCGCCCCCACCCATTTACCCTCGGGAAAGCGGACGTCGATCTCGAATCCCACGCCCCGTGCGCGGGCGACCGCCTCCAGCCACTCCATGGCCAGACGGGGCGCCGAGATCACCGGCCGGCGCATGAACACGGCGTAGGTGGCGCGCTGGTCCCCAAACCGACCGACCGTCTCCCGGGTCCGCTTGAAATAGGTGTCGGTCCAGCGTCCAATCTCGTCCACGGCGGGGCGCACGGGCGCCGTCGCGGGGTCCCGCCGTCCGGTGGCGGGCGTATCGCCGCGGTCGTCGCCGTCCGCCGTCCCGGGGGCTGACCGACGACCCTCCATCACCTACTCGGCCGCCGCCGAGCGGCGCTCGCGGTCGCGGGCGGCGCGGCCGTCCTTCAGCAACTCGGCGGTGAGAAAGGCCAGCTCGAGCGACTGGTCTGCGTTCAGTCGCGGGTCACAGGCGGTGTGATAGCGCTCGGCCAGCCGATGGTCGGTGATGTGCTGCGCGCCGCCGGTGCATTCCGTGACGTCCTCGCCGGTCATCTCCACATGAAGGCCGCCCGGATAGGCCCCCTCCGCCCGCAGCACCGTGAAGAAGGTCTCGACCTCCGACAGGATCTGCTCGAACGGGCGGGTCTTGAAGCCGGTCCGCGACTTGATGGTGTTGGCGTGCATTGGATCGCAGACCCAAACGACCGAGCGGCCCTCCTCCTGGACACGGCGGACCAGCGGCGACAGCGCCGGTGCCACCTTGTTCGCGCCCATCCGGCTGATCAGCGTGAGCCGGCCGGGCTCATCGTCCGGATTGAGGATATCGGTGAGGCGGATCAACTCATCCGGCTCCAGCGCCGGACCGCACTTGATCCCAATCGGATTGCGCACCCCACGAAGGAACTCGACGTGAGCGCCGTCCGCCTGCCGGGTCCGGTCGCCGATCCATAGAAAGTGCCCGGAGCAGTCGTACCATTCTTGACTCGTGCTATCAACGCGCGCAAAGGCCTGCTCGTAGGGGAGCAGCAACGCCTCGTGCGCCGTGAAGAAGTCGGTCTCGCGGATGGCGGGCGTGCTGTCCGCGGTGATGCCGCAGGCCGCCATGAACTGCAGGGTCTCGTCGATCCGGTTGGCGAGATCCTCGTAGCGGCGCCCTTGGGCGCTGCGCCGGACGAAGCCCAGGTTCCACTGGTGCATCTTGTTGAGATCGGCGTAGCCGCCGCGGGCGAAGGCCCGCAGCAGGTTGAGCGTGGCGGCGGCCTGGTTGAAGGCCATGACCATTCGCTCCGGATCAGGCTCGCGCCCGGCGGCGTCGAAGTCGAAGGCATTGACGATGTCGCCGCGGTAGGACGGCAAGGTGAGGCCGTCCAAGGTCTCCATCTCCGCCGAGCGCGGCTTGGCGAACTGTCCCGCCATGCGCCCCACCTTGACCACCGGCGTCGCGCTGCCATAGGTCAGCACGATGGCCATCTGCAGCAGCACCCGAAAGGTGTCGCGGATCTTGTCCGGGTGGAACTCGGCGAAGCTCTCCGCGCAATCGCCGCCCTGGAGGAGGAAGCCGTCCCCCTTGGCCACCAGCGCGAGCTTCGCTTTGAGCTCGCGCGCCTCACCTGCGAACACGAGCGGCGGATAGCCGGCCAGCCTCGCCTCGACCGCCTCGAGCGCGGCCGCGTCGGGATAGACGGGCATCTGCCGTGCCGGCTTCGAGCGCCAGCTTTCGGGCGACCACCGTTCCGCCATCTTTCGATTCCTCCTGGTGATCCGGTCCTTGACGCCAGCCGGCCGCCGGGCGCTCAGCCCGCTGCCGCCTGCCGTCTTAACGATACCTGCCGGCGTTTTCCACCACCTCTCGCCCATTGGCGCGATGGCGCTCCCGTCTTGTATCCGGGATACGCCGCCGCTTGATGACGATTCGGTTAAAAGCCTGCCGCGCGTGGCGCCGACAGCGGCAGCAACTCCGCTGGCCATGGCCGCGAGGCATGCTCTAAAATGTTGAGCAAAAAGGAAACTTTCACGCCGATGTGATGGCTCGTCAGGCCGACGTTATTTCTGAAACTGCGTCGCGTTTGTATATACCGGCGGTCGCTCCGCCATCGAGGGAGCGACGCGGACCGTGACGAGACAGGACAAGGTGGAGACATCCCATGGCCAACAAGACGACCCCGGCCGTTGCGAGCGCGCTTGCCGGCGCGCTGGCGCTGGCCACCGCCGGCACCGCCGGCACCGCCAGCACGGCGGCTGCCCAGTCCCCGGTCAAGTGCTACGGCGTGGCGCTGGCTGGTGAGAACGATTGCGCCAACGCGGCCGGCACCCATTCCTGCGCCGGCCAGTCGACCGTCGACCTCGACGGCGGCGAGTGGAAGCTGCTGACGCCGGATGCCATCGCCCAGGCCGGTGTCTCGGGCTCGCCCCAGGAGGTTTGCGAGGAGTTCGGCTCCCTGGAGCCGACCGAGGGCACCGGCCAGTCGATCCCCGGCCTGCCGGGCAGCGACCCCGCCGCCACCTGAGCCGGACGTGAGGATCGTGCCCGTCATCGAACGAGCGGACACCGATCGCCCGGATCCGATCCCCGCGCGAGCGGGGATCGGTCTCCGTCACAGCCATGTGGCGGATTTTCTCGCCACCCCGCCCGCTGTCGGGTGGGTGGAGGTGCACAGCGAGAACTATCTGGGCGCCGGAGGTCCGCGCGGTCGCGCCCTCGAGCGCATCCGGCAGGACTATCCGCTGAGCTGCCATGGCGTCGGGCTTTCGCTCGGCTCGGCGGAAGGGCTCGACCGCGACCATCTGGCACGGCTGCGCGCGCTGTTCGACCGATTCCAGCCCGGGCTGGTGTCGGAGCATGTGTCCTGGAGCGTGACCGGCGGGGTGTATCTGAACGACCTGCTGCCGCTGCCGTACACCGAGGAGGCCCTAACGGCGCTCTGCCGGAACATCGACCACGCGCAGGAGACCTTCGGCCGGCAGATCCTGGTGGAGAATCCCTCCTCGTACGTGGCGTTCGGGGTATCGACGATGCCGGAATGGCAGTTCATGGCCGAGGCGGTCCGGCGCACCGGCTGCGGCCTGCTGCTCGACGTGAACAACATCCACGTGAGCGCGCACAATCATCGCTTCGATGCCGGCCGGTACCTCGACGCCGTGCCGCTTGAGTCCGTGCGCGAGGTCCACGTCGCCGGCCATTTCGTACAGCAGTTCAACGAGCAGACGATCCTGATCGACGATCACGGCGCGCCGGTCCACGAGGCGGTCTGGTCCCTGTTCCGCAAAGCGCTGGACCGGCTGGGGCCGGTGCCGACCCTGGTGGAGTGGGATACACGGATCCCGGAGCTGCCGGTCCTCTTGGCCGAGGCGCGCAAGGCGGACACCCTGCTCGACGCGGTCCGCCGGCGACGGGAGCTGGGCCATGTTGCATGAGATGCAGCAGGCGTTCCGGCGCGCGGTGCTCGACTTCGAGGACGAGGCCGTGACGCCTCGCATCGAGGCCAACGGGATCGCCGCCGAGCTTCGG
The DNA here is from genome assembly GCA_964613585.1 of uncultured Mycobacteriaceae bacterium. GTDB lineage: Bacteria > Pseudomonadota > Alphaproteobacteria > DSM-16000 > Inquilinaceae > CAZTHL01. The sequence goes on along the minus strand of CAZTHL010000001.1, from coordinate 30,884 downwards.
CTCCGAATCTATCGAAACAACACCTTCGCCTCGCTGGTCGGCACACTTCAGGCAACCTTTCCGGCCACGCACCGGCTGATGGGCGACGCGGCGTTCCGCCATGCCGCGCGCGACTTCATCCGGGCGGCACCGCCGACACGGCCCCAGCTCCTGGCCTATGGCAGCGGCTTCCCGTCATTCCTGGCGACGTTCCCGCCGCTGGGCTCACGTCCCTGGATCGGTGACGTCGCCCGCCTCGAATGGGCCCTCAAGGAGGCGTACTTCGCCGAGGATGTCGAGCCGCTCGCGCCCCAGGCTCTTCACCCGGTGGCCCCGGATCGGTATCCGCAGCTGCGCTTTCACCTGCATCCTGCGGTATGTCTCGTCGCGTCTCCCTATCCGATCAGCCGGATCCGCGCCGCGTGCCAGGCACCGTCGGGCCACGAGGCGACCGATGAGGCCGCCCGCGCGGGGGAGGCCGAGCAAATCCTGGTGACCCGCCCGGCCATGACCGTCGAGATGCGGGCTGTCACTCCCGGAGATTGGGCGTTGCTTCTGCATCTGGACGGCGCCAACACCCTGGCCGAAGCAGCGGACGCCGCCGCGGAGGCGGAGCCGGGCTTCGATCTGGAGGGCGCCCTTCTCGCCCACCTCACCCATGGAACGTTCGCCGGCTTCACGCTTTGAAGCTCCTGGCAGAAGAGGGGTCCCGATGACCGACTACAGCTCAGCCGCCGGCTATGCCGGGCGGTCCTCCAACGCCCTCTTGACCGTCCTCTTTGGCGGCGGCGTGCTGAACCGGCTGCCGGCCGAATGGAACGGGATGATCTCCGGCCTGATGGTGATCGCCCGGTTCTATCTGGCCTTGCCGTTCCTCAATTCCGGCATTGGGCGCATCAACAGCTGGAGCTCGCAGAGCTTCCTGTTCGAGTTCGAGCATCCGCTGCCACTGCTGCCGCCGACCCTGGCGGCGCAGTTGACCACCGGGCTGGAACTGCTGCTGCCGGTCCTGCTCGTCATCGGCCTGCTCGGCCGCTTGGCGGCGCTTGGCCTCGCCGTGATGTCCGCGGTGATCCTGCTTGTCATCGGCGGCGCCTTCGCGCTGCCGGCCGAGCAGATCCCGTGGATCGCCGTGGGGCTGCTCATTGCCCTTGCCGGTCCCGGCTGGCTGTCCGTTGACTACGCGATCCGCAAGGCCACCGGCGACCAGAGCGCCGCCGAGGAGCCGGGCGGCCATGTCGCCATTGCCGTGGTCAGCCTGTTCCTGGGCATCGTGCTTCTCGAGAAGGCCGACGTGATCAATTGGTTTGGCAACTGGGTCTTCTGAGCCACCCCGGCCCGCTCGCCCCGCTCTTCCATACCTGCGCTCCCCTCATCGGATGACGCAGCCCCGGGAGAGCGAGGGCGAAAGGGTTGGCGCACGAGCCTGGGAGCCATGCCGCTATGCCGGGAACCGCCGCACGCGGCTCTCAGATCTCGGTCCCTGATCCGGAACGCGGGCAATCCAGCCGGGCGACGTCTCGTGGGCGCGGGCCAACAGCTCCGCCGTGCGTCGGGTGGCGAACGGGTGCAGGGCCTGTGGGATCAGCTTCTTGTAGGCCTCGAGCGCGTCGAAATACGCGGTAACCTCATCGCCACCGGCGTTCAGCCCGGCGCGGTAGACGGTGGCGACGAGCCGCATCTGATCGGCGTCGCTGAGGCACTGCTGACTCGTGACCGATAATGGCGTGCCGGCTTTCACCCTGGTTCCTCCCCGCTGAAGACGCCGCGCGAGGAATGTGGCGCCAGGGCCTTGCCAATCCATTAAAGAAATGACGGGAGCGCAGTATCTGCAATTACGCCAAAATGCTCGTCACCTTGACCTTTCAGCGGTGGCCAATGACGTCCCCCTATTCGGCGGCTTCATGCTCCTCTTCCGGATCGGGCGACTTGGTGCGCATGGTGACAAACTCTTCGGCGGCAGTGGGATGAAGACCTATAGTGCAGTCCATCTGCGCCTTGGTCACACCGCAGTTGAGCGCGACCGCAAAACCCTGGATGATTTCCGGCGCGTCCATCCCGACCATGTGGCAGCCGAGCACCCGGTCGCTGGCCCGCTCGACCACCAGCTTCATCATGGTCCGCTCCCGACGGCCGGAGAGGGTGTGCTTCATCGGCCGGAACATCGAGTGATACACGTCGACGGCGCCGAGCTGCCGCCGCGCCTCGGCCTCCGTCATGCCGACGGTGCCGATGGGCGGGGTCGAGAACACGGCGGTCGGAATGTTCCGGTAGGAGATCGAGCGCGGCTTGTTACCGAACAGCCGGTCGGCCAGGGCGTGCCCTTCAGCGATGGCCACCGGGGTCAGTTGGACCCGTGCCGTGACGTCGCCCACGGCATAGATGTTGTCGACGGAGGTGCGATACTCCTCGTCCACCAGGATGCCGCCGTTGTCCCTGGTGCGCACGCCGACGGTCTCGAGGTTCAGTCCGGTGGTGTTCGGCTCCCGGCCCAGCGCGAACAGCACCATGTCGGTCTCAATGATGAAGCCGTCGCGCAACTCCACCAGAATGCAGGTGCTGCCCTGCTCGACCCGGGTGACCCGCGCGTTGAAGCGCAGCTTGATCCCCGCGCGCTTCATCTCCTCGCCCAGACAGGAGCGGACGTCGTCGTCGAAGCCACGCAGCAGAAGGGTGCCGCGATGAACCTGGGTGACGTCGGCGCCCAGGCCGTGGAAGATGTTGGCGAATTCCACGCCGATGTAGCCGCCGCCGACCACCACCACCCGCTGCGGCATGTCCTTCAGGGAGAACATGTCATCGGAGGTCTTGCCCAGCTCATGGCCGCCGGGGATGTCCGGCAGCAGTGGATGGCCGCCCGTCGCGATCAGGATCGTGTCCGCCGTGAAGCGCTGGTCGCCGACCTGGACCGTGTGCGGGTCAAGCAAAGACGCGCGATCCCGAAACACCCGACAGCCGGAGACCTCCAGAAGATTGCGGTAGACTTCGTTCAGCCGGCCGATCTCGCTGTCCTTGTTCTCGATGAGACGGGTCCAGTCGTGCCAGCGCGGCCCGACGCTCCAGCCATAGCCGGCGGCATCCTCGAAATCCTGGGCGAAATGGGCGGCATAGGCCATGAGCTTCTTCGGAACGCAGCCGACGTTGACGCAGGTGCCGCCGAGATGGCGGCCCTCGGCGATGGCTACCCGCGCGCCGTGGTTGGCCGCGATACGAGCGGAACGGGTTCCCCCCGACCCGGCGCCGATCACGAAGTAATCAAAATCGTAGCCACCCATGACCCCTCGCGCTTCTCTGATCGCCCTCGGCACGGCCGCGCCGACGGCGGCGTTCTTTCAATCCCCTTAATATGCAACCACACTTGGTGGTCTCAAGATTTTACATCAGCCCGGTGAGGAAGACACACCAAGGTCACCCTTAATGCTGCCTGACGGAATGCCGCAGGCCGAGCCCGGCCGGGTATCGGCGCGCACCGGCCTCAGCGCGACAGGCCGGCCATGCTCAAATATTTGATCTCCAAGTATTCTTCGATCCCGTACCGTGACCCCTCACGGCCGATGCCGGACTCCTTGAAGCCGCCGAAGGGAGCCACCTCGGTCGAGATGAGACCGGTGTTGATGCCGACGATGCCGTATTCCAGACCCTCGGCGACTCGCCAGACACGGCCGACATCGCGGCTGTAGAAGTAGGCGGCAAGGCCGAGGGCCGTGTCATTGGCCAGCGCGATGGCCTGGGTCTCGTCGACAAAGCGGAACAGTGGCGCCACCGGGCCGAAGGTCTCCTCATGCATCACCTTGGCGCTGGGTGGCACCTCGATCAGCACCGTCGGCTCGAAGAAGGTGCCGCCCCGGCTGTGGCGCCGGCCGCCGACCACCACCCGCGCCCCCTTGCCAAGCGCATCGGCGATATGATCCTCCACCTTCATCACGGCCGCGGTGTCGATGAGCGGCCCCTGCTGGGCGCCCTCCTCCAGCCCCGGCGCGACCTTGAGGGCGCCGACGGCGTCGCGCAGCCGGGCCGCGAACGCCTCGTAGATGCCGTCCTGCACGAGCAGGCGATTGGCGCAAACGCAAGTCTGCCCCATGTTGCGGTACTTCGAGGCGATCGCCCCGGCCACCGCCTCGTCGAGGTCCGCATCGTCGAAGACGATGAAGGGCGCGTTGCCGCCGAGCTCGAGGGAGAGCTTCTTGACCGTGCCGGCGCAACGCTCCATCAGCAGTTTGCCGGTCGCGGTCGAGCCGGTGAAGGTGAGCTTGCGCACCAGAGGGTTGTCGGTCATCTCCCGGCCGATCGCCTTCGCCGAGCCGGTGACCACGCTGAGCACCCCTTGGGGCAGGCCGGCCTGCTCCGCCAGCGCGGCCAGGGCCAGGGCCGAGAATGGCGTCTGCGAGGCAGGCTTCACCACCATGGGGCAGCCGGCGGCGAGCGCCGGACCGGCCTTGCGGGTGATCATGGCGGCCGGAAAGTTCCAGGGCGTGATCGCCGCGCAGACACCCACCGGCTGCTTGATTACGAGGATCCGGCGATCGCCGAGCGGGCTCGGAATGGTGTCGCCATAGATGCGCTTGCCCTCCTCGGCGAACCACTCGATGAAGCTGGCGGCGTAGGCGATCTCGCCGCGCGATTCGGCGAGCGGCTTGCCCTGCTCCAGGGTCATCAAGCGCGCCAGCTCCTCCTGGTTCGCCAGGACAAGCTCGTACCAGCGGCGCAGGAGGGCGGCACGCTCCTTTGCCGGGCGCGACCGCCAATCGGGCCAGGCCCGCTCGGCCGCCTCGATCGCCCGCCGGGTCTCCCGCGCTCCGCAGTCCGGCACCGTGCCCAGAAGCTCGCCCGTCGCCGGGTCGGTGACCTCGAGGGTGGCCCCATCCTCGGCGGCCACCCAGTCCCCGGCAACATAGCAGTGCTGACGGAGCAGATGGACAGCGGCATCATCCACGGCAGCGATCCTCCCTGATGCGGTCCCGAACGGGGTCGCCCTGGCAAGCCGTCGACCGCGGACCCGGTTCCCGACAGCCCACCCGACGCCGGCCCGCCCGATCCCCTTCGCCAAGCGCCTCATGCCGTCGAGCCGACGAGAGGACCCGTCGGCTCGGCTGACGGCGCGCCCGCCGACCCTACGGCGCCCGGGCGCGCCGTGGTTCGCCAATCACTGACGTCATTGACTCGCCGGCATCAGTGGCCGGCGGCGAGGCCGCGCTTCTCGAAGTAGCGCTGATGATACTCCTCGCCCCGGTAGAATGGGCCGGCGGCGGTGATCTCGGTCGCCACCGGCCGCCGCAGCCGACCGCTCTGCTCGAGCGCCTCCTTGGAACGCCGCGCCGCGGCCTCCTGCTCCGGCGAATAATAGAAGATCGCCGAGCGGTACTGTGTGCCGATGTCCGGGCCCTGCCGGTTCACTTGGGTTGGATCATGGATCTCCCAGAACCGGTCGAGAAGCTGCTCGTAGGTGATCCTCTGGGGATCGTACTCGACACGCACCACCTCGGCATGCCCGGTGGTCTTGCTGCACACCTGCTCGTAAGTCGGATTGGCCACCGTGCCGCCCGAATACCCCACCGTCACGTCGGTGACCCCGGGCAGCTTGCGGAATGCCGTCTCCACTCCCCAGAAGCAGCCGGCCCCAAACATCGCCTCGGCCATGACCCCACCTCCTTAGCTGGCGCGAACCCCATTCTCTTATCTGGGACGCGCCGGACCGCGATCCACGGCGGCGGGAGCGCAGACGAGCCCCGAGGTCGAGCAGCTTGTGGGCAACGGGCCGTTGCACGGACCCGCGATGCGCGCGAGACCGTCCGCCGGCGCACGCGACCCTCTGCTACGGGGTGCCGGAGACCTGCGCCGGTTGCACCGCCGGCTGCGCCTGTGCCGCTGCCTCGGGGAACCAGTGCCGGGTCCGATTGGCGAAGGCGACCAGGGACAGCATGACCGGCACCTCCACCAGCACGCCGACCACCGTGGCCAGCGCCGCCCCGGACTCGAGGCCGAACAGGCCGATTGCGACAGCGACGGCCAGCTCGAAGAAGTTGGAGGTGCCGATCATGGCCGCCGGCGCGGCGATCGAGAACGGCACCCGCCAAAGCACGCCCCAGGCATAGGCGATGGCAAAGATGCCATAGGTCTGGACCAGCAAGGGCACCGCGATCAGCCCGATCACCAGGGGGTCCTCGAGGATCCGCTCGCCCTGGAAGCCGAACAGCAGCACCACGGTCGCGAGCAGCCCGAGGATGGCAAAGGGCTTCAAGCGTCCGACGAACCGCTCCACCCGCTCGGGCCCGCCGTCGACCATCAGCGCACGTCGGGTCGCGGCCCCGGCGCCGAGCGGGATCACCACATAGAGCGCAACAGAGAACAGCAGTGTGCTCCAAGGCACCGTGATGTCGGTGACGCCAAGCAGCAGAGCGACGATCGGGGCGAACGCCACGACCATGATGACATCGTTCACCGATACCTGGACCAGCGTGTAGGCGGCATCACCCCTGGTCAGGTGGCTCCAGACAAAGACCATGGCCGTGCACGGAGCAGCCCCCAGCAGGATCAGGCCGGCGATGTACTCCTTGGCGGTCTGCGGATCGATCAGGTCACGGAACACCACCTCGAAGAACAGCACGCCAAGGCCGGCCATGGTGAACGGCTTGATGAGCCAGTTGACCACGAGCGTGATGCACAGTCCCTTCGGCTTCTGGCCGATGCGGCGCAGCGAGGAGAAGTCGACGTTGACCATCATCGGGTAGATCATTACCCAGATGAGCACTGCGACCACGAGATTGACGCCGGCCACCTCGAGCGCGCTCAAGGTCGCGAACAGCCCCGGCACGGCGGTACCGAGGCCGATCCCCGCCAGGATGCACAAGCCCACCCACAGGCTGAGCCATCGATCGAACAGGCTCATCGTCATGCCTCCTCAGGCATCGTCTCGCGGCCGATCTCATCAAGCCGCCTCTGCAAGGTCAGCCGGTCAAGCGCCTCCAGGCGCAGGCTGGTGAAGACCTTGACCCGGGCCTCCAGCTCCAGATAGACGCGCTTGAACACCTTCATCAACGCGTCCTCCGGCCCGACGAACGCGGCCGGGTCGGCCACGCCCCAATGCGCCGTCATCGGCTGGCCGGGCCAGACCGGGCAGACCTCGGCGGCGGCGCTGTCGCAGACGGTGAACACGAAGTCGAGCACCGGCGCGTCCGGCCGGGCCAGTTCGTCCCAGCTCTTGCTGCGGAAGCCGCTCGTATCGTGGTTCATCCGCTGGAGCAACCGAACGGCATTGGGGTTGACACGTCCGGCCGGATGGCTGCCCGCGCTCCATGCCCGGAAGCGATCGCCGCCATGCCGATTGAGGAGAGCCTCGGCCATGATGCTGCGCGCCGAGTTGCCGGTGCACAGGAACAGGACATGGTACGGACGGGTGCTCATGGCGTTGCTCCTTCAGCCGCGGCGCCGGGCTTGCGGCCGCTCGGGTGGTGTGTTCTCGGACACAGGCGAGGCGGCAGGCTCGCCCTCGGTTCCGTGTCGGCCCGCGGCGCCATGGTCGGCTGCCGCCTCGCAGCGGCCGGGCCCGAAGCCGCAGATCTCCGGATGGCCGCGGCAGCAGTCCTCCGTGAGGAAGCGGACAAGGCCGGCCGTGCCATTGATGTCGACCGCGTAGAAGATCCAGCGCTGCCGCCGCCAGGAGCGCACCAGCCCCGCCCGCTCCAGCTGCGCCAGATGGCTCGACAGGGTCGAGGCCGGAACCCTCAGCTCCTCGGCAAGCTGGCCGGCCGGCAGCCCGGAGGGCCCCTGCTCCATGAGCCGGCGGAACAGGGCAAGACGCGTGCCCTGGCCAAGCGCGGCAAAGGCGGCGATGGCGTCATTCATTTCCATATTTGTGGAAATATGGAGCCCAGCGGTCGGCTTCAAGCCCCACCCCCGGCACCCTTGCGTACGAAAGCACCGGTCCGGCCGGGGGTCGACGTCACCGCGCGGGCCTGTCGACACGCTGTCGGCGCTTCGCGACGGGCCGCTCAACGTCGTCGTCCGACCCGCGATGCCCAAGGTCTCCGTGGGACCCCGGCATGACCGGGGACGCGGCGCCGGGCGGGCCAACCACCCGGCTCGGTCGCCGCGCGAGTGACGCGCTGCCCGGCAGGGCCCGGCGACTGAACAGGACGGTTGCGCCGCCGTACTCCCTTCGCTAGAGCGTGCCCGCCTGACGCGGAAACGGCACCGGCCCGCTCCGCCGCCCGGCCACCCCAGGCATGCTGTCGTTGGGTGGGCGGCGTTGGGTCGCCGGCATTGGGTCGCCGGCATTGGGTCGCCGGCATTGGGTCGCCGGCATTGGGTCGCCGGGCGGTCGCCGGCACTGGGTCGCCGGGCGGAGGAGCGGGCCGGCGATGCCACTTGAGGTGGGTGCGCTCCAGTGCCCGATCACAGCTTCGACTGACGGGTGGACCGCTCATGAAGCAGACGGCGGCACGGCCCTGGTGGCGCGGCGCGGTGATTTACCAAGTCTATCCGCGCAGCTTCCTCGACACGAACGGCGACGGCATTGGTGACCTCCCGGGCATCACCGCCCGGCTCGACCACATCGCATCCCTCGGCGTGGATGCCCTGTGGGTCTCGCCTTTCTTCAAGTCACCTATGAAGGACTTCGGCTACGACGTTGAGGACTATCGCTCCGTCGACCCGATGTTCGGCACCGACAAGGACGCCGACCGACTGGTCGCCGAGGCCCATGCGCGCGGCCTCAAGGTGATCATCGACATGGTGCTGTGCCACAGCTCGGACCGGCATCCTTGGTTCCAGGAAAGCCGGGCATCGCGTGACAACCCGAAGGCCGACTGGTACGTCTGGGCCCCGCCCAGGCGTGACGGCTGCCCGCCGACCAACTGGCAGAGCGTGTTCGGCGGCCCGAGCTGGACCTTCGACGCGCGCCGTGGCCAGTATTACCTGCACCATTTCCTCAGGAGCCAGCCGAACCTCAACTGGCACAATTCCGAGGTGGTTGAGGCGATGCTGGGCGAGATGGCCCATTGGCTCGACCGCGGCGTCGACGGTCTGCGGCTCGACGCCATCACCACGCTCCTGCATGACCCCCGGCTCCGCGACAATCCGGCCGCCTCCGACCACCCCGGGACGCCCGACATCAACGGCAGCCGGGAGACGCCTTACGCCATGCAGGCCCATCTCCACGACCGCGATGTCGTCGGCATCCTGCCGCTGCTGAGCCGTCTCAGGCGGCTTGCGGACCGCTATCCTGACAGCTTCCTGCTCGGCGAGGTGGCGGATGTCGACACCATTGCCGCCAGCGCCAGCTACTCGCAAGGCGCCGACCGCCTGCACAGCTGCTATACCTTCCAGTTCTTGCAGCCTTCGATCGACTGCGGCCTTCTGCGCGCGGTGCTGAGCCGGACCGAGGCCACGCTCGGCGACGGCTGGATGACCTGGACCTTCGGCAACCACGATGCGGCGCGCGCGGTCAGCCGGTGGGGCGCGCTGCCCGACCTCGACGGCGACCGGCCCGCCCTGGCCCGCCTGCTCCTGGCGCTGCTGCTCAGCCTGCGCGGCAGCGCCTGCCTCTACCAGGGTGAGGAGCTCGGCCTGCCCCAGGCGGACATCGCCTTCGAGGATCTGAAGGATCCCTGGGGTATCGAGTTCTGGCCGACCTATCCCGGCCGCGACGGCTGCCGCACACCCATGCCCTGGCGCGCCGACATGCCCCATGCAAGCTTCTCGACGACCCGGCCCTGGCTGCCCGTCGGCCAGGCTCATGCCGATCTGGCGGTCGATCGTCAGGAGCGGGACGCCAAGTCGGTCCTGCAGACCTGCCGTCGCTTTCTGGCGTGGCGCCGAACCCGTCCGCCGCTCATCGAAGGCGCCATCGAGCTGGTGCCGGCGCCCGAGCCGGTTTTCGCCTTCGAGCGCCGGCTCGGCGACGAACGCCTCCTGTGCCTCTTCAACCTGTCAAACCGGCCGCGCGGCTTCACCGCCGCCGGTCCATGGCAGCCGGTCGACGGCCATGGCTTCGCAAGCACCGTCGAGGCCCAGGGCGGCGCGGCGCAGGTCGGGCTTCCCCCCTTCGGCGTGGCCTTCCTGGAGCCCGCCTGAGCGTCCGGCCAGCACCGCAACCCCGCCATCGACCGATTGACATGGGCATGGCACGCACCACGTGAGCCGGACCGTGGCAGCGCGCTGGGAGAGAGATCTTGAATCGGACCGAAATCGCCCAGGTCGAGAAGTACCTCCGCGACACCCTGGGGGCGACGAAGCTGACGCTCAGCCGGAAAGCCCGTCAGGACGGTTCGGTCGAGGTTCTGAAGGATGGCGAGTTCATCGGGGTCATCTACCGCGACGAGGAGGATGGCGAGGTCTCCTACGCGTTTCACATGGCGATCATGGAGATCGACCTGCCCAAGGTCTCCGCGGGCCGCTGAAGCGTTTCCGTCTCAAGTGGCCGGCGCCCATTGCGCGTCAGGCGAAAGCGCTCCAACGCGGCGTCCGGGGACCCGGTCGTACAGGGCGGTGCGGATCGCGGCCTCCCGCCGGACGGGAGAGGCGGCCCGAGCCGATCAGTTCTCGCCTCGGGCCTGGCACAATCGGACCTCGGAAGAGATCCCGTGGACGGCTACCGGCACAAGGACGGGGCCACGGCGGGCGATGGCATCACCCCTGAGGCGGCCGCAAGCGTTCCAGGGGAAAGCGCTCCACCTCCACCAAGAGCTCGACGAGACAACCGGCTGCATGCTCGATGAGCCTCCGGCCGCGCTCCGCATCGGCGTCGAGAGCGTTACCGCAGGCGCCCGTCGGGTTGAGATCCTGGGCCTGCCAAGCGAACGGCACCGGCCCGACGGGCCCGAGCCAGCGATGATCCTTCGCCATCGCCGCGCCGAGCGGGCGGAAGTCGCGGCGCTCGTCCTCGCGCACCAGGCCCGGAGCCAGGTGCAGCATGATCGAGGTCTCGATGCCGCCGCCGTGGATGCCGTGCCGTGCCTCCTCCCCGTCAAACGTCCCGGCAGGCGGACCAAACGCGAACCAGCTTGCCGACACGACCAGCATGGAGAGGCGGGTCCGGAGGTCCTGGGCCACGATATCGAGGATCTGCGGCTGGCCGCCATGGCTGTTGAACAGAACCAGCTTGCGCACCCCGGCGCGGCCCACGCTCTCGCCGAGGTCGGTCAGGACGCGGATCAGCGTCTCGGCCGAAAGGGTCAGGGTGCCGGCAAAGTCCTGATGCTCGTTGCTCTTGCCGACCGGGATCGTCGGCAGCAGGAGCACGGCCGGCGTGGCCGGGGCGAGCGCACCCGCACGCTCGAGGATGCCGTCGTTGATCCTGGTGTCAACGCCGACCGGCAGATGCGGCCCGTGCTGCTCGATCGCCCCGACCGGCAGCAGCGCCACGGTTCGCTCCGGCTCGAGCCCTCGGAATTCGGCCGTGGTAAGGTCCTGCCAGCGGCGCCACAACGTCTGCGTCATCCGCGATGCTCCTGGCGCCGACCGGCCATGCCGGACGCAAGGCCCGGCGGGAGCGCCTCCGACCCGCCTTTGGGAATCCGACCGTGCTGCTCGCCCAGATCACTGACCTTCATGTCGTCGAGGACGGGGCGCTGGCCATGGGGGCCATGGACACCAACGCCGCCCTGGCCCGCTGCGTGGACCGGATCAATCGTTTCCTGCCGTCCGTGGACCTGGTGATCGCCACCGGTGACCTGACCCATGACGGCAGGCCCGAGCAGTACGCCATGTTGAGACGGCTGCTGGCTCCTCTTGCCGCGCGGCTGCTGCTCCTGCCGGGCAACCATGACGACCGTGAGGCTCTGCGCGCCGCCTTCGCCAATGACCCGCGCCTGCCGGCGGCCGAGCCCGTGTTCCTTCATTATGTCGCGGCCGTGGGGCCGTTGCGGCTGATCGCCCTCGACACCGTTGTGGCCGGCGCCGGCGGCGGCCGCCTGTGTCCGGTTCGGCTCGGCTGGCTGGCAGCCCGCCTCGCCGAGGCCCCGGAGGCGCCGACGGTGATCGCCATGCACCATCCGCCGTTCGTCACCGGCATCGGCTTCATGGATCGCCTTGGCCTGGAGGGGCGCGACGATCTCGCCGGGGTTCTGGCTCGCTACCGCAACATCGAGCGGATCCTGTGCGGCCATGTGCATATCCCCATCGTCAGCCGCTTCGCGGGCACGGTGGCGAGCATCGGCCCCGGCACCGCTCACCAGGGCTACCTCGCTCTGGATCAGCAACAGAGCGACGCCTGGACCCGCGAGCCGCCGGCGTTCCAGTTGCATTCGTGGCAGCCGCCCGGCGGACTCGTCAGCTATACCGCCTATATCGAGCATGAGAGCCCGCCGATCCTGTACTGACCGGGCGCGGCGGGATTGCGGGACCGCTGCGCCGGCCTGTTGAACGAGGCTGCGAAGCCGGCTATGCAGCGGCAAAGTTCTTAGCCTTGGGCGAAAGATAGCATGGTCCGCCATGCCGTCGCAGGAGTGATCCATGATTGATTCGATGCGGCCGGTGCACCTCGACGAGGATGACGAGCCGGATCGTCCGGCCCCGGACGGAAACGGCGAGGACGAGAAGAAGCCGACGCAGGACCCGGGATTCAGCCTGGGCAAGGCGCTGTTCGAGGCACGGACCATCCTGCTGTTCGGCCAGATCTCGCAGAAGGCGGCCCGCGAGGCGATCGCCCAGCTGCTGGCGCTGGCCGCCAAGGGCGACGATCCGATCCGTATGGTCATCTGCTCGGAAGGCGGCCATGTCGAGGCCGGCGACACGATCCACGACATGATCCGCTTCATCAAGCCGCGAGTGATCATGGTCGGCACCGGCTGGGTCGCCAGCGCCGGCGCCCACATCTACCTGAGCGCGCAGCGTGAGGACCGGTACTGCACACCAAACACCCGGTTCCTGCTGCATCAGCCCATGGGCGGCGCCGGCGGTCCGGCCTCGGACATCGATATCGAGGCGCGCGAGATCATCAAGATGCGGCGCCGCATCAACGAGATCATCGCGCGCGAGACCGGCCAGCCGCTTGAGAAGGTCGAGAAGGACACCGATCGGAACTTCTGGATGAGCGCCCGGGAGGCCCAGGAATACGGCCTCGTGGCGCACATCGTCGAGAGCGCCGACCAGATCGCCTGAGGCGGGCAGCATCGAGGGGTCGCGAGAGCGTTTCCGCGTGACGCGGGTTCGGCGCCGGTCCGCTCCGCCGCCGGGCCACCCCAAGCATGCTGTCGTTGAGTGGCCCGGGGGTGGCCTGGGGTGGCCGGGCGGGGGAGCGGGCCGGTGATGCCACTTGAGCCGAAAACGCTCTGGCGGTCCCGTCGCCGCGGATCCGGTCGGCACGTCGCCCATGCGTGCGGCAGGCCGGATCCGCCGGCATCGGCCCGAGAGCGTCGACGCAAGGCGGAGGCGCTGTCAGCCACGAGCATGGGCGCCGCGGAGCGCCGGCCGGTCAGGGCATCGGCTCCTGCTGGGTGATGCAGTGAATGCCGCCGCCGCCCTGCACGATGTCCGTGGCCGGCACCTGCACCACCCGCCGGCCCGGGAAGGCGTCACGCACAATCCGGTATGCCCGGTCGTCCTCAGCGGCCTCGAAGCTCGGCATGACCACACCGCCGTTGGCGATATACAGGTTGACGTAGGACAGGGTCAGGCGCCGACCGTCGCGGCGCGCGCGGCGCCCGGGCTGCGGCACCTCGACCACCTCCAAAGGGCGCCCGCGCGCGTCGGTCGCGGCCCTCAGCGCGGCGAGGTTTTCCTGGAAGGAGTCGTGGTTCGGATCCTCGCGATCGGCCGTCGTCAAGGCCAGCACCAAGCCTGGACGGGCGAAGCAGGCGACCTCGTCGACATGGCCCAAGGTCTCGTCATCCTCATAGCCGCGCGGCAGCCACAGCACCTTCTCGATCCCGGTGTAGGCCTTGAGCAGCGCCTCCACGTCGCCCTTGATCAGATGAGGGTTCCGCTTGGCGTCGAGGATCGAGGTCTCGACCGCCAGCATCGTGCCCTCGCCGTCGGTCATGATGGCGCCGCCCTCGAGCACCAGAGGAGCGTCGAAGCGGCGAGCCCCGGCCTTCTCCGCAATCTGGCTGGCAATGCCGGCGTCCTGGCGATAGTCCTGGTAGACGTTGCCCCAGCCATTGAAGCGCCAGGACACGGCGCCCAGTGCCCGTGTCTCGTCCACCAGAAAGGTTGGGCCGGTGTCGCGCAGCCAGCTGTCGTCGATCGACATCGACATCACCTCGATGCCGGGGCCGCAGGCCAGGGAGGCCTCGGCCACGTCGCCCGGGTTGCAGATCATGGTGACCGGCTCGAATCGGGCCACGGCCCGGCCCACCTCGCTGTAGGCCGCGCGCGCGGCGTCCATGCGATCGCCCCACAGCTCCTCCCGGCACGGCCACGCCATCCAGCATCGGCGATGGGGCTCCCATTCCGCGGGCATGCGGAAGCCGAGCGATGCCGGCGTCGACATGATCTGGTTCCTTTCGATGGGCAGGGTCGCGAAAACGTAACGTCGCCGTTCCGACTTGCCAATGGCAGCCGGCGCGGCCGGTCGCGGTCAGGCCTGCGCGGCCAGCCGCTCGTCGCGCGCCCGCGCCCGCTCGCGCCGGGCGGTCATCACGCCGGCCACCAGGATGCCGGCCGTGACCAGGCCGACGATGATCGTGGCAAGGGCGTTGATCTCGGGGCTGACGCCGAGGCGCACGCTGGAGAACACCACCATCGGCAGGGTGCTGGCGCCGGGGCCGCTCACGAAGCTGGCGATCACCAGGTCGTCGAGCGACAGGGTGAATGACAGCAGCCAGCCGGCGATCAGCGCGGGAGCGATCATCGGCACCGTGACGACCAGGAACACCTTGGCCGGCCGCGCGCCCAGGTCGAGCGCGGCCTCCTCGACGGCGGTGTCCTGGCCCGCCAGCCGCGACTGCACCAGGATCGCGACATAGGCCATGGTGAAGGTCACATGGGCGATGACGATGGTGGTCATGCCGCGGCCCGAGGGCCAGCCGACCATCTGCTCCAGCGAGACGAACAGCAGCAGGAGCGACAAGCCAATGATCACGTCGGGCATGACCAGCGGTGCGGAGATCATGCCGCTGAACAGGGTTCGGCCGCGGAACCGCCCGAATCGGGCCAACGCCAGCCCGGCGAGCGTGCCCAGGGCGACGGCGAGGGTGGCCGTGACCGCCGCGATCCGCACCGACAGCCATGCCGCCGTCAGCAGCGGCTCGTTGCGCAGCAACTCGCCATACCAGCGGGTCGACCAGCCGGCCCACACCGAGACCAGGCTCGAGGCGTTGAAGGAGTAGATGATCAAGAGCAGGATCGGCAGGTACAGGAAGGCATAGCCCAGCACGAGCAGCACCAGCAGCACGGTGGATCGGCTCACGGGCCGGCTCCCCGCTCCTGCTGGCGCGCCTGGACATGCTGGAACCAGACCATCGGCGCCACCAGCACCACCAGCAGCGCGATGGCCACGGCCGAGGCCACCGGCCAATCCCGGTTGGAGAAGAACTCCGTCCACAGGACACGGCCGATCATCAGCGTGTCGGGGCCGCCGAGCAGCTCCGGGATCACGAACTCGCCGACGGCCGGGATGAAGACGAGCAACGAGCCGGCGACGATGCCCGGGGCCGACATCGGCAGCGTGACCGTGAGGAACGTCTTCCAGGGCCGGGCCCCCAGATCCGCCGCCGCCTCCAGAAGATGGACATCGAGCTTCTCCAGGATCGCGTACAGAGGCAGGATCATGAACGGAAGATAGGAATACGTTATCCCAAGGTAGACCGCCGCTTCCGAGTGAAGCAGAGGCAGCGGCTCGTCGATCGCGCCGAGCCGAAGCAGCAGTTGGTTGAGCAGTCCGTTCGGCTGCAGGATGCCGATCCATGCGTAGACGCGGATGAGAAACGAGGTCCAGAAGGGCAGGATGACCAGCATCAGAAGCGGCAGTCGCCAGGCCCGATCGGCGCGCGCGATCACATAGGCCATCGGATAGCCGATGAGCAGGCACAGCAGCGTCGAGATGAAGGCGATCTGCAGCGAGCCGAGAAAGGCCGAGCGGTACAGCGGGTCGTCCAGAAGAAACAGGAAATTGCCAATCTCCAGGCGGATCTGGAGGACCGTGCCGTCAAGCCATTCGACGATGGGCGCGTAGGGCGGCCGAGCGATGACCGGCTCGGCGAGGCTGATCTTCAGCACCACGAGGAACGGCACCAGGAAGAACAGCAGCAGCCAGGCATAGGGCAGCGCCAGGGCCGCGACCCGTCCCCGCGGCAGCAGGCGGCCGCCCAGCCGACCGACGGTCCGGCTGACGCGGGTGTGGGCCGGGCGAGCCCGCCGGCCGGCCGGCGTCGGATTCGCACCCGGGAGCGAGACGGTCATTGCGACAGGACGATGCCGGCGTCGGCATGCCAGCGCAGGGTGACCGGCTCGTTCCAGGTGATGGGCATGGCGGAGCGTCGCCGGGTGTTCGGCGCGGTCACCCGGACCTGCTTGCCGGTGACGAGGCGCACCAGGTAGACGGAGACGTCGCCCAGATAAGCGATCTCCTCAACCTCGCCCCGAGCGCTGTTCGCCGCCGGCTCCGGGATGTCCGTGCCGATCGTGATCTTCTCCGGACGGACGGCCACCGACACCGGCGTGCCGGCGGGCACCGAGACGGTATGGCCGACCAGCAGCGCACCGCCAAGCTCCCGCGACTCGATCACCACGTGATCCGGGCGCTCCTCGACCACCAGCCCGTCGAACAGGTTCACCGAGCCGATGAACTCCGCCACAAAGCGGGATTGCGGGAACTCGTAGATCTCGGTCGGTGTGCCGATCTGGCGGATCCAGCCGGTGTCCATCACGGCGATGCGGCCAGACATGGCCATCGCCTCCTCCTGGTCATGGGTGACCATGATGAAGGTGATGCCGACCCGTTCCTGGATGTTGACCAACTCGAACTGGGTCTGCTCGCGCAGCTTCTTGTCGAGCGCCGCCAGCGGCTCGTCGAGCAGCAGCAGCTTGGGCTGCTTGACCAGGCACCGTGCGAGCGCCACCCGCTGGCGTTGCCCGCCCGACAGCTGGTGCGGCTTGCGCTTGCCCAGCCTTTCAAGCTGCACCAGGCGGAGCATGTCGCCGACGCGCTCGCGAATCTCGCGGCGCGGCCGCCGCTCCTGGTGCAGGCCGAAGGCCACGTTCTGCTCCACGGTCATGTGCGGGAACAGGGCGTAGGCCTGGAACATGATATTGACCGGCCGTTCATAGGGCGGCACTCCGGTCATGTCCACGCCGTCGATGTAGATCTTGCCCGACGTCGGCTGCTCGAAGCCGGCGAGCATGCGCAGGAGCGTTGTCTTGCCACAGCCCGAGGCGCCCAAAAGCGCGAACAGCTCACCCTGGTAGATCGACAGGCTGACCTCGTCCACGGCAACTGTACCGCCATAGGATTTGGTCACCTTGTCGAGCCGGACATAGGGGACGGCCCTAGGGTCCTGCCATGGCTCAAGCCGAACGGGCCGGTCCGGGCGCGCCGATGTCTCCTCAAGCGGGCCGGCCGGGCGGTCGTTCATCGAGCGGATCCGGGGGTCCGACCGGGCGGCGCCGCCCGCCCCTGCGCAAGCAGAGTCAAGCCTGCCACTACTGCCCGGTGCGCACGCGGGTCCAGGCGCGCGTGCGCAGCCTCTCGTAGCGCGGACTCACGGTCTCGACCGCGAACAGCCGGTCACGCACCTCGTCGGGAGGATAGATGTCCGGATTGTCGCGAATCTCCTCCTCGATGTACTCCAGCGACGCCGGCACCGCGTTCGGGTAATAGACGTAGTTGGTGATCCCGGCCATCACCTGGGGATCGAGCACGAAGTTGATGAAGGCATGCGCGCCGTCGGGATTGGGCGCGTCCGCCGGAATGGCGATCATGTCGAACCAGATGATGGTCCCCTCACGGGGGATCGTGTAGTCGATCACTTGGCCGTTGTCCGCCTCCGCGGCGCGATCCTGGGCGATGAACACGTCTCCGGACCAGCCGAGCGCCAGGCACAGGTTGCCGGTCGCCAGATCATTGATGTATTGCGACGAGTGGAAGTATCGCACGTACGGTCGGATCGACAGCAGCAGTTCCTCCGCGCGCGCCAAATCCTCCGGATCCTCGGAGGCCTGGTCAAGACCGAGATAGTGCAGCGCGATCGGGAACACCTCGGACGGCGAGTCGAGAAGCGAGACGCCGCAGTCCTCGAACCGTGACACGATTTCCGGATCGAAGATCATGTGCCAGCTCTCGACCGGCGCGTCCGGCAACCGCTCACGGATCATGTCGACATTGTAGCCGAAGCCGTTGGTGCCCCACTGGTAGATCGCCGCGTACTCGCCCTCGGGATTGGCCGGCTCGGTCCGCTCCATCAGGGCCGGATCGAGATTGTCCCAGTTCGGGATCTTGGACAAGTCAAGCGGCTGAAAGACACCGGCCTCGATCAGACGATCGAGGAAGGGCCGCAAGGTCGGCACCACGATGTCGTAGCCTGCATTGCCGGCGAGCAGCTGCGCCTCCATGACCTCGTTGCTGTCATAGGTGGCATAGGTCGTCTCGATCCCCGTTGCCGCCGTGAAGTCGTCGAGCGTGGTCTCGCCGATATAGTCGCTCCAGTTGAAGATGTTGATCTGCTCGGCGGCGGCCGGCCCGGACGCGGCGGCCAGAACCGACGCCAGCACGATGCCGGCGCGCCGAGAGCCCAGGATGATCCACGGAGCGGCCATACCTTCTTTCCCTCCTCGAGGCCCTTGATTCGTTTCGTTGACCAACGATTAGCATAGGACGCGGACGGTCACCAGAGCGCTCGCTATGCAGGTCGGCCGAGATCCCGCGCCGTCGCGTCCACCGCCTCCCGAGCCCGCGCCACCATGCCCTCGATGTCGGCGTGCGTCGCGATCAGCGGTGGCGCCAGGACCATCGTGTCGCGGACCGCCCGCATGATCAGGTCCCGACGGAAGCAGTGGTCCCGGCACAGCGTGCCGACCTTGCCCATCGGCTCGAAATGGCGCCGCGTCTTCCGGTCCTCGACCAGTTCGACCGCCCCCAGAAGGCCGAGGCCACGGACCTCGCCGACCAGCGGATGGCCGTCAAAGGCCTCGCGCAGTGCTCGCAGAAGAAAGGGCCCGGTGTCCGCACGCACCCGCTCCGGCAGCGCCTCGCGCTCGATCACGTCGAGGTTGGCCAGCGCCACGGCCGCGGCCACCGGGTGCCCGGAATAGGTGAAGCCGTGGAAGAACTCGCCGCCCTCCTCGATCAGCGTGCCAGCGACGCGCTCGCCGACCATCACCGCGGCCATGGGCACGTAGCCGGAGGTCAGGCCCTTGGCGAGCGGCATCAGGTCGGGCTCGAGGCCCCACCGTTCGGCACCGAACCAATGGCCCAGCCGGCCAAAGCCGCTGATCACCTCGTCGACCACCAGCAGGACATCGTGTCGCCGGCAGATGCGTTGAACCTCCGGCCAGTAGCTGTCGGGCGGGATGATGACGCCGCCGGCGCCCTGCACCGGCTCGCCGATGAAGGCGGCGACGGTCTCCGCCCCGAGCTCGAGGATGCGCTCCTCCACCGCCCGGGCGGCGCGCCGGCCGAACGACGCGGGATCCTCGCCCATTTCGGCGTGATCGTAGCTGTAGGGCGGCATGACGTGGACGAAGCCGGGCAACGGAAGATCCGCCTGGCTATGCATGGGCGCCATGCCGGACAGGCTGATCGAGGCCAGGGTGGAGCCGTGATAGCCGTACCGGCGGCCGATGATCGTCTTCTTGCGGTGCCGTCCGCGCAGGTTCCAGTAGTGCCGGACGAGGCGCACCACCGTGTCGTTGGCCTCCGAGCCCGAGCTGGCGAAGAGCACGCGGTCGAGCCCGGCCGGGGTCAGCCTCGCCAGCCGCTCGGCCAATCGGATGGCCGGCGGCGTCGCGGTCTTGAAGAAGCAGTTGTAATAGGGCAGCTCCACCAGCTGTCGATAGGCGGCGTCGGCCAGCTCGTGCCGGCCGTAGCCGACATTGACGCACCATAGCCCGGCCATGCCGTCGAGGATCTCCCGGCCGTCGGCGTCCCACAGGCGGAGTCCGTCCCCGCGAACGATGATGCGGCTGCCGCCTTCGCGGGCCAGCGCCTTGTGGTCGGTGAAGGGATGCAGGTGATGGGCGGCGTCAAGGTCGCGCCACCGCTCAGCGCTCGGATGTGCGTCCATCAGGCGAAGGTCCGATGCAGCAGGGACAGGCGGGCCCGGGGGGTCGGCCCTGGCCGCCCGTCGTCGTCGAAGCGCCGGCGGCGTCACGCGCACGCCGCCACGGGCGCGGCCGCTCGTCGCCGCGGCTCGCTCCCGACCGGCCGGCCGGCCGCCAGCTCACACGTTGAGCAGGAGGTTTTCCCGTTCCCACGAGCTGATCACCTGATGGTAGGCGTCGTACTCCGCCAGCTTCACATGCCACACCGCGTCGACGAAGGCGTCGCCCAGGACGCTGCGCAAGGGCTTCGACGCGGTGAACTTGCCGAGGCTGTCGTAGAGATGCCGAGGCAGGGTGAAGGCCAGCCGCTTGGCGCTGCCCTGCACCGGCGTGGAGGGCCTCAGCTCCTGGACCATCCCCAGATACCCGCAGGCCAGCGACCCGGCGATCATCAGATAGGGGTTCGCGTCGGCGCCGGCCACGCGGTTCTCGACCCGGCGGGCCGCCGGCTCGTCATAGGGCACGCGGAATCCCGTGGTGCGATTGTCGCGCCCCCAGTGCACGTTGATCGGCGCGTCGCTGTGCGGGTCGATCCGCCGGTAGGAATTGACGTTCGGCGCGAACAGCGGCATGGCCGCCGGCACGAACTTCTGCAGTCCGGCGATGAACGACATGAACAGCGGGCTGTCGCCGCCATCGGCCTCGGCGAACAGGTTGGCACCGGTGCGACGGTCCACCACGCTCTGGTGCAGGTGCATGGCGCTGCCCGGCTCGCGCTCCATCGGCTTGGCCATGAAGGTCGCGTAGACGTCGTGGCGCAAAGCCGCCTCGCGTACGGTGCGCTTGAACAGAAGAACCTGGTCCGCGAGGTCCAGCGGATCCCCGTGGTTGAAGTTGATCTCGATCTGGGCGACGCCGCTCTCGTGGGTCAGCGTGTCCACATCCAGGTTCATGGCCTCGCAGAAGTCGTAGACCATCTCGAAGATCGGGTCGAACTCATTGACCGCGTCGATGCCATAGGCTTGGCGCCCGGTCTCCGGCCGCCCCGAGCGGCCGACCGGCGGCTCCAAAGGGTAGTCCGGGTCGGTGTTGATCTTGACCAGGAAGAACTCGAGCTCGGGCGCGACGATCGGCTGCCAGTTGCGGGCATGATACAGGTCGCGGATCCGCTTCAGGACGAACCTCGGGGCGATCTCGACGGGCCGGTTGTCGTTGTAGACGCAGTCGCAGATCACCTGGGCCGTCGGCTCCTCGTACCAGGGGACCATTCGAATGCTGTCGGGGTCGGGGATCATGTAGACGTCGACCACGGCGTCGTCGGTGACATGCTCGTTATCGGGGTACGAGCCGGTCACCGTCTGCACGAAGATCTGCTCCGGCAGGCGCATCCCGCGGTTCTCAAGCCCGCGCAGGAACTTGTCGTCCGGCAGGATCTTGCCCCGGGCAATCCCGTTCATGTCCGGCACCAGGCATTCAACCTCGGTAATCCGGTGCTCCTCGATGAACTCGTGAAGTCGGCTCATTCACGTCGGACGACGACCGCCGCCCGCTCCTCTCCGGCCCGCCCCGATGGGCAGGCGCGCTGCCGTCTGAGACCGGCGCGGCAGGCCTTGACACG
The DNA here is from genome assembly GCA_964613585.1 of uncultured Mycobacteriaceae bacterium. Lineage (GTDB taxonomy): Bacteria > Pseudomonadota > Alphaproteobacteria > DSM-16000 > Inquilinaceae > CAZTHL01. The sequence goes on along the minus strand of CAZTHL010000001.1, from coordinate 9,154 downwards.
TCGCCGCGTCCGGTAAGGATAGAGCAAAGGGCTTTCGCCGTAACATGCATTTCTTGCCGTCGGCGGCGCCCGACGTGGTCGGGTCGATGCCCGGCGCCGCCGGGAGGCGACGGCTCCCATTTCCAGCAACCGGTGTGGATGGCGCTTCATGTCCGACGCGTCGACGGCGGACCCTCCTGCCGCCCCCGAGGCCGCCGCGTTTCGGGCGGCGCATCCGGACGTCACCCAGATCGACGCGCTGATCGCCGACACCTGCGGCGTGCTGCGCGGCAAGAAGATGCCGGTCGCCAAGCTCGTCTCCCTGTTCAGCGACGGCATCGGCTTCCCCGGCTCGATCTTCGCCACCGACATCACGGGGTCGACGGTTGAGGAGACCGGCCTCGGCTTCGACGACGGGGACGCCGACCGGACCTGCCGGCCGATCCCCGGCACCCTGCATCGCGTCCCCTGGCTCGACCGGCCGACCGGCCAGGTACTCTTGTCCATGGAGGATCTCGACGGCTCGCCGTTCTTCGCCGACCCGCGCACGGTCCTCCGCGAGGTTGTAAGCCGGGTGCAGGCCGAAGGCCTTTTCCCAACGGTGGCGGTCGAGCTCGAGTTCTACCTGCTCGACCTGCGCCGCAAGGCCGACGGCACGCCGCGGCCGGCCCGCGCCCCGGCGACCGGCCGGCGCCAGAGCACGACGCAGGTCTATGGCATCGACGAGCTGTACGATTTCGACGGACTCCTTCACGAGATCAACGAGGCGTGCCGCGGCCAGGGCATACCGGTCGACAGCGCCATATCGGAATACGCGCCAGGCCAGTACGAGATCAATCTCCACCACGTGCCCGACGCCGTACATGCCTGTGACGACGCCATGCTGTTCAAGCGGGTGGTGAAGGGCGTGGCCCGCAAGCACGGCATTCAGGCCACGTTCATGGCCAAGCCCTACCCGGATCTCGCCGGCAACGGCTTCCACGTCCATCTCAGCTTCCAGGATCGCGACGGTCGGAACGTCTTCGCGGCGGAGGCGCCACAAGGGTCGGAAGCGTTGCAGCACGCCATTGGCGGCCTGGCGAGGACGATGGCCGAGGCCATGGCGATCTTCGCGCCCAATCAGAACGCCTTGCGCCGGTTCCAGCCGGGCACCTATGTGCCGCACGCCCCGACCTGGGCGGTGAACAACCGGTCGAGCGCGCTGCGGATCCCCGCGGGCGCGCCGGGCGACCGGCGCGTCGAGCACAGGGTTGCCGGCGCCGACGCCAACCCCTACCTCGTCTTGGCCGCGGTGCTCGCCGGCGCCCATCACGGCCTGCGCGAGCGCATCGATCCGGGCGCTCCGATCACCGGCAATGCCTATGCCTCCCTGGAGGCGAGCCTGCCCTCCTCATGGATCCAGTCGCTGGAGCTGCTCGAGCACTCACGCGTGCTGGCCGACTATTTCGGCCAGCGCTTCCTCGACCTTTATCTCGAGCTGAAATGGGCCGAGCGGGACAAGTTCTTCTCAACCATCACCCCGCTGGAGTACGAATGGTACCTTGACAAGGCCTGAGCGGCCCGTGGCCGCGGCGGCGAGCGAATCGGGGTGGCCCGGCAAAAAATTACCAGGGCGTTAACGACTCGGACGGGAGAAGCTGACATCATGGACGTCATCGGCGCCAGGCACGGGCGCCGGCTCGCCCGCCACACGAGCGTGAAGGGACGTCCATCGATGCGCCTGCTCCCCGTCCTCCTCCTGACGGCCGCCACCATCGCCGGCTGCAGCCAGGCGCAGGTGGCCTCGCGCCCCAACGACCTGTCCTCGAGCTATTTTCAGGTGATGGTGCCGAAGAACGAGATCGGCCTCTACGATGCCGCGCCGGCGCATGACGAGGCGAACGAGATCTGCGCCGAGCGCATGACCCGCGCCATCTACTTCATGGGACAGGATGTCGGCAGCGACCGACGCATGCTCTACTTCCGCTGCGAGTAGCGCGCGGCACGGCCGCCGTCCGGGTCTCGTCGCGCCCGCCCCGACCGGCTGGCCGGCCCGGCAAGGCAGAGGAAGCCGGACGGGCTCGCCGACGGGCTACCGGTCGGCTATCCTGCGCCCAGCATGGGCACGTCCGGTCATGTCGATTCCTGGTACGCGGCGACCGCCAATCCTCACCCCGAGCATCCGCGGCTTCGCGACGCCGTCGAGTGCGACGCGCTCGTCGTGGGTGGCGGCTTCACCGGCCTGTCCGCGGCGCTTGAGCTCGCCCAGCGCGGCTACGACACGGTGCTGCTGGAGGCCGAGCGCGTCGGCTGGGGCGCCTCGGGTCGAAACGGCGGTCAGATCGTCAGCGGCTACAACAAGAGCATGGCCGAGATCGCCCGCCTGGTCGGCCCGGACGACGCCCGCCATCTGTGGGCGCTCGACCGCGAGGCGCGGCAGATCCTGCAGGACCGGGTCGAGCGCCACGGGATCGACTGCGACCTGCGCTGGGGCTATCTGCTCGGAGCCCTCAAGCCACGTCATCTGACCGAGCTGCGCGCGACGCTCGAGGAATGGAATGCCTACGGCCATGACGGCGGCGTGCTGCTCGAGGCCGAGGCGATGCAGGCGATGGTCGCCTGCCCGGTCTATCTCGGCGGCCTGTACGACCCGGCCGGCGGCCAGCTGCACCCGCTCAACTACGCCCTCGGCCTCGCAGGGGCGGCGCGACGCGCGGGCGCGCGGCTGTTCGAGGCCTCGCCCGTCCGTCGCCTCTCACCGGGCGAGCGCCCCGTGGCCGAGACGCCCGACGGCGCGGTGCGGACCCGCTTCGTCCTGCTGGCCGGCAATGCCTACCTGAACCCGCTCGGGCCCGAGATCGACCGGACCCTGCGCGCGCGCATCATGCCGGTCGGCACATACATGATCGCCACCGAACCGCTCGGCCCGGAGCGGGCGCGGCGGCTGATCCCCTCCGGCTGCGCCGTGGCGGACATGCGCTTCGTGCTCAACTACTACCGCCTGAGTGCCGACCATCGCATGCTGTTCGGCGGCGGGGTCAGCTATTCGGGGCGCGACCCGCACGACCTCCGGCATGCCGTGCGCCGCGTCATGCTCCGATTCTTCCCGGATCTGGCCGATGCCGGGATCGATCACGCCTGGGGCGGCTATGTCGCGATCACCCGCAACCGCCTGCCCCATTTCGGCCGGCTGGCGCCGAACATTCTCTTTGCCCACGGCTTTTCCGGGCACGGCGTGGCGTTGACCTCGCTGGCCGGCCGGGTCGCGGCCGAGGCGCTCGCCGGCACCGCCGAGCGCTTCGACGTGCTTGCCCGGGTGCCGCACGCGCCGTTCCCGGGCGGGCGGCGGCTGCGCCGGCCGATCCTGGTGCTGGCGATGACCTGGTTGCGTATGCGCGACCTGTTGTAGGGACGGCCGAGCCTGCCCATGGGCGCAGGCTCGACCACACCTACCGATTGGCGCGCGGGCCGAACAGCAGCCAGACGATGAAGCCGATCAGCGGGAAGACCAGGATGAACAGGATCCACAGCACCTTGCCGCCGGTGCTGGCGTCGCTGCCGAAGATGCTGACCAGCGCCCAGATGACAAGCGCCAGATGGATGAGCCCGAGCAGCCCACCGATTTCAATACCAAGCATGATTTTCGAGACCGTTTTGGAGACGGCGAAAGGGCCGCCCGGAGTGAGCTCCGCTTACCAACGCGCTGGGCACGCTTCCGCTCCGTCCCGCTGTCGAGGTCTCGCTTTCGTGTGCCGCCCGGCACGACGGCGCCGCCCGGAACGAGGACCGCAGCGAAGCTCCTATTCCGCCGCGCTGCCGGTCCTGCGCCGGTCGGCCATCGCGCAATGATACTCGGTCGCGAGGTCGGTCGACAGGGCCGTCTCCCCACACTCCGGGCATTCGACGCTGGGGCCGAGGGCCTTCACCAGGAACAGGCTGCCCTGGCCGCAGCGGATCAGGTATCCCTTGCGGACCTTCGCCTCGATCTTCATGAGCGCAACCTCCTTGTAACAATACAATACGAACTGTTAATGCAGCTTGCAAGGGATGCACCGCCGGCTTTGCCGGCGCCACAGGCGAGGCCTTTGATTTGAATGAATTATTTTTCTGCCGGAGCGCGCGATTGTGAAGACGTCGCACGCCCAGGATCAGCGCAGCCGTCAACCATGACGTGTCACCGCGATCATCGGCGCTGAGACGGCACGGATCACGCGGCCCGTCTGAGCGAGGCGCGCACGATCTCGATCAGCTCGTCGATCTGCGCCGGCTCGATGATCAGCGGCGGCGTCAGCGCGATGATATCGCCGGTCGGCCGCACCAAGGCGCCGTGCATGTAGGCATCGACGAAAACGCGGAAGCCCCGACGAGTCGGCGCTCCCGGCTCCGGCTCAAGCTCGATAGCGGCGACGAGGCCGAGGTTGCGTAGATCGATCACGTGTGGCTCGCCCTTGAGGCTGTGTACAGCCTCCTCCCAGTGGGCCGCGAGTTCGTTGGCTCGGGTAAAGAGCCCCTCCGCCTCATAAAGGTCGAGGGCGGCATGGGCGGCGGCACACGCCAGCGGATGGCCCGAATAGGTGTAGCCGTGAAACAGGTCGATGGCCTCCTCAGGCCCCTGCTGAAACGCCTCATGGATCGACCTGTCGACCAGCACCGCCCCCATGGGCACGGCGCCATTTGAAAGGCCCTTGGCACAGCAGATCATGTCAGGACGGACGCCGAAGCGCTCCGCCGCGAACGGTGCGCCGATCCGGCCGAATCCGGAGATCACCTCGTCGAAGATCAAGAGCAGTCCATGCCGGTCGCAAATTGCCCGAAGCTTTTCCAAATACCCCACGGGAGGCAACAATACACCAGCTGAGCCGGCGAAGGGCTCGACGATCACCGCGGCAATGGTGGAAGCATCGTGCAGCGCCACGATCCGCTCGAGCGCGTCGGCCAAATGGGCGCCCCACGCTGGCTGGCCGCGACTGAAGGCATTGTGCTCAAGATCGTGCGTGTGCGGCAAATGGTCGACCCCGGCCAGCAGGCTACCGAAATACTTCCTGTTGTTGGCGATCCCGCCGACCGAAATGCCACCGAAGCCGACGCCGTGGTACGCGCGCTCCCGGCCGATCAGGCGGGTGCGCTGCCCCTCCCCCTTGAGTCGGTGATAGGCGAGGGCGATCTTGAGCGCGGTATCGACAGCCTCCGAGCCGCTGTTGGTGAAGAACACGTGGTCGAGACCCGTCGGGGCCAACTGCGCGAGCCGAGACGCCAGATCAAAGGCGCGCGGATGTCCCATCTGGAACGGGGACGCATAGTCGAGACGTGCCGCCTCGGCCCGGATCGCCTCGACGATAGGCGGCCGACAGTGCCCGGCGTTGACGCACCACAGGCCAGCGATGCCGTCGAGGATCCTTCGTCCGTCGTGGGATGTAAGGTAAATGCCGTCCGCTTCAACGATCATGCGGGGCTGCCTTTTGAACTCCCGGTTGGCCGTGAACGGCATCCAAAAGGCATCAAGATCGTTCGGCATCGACTGGCTGCCGCTCGCTTGTTCCATGGTCGAGTCCTCATCATCCCGTCTGCGTTGTCGAGTCTAGGCTAATGGGCTGACCTTGACGATGACGTTTCTTGATGGTGTCAGCCCATCATCGCATGCGTGACGCCCAAAAAGTCATTCCCTGAATGATCGACCGGCTGTCGCTATTGGATTGAAGACAGGACGCGGTCGTATATTACCTTGTTCTTTACTTTGCATTGGCGCGTTGTTGTGCCTGATTGGCGCAGGAAGACTATCATACGCTCTATTGTATTTGGACATTTGCCTTCCGTGCACGTGGACTTATCAAATTCGATTTTGCATTATCCGGGATTGATGGCAAGAAGACCGGAAACCGAGGCCTTGTACACGGCTTCCACCTTGTTCGAAGCTTGCAGGCGGCGAATCGCATTCTGAAGATGATAATTCACTGTTGCTTCCGATCGGCCCAGTATCCTTCCGGTTTCCCAGCTGGTCTTTCCACGGGCTGTCCAGTAGAGGCAAACCTGCTGTGGCCTCGTCAGTGCATTTTGGTCAGGGGGGAACTCATCCTGATTGGACGACAAAAGCTTGGCGTTAGAATGGAGGAAATCACCAAGGTGCGTTATCGAGTGCTGAGTGCTCTCGTAAATCGAGCTCGCGGCCTGGTTCGATGTGGTTTTGGCGACAAAGATGCCGCGTCTTGCGCCAAAACGTTCAGACAGGGGTTCGGAATAATGGAGCACGGCGGTATTTTGAGTGCCAGGCGAACACCGCCTGCTCCTCGATCGGCTTGGCACCGGCTGCGAGCGCTCAATATTGACGAGCGTGTCGGTACCGGCCAGCGGCGGGTCGCTCACCCCAGGTGAAATCATATCCGAGATCGCGACAGAGCGTGCGTTGCGCCACTCCGTTCCGTCTTGCACCAGCCCCAGATAGAAAAAGAATGCCGGATCTGTACGGTCAAGCTCCTCTCGAAGACCATCGAGGACCGACTGCTTGGACCTGAAACACCGACTGCCCATGGCTGAGACGTTTCGTTTCGACTCGGGAGAAGACAAAGTCCGCTGGCCATGACCAGCCGGCGCCAGATCTGGATACGCGCCGCGCGATCCAATGATCATTCGACGGGTCGCGCCGGTGCCGCGCATGGCAGCCTGACAAGACGCCACAGCGTTTCCGTTTAGGTCGTATGAATCAATTCGAAAGATGTGCTATCGGAGTTGCATTTTGGTTATGGCAGTGGACTCGAAGCTTCTCCGCGCCTTTCTGACTGTCGCTGATCTCGGCAGCCTCAGCCGTGCCGCCGAACGTTTGCACATCTCGCAACCGGCCCTGAGCCGGCAAATTCGCCAGCTCGAAGACAGCACTGGCCAAAAGCTGTTCGAACGGACCGGTCGCGGTTTGCAAGTCACGGAGGCCGGCGCTTGGCTGCAGAGACGGGCCGGCGTCCTCATCGTTCAGTTCGAGAACCTGGGCGCCGAACTGCAGGCGCGCCATGGCCGACTGGTTGGCCGGGTCGGCTTCGGCTGCCTCCCGAGCATGGTCGACACCGTCGCCGATCGTGTGCTGCCGGGTTTCCGCAACGACTACCCCGATGTCACGCTCGATATCCGGATCATCTCAAGCAGTTCTGAGATCCGGGACGGGCTCCTCGATCGACTTTTCGACCTCGGCACCTTGTACGATGGTAACCTCGATCAGCGGCTGGCCTACTCGACACTGGAGTCGGGAGAGTTGTTCCTCGTCGGGCCCCCCGGCGCGTCGCTTGCAGAAGATAAGCCCGTCGCCTATTCCGTCTTGAGCGGGCTCAGTCTCGTGCTGCCCCGCGCCGGCCAGGGTCTTCGTCAGCTGATCGACAGGCAGACCGCCGACAGCGGCCTTATCCTGAAGCCTTGGCTGGAGGCCGATGCGCCACAGCTGATGGTTGCCCTGGTCAAGCGGGGCCTCGCCTACACCATCCTGCCATGGCCGGCCGTGAAGACCGCTGTGCAGCACCGCGAGATCACCGCTGCACCGATCGAGAGGCCAGCCCTGCGCTATTGCTTTGTGGCAGCCTGGCCGGCGTCACGCCTCCTTTCGGAAGCTGCGAAGGCGTTCCTGTCGCGGCTGCGTGCGGACGGGCGTGTCGACGCCGGCGAGATCGTCAGCCCAACCCTTCCACGATCAGCAACAGTCCGAACATCGCAAAGATCACCCCGGAGCCGACGTTGATGCCGGCGCTGTGGCGCTTGTAATTGCGGGTCATCACTGCGCTCCCGAACAAGCAGGCGACGGTCATGTACCAGATCAGAGAGACGGCCAGCATGGTGGCAACAGTTCCAATGCCGAGCCAGGGCGGAGGATTGGCCGGCGTCTCGGCGGCAAAAAGGGTCGCGGTGAACAGCGCGGTCTTCGGATTCGAGAGGTTGGTCATGAAACCCCTCCGCCACGCCTCGAACGCTCCGATGGTGCCATAGGCGGCCGTCGTCATGCCGACGTTTCGTCTCCTTGACGTCGCGAGCCGAACCCCGAGCCACAGCAGGTAGCTGCCCCCTGCGATCCGGGCCACATCATGGGTCCACGGCGCGCTCCAGAACAGCAGATGAGCGCCTAACACGCCGGAGCAACCCCAGATTGCCGTGCCCGCGACAATGCCAAGAGCGGTAAAGGCGGCGACGCGTGCCGACGACGAGGCCGAAACATACGCTGTAACAAAGAAATTGGGCCCAGGAGTGACCGCGGCCACGGTCCACACCACCGCGATCTGGAGGAAGATGGCAGCACTTTCCATCAGACCGACACCTTGCCATCGACGGCCGGGCCATCCGTCCATGCGTCACGGGCCAGACCGACCAAGCTCACGCTCCCGCTGAACGACGCATGATTACGACCGCGGGTCCGGTCATCAGCGGCCGCGACGCTCGACCGGGCCGGCCAAGGGACCGTGTCGTTCAGCGACCCGCGATGCGGGGCGCGCCGGCAAGCATCCCGACCGTCCGGTGGGATTTGGTCCGCCGACACCCGCGGCAGGGAGCGAGAGGCACCGGACCTTTTGCAGGACTCACGAGCCGACACGCTCGCCCCGTCCGTTTCCCCGGGTCCGCCCGATGCGGCGCGCCCGCGAAGGCCCTCGGCCTTAACGTGGTCAGACCGGGGAGCGGGCCTGCGCAGCCCACTCCGCGCGAGCGGAAGATGCCCTGGTCGCAGACCTTCAAGCCCACTTCGGATCGTTCGGACAGCCGGAAGCTTAGAGCCTCCGATTGCAACCTTGACTACTAGCAGATTCGCTAGTTCCAACAATTTCTGCGTCACATTATCTATTCATCAACCATTTTTTAAACTCCAGCCCTGGTTACTTCAGCATGTGGAGTGCTTCTTGACGCCCCGGCCATTGTGCAGAGAGATCCCCTGCATCTTTTTGTCCGCGCTCGCTCATTACGGGCCCGGTATCACTGAAGATGGTCTCTTCTGTTCTGCCGCTGAGTTGAGTGCCGATCTCCACAGCTGATCCAGCCAAGAAGCTCAAAGTCAACGGAAGGCCCCCATGACAACAGTCAACATGAGCACCGCTGCTATTGAGACGCCGAATCGGCAGCTTTATGTTCATTATCACGCAAGCTTTTGAAAGAACTGTTGGCTTTCTGCAGAACATTGTCCGAGAAGCCATGTTCCCCTGCCCCTCCAAAGACGAGGAGTTCTTGATCACACGGCATG